>JACRBL010000036.1 GCA_016234485.1 Chloroflexota bacterium
CAAGGCTGAACATGGCTATCGCCAGAGTTAGCAATTCAATGGAAAGCCGGATGAGGCGAAAGTCTCATGTCCGGTTTGGGGAGAGGGGTGGGGAAAACCACACGGAGCAATCTGTGAATGGCGTCCCTGCCCCTACTCCACATCCGACTCCCAGTCCCGATGATGTAGGCGTGACGCGCGCCATCGTCCAGGCGGGCAAGCTGCTCGATATCGACATCCTGGACCATCTGGTGATCGGGCACGGTCGCTGGGTCTCGCTCAAGGAGCGCGGCCTCGGGTTCAGTTAGGAGGCGCGAATGCAGTTGTCCTTTGCCTTTCAAACCAAACCTGTTACAGGACATCCGCCCCCGCCTCCGCTGTGGTTGGAGGCGGACGCCAGCGCCGAAGTGAGTCTCTCGTTGCACGACGCGCTCACGCCTCTTTCCACCGAGGAGGATGGCGACTACGACCAACGCGTGTACGACGCCCTGTGGCTGGCGCGCTTCGAACTCTCGCTCGATCACAGACCGTCCGCCGACTTCACCTTCGCCTTTCCACGCAAACATTGGCGAACGGAGGAGATCACCGACATCCCCCTGCGTCTGCGGTGTGAGGCGAGCGGGGAAGGCATCCGACTCGGTTTGCTCGCAGACTTTCAGGAGGCGACATGGCGTACTACCTAGGCCACCGCGCGCAGGGCGACTTGATCCTGTTCCACTCCGCCCAACCACCCACAAAAGAATCACATGGTCAGCGCTTTGCCGCTGTGATCGGTCCATTCAAAAGCAGGGTCGGGGCCAGTTACTACGCCCGCTATGGGCAAGGCGATCCGCGTCTGTGCACTGCCGAAGATGTGGAACGTTTGGCGCGTCTCGACCCACGCATGGAACAGGCCATCGTGGAGGAGGCCATGACCCGCGAGGAACTCGCCGTCGCACGCGAGTGCGAGGCCCTCGATCAACTCGAAACCCATCCAGATCAATCCATCCCCATTTCCATCCCAACCCAAGGAGCCATCCCATGCCCAATTGGTGTGAAAACGAACTGACCATCTCCGGTCCCGACGTGCAGAAGGTGTTGAACGCCATCCGTTCGGAGGCGCACGACGATGAAGACGCGCGCCTCCTGGACTTTGACAAAATCATCCCCTATCCCAGGGAATACAGGGAGTTGGATCAGCGCGCGCACGAATACCAGGAAAAACTGCGCGCCATCGACAAGAACGATCCGAACCGGCAAAGCCAACTCGAAGCGCTGGCCGCGGAATATGACGCCGAACCCGGCGCGCCCTGGATCAAGGACGGCTTTAACTCCGGCGGTTACGAATGGTGTTGCGAATTTTGGGGATCGAAGTGGCAACCTGCTCATGTATCTCTCACCCTGCGGAATGGAACGACGCGCGAGCAGATTAAGTGTGCGTACTGCCAGACCGTGAATCACACGGCGGGCCTCAAGGTCCTTCTCTGCCAGCAATGCGGCAGTCCCCTCCCAAATGAGACTCCGCAGGAAGCCTTCCTCGAATTCGACACCGCCTGGAGCCCGCCCATCCCCGTGATCGAAAAACTCGCCTCCATGTTCCCCGATCACAACTTCCAACTCGCCTACTACGAAGGCGGGATCGGATTCTGCGGACAGGCGCGCTGGTCCGCGGGACGCGAAGAGTTTCACCACCAGGATGTGTATTCCGGTCCGCGCGGCGGATAACCCAAAAAGGAGAACAACTCATGTCGTACCAAACCGAACATCAACGCATGCAACCCATACTCGACCTGGCGCGCCAACTCGATATCGCCAGCAATCCCGATCTGAACGCCCTCTTCGAAGCCGGGAGCGGCGGTTTCCAGGTGTGGTGTACTCCCTGGGATCATCCCTCCGATTGGCACGGAATCGCCATGAACACCGGGGCTTTTTCCAAGCCCTGTGAATACGTGGGCAGTGTGCATTGGAAATGGGACGAAGAAGAGATTGTCGCGCTCTCCATCGAGACCACCGCCTATGCCCTGGCGGAACAGAAGCCGGATGAATTCTGCGATCTGGCCGAGATTCCCGAAGATTTTCATCGTTCCACGATCCTCAACCGTGAGGCCGACATCGCCTGGCTGAAGGAAAAAGTAGCCCGGCTGTTTGCCGAGGCGGGCGTTCCGCTTCCGCCCTTCGATTACGAACCCGCGCAACTTCCCGATGGCGGGTCCCATCTTCTGGCGCATTACGTCTCCGATCTGGGCGAGTACGTGGTGATCCTCTCGCCCGATCTCGACCCGCAGGAATTCTGCCGTCCCGGCTACGAGTTGACGTGTACGCTGGAGATTGGGAACGCGGGTGATTTTCCTGTGGACGTGATCCTGCGCCCGGAGCAAGCCTTCTACGAGCGGGACACGGAGCCCGATGAAGGTTCGCTCGTGGAGCAATATGAGAACGCCTCCCGCCTGCACGATGACGACTGGCTGGAGGCTGGCTTTGAAGACCGCATCAGCGGTTGGGACGAATAATCACATCACCGCGGAGGGCGCAACCAGCGCTCTCCGTTTCTTTTCAAGGAGCATCCCATGACCACCCTGTTTCAAACCACGATCGAGAGACTCCTGTCCGCCCACAACCTGCTAGAGGAGTTTCATTCCCAACACGACTTTCACGTGCGCTTCGACATGCCCGGCTACCAGTGCCTGGTGATCGAACGCCACGGCGAATTGATCAGCGTCGCGCATTACTTCGAGCAGAACGGCGATCTCGTCCCGGACCCGGAGGCCGAACTGCACTACCCGACCTGGACGCCCACCGCCATCACGCAGGCCATCGGGTACCGCCGCGAGAAATTCATCCAGCGCGATGGTCAGACACTGGTGGACACGCGTTTCCATCGCGAGGTGTCCTCCTTCCTGAACATGTGGGCGCGTAACATCCAAGCGCAGGGCTGGGAAAAGCGGGCGACTGCCTCCGGCGTTGCCTCCTGATCCGCCCCTCTATCCGCGCAGCCCGGCAGGATGCCTGTCGGGCTGTCCGATTCTTATCACGAGGAAAAATGGACCACCCTCAAACCAATAACAATCTACTTTCACCCCGCAACATCCGCTTTCGCTATCTGTACCGCGACGCCTCTAACTACAAACAACACGGCGAGGCGATCTTCTCCAACCAGACCGGCTTACCTCTGAAAGAGATCGAGGAACGAATCCGCGCCAATCTGCGGGACGGCGAGTTCTTCATTGCCCGCCAAATTTGCCTGGAGGAATTCTTCTTCGACGCTCTGAATGAGGAGGATCACCCCTGGCACGAATTCAACTTTGTGGAGGCTACTACCGATCCGCTTTTTGATCCCGAATGTTGGAAGGAGCGCGGCCAACGGCGTGACATCGCGGCCTTCCTGACCGAACTGGCAGAAGCCCAACGCGCAGGCTGGGATGAAATGAACGTGCGCGCAGATCTCAAACAGCAGATGGAAAAACAAAAGCATGAGTTGAAACGGAGAGTCCAAAATGGATAGCAACCGATCCAATCCTGAACTGGTGGTCCTGCCCTTCCAGGCCAGACTCACCGGCGACGTCAAGTTCCTGAACCTGGAACAGGTCCTCGTCCTGCGCGCCCATCCCAAAACCCTGCGAATCGAACGCAGTTACCCCGGCGCGCCGCACGCCATCGGCTGGACGATCTTCCGCCGCGCGCCGCAGACCTACCTGTATGAAGGCGAACAACTCTTCCGCTTCGAGCGCGGGGCGCGCAACCGCCTGCGCCAAAAATATGCCATCCACTACTCGCTGGTTGGGGAGACCGACGCCCTGACCTTCTCTCACCAGAACCTGTAAAGGAGTAACCCATGTATGCATGGACAGAAATCTACGAAGACGAATACATCAAAGAACGCATCGATGAGTTGAACGAGGCTCAACAAACCGCCCGCCAGCGCGACAAGATCCTGGTTTCCAGTTATGAACAATTCTGGCTGCCAAATCTGAACGACCTGCCCGAGGTGGAATACGTGCGCGCCCAACTCTATCGTGCGCCCTACGGAACCTTCGAGCCCGCGCGGGACGCTCCCTTCCACGGCGCGTTGTGGTTCACGCCTGCGCCAGGCGCGGAGTTGCCGCCCGCCTTGAAAGAGAACAAAGATTGGCTTGCCGCAACTGCTGTCGTGGATATGAACGCCCGCACGGTGAAGATCCAGATCAACGACATCGAGATCACCTTCACCGGATTGAACGTCAGCCAGAGCGCGCATGAGTTATTGCGGGATGTAAATCAGGAACTGGTTCGAGCCCGCGCCGGAGTGTATGTGTACCGCCTCGAACCGGTAACGCTTCCCTGCGCGGTGCGGCACCTCTACCAAGATGGACGCATTCCCACCTTGAGCAATACCCATACCCGCGCCGATGTGACCGGCTTCGCGGTCTTGCATGATCGCCCGTACCAGCACACGCTGGCCTATGTGGGCATTGCCGCCCACAAGACCAGCGTGGAGAGTCTGTGGGCCTCGTTGATCCGCGGGCGCGGCAGTTGTTCCCTGCGCGGCGCATCTGTCCTCGCAGACGGGGAAGTCAAAATGGTGACTCAGCCGCTGGCGGATTTCAATATTCTGCACGCTGGGTTGATCTGCCGCAAGGTGCTGCCAGGCAAGTGGGAAGCCAAGGACGACGCGACCTATGCTTTGGTTTTCGAGGATGGCGAAGTAGAAACGAAACTGCAAACCCTGACCTTGAAGCGTCTACAGGAAACGCTGGCCTTCCCCATCCCCGATACCTGGGCGAAGACGCTTTGGGAGTACGCGCTGGATGCAGAATTCCTTCAGCGTCTGGAAACCGGCGGGGATTGCCGCGGCGGCGTGCGCATCGACCTGACTAAAAACTGGCAGGCGCTGGTGCAGAATTTGCTTGAGCAGGAAGTTTTGAAAATCTAGGAGGCAGACATGTTTCAAACTGTGCAACCAAAAGAGATCTTCGATCCACGCTATTGGCAGGTCTCGGATTCCCATCCTGCCTACTGGCTGGCGCAATTGCGCAAGCCGGATTGGCAGGAACTGCTCCGGTTTCTGGAGATCAAGGCAAAGTCTTCCGCCCGCAAGCCTGCGCTGGCCTCCGCGGCGCTGGAACGTCTCGCGTTCGCGGTTTGCGATACGCGCGCGGAGGCCTGGCGCTCCTGGAGTCTGGTTCTGGGAGAGCAGGCGCGCGGATTGGTGATCCAGTTCCGCCACTCGGAGGCGGACTGGACGCGCGGCATTCCCGAGTTCGTTCGCCTGGACCGTTGTGATGCACTGGGGTTTGTGAACATCGCCAGCCGGCTGGTGTGCAAGGTTCGATAAGCAAAATCCATTCCACCCAGTCCCCCGTACCCTTTGGTGCGGGGGATTTTGATTTCAAAAAAGGAGATGAATATGCGTCCACCCGCAATTGAGAAAATGGGTTTCTACGAAACGTCAACCCACGTCGCTGAATTGCTGACAACTTACTTCAAACCTGCAGAGACGGGTCGCCTGCTCGACCCTTGCGCTGGTGAAGGAACCGCTGCATCCATCCTTGCCAAGGCTTTGAACTGCCAGAGTTGGGGTGTGGAGTTGTCGCCGGTTCGCGCTACATTTGCCGCGGAAAAGATGGATCGTCTGTTCAATGCCCCCTGGAGTTCCTGCCATCTCACCACCGAGTCCATCACCCTGTTGTTCCTCAACCCGCCATACAGCCATGACCGCCTGGGCGACCAGAAACGGCTGGAGTTGGAGTTCCTGAAATCCACCACGCCCAAGTTGGTGCGCGGTGGCGCTCTGGTGTACATCGTGCCGCATGCGCTGTTGCGCGATCTGGATGTGGCGTCTCATCTGGCTGGATATTACGAACAACTCACGGTCTATCGCTACCCGGAGACGGAGTTCAATCAGGTCATCATATTGGGCTTGAAGCGGCAGAAATTCAAGTCGCCCTCTGCGGAGGAAACCTGGCAGGTACAGGCTTGGGCGGAGGTGGAACCGCCGATGTTGGAGACAGTCTCTCAACCTATGTATCCCCTCCTGCTGGCCTCGGACAAAGGCGCGAGCGGACAGCCAGTACGATTCACCCGCCTGGACTGGCAACCGGAGGAGGTCGTGGATGCCACCCAGAAACGCGGGGTGATGACTTCCAAGGAATGGCTGGATCTGATCAATCCATCGCGCGCTCTGGGAGAATTCAAGCAGCCAGTCATGCCCTTGAAGAAAGGACACATCGCCATGCTGATGGCTTCCGGAATGATGGGCACTCTGCGTCTGAACGATGAGGATGGCAAGCCCATGTTAGTGAAGGGTCGCGTGGTGAAGGTCACGGAGAAGGTGGAGGAGAAAGTCGGCAAGGACGGCAAGACCACTGCCGAGGTCTTCCGCGACCGCTTCGTTTCGACCGTGGCGATCCTGCGTCAGAGCGGGATCGAGATCATTGACCAGGTCGAGCCGCTCTCCAAGTTCATGCACCGCTACGGCGACCAGATCGGCGCGCACATCCTGTCCACATACCGGCCGTTGTACAACTTCGATCCAGCCCCGGAGGAAACGGCGATCCTCGACACACTTGGCACAAAGCGCAAACCCTTGCCGGGACAGGAGAAGCCGGGATTGCTTCCGACCCAACGTCATATCGCCGCCGGGGTTGCCCGGGCGATCAGGAAGCACCGTGTTGGAAATGTGCAAGGCGAGATGGGCGTGGGCAAAACCGTTATCGGCGCAGGTGTGTTGGAATTGCTGGATGCCTACCCTGCCATCGTGCTTTGCCCTCCACATCTCGTCCCCAAATGGATTCGCGAGATCGAGGAGACCATCCCCGGAGCCAAAGCGATGGAAATGAGCCGCATTGGACGCAACGCTGATGATCCCGGTGATGTGAACGATGTGCGCCGCTTCCTGGAACTTTGGTCTGACGGCAAACTTGGCAGGAAAGCAGTGGCTGTCATCGCGCACACGTCAGCCAAATACGGCGCGGGCTGGGAACCGGCCGCGGTGCGGAAATGGTTCGTGGATGAGGATGATCACCATCCGTTCGAGGCGTTGGCCTGTCCCGAGTGCAGCGCGCCGATCCAGATTGACCAACCCGGCGGCATCACCATCACTGCTACCTCCGTGGATGAACTGGGCGATAAGCGACGCTTCTGCAACGCAAGTGTGCCCGGTTATGAACTGGATGAGTCTGGTCGGCTGGCGCGGGACGAGCAGGGAGGCCTCATCTGGGGAAAACGCGTCTGCGGCGCGCCCCTCTTCCAGTTCACAGGGAGGCGTTGGGCGTTGGCGGATTACATCGCCAAGCACGCGCGAGGCCAATTCAAGTTGCTGATCGCAGACGAGTGTCATCAATTTTCTGCCAAGGCCTCGGATCGCGGAATCGCTTTCCACCAACTTGTCGCCTCCTCCCGCTACACCCTGACCCTGACCGGCACGTTCTTCGGCGGTCGTTCGACATCCATCTTCTGGCTGTTGCATCGTCTCAACGCGGGTGTCCGCATGGACTTCGCCTTCAACGATGAGAAACGCTGGGCGCGCCTGTATGGTGTGCTGGAGACGACGCGCAAGAGCAAGCGCACGAACGATGAAGATGAAGAAGATGGTTTCACCGGCAATCGCCGCTACCAGAACCAGGCCAAGGAACAGCCGGGCATCTCACCCGCCATCGTGAATCGCCTGCTGGACACAACGGTTTTCCTGTCCCTGAAAGACCTGGGATTGTCTCTGCCTCACTACGCCGAGGAAGTCGTGACGCTCTCGATGACCGACGAGCAGGGCGGGCAATACCGCAAGATGGAAAAGAAACTGCGCGACCTGGCGCTCAACAATCGCCGCTACCTCTCGACCTGGCTGCAATGGACTCTGGCGCGTCCCAACTCGGCCTTCCGTGATGAAGTGGTGGAAGTGGATGAAGTGGATCGGCAGGGTGAGTTCGTTCGCAGGAAACAGTTGATGCAGTTGCCCGCGGTCGTGGATGGTGAAACCATGCCCAAAGAAAGTTGGCTGGTGGACTTCTGCCGTTCTGAGCGCCAGCAGGGACGCAAGGTGTTAATCTACCTGCGCCAGACCGGGACGCGCGACATCCAGGATCGCATCCTGAAAATCCTGCGGGATGGAGGCGTGCGCGCCGAAGTCCTGACCAGCGGCGTGAACCCGCGCAAGCGCGAGGAGTGGATCGCCAAACGGGTCTTCGGCCTCGATGCGCTGGTAGTGAATCCGAAATTGGTGGAGACGGGTTTGGATTTGATCGCCTTCCAATCTGTAGTGTTCGCTGAGATTGAGTATTCCTTAGTGCGCCGCATGACAGCATGAATGATTGTACGTGACGTACCGCAGGTTGAGGAATTTACCTGCGAGGTCATCCGGTTAACCGAAAAGGGAAACCCGAACGGGAAAATAGCACGCCGGAAAAGGGACAAACTGGGAAGCCGTTTACCAGAGTAGTTGTCCCAAGACCTGAATGATATGGGTAAAAGCTAAACTGCTTGAAGTCCAGTGGTAAGTTGGAGACTATTCCTCCCTTGACACAACGGTTGAGGTCAAGCCCCGACAGCAGCACCTTGTAGAAGCTGAGAGATGTGAAATCCTCCTGTTGGGAACAATGGTCAATGAGACCTACCAAGCCACGAAAAGACACCCTACGTCATTCTAATAACGTCATTCATGACTGTACTGCGGGATCGCCTACGGGGCGCGAGCCCTATGGCGACGGAAACTCCATAGTAGTCGGTGGCGTCACGCCCACCCAGGGAGGTCGGGAAAGCCGACCACAGGGCGAAGGGAGTTAGGAACTATCGCTTGTTCAGAAAATGGAGGTATGCGCAATGCAGAACGCCGAACAAATTCTGCAAGCAGTGCGAAAGATGGGTGAAAAACGTATCCCACTGACGCGGGTGTATCGCAGTCTATTCAGCGAGGACCTGTTCCTCACTGCTTACGACAAAATCGCCCGCAATCGTGGCGCTTTGACTGTGGGAACAGAAAGCGACACGGCGGACGGCATGAGCCGGGAGCGCTTTCAACGTATCATCGAGGAACTGCGCTATGAACGGTTCAATTTCCGTCCCGCCCGCCGCATTCAAATCCCCAAGAAAAGCGGAGGGACACGCCCGCTCGGTATTCCGAACTTCACGGACAAACTGGTGCAGGAAGCACTACGGATGGTGCTGGAAGCCTACTACGAACCTCGCTTTCGGGAGGCTTCGCACGGCTTTCGACCCGGACGCGGCTGCCATACTGCACTGGCAAACCTGCAACAGAAGTTCAAAGGCGCGGCGTGGTTCATCGAAGGCGACATTCGCGGATGTTTTGACAACATTGACCATGAAGTCCTGATGGCAATTCTCGCCAGAGACATTCAGGATGGCCGGTTGCTCAGCCTTCTGCGGATGGGGCTGGAAGCAGGGTATTTGGAATACTGGCGGTACAACCGCACCTACAGCGGCACTCCTCAAGGTGGCATTCTGTCACCACTGCTAGCCAACATCTACCTGCACGAACTGGACGTCTACATCGAAGACACGCTTATCCCACAGTACACGCGTGGGCAAAAGCGAGCCGAAAATCTGGAATACCGAAGGCTGGCCTATTACATCAAATGCGCACGTGAAGCAGGCGACGAAAAACGGGTTCAGGAACTTGAACTCCAACGCAGAAGGCTTCCGTCCCAGGATGTGTATGACCCAAACTTCCGGCGGCTGAAATACATTCGGTATGCAGACGACTTCATCCTTAGTTTCACCGGGACAAAGTCCGAAGCAGAAGAAATCAAAACCGCCATCGGTGTATTCCTGAAAGAGCGGCTTCGCCTCGAACTGAGTACGTCCAAAACCCTCATCACACACTCGCGCACGCAACACGCGCGATTTCTGGGATACGACATCAGCGTGTATCACGCAGACGACAAACTTTCACCCCGCAGCGGGACACTCACCAAGACCCGAAGCGTGAACGGGTGTATCAGGTTGGGCATCCCCTATGGCAAGGTTGACGAGTTATGTAGGCGTTACCTGCGCGGCGAAAAGCCCATTCACGAAGCCGGACTGCTGGCGTTCTCCGATGCGCAAATCGTGGACGTGTACCAGCAACGGTATCGTGGTGTGGCCGAGTACTACAAATTCGCCACCGACAGAAACGCCTTGCGAAAACTCAAGTACGTCATGGAAGTTTCGCTGACAAAGACACTGGCGAACAAGTTCAAGTCCACCGTTGGCCGTATGTACAAGAAGTACGGCGGGAAGCGCACCGTTCAAGGATATACCTACAAGGTTCTGGTTGTGGAAGTGCCAACCAAAAACGGAACACGGTATGTTTACTGGGGCGGTATTCCCTTGAAGGTCATCAAGACTGGCACGGATACGCTGGATGACAATAACGGGCGACGGAACGTCACGCTCAGTTCACGTACTGATCTTGTCCAGAGGCTGCAAGCCAACGAATGTGAAATCTGTGGTTCACAAGAGAACTGCGAAGTTCATCACGTTCGGAAACTAGCCGACCTGAAAAACCGCTGGCGCGGAAGGAAGGAGAAACCCGCTTGGGTGAGAACGATGATCGCGATGCAAAGAAAAACGCTGGTGGTGTGTGCGAAATGCCATTTGGCAATTCACACAGGAAAACCTTTGCCCACTCCAAGCACTTGAGTTCTGGAGAGCCGGATGATGCGAAAGTATCAAGTCCGGTTCGGAGAGGGGTCTGTGGAAAAGTGTCCGCAAGGATAACTCGCCACATTCCTACTCTACTACACACTATGGCAGGCGGTGCGGAGAGTGTGGCGCTTGGGGCAGACCAAACCCGTGAAGGCCATCTTCTCGGTCTACAGCGATGCGATGGAGGCGCGCGCCCTAGCGTTGATGGGACAGAAGATGAAAGCCGCGCAGTTGCTGTACGGGGATGAAGTTGGAGGCGCGATCGTCCCGGAAGAGGACGGCGACATCCTGATGAAATTGGCGCGTGAAGCGTTGGAGTCCGCTGACCTGCCCGACCTGCAATCCCTGTTTGCGGATGAAGTGGTGGTCTCCAATTCACCGCTGGGATGCCCAACGGCTCCGAGCGCGCCACTGCCTGTCCCCGATTTGCCCACGGTGGTTTCCTGGGCGGAGTGGATGACGCAGAAAGGTGTGCCAGGCAAGTCATCTTCTAATCGGATGCGTTCCAGGCAGGCGACGCTGAATCAAACGTCCCTGTTCTGAAAGCCCCGCATTCTACAGCCGAAATAGGATGTGAATAATGAGGGGAAGCGACACCCGCTCAGGCGCAACGTCTGGGCGGGTGTATTCTTGAATGGAGGTTCTCTATGGAAGGAAAACCGAGATGTAAGAAATGTGGACGGGCGTTGAAATCTCCTGCCAGCATTGCGCGAGGGATGGGGTCGAAGTGCGCGGGAGTGACCTCAACCTCTGGAAAGAGAATTCATCCCAAAACGTGGCGAAGTTCTGGCAGGGCTTATCCAAGCGTTGGAATGAGTGGCGGACAGTCCTTGCTCTTCCCAGGTGAGCAACCCGCCAGACCGTTGAGCAAAAAGGAGATTCATCGCAAGCGAAAGGAGGAACGGCGGCGATCCTTTGAAACACGTCAGCCGTTTCAATGCGGGTTGTTGTTGCCAAAGAAAATGCCGCTGGTGTACGAGCCGTTGGAAGATGGGAGTTGGAAGGAAAATCCGAGTGGAAGAGTAATCCCCCACGAACGATTGCAACAATACCTGACCAAGTATCGGTTCATCTAAACCACAAGCCCCTGATCTGTTGAAAATCAGGGGCTTTTTTGTTTAAATCGCGGTCATGTTGTTTTGCACACTCCAAAGGAATTCTTAGGGTGCCGCCACGATCGCATAAAACATGCCCAAACCGAAACGTTGGGAGTTTAGGATTTTCAAACCTGCCGTCTTGACCAAATCCACTGGGTCTTGATTCCAGCGGCAGCCTGCATTTTGCTGATAGTGTTGGAATACGTGACGGTCTTGGTATTGCGCAAGCCAGGGCATACTGCTATGACCATGTTCAAGGAGGAGGATCAAGCCGTCGGGTCGGCAGACACGTTGCATTTCCCGCAGGGCTTGGATGGGATCAGGAAACGTGCATGTGGACAAGGTCGAAGTCACGGTGTCGAAACCTGCATCACCAAATTCAAGTTTTCCTGCATCCATGATCTGCGCCTGTACATTCAGGTTCAGGTATTTCGCTTTCTGGCGCGCCACATCCAACATTCGTGGGCTTAAGTCAACCGCGATGATTTCGCTGGTTGGTGGGAAGAAGGGAAAGTTCAATCCCGTACCGCAAGCCAAATCCAGAATTCTTCCGCTTGCCCTGGATATCAATTGCCTTCGGTGACGCGCCACGCCGAGAATATGCTGGTCGAACCAAAGCATTTTTTCGTATCCGTCGGCAATCTCGTTATATGCGCCTTGCAGTCGTTCCATCGTCATTTTTTCACTGCTGGGTATATAAGGCGGTGGACAGGTTCTTCCCGTATTTGTGATTGTTTTCATGGTTGCTCCTTTTTGTTATACTGTGTAACAGTATGTGTAACAATGTTTGCATTGTAACCAGCCTGATGCGCAAGTCAATCACGGATCTGGCTTCGGTGTAACATAAGTTATAAAAACCTGCATTTTGTAACAGAACAGGATTACCATGCCACGGAAAAACTCCCCCATAAACGTTGACCCGCGTGTACGCAGAACGCGCCGCCTGTTGCGGGAGGCTTTGGTTTCATTGATGATGGAGAAGGATTTTGCATCCATCTTCATCAGGGAGATCACGGAACGCGCCGAAGTCGCTTACATCACATTCTTCAGACATTATGAGAGCCTTGATCAATTGTTGATGGAAGTATTGGATGAAGGGCTGGCTGAATTGATGACCCACATCGAGACTCTGGCGAAGCAGTCTGATGCTTCAGACCTGGAAACGGAGGGGAGACTGATCTTCGAATATATCGGTCAAAAAGCCGACCTCTTCCGTATTTTGTTCAAGAGTCAAAGCGTGACACGAGTTCGCAAAAAGGTAGTGCGGAACATCGCCACTATTTTCCAAAAATCCTGCCTGCCGTTGGCACAATCTGGCAATCCAACAGCGACTGCCATGCTGTCGAACCACATCGCGACCTCCCTGCTGTCGCTGATCGAGTGGTGGTTGGACAACAAGATGAACCCTGCGCCAGCGCAGATGGGAACGGTCTATAAGAGACTGATTATTGATTCGACGGTAAGCGTGGTGACGCCCTTGTCTGCCGTGTCGCGCTAGGTTTGGTTCTACCTTTCCTGCTCCCCGACTTCCATCAATAGACTAGCGTTTGATCTGCTTCGACCGTCCAATCGCCCAGTAGATCCATGTTTCCCATTTCGACTCCCTCTGTCAAATCCTCCTGCCCGAGACCTCGGGCTTCGCAACAAGTCCCTCAGGTGGCGACCTTGCCGCTCTTCGCGAGTGACTTGACCATGCGTTCGAGGTTGTAATAGCCATTGGGCGTCTTCTGCCCTGTGCGGGCGCAATAGACCGCGTCGGCGACCAAGAAGACTTTTATCTGCACGCCTTCATGCTTGACCAAATTCATCGCATGGCGCATGGCATTGTAGGGACGCTCACTGCCATAAGGCGCATAGTTGATTACAAACAGGAATTTCTTATCCATTTAGCCTCCATTCCATTTGCCATTCGCCTACTCTAACTCCCCAAGTAACGCCCTTGCCAGAATGGACTAACCATCTGTTCAGCAAGGCACAGGGACACGGTAACGGCTTCATTCATCACATAATTATGGTTCATTGGTTTCTAGTGGGGTAGGTTGAGAAGGCGGTAGAATCTGGCAAAAAGCGAGAAACGCGCCATGCCAGAACAGAACCTAACCGACCTGCTCAAACTTCCCAACCTGGAAGTGGTTGGTTACGAAACGACAGAAGATACAGTCGTGCTGGATGTCAAACCAACGTTCAAAGTAGCGCTCTGTCCTGAGTGCAAGAATCCAAGTGCGAGCCTGCATGACTATGATACACCTCGTCTGATCCGAGACCTATCCATGTTTGGGCGTAAGAGTTACTTGCGCTTACGCGGCCGTCGGTTTGAGTGTAAGACATGCCAAAACGCATTTACAGAAAGGCTGGAGTGGATTGCCTTTGATAGTAGTTACACCCAGCGTTTTGAAGAATATGTATTCACACTCTGTCGGAAGAATACGGTGCAGGATGTCAGCCAGCTGCTTGAATTAGGGTATGAGGCCGTTGAGGGTCTCTTCAAACGTCAGGCAAAAAAAAGACACAGGCACCACAAAAGCGGATCGTCCGGGTAATCAATCTGGATGAATTTGCGCTCAAGAAAGGACATGGGAACTTCGCCTTGGTGATCAGTGCGCCGGAAGAAGGCCGTATCTTGGATGTCTTGCCCAATCGGGAGCGTGAAACGCTCGAAAAGTGGCTGGATGGGTTATCGGTGGAGCAACGTCAGGCGATCAAAGTGGTCAATGTAGATATGTGGGAACCTTATACACTGGCGGTCAAAGCCAAATTACCACAGGCGACCATTGTCGCCGACCGTTTCCATGTGATGAAGAACTTGAACCATTGCCTGACGCAAGCCCGCCGAGAAATCCAAAACAAGGCACCGGCTGAAGTGAAAGCACAACTCAAAGGCAGTCGTTGGGTTCTGGTCAAAAATCAGCAAGACTTGAACGAAACGGAACGCACAAAACTGGAAACCATCTATCACGTATCGCCAGAACTAAAAACCTGTCATGAGTTGAAGGAATTGTTCCGTTTGTTGTTCGATACACTCACCGATCGCGAAGATGCCAAACAAACACTCCAAATCTGGATACAACTAGCTGAAGCTTTGGAAGTGAAAGCACTCAAGCCTTTCCTGGTTACGTTGAGAAACTGGTCTGAGCAAATTCTCAATTACTTCATCGAACGATGGACGAACGCTTTTGCCGAAGGTGTCAACAATAAAATCAAACTGATCAAGCGCAGGGCGTTTGGGTACACCAACTTCAACCATTTCCGCTTACACATCCTGGTTGAGTTCGCTCCCAACCCCACTTAAAACCAGAGAGCCATAATTATAAGGCTTTGGATGGTGGTTATTGGAAGAAAAATCCAAGTGGAAGGGTGATTCCCCACGAACGGTTGCAACAATACCTGACCAAGTATCGGTTTATCTGAATAGCAAGCCCCTGATCCGTTGAAAATCAGGGGCTTTTTTGTTTAAGTTTGCAAGGCCTACATGTCATTACAATTCCTCGTAATCCTACTGCTAGCCAAGTCCTATTTTCAGTGCGCGTATAAGTTCAAAAGTGGAAATACACTTTACCCCAAAATGCCCGCACATATTCGGAATTTTTATCTTTCCGATAAACCGTTTTGTTCTTGGATTAATTTCCTCACTGCCTTTATTACCCTCCATTGTCACCACAATTAGATTGTGCGCTTTTGCATGGGCGATTACCCAGGGATCTGCTCCATCAAGAAATAATCGAATCCATTGTCCAGACTCATAACGAGTATTTATAAAATCAGCAATTTGGCGAAACGACTCCACAACTTTTGCGTTGGGTTCTGAAAACAATAACCCCTTATTTTCTTTCGTCCATTTTGCCAATTCATCGTTACCCTTTGCGAGTTCTGTAAATACTGCAATGGGACTGATTAACACTTCATTCTCGGCATGTGTTTTTAACGATTTCCAAAACCCTGGAGCCAAGTCAAAAGCATAATATTGACGATGTGCTTGGGTATAAACGCTGGTATCAAGGCAATATTCCACGATTCCCTCTTATCTCGTCTTTTCCATTGCATTGACCAGTTTACCTGGGCGGGTATTCAGCAAACGGGCGCCATCCAAATAAGACAATCTGCCGCTGGAAACTGCGGAGAGCAATTCCGTTGTAAAACGGCGGCTATTCCTACTGAATAAAGTATTATAGAAATCGCCTCCCCCACCTTTTGTGCGCGGCTTACTAGCTTTGATTGCCGATTTAATAGACTCTTGATACTCATCAAAACTTAGGAACCCAGCATCAAAGGCTCGGCGCAAGATAACCTGACTGCTTACACGGAAGCGGATGGCTAATTGTTGGGCATTATCGAGTGCGTCTTGATGTGCATTCCATCGTTTGATAAATAATTCACTTGGAACAAGAAACTCTGCCGCAACCTGGTTGCAAAATTTTTCCGCTCTCTGTGTTTCCGTTCCATCAGATATAAAATCTGGATTGGAAATTCCACTTGTACCCGTCCAGATATGGGCAAGTTCGTGTATGAGAGTAAAAATACGCGCGGCTGTAGAGTCTTGGGCATTGATAAAAACAATGGGGGCATATTTATCAGCCAGAGCAAAGCCGCGAAATTCTTGTACGGGTAATTTTCGACGTGTATTGTTTCCGACGATTCCGCTTTGTAACACCAAAATCCCAGCTAGTTCGACTTTCTGAACCAATTGGCGTAAATGCAAATCCCATGTACCTATTTTTTCTGCAAAACCATGCGGCACATCCAAGACCTGCCGCATGTCGTGGACAATACTCTCAGGCTTACTCTGCAGGGAATATTTCCCAACGAATTCAAAAGGAGCAATATCTTCCTGTTGCCGCCATTCTTTATACCAATCCCTTTTTCGTAAGGCATCATCCAAAACGTCTTGCAGATTTGGACTAAGACTGGCCTTTTCTTTTCCAGGCAGTGTTCGAAAATCAGTAACAGGAATTGTTATTTGAGGGGGTTGAGAAAGGAAAAGATACCCCAAGGGAACACTCAGAGCAGACGCAAGTTTTTGCGCCTGCTGGAAGTTGGGATATTCCTTACCTGTTTCCCAGGCGCGGATTTTTTCCAGTTTGGCGCTGACGCTTTTTGCCAATTTCTCATCAGAGAGACCAGCGCGTTCGCGTGCCCAACGAAAAACTTCGCCTGTAATTGCTACGGATGTCATGGGGTTGACTCTTTATGTCAATATTGAATATGCTGTTTCCAACTTGGCACTTTTTTGTAAATGGTCAAGGAATGAGAGTATTTTATCCCATAATTCATCCTTCCGCCTTCATCCTTTATCCTTCATCCTTGACTATCCCACACATCCAAAACGAGACGTAACGTCCGATACTCGCCAAATTGCCCCATTTTCTTTGCAAGTAAACAACGAAAAAGCACGAACCTGTTTCCTTTGGTAGTCTACCCCAAACTCAACAAATGCCCATTCTGCTCTAGCCACTCGATTCGTTGCTTGTAATCGGGCATGATGAGTTGTAACTTTGTCCAGAATTTCTTCGAGTGGTTATTTTCTTGACCATGCACTAATTCATGCGCTACAACGTAGTCAATCACTGGGACGGGCGCCATGACCAGCCGCCAGGAGAAACTGAGGGTGCCGCGGGAGTTATACGAGCCCCAGCGGGTTTGCGCCGATGTGATTTTGATCTGTTTGTATTGAAGCCCATGTTTTGCCGCGTACCACTGGACGCGCTCGGTAATGACCTGCAACGCTTGTGACTTGTACCATTTGATAAATGCGCCCTCGGCTCGGCTTAATGCTTTTTGGGCAAGGCGAAAGTTTCCATTCAGGTATACGGCGGGTCTTTGGGTTTCGACAATCTCCAGTTTATGGATTTTTCCCAGATACCAGAATCCCTCTCCGTTCACGTACTCCCTGGGCACAAACGGGGGATAAACAGCCTTGACCAGTTTTTGCTTGGACAGGATCCAGCTCGCTTTTTTTGTAACAAACGCCTGAATTTGTTTTTCACTTGCCCGCAGGGGCGCGCGCACGATGAGACTGCCATCCCTCTGAACGATAAGGGCGATGGATTTGCGTTTCGTGCGGATAAGTTGGTCAATCGGAATCATGTCAGGCGAGGCGGTTGTAGTTGGCGAGTTCCAGAATCTTCTCGGCGACCTGGTTGCGGTTGCGGATGAAGTCGCGGTTGTTGCGATAGGTGGTGAGCAGATGGTTGAGGATGTAGGCCTTCAAGCGTTTCTGGGCGGTATAGTTATTCCAGAAATCGGGCTGGTTGGTCTCGCGGCGGATGATCTCCAGAATATCGCCCGTGCAGGAGATCAACTGCTCGCGTTGCTCCTCGGATAGGCCAGCAATGTCTGCATTGCCATACAACTCCCGTTTCAGGAGGGCTAAAAATGGAAGTTCCTTGCGATGGTTGAAGCCGTAATTGTTTTCGCTTTGGCGGCCTTTCTTGAGCGCGTCCAGCACCTCTTCCAATTCCTTCGCCAACCGATCCCAGTTATCGCGATATTCGGCTAGCACACGTTCCAGTTTTTCACCGAGGCGGTCATAGAGTTCGGGGTCGGTCTCGTAGTTTTCGTTGATATGCTGACGGATGGCGTGGGTGATTTCCTCGGCTTTCGCCTTGGGACTCTTGTTGGCGCTGACCCTGGCTTTGAATTCATCCGAGAAAATTTCAAGCGGAGGAATTTTCGGGTCAACGCCTTTGGAAACCAGGAACTCATCCACGATTTCGCGGATTTTTCGGCTGGCGTCACGAATGCTCAGTTTGTCGTCGCGGTAACGGTTGCGGGCGGATTCGCTGATCCAGGCCATCCGTTTGAGGTCGAGGGCGAAGCGCAGGGCTTCGGGGTCAGGCAGGACGCGGTCAATGGCTTTGTTGAAGGATCGGCGCAGGGCGAGAAAGTCGTCGCGGACTTCCTGGTCGGCGAGGACATCCACGCAGGCGTCGGTGTCGGCCATGCCCGCGAGACCGTATCGCTGGAAGAAGTTCTTGACCTGACCATGCAGGTATTTCAACGTGTCAATATCTGCCGCATTCGGTTGAACGACCGCGAGAATTTCATCAATGTCTTTTTCGTCGTAGACGGCCAACGCCTGGCGCAGATGACGAGCGACGCCGACGTAGTCCACAACGTAGCCGCAGGATTTGTTGTGCGCCACGCGATTGACGCGGGCAATGGCTTGCAGAAGATTATGTTCTTTGATGACGTTATCCAGATACATCACCTGCTCGACAGGCGCGTCGAAGCCAGTGATCAACATATTCTGGACAACGATGATCCCAACATCGCCACGCGTACCATCGTCGCTGACTTTATCGAACGGCAGTTTGAAACTCTTGATAGCCTTTTCGTGAACGTCATCATCGGTGAAGGGTTTGAAGATGGCTTCATCGTTGCCTGTGCCAGAGATGATGACTTCGACTTTCAGCCTGCGGAGCAGTTCGATATCTTCGGGATTGGTATTTGCGTTGACCAAGGATTCGATTCGCTGAAGGCGCGCCGCTTCGAGCGCGGACTTGTAGCGGACAGCCGCCAAACGCGTGGCCGCCACCACCTGCGCTTTGAATCGGTTGGGGAAGACGTAAGCGATGTAATGATCCAGCATGTCGGCGGCTTTGTCGCGAATGACCTCATCCGCCTCGAGGTAGGCGCGCCAGGTATATCGGTCAAGAATGAGGCGGCGTTCATCCTTCCCGACCTGGTCAAAGACATCCTCGAAACGTTGATTCATCGCCGCCTTGTCGCGGACCTCGCCCTTGTGCGTGCGGCCTTCATAGACGATCTGCACCGTGACGCCGTCCTCCAGTGACTCCCGCATGGAATACTTGTCAATGTATTCGCCGAAGGTGGTCTCGGTGCGCTCGACGGGTGTGCCAGTGAAGGCAATACGCGTGGCATTGGGCAAAGCGACCTGCAAGTTCGCGCCCAGCAATTTGTACTGGGAGCGGTGCGCCTCGTCAATCATTACAAGGATGTCAGGAGAGTCGTTCAATTGCGGGAAGGACTGCGTCCACTGATCGTCCTGGAATTTGTGGATCATGCCCATCACAATGTCGGGCGTCTTCGTTTGCAAGTGTCCCTTCAATTTGGCGATGGAGGTCGCCCTCTTGATTTCGTAGCCGACCGCTTTGGAGGTGTCGCCCAGTTGTTTTTCGAGATCGGTGCGGTCGGTGATGAGGACGACTTTGTAGTGGTTCAGGCGGGAGTCGTGATACATCGCCCTGACCGTGAACATCATCGTCAGGGACTTGCCCGAACCCTGCGTGTGCCAGACGATCCCGCCGCGTTCTGCATTGGTTTGTTTGCTCTTGAGCCGTTCCACGATCTTGCGCGCCGTGCGATATTGCTGGTAGCGCGGCACGAGTTTGATGGGATTCCCCTTGCTGTCCTCGGCAAAGACGATGTAACTGTGAAGGATGTCCAGCAGGTTCTCGCGGGACAACATGCCCTGCACCAGCAATTGCTGGCTGTTGACCACCTCGCCGCCCTCGGTTTCGATGTCGGTCAGGGCGAATGGATAGGGGTCTTTCCATTCAACGAAATCATCGTACACGCCTGTTATGGAAGCGTAGCAACATTTCTGGCGGAAGGTGGCGACACGGAACTGGTTGTACCAGAATAATTTTTCATTCCCCTCGATCATGCCGCGTTGATTGGCGTAACGCTGGAGTTGCGTGATGGCCTCGCCGAGCGGATCAGCGACGGCGGGCGACTTGCACTCGACCACCACCAGCGGCAACCCGTTGACGAACAGGACGACATCGGGGATGATATGCTTTTGCGTCCCAGGCACATTGACCTTGAACTGGGAGACAGCCAACAGGCGGTTGTTGGCAAGGTAATTGAAATCAACGTAGCGGATGGTCGGGCTGACTTCACGCGTCTGCCGATTTTCAGTGACCGCGACGCCTTCGAGTAGAAGGTCGAGAATCTCCTGGTTGGCTTTGAGCAGGTGATTGCTTTGGGGCGATTGAATTCGGTGAACCAACTCGCTGATTTGGTCATCTTCGAGAAACGGATTGATCTGTTTCAGCCCTGCCCGCAATTCGCTTTCGATGATCACTTCGCTGAACAACTCGCGCTCCGTGGAGGCGGGATCATATTTATCCCCGCGCAGAATGCGCCAGCCCAACCCTTCCAACTGACGCAGGAAAGGCTCTTCCACTTGTTCGAGTTCGTTGAGACGCGGGTCGGACATGAATTACTTTCCCTTCGATCTTTTTTGCGATCCACTTAAATTCGATGACGGCTCTTTTTCTTTACTGTTATTTTCCATTACTTTTTTCAGTGTGCTTCCGTACTCAAGCGAAGCCTGAAAAATATCGGTATAAAACCACAACCGAAACTGCTTGCTCCTGTAGGAGGCAAAACCCCATGCGATAAGCATGGCAAGAGCAAGAAGAATTTCTTGGGTGTTTAGAGTTTGAAAAAACATGGTGAAACTTAATATCATCGCGAGGAAGAAACCAAAAGCAAGGTTTCGGAGCATAATGCTATCTGCCTGAAATTTATCCAAAATCTTTGTCAATTCAATATTTCTTGATCGCAAGATGATCATAAGGATGTCCCAATCATCGGGTTTAAAGGCGATATCGATAGTATCGTATTTTCTTTTCAGTTCACCAAGCGCAACTTCTGGGATACTACGTCTATAAATTAGTTTGTATAAAAGTGTGGAAGCCAAATAATCAAATATATGACCAATGACGAAAGCGGCAAAAAGAATCGCCACTACAACCAGGGCGCTTGTTGATTGGTCAACTTTGCTGAGTTGACTCGGATCTAAGTGGCTAAAACCAAACAGTTTAATATACTCATTAACCACATAGATGTACAACATTCCTGGAATAAGATAAGAAAACAGATCGTAAAGCCCAAGAGAAAACGACATGGTGATCTTCCTTTTCTATGCCTTCACCCGTACTTGACCGCTCAACAGGTCTTGCATGAGTCCTTGTTTCAGCAGTTGATATTTTCTCACTTGTTCTTGCTCCACCGTGATCATATCATCTTGTTTATCCAGGATTTTGACAATCAAGTCTCTTTCATTTCTCGGGGGATTGGCAAATGACAACGAGTCGACAGTCGGCAAATTCAAACCAGCCTTTGCGCCACTATCATTCATTCGTTGAAATTGATACTTTCCAATCTCGCCTGCCAAGAAATGCCCCAGCCATCTTGGATTTGTAATTTCATCGTTAACTTTTACCAAAGCAATGTGTTGATTTACATACGCTTCTTCAAAATTTTCGGGAATAACGCCAATAATTCCCAAATCGGCAGTAACTGAAATTAGAACATCCCCTGCCGAGACCGCAGTTCGTTTGCTTTCTGCGTCGTTTGGGACGCGAACTCTTTGAATGGAGTCAAATCGCAAATTGATGTGTTCTCTGGTCAGATTCCCAATTCGCAGGAACAGCGCACCTTCGTCCGAATAGTATCTAGCCCACCAGCGTGAGCCACTGGTGATGGATTTTCTTGTGTCGCGAAGTTTTAGAATTTCCCACTCCTTCGGCAACCATCCCAAAGGAGTCGCTCGATACAGTCTGGGCGCTTCTTCACGAGTTGGTCTCAACTCCCCATTCTCATCCACCCCGCGCGTCAACAAATCGGACATCAAGCCCTGCTTGATGGACTGATACTTCCGCACCAGCGACTCGCTCTGCGTGATGGCTTCATCCACCGTGGACAGGATGTCCGCGATGGCGCGTTGTTCGTCAGGGTCGTTGGGATGGATTATCTCAAAATTCAAAAAATCTTTTGAACTAACCGCCGTAAAAGTCGAGCCTTGTGCCAGTTTGATAAGTTGGTTTTTGTGATAGGCAATTGCATACCACCCGAATTGATTGTCTATTTTTCTAAATCGGATTGCCGCAAGTCCGCGGCCTATGCAATATTCTTTGTCCGCAATATTGATTTCCCCTACAGGTGCGCGAACGCTAATCAGGATGTCGCCTTTTTCCGATAGTTTTGTGGGCTTTGTGACCCAGTGAATCGGAACAGGGTGTTTCTCGGTAAACTCCGCATTGCCTTGCAAGAAAGGAATCCCTGCTTGCTCCTCATTTACCGATCGAGAATCAGGAGATTGCCCCATAACAACAGTTGCGGCTTTAGAAACTTTCGAGCGTACCCAATTCTTTGGCAGGGCTTGTGTCGTCATTGCTATTTGTAGTTGAGTTCTTTTAGGAATCCATCCAGAGTTGAGGTCGCACGGTCGCACTGGGACTTTATCTCATTCAATGGCACAAAGTATTTCTCAAACAAATTCTCAAAGATATTCACAACCACTCTGAGTTCCAATTTCAAATAGCGCACGAGTTCATTTCCAACAACATCAAACAATTTCTTCAAAATTAGCAACTTGGCTTCTTCCTCGTCCAAAGTCTCCCGCTTCTCATGGATCAATCCGCGCGTTTTGAGATTGCCATCCTTATCCAACTTGCCGAAGAGTCGTACGGTCTCTTTGTTCAATTCTGACTTTGCCGCGCGCAGTTCTTTGTCCTTTTGTGCGATGGAGTCAGCCAGGGCGCGCAAACGAGCCGCCTCCGCGTTCGCGGCATAAGCAATCGCTGCGCTTTCCTCTTTCACCACCCGAATCGCCTGCGCGGCAGTCAGGGCTTTTTCCTTGCCTTCTTCGTCCACATCTGGCTGCACCTCGGTCTCTTCCAGAAGTTCGGTCAACTCGGCGTCTAATTCACCCACGCGGCTTTCCAGTTCGTCAATGTGCGCCATCTCCTTTTGGAAGAATGCCTCCAGCAAATAGTCGTCGGGGATGATGTTCGCGCTCCAGCCCGTGGCGACGATGGTCTTCAGATCGTAGCGCACCGTCTCCCACCAGTTCACGAAAATGCCCGCGATCTGGAATTCGTCCAGCACGCCCGCGGACAGTAACGCCTCCAGCAATTGTCCCTGGAACGACTTGCGGAACTGCGGCAATTGATTCCTGCCAGGGAATTTGACGACTCCACCCTCGGCAGATTTCCACACCGCTTCAAGCCTCGACTTCATGTCGGCCTGCACCGCCCTGACATTTTTCTGTCCCTCGATGATCGGGCGGATGTGCGACTTCGACTCCACCTCGGGCTTGAACTGGAGATAGTCTTTATCCATCTCGACGAAGGCCACCACCTCTTTCAATCCGAATTTTGCCAACTGCGCCGAATGGAGTTTCACTTCCCGTTTCGGGATTCCGCCAACCAAATGCGCCCGCACATCCTGGATTTCTGGCGGGGGAGCGTTGTCCACATAGCGGCGGATGTTCAGGTTGTATTGATTCGCTTCGATTTCCTTCAACGGAACCAAGCGCGAATAACGCGGGATCTCGCGTCGGTCGCGATAGACCTGCGTGATCTTCTCCAGGTCTTCGGGGCGCAGGAAATTCTGCGCGCGTCCTTCACCGAACTCGGCGTCCGCGTTGATGAACAGAATGCTGTCACGCTGATCGCGCGGTCGCTTTTTGTTGATGACCAGCACACAGGCATGGATTCCCGTCCCGTAAAACAGATTCGGCGGCAAGCCGATGATGGCCTCAACGATTCCTTCCTTGACGATTCCCTCGCGGATTATTTTCTCCGTCCCGCCACGAAACAGGACGCCGTGCGGCATGATCGTCGCCATTTTTCCGTCTGCTTTCAGGCTGGCGATCATGTGCTGGACAAACATCAGGTCAGCTTTCTTGCCCGTCTCAGGCGTGAACCCAAAATGGAATCTCTGCTCGAACTTCATATTCGCCCGCGTGTAGTTTTGCGAGAACGGCGGATTGGCGATCACGCGGTCGAATTGCTTGATGTAATTCCCGTCCACGAACATTGGATTGTCGAGCGTATCCTCATTCTCTATTTGCGCGTCGGGGATGTTGTGCAGGATCATGTTCATCTTGCAGATTGACCAGGTCGTGCCAGCGCTGTCCTGCCCGTAGAGCGCCAGTTTGCGCGGATTCTGTCCCTGCTCATCCACGTATTGCCGCGACTGAATCAACATGCCGCCCGATCCACAAGTCGGATCATATACAGTTATTCCCTCGCGCGGTTCAATGACGTTGACCAGCAAGCGCGCCACTCGCGCGGGCGTATAGAACTCACCGCCTTTCTTCCCTGCACTGTCAGCGAAGTCCTTAATCAGGTATTCGTATGCCGCTCCGAGAAGATCGGGGAACTCGAAGTCATCATTGGTCAGTCGGTATCTGTCAAAGTGGTGAATCACCTTGACCAATTCAGAGTCTTTTAGTTTCGACTTTCCCTTCTCGGCATTGAAATTGATGTGCTTGAGCACGCCAATCAATTCTGGGTTTGCGTCTTCCAGTTGTGCCAACGCCTTGTTTAACTGATTCCCCACATCCTCTTTGAGATTGACAACGTAGGTCACTTTCGAGGCAGGGACTTCATACCGACCAGGCCGCCATCGGGCGCGCTTCGGGACGAAAAACGTATCGCCGTAAAGATTGGGATCTTCTATCAGTTCGACGGCTTCTTCGTGGCTATAATCCTGCGCGATCCACTTCCGATACTCCTCCTCCTGCTGAACCTGAAACTGGTCAGATAAACGCTTAAGAAAGAGCATTCCAAAGATAAACTCCTTGTATTCCGAAGCGTCCATCTTGCCGCGCAAATGGTCCGCGGCTTTGAAGAGGTGGGATTCGAGTTGCGAGAGGGTGAGTTTGGGCATAGGGTAATCTGTGATGGGAGTTTTCTATAGTTTAAGGGGAAAGTCGGAGGGAGTCAAAGACCAACCCTGCCCTATCCACAAAGAGACAACGGTCAGGATTTTTTCATCAGGGAGATCACGTGTCGTTCTTCATTGAGAGCGAATGGCATATTCGCGCTTGAATACCAGGCAGAATTGTGGTTATCAAAGGTCATTCGTTCTCGACCACTCGTAAAGGTGTTCGTCATCCAAGCCTGACTAATCAACGATGTGCTCTCGGTTGATTTATCTTTCGGAATAAAGGGAGATTCAAGCCCTCCTAAACACCACTCCACGCGAAGTTTTTTGGCAGGCAAAGTGGCCGCTTCGCCGAACATGGTCATCTGGCTGGCATTCGGTGTGTTTCGTATTTCGGTTGGTTTATTCTTCATTCGCCAGAGCACGACAAAATGCCCCTCTCCACTGTTTCGTGCCAACTGAACTAGCGCAGCTGAGAGCGAAACGTTACATGTGGTCGCAATAAGCTTTGCACACTCAAAATTTACGCCATGTTCCTTTATCTGTTCTTGGATGTAACTCGGTGGCATGAGTAAATTCGCAGCAACCCTGTTACACAAGGATTCTTTGGTCAATCCCTTGAAACCGCCTGGACGATCAATCCTCCAACCGCCTCCTAGTTCCATTCCTTGCGGTAAAGCAATAAATAACATTTCCACCAATTCGTGGGCTTTGGTGAATTTTTGTCGTTTCTCCGAATCGTTTGAATTAATGATGATCAAGCCCACTTCGTGATCCAACAGTAATCCCTGTTGCTCTGATAAAGGGACAAGCTCTGGACCTGGTATCTCGAAACGATCGAATATCCGATCTAGATCGACGGGCAAGACATCATTAAGTCCCGCTTCTGTTCGCAGGAACTCTGCATAAGCGAGTACGTCTTCATAACTCGAAACCGTTTTTTGCTTCTGAAGGTATAACCGCCCAGGAGAAATAAAACTCATTAGGCTCCTCCAGAATCCATGAACTTGCTGATCAAGTCATATAGAATCTTCCACTCTTTGGCTGTTTGTGGTTCTTTACCGCGCCTCGGAATTCTTGCAAGTTTATCAATTACTTCATAGGAAAGATTTTGCTCGAGCGCGAATTCTCGGAGTGACGGTGAGATCATCACTGGTAAAGATTCGCCTGTTAGTTCGGATGGGGATGCGCCCAATGCCACCGCCAACTGATTCACGATTTTCATTGATATATTTTCTGCTTCCCCTCGTTCAATGAGAGATACGTAATTACGAGATATTCCAACTAGATCGCCTAATTCGGCCTGACTAAGATTTTTCTCCCTGCGTTTTATCTGAACCTGGCGTCCAAGTTCCATGGCATTCATGCCTTCCTCCTTGGAGTGTATGAAATTCAATGCTATTTTACTTTCAAAGGTAAATTTAGTCAATTCTGATGTTCATTTGCAAACTAGACCTTGCAAGTTTTCGGGATTCGTGCTAGATTCAGTGTGCATTTGAATAATACAGGAGTAAATGAATCCTATGTCATTTTCAGATATTTCCGAAAAAGTTCGTTGCCTGTTATGGGCGATGGCAGGTGGACGGTGTGAGTTTGACGGTTGCAATAAACCTCTGTGGAAAGATGGGCTGACCCAAATTGAGATGAACTTCGCAGACGTTGCTCATATTATAGGGGATAGCCCAACTGGACCACGAGGAGATATTGCCTTATCGAGTGAATATTGCAACGATGTCTCAAACCTTATGCTGATGTGTCTTGATCATCATCGAATGATTGACCAAATTACGCAGGTGTATAGTGATGAAATCTTGCGTCAAATGAAGAATGTGCATGAGGAGCGGATAGAACGACTCACTGCAATAAAGTCCAATAAGACAAGCCATGTATTAATCTATCGGGGAATGATAGGTGAACACCAGCCAAAGATTGATTATCGAGATACATGGTCGGCTATGGCTCCTGAATGGTACCCCTCCAGCAAACTGCCAATTGAATTGGGATTACACAATTTCTCTTTTCAAGATAACGAGGAAGAATTTTGGCGTGTCGAAGAAAAGAATTTGGACCGTCAGTTTAGCACGAAGGTTAAACCGTTTCTCAATAGCGATTCGGAAACAGACCATTTTTCGATTTTTGCATTCGCCGCCCAACCTCTACTAATTAAACTTGGCGCATTATTCTCAGATATTCATCCTGCGGAGGTGTATCAACGTCATCGCGAACCTCAAACATGGGGATGGATACCTGGGCCTGAAAAATTCGAATACAAGGTAGTGGAATCGGGGTCTTCCGAAAGAAACGTAGCGCTCAATCTTTCGTTGAGTGCCGCAATCGACAGCTCGCGTATCAAGGCGCTCTTTGGAAATCAGAAATATTCGGAATGGAAAATGACGATCGAGAATCCCAGCAATGATTTTCTGAAAAGCAGGGCGCAACTTCAAATGTTCAGAATGGAACTTCGAACTCTTCTAAACAGAATCAAAACCAAGCATGGAGAAAATGCTATCCTCCATATTTTCCCGGCGGTACCCGTTTCGGCTGCCGTTGAAATTGGTCGGGTATGGCAACCAAAAGCGGACCTTCCAATGATTATCTATGATCAAAATCAGAAATTAACAGGATTTGTGCGATCGCTGAATATAGGAGTTGTAAAAAATGATTAAAATCTACCGAACAGATCTCAGTTTTATCTTGAATGAAATAGCCGACCAGCTTGATCTGCCGGACAGCTTGCATGAAGAAGCAGTAGAGAGATATCAAGCCGTTGGAAAGTGGTTAGGAGAGGGCGACTCTCCCTTAATCATCTATTCGCCAGTAATCTATCCACAAGGTTCGTTTCTTCTTGGCACGGTCACAAAACGGTGGGGGGAAAAAGACGAATATGACATTGACCTGGTTTTTGAGATAAACCTTTCAAAAAACGCCACAAGTCAAAAGAGGTTGAAAAAACTAGTAGGTGATCGGCTAAAAGAAAGTGAAATTTATTGCCGGATGCTGGATGAAGAGGGGAGACGATGCTGGACTCTTGTATACGCAAATGAGGCTAAGTTCCACTTGGATATTCTTCCC
Organism: Chloroflexota bacterium; assembly: GCA_016234485.1. GTDB lineage: Bacteria > Chloroflexota > Anaerolineae > Anaerolineales > Villigracilaceae > Denitrolinea. The sequence goes on from JACRBL010000036.1 coordinate 28,383, forward strand.
GCTATCCCAAACACGGACTTTAGAACAGTTTTGAAAAGTCAGGGAGTACAAAGTAGTTGGGCAGACACAAGTATCGCTATAACTGACAAGACCCATCCCAACTATGATCGAATTGACCCAGATTGGCCTCGATGTAATCCAAAAGGATATGCGGCATGGTTCCATTCTCGGATGGTCAATCAATACGAAGCACTCCGAAAACAAATGGCGGAAGCCATGAAGGCTGAAATTCAAGCTGTACCAGACTATCAAATAAAGACTCCTCTTCAGAAAAGTGTGCAACTCATCAAAAGACATCGCGACATTATGTTTGAAACAAAGGATGATAAGCCTGCCACGATAGTTCTCACTACATTAGCGGCACTTGCCTATAACAACGAATTCGACCTTGTCCAAGCGCTTACGCGTATCGTTGAAGGAATGCCAAATTACATTACGAAGAAAGATGGCAAACCGTGGGTGCAAAATCCGGTTGACCCATCAGAGAATTTTGCGGACAGGTGGCAGGATCGCGCCGGTCGCGAACAGGATTTTTGGGATTGGCACAAGAAGATAAAAGGCGATCTTTATGCCCTTTTAGAGTGCGAGGATATTGATCGCATTTATGAGTTGTTGAATCCAATGTTTGGTGAACGTGTGACCGAGAATGCTATGAAGCGATATAAAGACCATGCCCAGACACGGATAAAAAGCATAAGTACAGTGGTTCCAATTCGTAACCCAAACCAACCATGGGGTTTCTAGTGTCATGGATGATTTAGAACTTTATGAGCAGTTCAAAGACCTTAACTTGAGGTTTCCAAAACTTAGCCTTGAAAAAGACGGAGATAGTCTCTGGTCTGTGCGAGGAGATTTACGTTTTTCAGCCACGTTCTCCGGCCGTCAAATTGACGATCTATATTCTATAAAAATTACCATTCCAAAGAAGTATCCTGATGTGTTACCTGAAGTTCAAGAGGCTTCTAATCGGATACCTGGAGACTTTCATCATTACCAGGATGATTCTCTGTGCTTAGGCGCACCCATTGCTGTCAGGTATAAATTTAAAAAGGATCCAACATTAGCGGGATTCGTGTGCAACTGTTTGATTCCCTACTTATATTCCTTCAGTTACAAAATCAGATTCGGGAGAATGCCCTTTGGCGAATTGTCACATGGCACGCTTGGGATTCTAGAATACTATGGAAATTTATTTGACATGAAAGACCGTAGACGGATCGTTAGAATGATTCAAATTCTAGCCGAGGATAATTACCGCGAACATGATAGATGTCCATGTGGAAGTGGAAAACGCCTACATGCTTGTCATGGCAAAGTACTACGTGAATTAATGACGCTACAATCACCGGTAGAATTTAATTCTGAACACAACTTGATAATACGATATTTGGTAAAAACAGCAATCCAAGGTCCTTACAGTTCATTATTTAGAAGAGGCCGATAATATATGCAACAATGATCGCCATAAACCAGTAGATCTAGATTACCTTCTTTTCAATGTCATTGGGTGGCTGAATAAGTATATTACTCCGTCACTCTTCCCCACTCCATCACCGGCAACTCCCCGAACCACCTCCGCTCCCCCATCACCACCGCCACATCATCGGGCAAATTCGTGCATGCCCAGCGCGCGGCCTCATGCACCCAGGGACTGCTCAATAGGCTGAACACCAATCGCACACCCGTCCGTTCGGATAATTGAATCGCCTGCCGCAAGCGCGTGCGCGTTACTTCAAGGATTTGCTCTTTGGTCTTGTGCTCATCTCCCACCTCCAACCAGAACAGCGTTTCGTAGCCTTGTATCCTTCCCCACGCCAGTCCATCAGGGATCACGGATAGACCGGGAATCCCCACCTCGCTCCAGCCCGTCCAGATCTCGGCTTGCGGCCAGGCGGACTTCAACCAGGCTGGCCAGATGCGCGCGATGTGTCGGTGCTCACTGCCGATCTGGTACAGGTTTTCTTCCAGGCGGGAATCGAACGCGGTGTTGCGCGGCGCGCCCCAACTTCGCAACGCCAGGGACACTCCCTTGCGTGTCAAATGCCAGGAGGGGAACAAGTCCATATGCGCGGGTTTGGATTGGTCGCCGCGATCCTTTTGCCCGTGTTTGTAGACGGCCAGTTTCTTCGCTTCGAGTTCATGGAGCAGGGATTTCGCAACGTCAAACGGGATGCCTGCCAGCGAAGCGACCTCCTGCTCATCCCCCTTCGTCATCCTACCCAAGGCTCGCAAACAGGATAACGCCTCATGCGAGACGGGATGCGGTTTCTCCTCCACGATGGGAGGATGTCGCGACGAGGCGTGCGCCATCCAGGGGCGCAGGGAGAAATCCAGAAAGTCGGGCTTCTGATCGCTGCGCGTTACGGCATAGGGAAGACGCAAGCCTTTCAGCGAGCGGAAGACTTCCTTCGCGAACCACTCGCCGGGTGAATCGACCTGCACCCAGATCGAAGCGCTGGCGCGTTTGCGGCGCGTGTGGGCAACGATGCGTTTCAAGAGCGGGGCGTAATCGAAGGGCGGGAGGCAGGCGCGAGCGGAGATGCGAAAGATGAAAGTATCTGTCCAACCATTCTCATATTCAAGGCTGACCCAATCCGCGAAGGTCATGTCGCCGATGCGAACCGTCATGGATCAGCCTCCGCAGCCAACATAGATGACTTCGTCTTCGGTGAAGAACGTCTGTGGGTCGAGCCAGACGTACGTGTCCTCGCCCGTCTTTTGCATAATAGCGTAGTGCAGATGCGCGCCGGTGCTGTTGCCGGTGTTTCCGCTCAAACCAACCACGTCGCCGTAATTCAGGATGTCGCCCACCGATACATTGATCGCGCTCAAGTGCGCGAACCAGATTTGGTAGCCGTTGTTTTCCACAACCACCAGATTGCCCCACGGCCCATTTGCTCCAGCCCAGACCACCTTTCCCGCCATCGTGGTGTGGACGGGCGTGCCTTCATTTACTGGGAAGTCCACACCGGTGTGACTCTGGTAGCGCGGATCATGGAAGATGCAACCCAGCAGAGGCTTGTCATAGGTGGTACTCCAGTGTTGGAGCGGACCGTACAATGGCACGCCATGGATGTCCGCGCCCGGGCCGACGTATCCATCCCACGGCACTGCGCTCGGACCCGCCGCGGAGGAACCGCTATACGAGCCGTTGTCGCTGGTCTCGGCGTACTGCGGAATGTCGAACAGCCACTCGTAAGCCGCGGGTTGCGCCCAAGTGGGAAGTTGCGGGATGGTCAGGACGATGAACACCACGTAGCCCACCACCATCGCCACTCCGCACAGGAAGGGCAGGATCAGAATGAAAAACAGAAGGCGGGATAGGAATTTCACAGCACGCGGCCAAGCCGATCCATGCGGATCTCGCCCTGTCCACCGGCCTGCAAGCCCATCGAAGCCTCGATGGACAACCCGTTGCGGATCATGCGCGTCGAGAGCCAGTACGAGAGACCAGAGCCAAGGATGACAGGCGCCAGCAACAATGGGTTGGCGGAATACAAACGACCCGTCTCTGGCGTGGTGATGGCGATCACCACCAATACCCCCGGGGGAAAGAGCGCCAGGAAACGCGCCTGCCATTCCACGCCTTTGGCCGCGGCGCGGGCGCGCGATAAAACTTCCACGACCGTACCAAGCGTCTTACGCAGCGACCCCACCAGAGGTCCGATCTCAATGCGGCCTTCGAGCGAAGCCAGCAAAGAGGTCGCCACGATGTCCACCGCGGGATTGTCCCAGGCGGTCGTCCACTCGCGCACGGCCAGCGCGGCCTCATCGGCGGGCGCTGCGCGCAGACGGATCACCAAGTCGCCGAGAACCATCCTGCCATCGGGACCCACGGCTTGCGCGGCATCATCCAGCGCGTCGCCGAGCGGCTTGCCCTGCGTAAGCAGAGTCTCCACCACGCCCAAGCCGCGCAGGATGTCCTTGGCCTGCTTCAATCGGAACTCCTGACGTTTATCGGAGAGAGTGCCTGCATACAACAGACCACCAGCGATCGCGAAGAGAAGCGCGGGAAAGACGCCGAGGAAGATCCCGCCTGCCAGCCCGCCGCCCACCCAGGCCAGAAAGCCATAGGCGATCTGGTTGAAGGCCAGACCCGTGCCAGTTTGACGCGCGAATATTTCGGGGTCGAAGCGTTTCTTCGGTTGGGCAATACCCATCGCGCGCGCCATGCCCGCTTCATCCACCGTACGCCGCCAGCCGAGCGCGATCGGGATGGCGGCCAGGGCGAGAGCGGCGATCAATGCCAATAATGTGCTCATGTCTCTCCTATTGAAACCAGATGGATAATTCCTGCGCGCCGCCCTGCGCCAGCCAGACAGCGAAGTACACGCCCACCACGGCCAGGAAGGCGGTGAGTAGGGGATAGACTCCGATCTCGTTCCACGCCAGATCCAAAGGGCGCGTCACTGGGACGGAAACGGAGGGAGCAGGGCGTTCCGTTTTTGGGAGGCGGGATTTCTTCTCCGACGGCGGGGGCGGGGGAGTATTTTGAACGCTGTGCGCGCACGAGGCCTCCTGTTGGTTGACGTATTGCCGCGCCTGCATCGAATAGCGGAAGCGGCGCATCAACCAGACCTCGGGCGGGACGCGGTCTGGGCCGAGGCGCAACAAGGCCAGCGCCATGAACGCCACCAACACCAAAAAGCCCACCACTACCTTGCCCGCAAAGGACAGGGGCAGGAACAGACTCAGAACGGCCAACAGCGCGCCTGCGCCGAGGATGCCAAGATCGCGGTCGTTGAACATGGGTTAGAAGGGCGGGTTGGGTTGGAAGTCCTTAAGCATCTCGCCGATCTGCGGCAGGAACAGAAAGGCGAACAGGACGAGGATCACCAGACCCACCGCGCCGATGATGGCCATGGAGGTCATGCGACTGCCGCCGAAGGCCGCGCCTGCCGTGCCTTGCAAAACGTAATACAAGCCGCCGAGCAGGGCGACCACGATCAACAGTCCCGCGAGAAAGGCCCAGGCATCGCGGGCGATTGCAAGTATTTGTTCCATGATGGGATCGAACATAAAAACTCCTTTCGAGAATAGGACCAAGAATGGGACGCGGACACCTGCACTTGCGCCAGGTGCAAGTGGAACGCGGACGCTTCGCGCGCGGATGGATACAGAATTTTTTTTATTTTCCGCGTACATCAGCGCTCGTCCGCGTCCCCCTAGAATCAACAAGTACCGAGAAACCAGGCCGCCAGCGGAATGGCGGCGGCCGCGATCAACATGCCGAAGATCGCCTCGCCGCATTCGATCAGCGCCTGGGAAAACGTGGATGTCCCGCCGATGGAGGCGGACAACACCGAAACGAAAGTAGCCTTGAGCATGCGCACCGCGGCCAGCCCGCCGATTAGGTCGGAGGCGTATTGCCCCAGCACGCTGATCGGTCCACAGCCCGCGCCGCCGGGCAGGGAACTCTGCAGAGCCTGCACGATCTGAGGGATGCCGAGGAAGGCGAAGAGGGTCAGGATAAGTAGCGAGATCAAGGCCGAGACCGATTGCCAGACCCATGCATTCGCGCCCGTCACACCGGCGGAACTGATACTCAACATCTGCGCCATCCCTGCCAGCAAGGAAAACGCCAGCAACGCGCCCGCCAATGCCAGCCAGCCCTGGCGCAGAAATTCCAAAATAATGGAAGTGCTCATTCCAAAACCATCGCTTCATGCAGGTGAAATTCAGATTCCAAGGCGGGATAAAAACGCGCGCCCCAGAACTGCATCGGCCAACGGCGCGTGGGACCGGTGCGGTCTTTCAGGGTGAGGACTTCCAATGGGATGCATTCGCAGGGTTGAATTTTTCCGCGGCGTTGAACCACGAGGACGCGATCGGCTTCATACGGGACGCGTTCATCGCCCAAGAGGGCAGACAAATCTTCCACGTTTTCGAAGGACTCGGATTTCAGCGCGGCCGCGGCGATCACCGCCCAGCCGTGACGGCGCGCCAGTTCCCGCAGGGAAGCCGCGGCTTCTCCGCTTCTTCCTTCCTCGCCCATCATGCCCGTCAGGCCAACGACGGGGACGCGGTTGAGATAGTCCACCGCGACGAGCGCGGGGCCATGCACGGGGAAGGCGTAATCATGCAGGAGTGTGTCTTCGAGGCCGCGCACGGTATCTTCCTGGGAGTTGAGCGATAACAGTACGGCCTCGCTGGCGTTCGCCAGTTTCCGTTCCACCTGCGTGCGCGGCGCGGGCAGGTGCGGGCCGCAGGTGATAGCTTCCACTTGCAGGAAGAGACGGTAGCGCAGTTCCTCGGGCGTGTGTTCGTAACAACCGATAGCGGCGGGGATGTGGATCGCGGCTGATTCAAAGATCATCCGCAGCAGCCAGGAGGTCTTGCCCAATCCTGGCGCTGCGGCGAGTAAGGTCAGGCCGCCGCCCCAGAAGGGCAGGCCAGCGAAGACACCAAAGGGAGTGTATGGTTGGGGGTTACCCAGAGTTCCGGAGCGCGGCATGGGGACATGATATTCTTTTGAGATCGGGGGTGGATTGGAAGTGTCGCTAGGAACGCAGGAACAAACGCAACAGGAGAAAGACGGACAATCCCAACAACATGCCCGGCAGGGCTGGGATCGAGCCGCTCCGCCTGCGCACCCAAACCCTACGCCAGAGTTCCAGACCCAAGAGCGACAACAGCACGGCAGGCAGGGGGAAGAGACAGGCCAGCCCTGCAATCGCCAGCAGATCGGCGCGACCGATCAAGCCTTTGCGATAGCCATACCCAGTGAGCAGGACCGGCCAGGCGGGGGGATAGAACAATAATGGAATCGCCAACCAGCCGGAAAGATTTCGGAACACTCCCCATCCGCAGGCCAGCAGGATCAAACCGCTTTGCAATGGATCGGAGGGGAAGGTCAGCAGAATCGTTCCCAGCAGGAACAACTCGATGCCTGGTACGAGACGATAACGAAGATCGGCAAAACTGAAGAGCGCGAAGGAGACGAGCGCGAAGGATTCGGACAGGCTCATGCGGTCTCGGTTCCCTCAGACGGACGGAAGGTGAGCATCTGCTGGATCTGATCGGCGTTGCCCAATTGGGCGGCACGATAGAGCGGGTTTTGCGCGCGGTTGATCTCGTCTGGATGATCGAGATAGGCCTGCGCCATGTTAGCGGTGGCTTCGGGATATTGCGCCGCGAAGGCATTCGGATCGAAGCCCTGCGCCGAGATGTGCGGTGAGAGACCGTCGAAGCCGCGCTGGAAATCCTCGCGCGAGCCGTGGAAGTTGGATTGGATGGCGTTGTTCACGGTAGGAGAAAAGTCGTAGTCAACAACTTGCGTCTGTGTTTGCGCTTGTGCTTGTGCTTGTGTTTGGGTTGGCTGGGGCTGGGCGCCATCGAAGCGTTGCATGCGCTCGCCCAGTTCGGCCTGGCGCGCGGACAATTCCTGCTCGTTCGCGAGCGAACGGTTGTATGCCGCGGGGGCCTTCAAGCCCAGGGCGTCGAAGATCCCGGTGCGCTGGGTCAGTTGTTGCGCGCTGCCCAGGTGACTCAGGGCGGCTTCACTGCCCGTTGTGCCTGCTCCGCCAGCGCCACCAGCAATCGCGCCAGTTCCTCCTGCGGCCGCGCCTCCTGCCGCGCCCACGCCGCTGGCGGCCAAGGCCGCGATGGAGGCCACCTGCTTCACGGCCTGGAATAATTTCCCGACCGCGTCTGCGGTGGTGGTAATCGTCATCTTGCCGAGGATGCCCGCGATGGAAAGCAGGAGGCCGGTCGCGCCCCATAGCCAGATCACGCGGATCACCGCGGACAGTAATCCCTGCTGGCCAAGGTAGGTACTGGCGGCCAGCCCGGCCTTGAAGACTCCGCCTGCCGCCACCGGTAACAGGGCAATTACGATCACGGCCTTCAACCACAAGGCGCGCAACCAGGTCGCCTGCGGAAGAACGCTGGCGATGGCCAGGGTGGGACCAAGCACAGCCAGCACAAACAAAACGGCATTGGCAGAGGCGAAAGCGAACAACATCCCGCCGATCGCCACCAGCGAACCCAGCGCGAGGGCAATGGTAATGAGACTGCCAAGGAAGGTCAGGTTGGCAATGCCCAACGTCACCGAGGTGGCGGTGGTGGATTGCACGAATTCCACCGCCAGCGCAGCCGTCTCGCCGATGACCTTGCCCACCATCCACCAACCGAGTTGGACGATCAGGTCAAGCAGGGGACCCGCGGCGACAGCCAGCGCGCCTGCCGTGACCCAATCGCCAACGACGCGCAGGCCGCTGTCGTCATCACCGAGCAGACGGCCCCAGTGATAAAGCCCCAGTCGCAGGAGGAACAAGGCCGGGGCGAGCGCGGCCGCGACCGGCAGGCTGGATTGGGCGACCTTGCTGTAATCGCCCTGGCTGGGAGCCTGGATGATCTCGCCGATCACGCTTGTCCAGCGCGCCACCTCCTCACTCATGGCGTTGATCTCGATCTCGACGGCCTTGTTGAAAATATTGGCGAGAGCCTGGGAGATCGTTTCGGCGGGAAAGACGAGGTGGTAGAAAATCTCGGTGATGCTCGTCCCGCCGCCGCCATCAGGAGTCGGGGTCGGCGAGGGAGTGGGCGAAGGCGTCGCGTCGTAGGGCGCGCCGAGCGCTTGCGCCGGGCGGGCAGACGCACCGAGGAAACTCAACGAGACGAGTCCCAGAAACAGAAAGAGCAGGATGAAGGGGCGGGCTTTTTTCATAGATGAGCGAGGGCGTGCGGAGAGAGGGTGTGTTTGTCGAAGCATACGTTTTGGTATCCACAGGCGCTACAGGTTGAAGGATAGTGTAGGGCGTTCAACGGAGGATGAGGTCCGTTTTTGGCGAGATGGGACAGCGACTGCACGAGGCGTTCGAGATCGCCGTCCGCCAGAAGCGGGTCGTGATGGTCGGCCTCCCCCGTTTCACGGTCCAGAGCGAACACGAGCGGGGAGTTCGGCCAGGGCTGGTCGCCGGGCGGACTGCTCCGTCGCAGGAGGGCGAAGCGCAGTTCATCCTGCTGGCGGCGTTGGACGAATAAACCGAGGCGGGTTTCCGTCACATGGCCGATCGCCAGTTTCCAGACCCAGGTCTCGAATTGAAGCGGGATGCGGATGCCGGGCAGGGTGAGCGAGACCGTTTCGCAGGACAGGGTGAAATCCGCGTCGGGCGCGATGCCCATGCCGCGCCGCCAATCCTGCGAGAGATACGCCCAGACGCGGACGTAGCCAAACAGGTTGCGCCAGTCGCCGCCGAGGTTTTGGATCGCGTTCTGCGAGCCGAAGCGCAGACCGGCGGGGATGCTCCCGCCGCGAAAGAGGGGCAGGAGTTCGGGCGCGGGGATCGGGTGAAGCGCGCGCCAGGCCTTGACCTCCTGCACGTATTTCTTGATCTCGTCCATCAGGCCGCCGAAGCCGTACCGATTGAGATGGTCGGCCAGGGTTCCGCCGGAGGTCAGGTCTTGTAGCGATTGCCAAACGGGATCGAAGGGCGGAGTTGGATCTGCGCCTGCCAGCCACCAACGCGCCGCGGCCGGGCAGAAGGCGTACGCCAGCGCCGAAAGGATGGGATGGCCGCGCGGGTTCTTGCGGTGGAGCAGGGCGCGGAACAGGTCAGTGAACATGCCAACACAGGAATAGAAAGGGAATTGTGCGCCACGCGGCGGGGGCGAGGAGATTGGTCGCGGGTTGCTTGCGAATCAGTCTCCAGGCGAGTTGGAGGAGACTTGTGAAAAAGAAGGTGAGGAACATCAGGGGGAGCGCCTGGGTTGAGGTTTCCACAGGCAATGCCCACAGCAGGGCGATCCAGAGTTTGGCATCCCCCGCGCCCATCCAGCCGTTTGTCCAGGTGAGGAACAAACCAATGCTTGCAAACCAGATTTCGGGGGAAGCGGGGAAATGCGCGATAAGACCCGCCAGAATTATTGGGAGGGTAGCCCAGTTTGGGATACGGCGCGTGCGCAGGTCGTACAGGCTGATGGCGAGAACGTAAAGAAGCAACCGGGTCATTGGTTGCGGATGATAGGGGAATTCAGTTGGGGGTGGGGGGGAACTGTCGGAAAGAAGAGAAGAATCTCCAAACAATTTTCTGCAGATTATTCTCTTCTGTTTATTTAGCAGTTTCTGTCTGTGTCAATATTACCTTTACATAATTAATCAATGGATTATCAGAGACTATCTCACCAGCTAGCAGTTTTTGTCTGGTCTGATGTACCCATTTTGCACGATCTGAATCACTGTTTAATTCACTGGGTAATGAAAAGGTTCTCTGTAAATTATGCGCACAGACTCTTTCGCGAGTAGTGTAATATTGTTTCTGTAATTTCAAGAAAAGAGTAGGTCAAATGTTATCCTTGCGGTTACCACACCAAAAAGGAGTAACACATGACCTACCGCGAAGATTTTACTCTACCAGCAGAATTGCTGGAGCAGGTACAAGAGCAAGGATTGAATGTTCTGCCTGAGTTGATCCGAGTGATCATCAACACCGCAATGCAAGCTGAACGGACAGAGTATTTGAAGGCGGCACCTTATCAACATAACCCAGAGCGCAATGGTCATGCGAATGGCTTCAAGCCCAAGACCATGCGTACACGAGTGGGCGAGATCACCTTTGCAATCCCACAGGTACGGGAGGGCGGCTTCTACCCGCAGGCTCTTGAAAGAGGCTTGCGGAGTGAACGAGCGCTGACCCTTGCACTGGCAGAAATGTACGTGCAAGGCGTATCAACCCGCAAGGTGAAAGCGATCACCGAACAATTATGCGGCGTGGACATCTCGTCCTCACAAGTCAGTCGTGCCGCCGCCGAGATGGACAGTGAACTAGAGAAATGGCGGGAACGTCCGCTGGGCGAATACCCGTATCTGTTCCTGGATGCATATTACGAACAGGTCCGAGAGGATGGACAGGTGCGTCATCTGGCAGTTCTAGTGGCTGTGGCGGTCACTCCGACTGGGAAACGGGAGATCTTGGGCGTTTCCGTGTCCCTGAGCGAACATGAGGTGCATTGGCGAGCCTTCCTCGAAAGCCTGAAAAAACGTGGACTGGGCGGCGTGCAGTTAATCACCAGCGATGATCATGCCGGTCTACGTGCTGCTCGCCTGGCTGTCTTTGGCGCTATTCCCTGGCAGAGATGTCAGTTTCATTTGCAGCAGAATGCCCAGGCGTATGTGCCACACAAAGACATGCAGTCCGAAGTCGCCGAGGATATTCGAACCATCTTCCATGCACCTGACCGAGCCACGGCAGACGCTTATCTCGCCAAAACCATCTTGAAGTACGAAAAGACCGCTTCCCGTTTGTCCAGTTGGATGGCTAGCAACCTGCCAGAAGGATTGATGGTTTTTTCCTTTCCGGGAGGTTTTCGACGTCTGTTGCGCACGACAAATGGCGTGGAAAGACTCCACCGAGAAGTCCGACGCAGGGCGCGTGTCATCAGCATCTTCCCGAACAAAGCTTCCTGCTTGAGATTGGTTTCAGCAGTGCTCAGCGAGATCAGCGAGGAGTGGCTGACTGGAAGAACTTATATATGTTTTGATGGTACAACTTAATTGATCACAAAACGCAACGATGACTTTGACCGAATTTACAGAAAATACCTTGCACTATCATTTCGATTTCCAAGAAGCCGTGTTGGTTATAGGCTTGCCACATCCGCAAGGCTCGAAAATAATCTACACCCGATATCATTGCTGCTTTATTTATCCAATTGGGATAATCTGGTTGACTAAAATAATTTGTCCTAACAAGATTCAAACGATCACGGAAAAGTGCGCTTGAATTGGGGACCAACATATGTCGTTTATGATATGCAGCCAAAGTTCTTGTCAGAATTTGCCCAGAGTTAAAGTTATCCTCATTGTATTCAGCTAGTAAAGATGTAAGAACTAAGTCGTTTTTGGATGCTTCAAAAGGATTTAAGTCACCAGCAATAATAGTATCTATAAAAGTCTCAACTGGGCTACGAACCTCGATAGCAGCATCTTGTTCCCCCATCACTTGATACTGAGCCAACGCCGGAGATGGATCTAAATCCATTGTAACCGATGCGAAATAAGGGTCATCACTTACTAAGATTGCAAGTCCCTGATTTGCGAATCCGGGTCGGCCTGCACGGCCAAAACTGTTTAATATCATCGAATTAATACGAGACACGCCGGCAATTCCATCAGCTCTTTGATCTCTTGCGTCGCCAATAGATGTTCCAGCGATTACTACAGCAATTGCTGGGAGGTTTAAACCCTGGGCGAGTGTACCAGTTGCAATCATTAAAGGTGATTTTTTATCAAGAAACATCCATTCCGAGGCGGCTTGTTCAGTTTGTAACATTGCACTTGAGTGCACTGCTATTCCTCGGCGAAGTAGATCCCGTAAAATAGTGGCTCTTCCAAGCTCTGCATCTGAGATAGCCAGCCAAGCCTCTACTACCTCAGGAAAAGAGCCATCAACCCCTATGGCATTTGGCATAAGACCATTAATTTTATCTGCTGCACTGAATGTGTGATGGCGGCTTGAGAGTATGAAACATATCGTTGGCATATTGGATTTGGCAAATGTTTCTGCTAATTGTCTGGCAGAAGTGTTTTTCCAACTTTCGATTGAATAGGCATATCGGTTATTCCGTCTCGATACAAAAGCAGTAAAACTTATTGGCAAGGCTGTAATTCTATAATCGGGTATTCCATCCATTGTCCAAGGACCAGACAATCCTGCTATCATGGCTAAAGGAGCAGAAAACTCTTGTTTCACTCGTCTAACAGGCAAATTCCGTAGCATTTCAGCCGCTCGCTCGTAACCATGACGAAATCCTGTTTGATCTAAAAGGAGAAGACCTCGCATTGTACGTGAGGGTCGCCACTTAACAATGAGAGGCACGGCATTTGTGTCATGGATTAAAGATAACCACTCTGCTAATTGCTCGGGGTTACCAACCATCGCCGACATTAAAATAAAGTGTAGAGTTCTTCCTACAAATGACAATTGTGAAATAAGAATATCCGCTGTGATACCGCGACTTTTATCATTCAGAAGATGGCATTCGTCAAAAATACATAATGTACAATGAGCAAATATTTCTGGGTATAGTCTTAATGCCAACGAGCATTTTTCTGGCGTCATCACGGCAACAAAGTTTGAATCCTGAATATTGATTTGTTCTTCTGATAGGGTCGTGTATTCTTCGTTTCCTATGAATGCCCTAACGGTAATATTCTGAAATGGTTGCAAGGCATATGAGAGATCGCGACGCACTTGATAAACTAATGCGTTTGTAGGTGCTAAGTAAAGCACCCATCCGGAACTGAGAGCATGTGTAATTGCTAGTTCCGCGATGTAGCTTTTGCCACTCCCTGTCGGCATAGAAATAACTGCATCCCTGTTTGGCCCTGGCAAACAATTCCTGATGTACTCAATGGCCGATGGCCATAAAAAAGGCCGGCCTGGTCGCCGATCATCACCCCGAGCCCTGAAATTTAAGTATTCAGCAAATTCCTGTTGAAAATCCCCTCCTTTTTCTTGAGGGGGAAGGACTTTGTGTATTAATGATCTTTGGCTTGTTCTATCTATTGCAGCGAGTAACAAACAGCTAAGGTGATAGACATCAGCAAATTCTGTGTTTACAGTACGATCTGTTGTAAAGGTAGCTCTAAGGTTTTGTAATGTTCCGAGTGCTGCGTCAAGGCCATTTTCGTTATACCCACCCAGCCAATCCAGATAAGCATCAATACCCTCGGCTAATCGAAAATAAAAACCGGCTCGAATTTTGTGAACCAATAAGTTCGGATCTGCGGGGCTAACCGGATAACCCGTAACAGAAACGGGATTTGGGGATTTTCGAGGTTGGCGTACATTTCCACTGCAAAAGAGCATCAACCTTGATAGAAGCGCTTTGGCATTGTTTAATCGTCCTGTGTATATTTCGGTGGGCAATTCGTTGACAACATCAGGCAGTCTCAACTCATTTACAACCGCAACAGCATTAATATCATATCCTCCTATCATATAAAGCAGAGCCGCTTCAATCATTAAGTATATTGGCTCCTGAAGGATAGGGTCATCCAATTGTTGTGGGTCTGGCTGAAAGCGGTAAAACTTGGCCAAGAGATATAGAGCTTCGGCGGCAACGAATGCACATGCAGTTTCCACCTCTGTTGCTGGGACTTGACCATTTAGACGATCAAACACGGCCACACTTTCCAAAGCATCAACCATCTGGCGCAACAATCTTTGCGCATTTTCCAAATCGAGAGTGCTATTGTCATCTAATTCTAAATTTAACTGAGTGCGTACAACATAAAAATAAGCGGTTGAAAGCGCCCTTCTACAAGCAACCCGATCTATATCAGGTAGATCAGGGAGCGAATCGATTAATCGACGGGCATATTCATCAAACATTACTGCAAACCTCTTGCAAAGTTTCGCATTTCATCGCTGATTCCATCGAAGAAATCATCAAATTCGACAAGAATATGAGGCATGATTATGATATTTGACCTGTCGAATATCATGCATTTTGGCTTTAGGTTTCGAAAAGACGGGCGGGGATTTGTCCAGTTAATTTGGTTGTTATTGTTATAATGATAATGTGGGTTAGGTAAGTAAGTTCTCTCCCTTTTCCAAAAGGATGCAGAAATTTTGGATTGTTGATCAGGAGATAAGGCGTTGCGCATTATTTGTACAGATTGACGAATCCTTGCAGAATGTTTCCCGCCATCAACCTCTTTAAAAAATGCAACCGCATCATTGATGGCATCATTTGGTCTGTCCCTATACGCTTTTGATTCCACTAATGACAGTCCAAAAATATTATCCCTTTCATACATTGCAGCAATATCCAAACCGTGATCTTTAGTAATGACATGGGCATAATCTAACGCGACGATATTTCCGTTTGGATGAAGCTCCCTGCGCCGTGCTGCAACTGCCATACACATATGCCATAAACCCTCCGCGATCCACGGATTACGTTCGTGGGATTTCCGATCATAGGATAGGTTGTTATCTTCTCCAATTATAGTTATGACACTTTCCAGAATCTCGAGACGATCTTGTTGTGTGTTTTCAAGGGCCGCTTGTATTTGAAGGATTGCATTTATTGCACTTACTCGTAAGCCTACTAAATAATGGGCAACAGATTGGCGAGTGACTTGATCATCATTCCACCCGTCAATTAATATAACACGATGGGTATCGGATTCCTGCAACGTAAGACGTAAAACACATTCAAGATGTGCAATAGCACTCTCGATTGCAGTTCCAATTTGATTTGATAAGCTCAACATTGTCTCCATTAATCGACCTCTGCAAACTGATATAGCATGATGGACACATACATCAGGAAAACAGACTATTTCCCCTATAGTTTATAACAAACTCCAAATAAATTCAAAGCAAATTAGAATGGCGAATTGAAAGGCGATGCGGAAAACAGGAGGCTCAGTTCCTTGACTCTCGAACAACTGTTCTACTATAATCCCAACCTATGTCTATCTGGAATCGCCTCCTGTACCTGATAGGCAAGCGTCCAACGCCCGGCCCTCGTACCTATCATGTGGATGTCAGCGAAAGCTTGCAGGTCACCCTGTCCACCCTAGCCCAAGACGAAGGCCGCCCTGAACACGAATTGATTCCTGAACTCCTGAACGCCGGCCTACAACAATACACTACCAATGAAAGACTATGGAAAAAATGGGAAAGCCTCTCGCCGCGTGAAAAGGATGTGGCCGCCCTGGTCTGCCTGGGATACACCAATCGCGAGATCGCCGCGCGCTTGAATATCTCTCCCGAAACGGTCAAGGATCGGTTGGAGACGGCGCTGCAAAAATTCCATATCACCAAACGTACTGAACTCAGGGTCTTGCTCGCCAATTGGGATTTCAGCGAGTACGAACGCCAGAGATAGCCCGCCCCCTCCAATCTCCCCCACATGCAGTACCCCCACATCACCCCCATCTGCTACCCAGGTGGGGGCTGTTTGTTTCTTCGGGTGGGGATTATTCTCGCGGCATGGAACTCCTGCCCGTTCTTCAAACCGGTCGCCTGATCGTTCTCTGCGCCCCGCACGCCGCGCGTGACGAGAGCGCGCGCCTCGCCGCCGAACTCGCCCTGCGCGGCGCGGTCACTATGCTGGACGGCGGGAATCGCTTCCTCCCGTACCGCGTCGTGCATCTGCTCCGCCGAAAAACCGTGAACGTGGCCGCCGCCTCAAATCGGCTTTTCGTCCGCCGCGCCTTCACCTGTTATGAAATGAATTCCCTGTTGGCGGACACTCCCGCTCTCCATCAACCCTGTCTGATCTTCGACCTGTTGAACACCTTCTTCGATGATCACGTCCCCATCCACGAAACGGATCGTCTCTTGAAATCCTGCCTTGGGCAAATTCACCGCCTGCGATTGTCCGCGCCAGTCGTTGTCACCATCGCGCCGCCACTCGTGGAAGAGCGCGCCTTCCTCATCGAACAAGTCTGCGCCAGCGCCGATCATCTCCTCCACCTCGCTCCACCCATATCTCCCATCTGTCAACCGCCTCTCTTCTGAACACTGAAAACTGATAACTGCTGACTTCCCCATGGGCCGCACCGTCCTCACCATCACCCAACACCTCAACGAAATCGAGAGCCTACTATCGCCCTTCCGTCGCACCTTGCGCCGCAGCGACCAGTACGTTTTCGATGGTCTCTTCGCCGCGGCGCGCCGTCACATCGCCGCCATCGGGCAGGCCGAGTCGTTGCTGCCCTTCGAGTCCGCTCTGCTGGCAATCCTCCTGGAACAGGCCAAGGAGATCGCGGTCCTGCGACAGGAACTCGAAGGACTGAAAGCGAAGCATGGATGAAGTCATCGGCTGGCTATTGGACGTGTACGCAGACGAAGACGGCCTCATTCTCTGGCTGCTCACGGATGACGATCACCGTCTGCGCTTGCGCATGAATTTTCCTGTCACGTTTTATGCCGCCGGGGATTTCGGCCTCTTGCGCCAGGCGTGGCTCTTCCTGAAAAACGAAAATGTAAAGCTGGAACGCGCCTCCCGCCGCGATCTCTTTCTGGGCGCGCGCGCTTGCATGGCGATCACCGCGCCCAATCCTTCCGTTTTGCCGAGGCTTTTCGCCAAACTGTCGCGTCAATTCCCCGCCTTGGATTATTACGACGCCGACATCCCCCTCAGCCTTCGATTCATCGCGCAGACGAATACCCACCTGCTGGGACGTTGCCGCGTCTCTCTCGACGGGGAGCGGGTCGCGGCCATCCAGCCTTTGGACTCCCCCTGGGCGCTTGCCCCGCCTCCCATCCCACTGCGAATCCTGACCCTCAGCCCGGACGCGAATCCCGCCATTCGCGCGCCGACCCATCTCCGCGTCCAATCCAAACGTGGGGATTACAACCTGTCGCTCGAACCCAGTCGCGCCTTCCTCATCAGCCTGAAATCTGACCTTCAACGTCTCGACCCCGACCTGATCCTGACTGACTACGGCGACACCTGGCTCTTTCCGCAATTGAAGATCTGGTCGGAGGAATGCGGCATCCCCTTGAATCCCAACCGCGACGAAACCAAAGACATCCTGACCCGCCGCGCCGATAGTTACTTCGCCTACGGACAGGTGGTCTACCGCGGCGCGCAGGCGCATTTGTTTGGCCGCTGGCATATAGACCGCCGCAACGCTATGTCGTGGAATGAGTATGGCTTGGAAGGCGCGATGGAACAGGCGCGCGTCACCGGCCTCGGCGTGCAGGAGATGGCGCGCAAGTCCCCCGGCGCGGGAATCACCACCATGCAAATGCTAACCGCCTTACGAAACGGCGTGATGGTTCCCGTCCAAAAACAACAAGTGGAAGGGACGAAAACCCTGACCGAACTGATCCGCGCCGATCACGGCGGGCTGATCTACCAACCCATCATCGGTGTGCATGGCAACGTGGCGCAGATTGATTTCTCCTCCATGTACCCAGCCATTATGGTCAAGCACAACATCTCCCCGGAGACTGTGGGACTTTCAGATGCACCGGACGGATTGATCCCCAAGACCCTGCGGCCATTGGTGGATAAACGCCTGGCGCTCAAAAACCTGCTCTTGGACCTCGACCCGCGCGATTGCCGCGCGAAAATTCTCAAAGCGCGCGCCACGGCGCTCAAGTGGCTACTGGTGGTGTGCTTCGGTTATCTGGGATACAAGAATGCGCGTTTCGGCAAGATCGAATCGCACGAAGCCGTGACCGCCACCAGCCGCGAGTTGATGTTGCAGGCCAAGGAAGTGGCCGAAGACTTGGGTTTCACTGTCCTGCACATGTACGTGGATTGTTTGTTTGTCCAACAGGAGGGTTTCGAGAGACCGTCTGATTTCACGCCGCTCATGAATGCCGTCACGGAAAAAACGGGAATTCCCATCGCGCTGGAAGGGATATTCAAATGGGTGGCGTTCCTGGCTTCCAAGCGAGATGCGCGCGTGCCCGTCCCCAATCAATATTTCGGCGCGTTCCTGGATGGCTCATTGAAGTACCGCGGCATTGAGTTGCGCCGGCGGGATACCGCCACGTGGGTACGCAAAATCCAACTGGCCACGCTAACCATTCTGGCGCAGGCTGGTATGCCGGATGAACTGACAGATTATCTACCAACGGCGTTGGCGCACATCGAACGCGCCAAACGCGACCTGAAAGCCGGCCGCGTTCCGTTGGAAGATTTGGTTGTCCGCCAGAAATTGAGTCGAACGCTGGATGGATACAAATCCCCATCGCCCGCGGCACGCGCCGCCAGGCAACTGCAAGCGATTGGCCGGGAGGTCGCGCCCGGCCAATCTATTGAATTCTTGTTCACCCGCGACGGCGTCCATGCCTGGGAATTGGGAGGCTCATTCGACGTCAGAAGGCTGGATGTCAAACGCTATTGCGCCTTGCTGGACCGGGCGATGGGAACCGTGCTCGATCCATGCAAGGCGTTATGTGATTTGGAACGGTTGCTATGAGAGATCAATCTCTCATTGGTTCAATCCAATCCATGCGGGATGGTGAAGAACACCGGTAGGCGGCCCTTCCTCTGAATGGAAACAAACCGCGCCACGTAACGACCCGCGGACAAGTTCAATTTGATCGGGTCAACCGTCACGATGGTGATGAACAGATGAGGGCGTGACGTGCAGGTATTGGATTGAATGCCGAAGACGCGGATCGTAATGGGCGTGATGGATGTGTTCGGATTTTGCCTGCCCACCTCGGGCGGATTCACGCGCAGTTTGTAACACCCGGCTGGCATGATGCCCGTGACGAGGAAGTTGGGCGGGAATCCGCGCAGGAGGATCGCTTTATGGAGAATGACCGGCGTGGCAGAGATTGGCAAATCCTCTTTCAACGCGCGGACGGGTATGGTTTGAAACGCCAAGCCCAAAACAAGCAGGAGGGCAAGGCTGGTCAATACAGTTTTCTTGAGCATTCGTTTTTCCTTTCGATGTGATGTTGAATATGAAAAGGCTGACCGTTATTGCTCTGGCCAACCGATCTGTCCCTGCCCCTCGCGCACTGCCCAGTAGATGATCCCATCCCAATTCCATGAACGTTGGTAATGCGGATTATCAATGCGGTTGTTGTCGTCCATGCGGCGCAGGGTCAGGTTGTTGTCCCAATACGCGTCGGCAACGCCGTCGCCGTTGAGATCAGCCATGAGCGAGGCAGGCAATCCCTGCACATCGGTCGGGGAAATTTCGCCAGCGCTGGAGTGTCCGCGCCAGCCGTATCCCACGATCTCCGTGTGGCCTTGTCCGCCATCGCAGTCGTAGTTTCCCTGCGCGTCCGCGCCGGGCAGGCACTCGCGCAGGGCTTCGTAAGCCTCGTAGCGAAATTCCCAGAAGAGACGATAGGGCGCGCGCCCGCGTCCAACGAAGAGCGGCATATCCGCAGGCAACTCATCCAGCCCGCGGATCGTCTCCGCCAGCGGACCGCCGCCCGCGGCAGGATGGGAGGGAACCTCCCACTGGAAGAGGCGCGGCGTCCCGCTCGCGCCCTGATCGGGAAGGTCGAACGTCCCAACGTGCGGCAGGGAGACGGACAACGATCCCGCGGGACGAAGGTGGAGGATCAGCCTCAAGTCGCGCCAGTCGCCCACCTGAGGATTGCCCGGCGAACCGCCTCCGTAGGGGAAGTACGCCTCGCTGTCCATGCCCGAAGCGGTGGATAGTCCTCCGTTGCGGATGGCTGTCGGCCAGCGCACTAACGTGACCGGGTAGGGACGCACGTCGAGGTGAATTATTGGAAAGGAGACACGCGCCGACAGATTCCATTTATTGGCCTCGCAGGTGAATCCGCCCGCGCCCGCGGTCAAGACATCGCATGGACTTTGCGGCTCGGGTTGCTCCAGACTACAGGGCAGGTCGTCCACCGCGTCCCCGGCCGAGTCGATGATCTGTCCCGTGCAGTTATCCACGATGACAGGCAGGGCGGAGCAGGTCTGGGTGGCGGGGTTGTATCCCGTGATCCGATAAGCGAGATGTTCGCCCGGCGTGCAGCCGCCGCCAGCGCCCCCGCCTCCCCCGCCTCCGCCGCCGTTACCGCCTCCCAAGGTGCAGACTAATGTGCCGTTTTCCTTATAGTGACAGATCGGCGTTCCTTGAGCATGGACAGCGAGAACAGGTAGGAGCGCGGAGAGCGTCAAGAGAAAGAGAATCCTTTTCATGGCGCTGGGACCTCCAGGCTGGAGATCAACTCATTCAGGATGATTTGTTGTTCGACGGGATCGGTGAAGTCGCGCCAGCCATCTGGCAAAGGTTGAGGCGTCAGGCCATAGAGCGCTTTCAGCCAGGGAATGTCCCAGGATTGGGAATCGAACAGGGTTGCCACCGTCCTGCGTTCGTCCTCGGTCTTTGCAAAATCGCGGATGACGGTCGTGGGATTCGACTGCGTCCCCAACCAGACCCAAGCCCCATCGCCCGCGTATCCAAACAGCAGAAACGAACGCGTCGGGATGGCTGGGGCGGTGAAATAATGTTCGCCGAGGTTGTACACAATGCGCGTGTTCTCGGCGTCCTCGACCACAACGCAAATGACGGGATAGTCCCCGTTCCAGACCACCACTCTGTTGCCCACCACATTCGATGTGCGGAAACAGCCGCGCAGTCCGTAGGCGACGGCGGGGTTGCCTTGATCGTCCACGCGCCACTCGATGAAATCGAGCATGGGCGGAATGAAGCTGACGGCCACATCCTGCGGAGCCTCGTCATCATTTGGGATTGCGACGTGATCCATCTGGCGCATGGGTAGTCCGCGGAAACCCAGGAGGCGCCGCGCCTGTTCACGGCTGTAGCCATTGCGTACCGCCAGCGCCCAAGCGACCGTGTGCGCCAGACCGTCATAGACGCAGGCGGGTTGGATTAACTTGTAGTTTTGCGGGAGGATCGGGTCGCTCAGGCTCCACTCCTCCGACAGAACGGGACAGGGAAGGGCGGCGCTTTGGGCAGTCTCGGTGGGAGGGAGGATGGTGGGCGCCGTTTCCTGGATGGGCGCGTAGGTTTCCTTCATCGCATACTTCAGCATGATTTGATTGACCTGCACTCCCGCGCCCAAGCCGAGAACAGAAAACAGGAGCAGGCCCGTCACCAGCGCATACTGGCGCGGGTGTCTGTGACCGGCCAGGTCGGTGAAGGTTAAGCCATCCAAAATATTTTTCCAAAGTTGTCTCAAGGTTGCCTCCATAAAAGTCATTGATCGCCGCGGGTGACGCCATGCGCCAGATAACCGACGGCGCGCACTTTGATCCAACGGGCGGGCAGTAGGATTCCCGCCGAGCGCGCCTGCGCTTCGAGCAGGCAGGCGGGACGTCCCTGATGGCGGCCGCACGATACGAAAACGAGTTGGGCATACGATGGACGCTGGGCTTCGAAATACCTGGCCGCGATGACATCCCCGCCTCGTGTGGCGGTGATCGTTCCATCGGGCAGGACGGCGATCTCCTGCGCCCCGGCGTGCGCGGCCAGATCGGCCGCGGCCACAGTCTCCATCACGCGCGCGTTGGTCGCCATGAAATCCAGAATGCCCAGCAGGAAAATGGACAGGAGCGGCAGGAGGATGGCGAAGAGCAGGATGGATTGGCCTTTCTCAGTGTCACGTGTTCCAGTGTCAGGTGTCAGGTGAATGACTTTCGAATGTTGACCTGACACTTGGCGCCTAAATACCAGACACTTCCTCATCGCCACCTCGCCTTCCAGGTTTCCGAGCGCGAGACGAACCATTCATCGCTCCACTTTCCCTGACTCAATCCAAGCAGGCCGGTGAATGGGACGGGTGCACGGAACGAGACCCGACAACGACCCGCTTCGCCCGCGCCCCGCGGGGGCTGAACCTCGAGGCGATATTCCACTCCCAACGTGGCGGACCAGTCTGCGTTGAGAGTCCGCCAGGCGATTTGGCGGGCGTTGTGTTCGGCGCGCGACGGGTCGGGCGATTGCGAGAGGAACTGGGTGCAGGCATAGGCCGCGGCGGTGGCGGCTGTGCGAGCGCGATGGGTGGGAATCCACGACAGGAGTCCGAAGGCCAGCAGGACAGCCAGCATGGCGAAGAGCGCGGTCTCGGCCATCGCCTGTCCGCGTGCGAGGCGCTTCATTCGATGACTCCGCCCGGAGGTCCGGGATAGAAGCGCCACAGACGGAAGAAGGTCTCGGCGCGCTGGGCTTCGATCAGGCGGATGCCGAAGATCCAGTCACGCGAGTCCTCCACCGAGATCAACGAACGCACCTGGCGCGACCCGCCCGATCCAGAATGGATGCGCTTCGATAGATCGGGCCACAGCGTCGACGCGCGGGCCATCCCCGTGGCGGGCGTGTCGTATGACCCGCTTGCCACGCCCGTGATGAATACGCCCCAGTCCACCGCGGCGGAGCGGAAGGCGTAGAAGGCCGCGAAGGTCATGCCGAAGAGGAGCAGGATCAAGACGGGAATCATCAGGGCGAATTCGGCCATGGCTTGTCCCTTCTCTTTGACGCGGGCCATCTATCCGCCGCGCGCCATGCGCAGGGCTTCGATGCCCGCTTCGAAGGCGGCCTGCAGTTCGTTGCGGTAACGGGCAATGACGGCGATCGCCACCACGCCAATGGCGCCCAGGATCAGGGCATACTCGGCGAAGTCCTGGCCGCTCTCTTCACGAAGAAAACGCTGGATCAGTTTGAACATGTGCAACTCCTTTTTGAAATGAAAATCGGCTGGCAGAAGGTTCTGCCAGCCGGGATGATACGGAAAAATGAAGTACAGTATGGTTATGATGTCGCTAAGGTCGTCGTATTAAACTTGGAGCGTTAATGCCCTTGCGGCAGTTTCTCGACCCAATCGTCGCCGAGTCGAATCTCAATATCCACAGTGGATGTTGAATCGGGTTTCATCACGATCTGGTAACTCGTGAGACTCAGGAGTTCTGTCAGATACTTCAAGGTATACAACTTCGGGGAGTAAAGGATCAACACGGTTTGCGTCGCGTCGCCCGTTGGCGCGCCGATCTCCGCCACCTGCAAACCTTTCGCCTGCAGGAACGCCGCGGTGCGCTTCGCCAGCCCATCCGTGTAGGTGTTGTTGATTACCCGCACGCGCGCTGCCTCGGATTGCATAAGCGCCGCGAGATCGCCCTGGGCAAGCGGGGAGATAGTGCCGTCCGCGGTGAATATCTCATTTCGCAGAACGCGGATCATATCCGGCGCGGGACGCAACACGCTGGCGGGCGCTCCACCCAGGGCGGTGTTGGCGAAGAGGGCCATGTTGTTGTCCATCACACCCTGCTTGATATTTTCCAGCGGAATGTCCCTGGCCAATACAGCCAGTTTTATGGCATCTTCCAGAGAGAGATTGGTGCGGACACCAGAGGAGAATTCCGCAAAGAGCGCGGGCGCCTGCGCGAGCAGGTTGGGAAACGCCATCGGATCAAAGACCTTGTCGCGGATGGCAAGGATGACCTGCTGTTGTCGCCTGGCGCGGCCGACATCCCCGTCACTGCATCCCTGGGACTCGGAACGGCAACGCGCATATGCCAGGGCGCGCTTGCCCGTCAGGTGGCGGATGTCGCCGGGTTTCAGCACAAAATGATCCTGCCCGGAGCCGGTCGGGTCGAGTACCATGCGCTGTTCTACATATATATCAATCCCGCCGATCAGGTTGATGAACGACACGAAGGTCCCGAAATCCACCTGCACGTAATAATGCACGGGAACACCGATCAACTGCGAGACGGTCTCCATCGCCAAGCCCGGGCCTCCGCCCGGCAGTTTAGCGGCCTCGCCCAACGTCCAGGCGGTGTTGATGCGGCTGTGTCCAAAGCCGGGGATGTCGGCCCACAGGTCACGCGGGATGGACAACATGCCGGCAGTCTTGCTCACAGGGTCAACGGTCAGCAGGATGATCGTATCGGTGCAGACCGGACAGCCCTCATCGCGGAAGTCTCCGCCGCGCAATCCGAAGAAGGCGATGTTGATGCGACTGCCTCCGTCCCATTGCGGCAGGTCCAATTCAGGCGATGGGATTTCGGGCGACGCGGGCGCGGCGGGCGTTTGCGTCTCGCTCACGACAGTCGGTTCAAACGACGCCCGGGCCGGGGCGCGGCATTCGGACGGCGGGACGCCAGGGATGGAGGTCAACTGCCAGCAGGCAACCACGGCGCGCGTAACGTAAAACGCGCCGGCATACAACCCCAGCGCCAGGCAAAGATAGGCAAGCAGGCACAGAAATAAGTTGCGTGTCAAAACGATTTTCATACGAGGCTAAATCATCCCCGCGCAGATGAAGGGC
Source organism: Chloroflexota bacterium (assembly GCA_016234485.1). Classification (GTDB taxonomy): domain Bacteria; phylum Chloroflexota; class Anaerolineae; order Anaerolineales; family Villigracilaceae; genus Denitrolinea. The sequence continues at coordinate 53,069 of JACRBL010000036.1, forward strand.
GCGATGATGGACAACACCAATCCCACCACGGCCAGCGCCCCAAACAGGCCGGCCCGCTGACGCACGAGCGCGGCGCGCGCCTCGGTCTGCTCCACCACCGCGCGGTGGACGGCTTCCTGTAATCCCCGCACGCTCGATAGCACCGGGCGGTTATTGGCGAAGAAGTCGTGAATATCGCGCAGGAACAGATTGGCTTCCACGTCGCTGACATCGGGCAGATGATCGCGCGTGATCTCCACCGCCCGGGCAAAGTCATCCACCTCCATGCGCGCCACAAGCAGTCCCAGCAGGTTGCAGAACGGTCCGCCCACGCTGGAGGCGCGCCGCAAGGCCTCCTGCACGCCCACGCCTGAAGATAACAGCGCGCTCAAGACGGACAACCCAATCAGCATGTTGTTGCGCAAAGACTCGGCCCGTTTCCTCGCCAGCATTTTCAAGCGCGCGTAGGGGCGGCGCAGTCCCAGGACTGCAAAGATCAAGGCGATCACCGGCGCGGCCGCCAGGACATTTAAAGCCGCAAGCGCGCCGGCCAACAAGCCTCCCACAACCAGATACAGCGAGAACTCGCGCATGGCCACGGCGTAGAATTCGCCAGGCGAGTCGTATGGATAGCCGGCGCGCCGCAGCAGGCTGATCACATCGCTCATATTCTTCGCCTGTTGCGGGTCGAAGCGGCTGGGCAGGATCGCCACCAACAAAGCTTCCCAGGTGGATCGTCGTTTGGTGGCTGGGCTGGTGGAGGCGCTTATCAGTCGGTTGTTGCCGAATACGGTGAACGCGTTCTGGAACGTGGATAGCAGTTCAAAGGCCAGCACGCTCAGGCTGAGCGCGCCGAGAAATGCGAGCAGGGTCATGGTTCAATCTCCTTCAGAGGGTTCGAACTGGAAGTCTAGCAACCTCTGCAAGTGGGTCTCGCCCGGCTGTCGCCCTCGGAAGCGTTTGTAAAACAGGACGCGCCGCATCGCCTGTTCGTGGCGACTGTCCCGCACGATCCCATGCGGCGGGCGCGGCTCGGCAACTTTAAGGGAACCGCTACCCGTCTCCCAACTTCCTCCGCCAAACTCCGGCGGCCAGAGCGGATGCGCGCACGAGTCCCACTCGGGCAGTCGGCGCTCGAGCGAGGCTTGATGCCATTCCCAGAAGGCTTCGAAGCGTGGCCCCCACAACCCCCAGGCCAGGTCAAAGCGCAGGTCTTCCCGCCGCAGGAATTCGAGCGTCTCCGTGCAATGATGACAGAGCGGCACGGCGTTTTCCGGGCGTTGGTAGCGCCAGGTGTTTTCCACCAGCGCTTCCGGGGTCGGTTGCAGGATCGAGCGCCATGAACCGGGTTTGCCACAGCGCAGGCAGGCATTCGGGAAGTTGTGCCGCCACGGAACGCCAGCCACCGAGGCCGCCACCAACTCCTCCAGATACGGCTCCTCAGTCGCGAGCACTTCATGGGAGAGACGAACCGCGCCAGAGGGCAGAGTCCAGGCGCGTGAGAAATCAAGAAGGAATCCCGCCGAACTCACGATCTGGCCGCGCTCCCAGACCTCGAACTTCTTTCTTTGTACTTCGGACTTGACCACGCCTTGGTGTGCCTCACGGATGCGACGGATATCGGCCACGGCCTCCGCCAGTAGGGCGAAGAGCAGGCTGTCCATGCGCAGGCTGGCATCCAACGCGCCCTCCTGAGGCAGGTCCGGCGCGACATTGAGAATGGTGGATACGAACGGGCGGTAATCAACCTTGGGGCCGGTCTCGATCACGTATTGGCAGGGCGGCAACTTTACGAACCTCCATTTCGTAATGACTTCATCGAACAGGATGCATCCGTGCGAACTGAATGCCACAATGCGCAGGGGCGGGCAGAAAAATGTGTGGAAGGTACGCGCGGCGATGGATGGATAGATAAACGCCAGGACATCCTCCTTCAAATCGCGCATGAACATCGCGCCCGAGGCGCGTTGGACGGAATCGATCAGGAATTGCAGTTGCATGTTGTTACTCCTCTCTTTCGCCAAACAATATGGCACGCACGGCTGGCAGACGGCGGTTGCTGGAACCCATTGCCTTTTTCCAGGCTTGCGCCAGGGGATGGTTGTAAGTGGGGGACAGTTGGTAGCCGCCGCTAGATGTGGAATCGATTAAGCCCAGCAACTCCGCGGGCGGCAGATCCGCGAATTGGCGAAAATTCCCGCGCGCTTCTTTCAGCGGATGTTCGCGCAGACGGCTGAGGGCATAGCCCAGCGGATCGGACAGGTTTCCGCTTTGCGGGCTGGCGACATATAAAACCCACGAGACAAAGGCATGCACCGAGGCTTGCGCTTCAAACAGTTCGCGTTGCACCTTCGGGTGGACGTCATTTTGTTGGAGCAAGGACTCGAGTTCCCAAAATTGAGGCGCCGCCTCCACCGCTTTTTTGGCGTCAGCGTGTTGGGTGGTGGACGTGTTTTTCTTTTCGGTGTTTTTGGGGTGTTTAAAAGAGTTTAAAACACTCCCATTCGCGTCCACCATATGACTCCCATGCGCGTCCACTAATGCTCCCATGCGCGTCCGGCTAATACTCCCATCCGCGTCTGCCATATTGCTCCCGTTCGCGTCCAGCCTAATACTCCCATTCGCGTCCAGTGGCTCGTCCAAAAGCACGCGGAACGAACGCGGCATGTCCTCGACGCGCAGATCGGGATAGGCATTCGACTCGGGCATCTCAACTTCGGTCAGGAAGCGTGTCAGGTCGCCGCCGCGCTGCGCCCTCCAATTCGGATGCAACCAGGCTTGGATGGTCTTGTAGCGTTGGACGCCCGCCAGTTCCGCCGTCTCGTGGTAGCCGCGCTTGAACGTCACCACGTCGCGCCGTTCGCCGGTGCGGGCGTTGACATAGGCCATGTCACGCGCTACTGTGATCAACCAAGCCTGCGCTGGCGTGAGGTTATGGCTTGGGATGACCTGCTCGATGAAGTAATGCGTGAGGTGAATATCACCCAGACAGTTGATGATCTTGCGCTGCAATTCCTGCGCCAGATGATCAATTTCAGATGAAAACTTTTCACCAGATTCTAGGCGCGCCATGTCCATCACGGTGTTGGGACACAGCGTTTCCTGCTCTGCTGCCGGCTGAAGCAGTTCCATAACGTTCTCCGCCGCCAGCAATTCCTGCAAGGCGGTTTGGATGGTTTTGCCCCCGGCCAATAAAATCTTCAAGCGGGTATATAGTGCAACTGAGTCGGCGCGCGTCAGGCGCGGCGTCATGGAGACACGGTAACGGATCGGCGCGCGATGCGGTCGGCCATCCCGCCCGCGCCGGAAGCGGTGTTTTCCAACCGGGTCAATGCGTTCCACCAGTCCTTGCAAGAATCGCTGGATCTCCGCGTCGCGCAACAGTCGCCAGAACGTTCCGTTCGGCAACCCGCTGAAACGCATGACCTCGCGGCTGTGCAGGGCAGATTCCCTTCCCTGCGCGTGCGCCTTCCAGGCCGCCTGGTGAAAACCGATGTATAGCCAGATCGCCTTCGGTCCGATCTCCATCCCTAGTCTGCGTAGATAGCCTTTCACCACCACCTGCTTGTGGGGTTGGACGATACGTTCATAATCCAACCATTGCACGGGTTCGATGGCGATCTCAGGTAGTTCTTCTTCGTGTGCAATTTCTTCCTCGGCGTCCGCGGCAACAAAGCGAGCCATGATGGGTTTCTGCAAAAGATCTTGCAGGATACGCTGGACGAGATTTGTCAGTCTTAATTCGAGCCAGTCGCGGGCAAAGGCATTACGGGCCGAAACAGTCAGTCGGTCCTGTTCCAGGGAGAGCGCATCGGTCTCGCGCACCCAGGTCTCGAAGGAGGCGCGTGGCATCTCCTGCTGGAGTTGCGCCAGGACAGCCGCCCAAATCTCTTGTGGGTTCATGGCATTGTCTCGCGCGCATACATGCCCGATGGTTCCGCAGGCCAGGACTCCATCCAAACAATCGTCATGGGCCTTCCCGTGGCTTCGACGTAGGCGGGAACGCGGGCGGATGCGTAGGCGGAGCGTGGACAAGGTGCAGGCGGCGCGCAGTCCCTGCCGCCTACGTTCGAGATCGCGTTGGGGAGGAAAAATGAGTTTCGCGGCAAATTCATTTTTGCCCCTTCAAAGCCAGGGTGAAGGTTGTGGCGGTAGGGACCGCTTCGAGTTTGAGCAGACCAGTTTCATAAGATCGCAGGCCATAACGCAACAGGGCGTTGATCAATTCCCCGATCGGCACGTTCAGTCCCGCGTCTGAAGCCCGCGCCGAGAGTTCCCTTTTGAGCTCGGGCGGAAAGCCGCGCCAGGTGGTGACGACGCGCCAGCCAGTCCTGGCGTGTTTCCGTCGCGCAGATTTTTTTGCATGCCCGGAAAATCGCGGAGAGTCAGAGGACGGATACAAGGTCATGCGCATGCGTTCTGGGTCGGGTCTGGGGTTGAGATCCAGTTCGCCGCGTTCGTAATCCCGCAAGGCATGCTCGATCACGGCCCGCGCCGCCTCGCCTTCGGGAACGCGCAGTTCGCTGGCGATGTTCTTGACCTTGATCGCCAATTTTGGATCCACCCCGCGGTACACAACTTTTTGATTTTGATGCGCGCGTTCCCACTGACGGTTACGCGTGCGTTCTTCCGCCACGCGCAGAGAGTCATAGATGCTGGGCGGAACGGTTGGAGTTTCGGAGGAAGCAAAGGGATTTCGCCTGTTGGTCATGGCATCCTCCTAGAACTTCATCACCAGGCGGGTGAGGGCCTGGTATTCCTTGGCCGCCCGCGAGAGCGGGTCGAATTCGAAGATGCTTTGTCCCTGCGAGACACATTCCCGCAGCAATGTGGAACGGTGTATGGGGGGCAGGAGGTTGGCGGCAAATCGCTCCTGCAGATCCTCCATCGTAGCCTGACTCTCGCGCGTGGTCTCGTCATAAAAAGTCGGCAGGATGCCGAGCAGTTTTCCGCGCCAGCCTTTCTTGCCCTGCAATACGCTGAGCATGTGCAGGGCTTTGGACAACCCATCCGCAGACAGGAACTCGGTGGCGGTGGGAACGACGACCAGATCCGCCGCCCACACGGCGCGCTCCTGGATCCCACCCACGCTGGGAGCGGTGTCGAAGAGGATGTAGTGCAGGTTGTCTTTAAAGAAGCGATTGATGGAATTACGGATCGAGGAGATGGGTTTGTCCTGAGCGTTCAATACGGTCTGGGCGGCCATGGTTTGTTGGTCTCCCGCCAGTAACCACAATCCATTCCTGCCCGAGGAACGAATCCAGGAACGGATGAAACTGGTCTCGGGTGGCGTGGTCCCCATCGTGAGCAGGTAGAACGCGCCCGGCTCCGGGCCGCGTCCGAGCGCGGTGGCGCATTGGCCCTGTGGGTCCAGGTCGATCAACAGGACGCGCTTTCCTTTTTGCGCCAGATCGTGGGCGAGCGAGACGGCGGTGGTGGTCTTGCCCACTCCGCCTTTTTGGTTGGCAATGCAGATGACTTTGGGGGACATGGCGCATTCCTGTTATGGTTTGCGCAAGCGGCGTTTCACGAAATGCTTGACCAGGATGAAGAGAATCCCGCCAATGCCCAACCCACCCAGCACCGCCAGGATGGTGAATGGAATGATAACAGCCAGATCGTTCACGGCTGCGCCTCCTGCAACTGGCCTTCCGGCTTCGCCGCATTCGCATCCAATGTGGGTAGCGTGAGTAGGCCCAGACGGGATAGTTCGTTACGGATGATGAGCGCGGCCTGGGCGCGCGGGGCGCGCAGTTCGCGTTGGGCGAGTTGATGCAAGGCCTCGCGTTCCGGGTTGCCCAGGTAGATGATTAGTTTTGCCATGGTTCTCCTTCCAGATGCTGGAAATAAAATGAGCCGCTTTGTCGGCGGCTCATTAGTAGCATCTGGGGCTACGGTTTCTCTACGGTTTGGACTTCGGATTGGCCTACGAACTGGACTCGGGCATACATGAAGAAGGTTCCGGTGGAACGATGGCCGGACTGCGCCCAGTCTCATTGGCGGGCGGGCGGTGAGGATCGAGTTCCTTGCGAATGCGGCGACGCCAGTCGTAGAAGGTGGAAGGGGACATCAGCAGGATGCCGTTTCCGCTGGAACCGAATTTTCGTTCCAGGAATTGCTCTACGGTCTCGACCGAGAAGGTTGGATCGCGCTGTTCCCATTCCAATACGGCCGCGCGGATGTCGGCCAGCGGAAAGCGCGGTTGTTTGCCTCGGCACTTTTTGGGGGTGTCGAGCAGTTTCTGGATTTCCAGGCGCACCCTGCTCATCTCCGTTTTCTCGGGAACGGCGATCACAATTGGATAGAGATCCATATCAAAGACCTTGAACAGGGTTGGCCTTCTTTTTTCCTCTGCGAAGACATCCTGGTCGGCTTTATCGGCCTGCTCGCGTAACATGCGATGGATGCGGGAGGTATACACCGCGCCGCGTATCATCAGGATTATTTCCCCTGTCAGGAGCAAGGCCAGCGCTACCAGCGCGATCTCGGACCCAAAATGGATCTTAAAAAATTGGTAGAACCAGGTGAGCGTAAGGATCAGGAAAATGACGAGCAAAATCAATGCAAGATAATGCCCACCCAGTCGTTTCAAATGATTCATGGAATAACCTCGAAGTTGGGAGTATTGGATTGGTGATTTTAAAAGTTCGGAAGGGAAGCGGTAAAGGGAAGAATTTCCCGAAATGGATGGATACTTTTCGGGAAATTTTGTGACATTACGCGAGAAATATAATTGGATGAACTGTACCTTTGGGCGAACATGAGATTTTTTTGGATTACCTTCCATGAAGGAAGTGAATGAAAGACGCTTTTTCCAACATTCGGAGAAATAAGCGTCATGCATCCCATAGCATGAATTTGACCTTAAATTACGCGATTCAGAGAAAGGGGTATATCGCCCCTGATTTTTATGGAACGGAGATCTTTCAAGTTACCCAACTGTATAGATTGTCTTATCCTGGAGAGGAATGAGATTTAATCGGGTCGCTCCATTTCTTGTTCGGCCTGATCCAGAGGAAGGTTGAGCGGCTCATTGTGGATTGTTGTCTCACAATTGATCTGTTCTTTCATTCGTCGTTGACGGTCCCTGCCTAGCTCAATCAAAAAACTGTAGAGACGGCCAAGCGTACGCTTCTGCTCCGGCGTAAACGTTGGCTTCGTATCAGATGGAGTATTCATTTCAAATCCTCGCGTGGGTTGAATGATTGGTTTGCCTGCAGGATGCAAATGCTTGAACCTTTGCGACGGGGAAGAACGTTGTGTAATCCATGATTTCCTTTCATGCGCTGGAAAATTAACGAACCGCCTTTCGGCGGCTCTTAATTAGCATTTTCCAGTACGGTAACTCTACGGGTTAGACTACGATGTCCCCAACGAGATTGCTGCCATCCAAAGAGGGATGACAGTGGCGGTGCATTTTTCCATCCAAGGTTTTGAATATCCCTGGACAATAACGGAAACCAGTTCCGCTTGAATCAAGCCGCCATGAAAAGCCTTACAAAACTCGGACTTCATTCCGGAGAATAACCGTAGCCTCGGATGCTATAGTTCTGTTTGTACATGTTTTTTGGACACCAGATCCAAACCCTCACCTCATAACATTAGAAGATATAATATTGTTTGGAGAAAAGACGGCGTATGGAAGAATGGCTGACCACCTACGAAGCTGTACGGATCAGTGGATACGAGTTGGATTACATTCGTAAACTGATCCGTGCTGAAAAAATTATCGGACGAAAGTGGGGACAGTCCTGGCAGGTCAGCCGCGCATCCCTGCAGGAGTTTCTAAAGAACCGGGAACAGCAGGGCAGGAAACGCGGTCGTCACCCCAAACGAGAACAGAAACATCCATGAAATAACGCGTGCGTGAGGGCTTGTCAACCGTATAGTCTGTGCTATAATTTCATTGCTGGAAATGAAATTATAGTGCCAGAAAACGGGCCGTACTGGTGTTCGTAGTGCCAATACGACCCTCACCCAACCCACCGGATAGAGCGGAGGAAAGGGCTGGTTTGATTATACAGCCACTGTTGCCTTGCCTTGGTGGGATATACCAGGGAGATCTGTGTTCCCGTTGAGGAACATGGGTTACCCCACACAAAAAGGAGATAGCCATGCTTCCAAACCCGCAAATCAAACAGGATCATGTTTTAATTGCACTCACGCGTATCCGTCAGGAATGGCAGGAGGCCGTGGGGAATCCCAATCTGATTGCCATGGATGGCAATATGGGAATGCTGCTCGCCGATTTGATTAATGGAATCGGTCTTGGGCTCGAGGAACAGATTCAGGTTTTGGGGAATGAGTTGTTCCAGGAGTTGCAGGATTTCCTTCGCTCCCCTGTTCAACTCTAAATCGTGGATGCCAGCCAGACACGCCTGGCTGGCATTTTATTCCCATATCGACAGAAGAGGTTTTCCAATGAAAAATCGAGCGGTAACATACGCGCGTGTGTCGGGTGATGATCGCGTTAAAGATGGACGCAATCTGGCAGGTCAACTCGATATTTGTCGTGAACATGCTCTCAAGCGAGGTTATCGGATTGTTGCTGAACTTTCCGAGGATGATCGCGGCGCTTCAGGCGCTTCCTTTGAATTGCCGGCCTTAAACCAGGCTCTGGAGATGGCTAAGAATAGCGAGTTCGACATCCTGGTGGTTCGCGAGATTGATCGTTTTGCGCGCAGCCTTGCCAAACAACTCATCATTGAACAGGAGTTCCGACGCCACCGTGTTCAGATTGAATATGTTTTGGGTGAGTATCCTGACACTCCCGAAGGCAGTCTCAACAAAAACATCAAGGCTGTCATTGCGGAATACGAAAGGTTGAAGATCAATGAACGGATGGTCCGTGGGCGCCGGCAGAAAGTCAAGGCGGGCAATGTAGTAATTCATGGCAGAACGCCTTATGGATATAGGCTTGAAGATGTGGATGGTAAAAGCCAATTAGTGGTTAATGAAGATGAAGCGCAAATCGTCCGTTTAATCTATCAATGGTACGCTTATGGCGAGGGGAAGAAAGGGCCTATGTCGGCACGACTTATCGCACGGCGCCTCACTCAAATGGGCGTCCCGATTCCTCCCATTTCTGGTAGAAATTCCGACAAATGGTCCCGAACCACCGTGGGACGAATTGTCAACAGTAAAACGTATATAGGCGTCTGGTATTACGGGAAAATTGGAAGCGTGAATGGTCACAGATCGCCAAACCCCGAGGATCACTGGCTCTCGGTTGAAGTTCCTGCAATCGTAGACATGGAAATATGGAATGCTACCCAGGAAAGGCGAACGACTAATATTGCTAACGCCAAACGGAACTTGAAATATTCATATTTGATGAATCGGAAGCTTAAGTGTGGCGTCTGTGGTTCAAAAATCTCCGCATGTGGCAGTTACGATGGGTACAAAAACCGCCTCTATTATCGGTGTAACGCAGCTCGTGGTTATGATGATTATGAGCGGAAATGTGACAACGCGCGATATTTTAAGGCAGAGGATGTGGATTTTACTATTTGGGAATGGCTTAAGTCATTCATCAGAAATCCTGACGCTATTGATGCTGGAATTGCAGAGTACCAGGAAAATCGCGAACGCGAACAGGCGCCTATTCGAGAACGTCTTGCCGTCGTGGACGAGTTGCTTGTTGAACACCGGGCACAATTACAGAAACTTCTAGATTTATATCTGGATGGCAACTTTCCCAAGGAAGTGCTTGTTGAGAGGAGACAACGACTTCAAGATACGATTGATTCGCTTGCTAGCGAAAGGGTTAATTTGGCCGGACGATTGGAAAGTTCTGCTTACTCCCCTGAGCAATTGCAAACCCTGAAAGAGTACACTTCGCAGATAGCTTCTGGCTTGGATGAAGCAGAGGAAGATTTCGACTCAAGGAAATATATCGTGGAAATGCTGAGTCTGTTTGCGTCTCTTGTGATCGAATATGATGAAAAGATTGCTTATGTGACATGCGTGTTTAAAACCGCCCCTGAACGTTTGTTAATTACGCATCCAAATACTTATAGGCCGAAGAGACGAGGAAATCGCAATCCAGTTTCTGCACGTCAATCGGGCCGTGCGGCGCGTATTGCACCGCGTCCACGTAGACCAGCGCGCCCGCCTCGTGCGCCATGCGGACAATTTTCGCGACCGGGTTAATCGTCCCCAGCGAGTTGGACGCGTATCCCACCGCCACCAGTTTCGGCTTGCGTTCCAGCGCTTTTTCCAGTTGATCCATTTTCAGCGTGCCATCTTCCACGTCGAAGTCAATCCATGTGACGGTGGCGCCGCGGTCTTGCGCGGCCAGCGTCCATGGGGTGACGTTCGCGTCGTGGTCGAGACGCGTCACCACAATTTCGTCGCCCGCCTTCCAGTCACGCGAGAGCGAGCGGCTCATGTGTAGGGTCAGCGTTGTCATGTTATTGCCAAACACGATCTCCTCGGGCGAGGACGCGTTGTAAAAGTCCGCCATGGCCGCGTGGGCTTCGTCGAGAACCGCGTCCGATTTTTTACTGGTCTCGAACGCGCCTTCGTGATTGGCGTTGGATTCCAGCAAGTAACGCGTGATGCGGTCGAGCGAGGGCTTGGCAATCTGCGTGCCGCCTGGGTTATCGAAGAAAATGGCAGGGCGGTCGAGCGATGGGAATTGTCTGCGAATGGCAGATAGGTTGAGGGTCATTGCGGCGCTCCATGTTTATGCGATTCAATCGGTTTGGTTGTATACTAAAATTGTACCCCACGAACAAGGAGATGCCATGTTCGAAAAAATCCTGCTTTCAGTAGACGGTTCGGATCATGCCCTGCGGGCCGCAAAATTTGCCGGCGAGCTGGCCCGCCAAATGAAATCGGAGCGGCTGAGGATCGTGGTTTCATTTGAACCCATTCCTCCCTATCTGGGCGAACCCAACATGCAATCTGCCATCAACGCGCGCCTGGAAGAGGCACAGGGTATTTTGCACGCGGCGGAACAGGCGGTGGGTTCCATCCCTGGCGAAATTCACACCGAGTTGATCGAAGGCTCGGCCGCCGAGGCCATTCTCGATGTGGCGCGTACCCGCGAAAGCGACGTGATCGTGATGGGCGCGCGCGCGGCCTGGGTCGCATTGCCGCGGCGGTGCTGGGAAGCGTCAGCCAAAAGGTGGTGGCGCATGCGCCCTGCCCCGTGTTGATAGTCTGATAGTTGCTAGTCTGCTGGTCGGGCGAGACGCTCAGCGCTCGCGAACTCTTCGGGGGTGTTGACATTCCAAAAGCATAACCCCGATGGATCGGCCGCGACGATTTCGTCACGCGTCAACTCGCGCACTTTGACCGACGGGAACCAGGCGATGACCTTCCACAAGTCCGCATCAAGCGCGGCTTTGATGGCGGGGACGCATGTGCCTCGACGGTAGACCGCGTGGAACGGCTCATAGCCATCCTCCGTTTTTGCGATGACCACATCCGCCTCTTCCTGGACGAGAAGCCGCGTCGCGGTTTCGAAGAGCGCTTTGCTCGCGAACGGCATGTCGCACGCGACGACGCCCACGATGGGATGCGCCGCCGAAGCGACCGCGGTGTAGAGTCCGCCCAAGGCGCCGCGCCCCGGCGCGAGGTCCGAAACGAGGCGAGGGCCGAGGAAGGCGTAATCTGCGGGGCGATTCGTCGTCACGATGATTTCGTCCGCGAGGGGCGCGAGTCTATCAAGCGCTTGTTGAATGAGGGGTCGCCCCAAAAACGTCTTGAGGGCTTTATCTTCGCCCATGCGCTCGGACTTTCCACCGGCCTGGATGACAAGGCTGAACATGCGGTGTATTATACTGGTCGAACATTACAGGTCGAAGGTCGAAAGCTAGGCTCGTATCGTTTTCCAGCAGTTGCGCTGTTGTGGCGGCAGTGCAACTGTCGCAATACTTATCAAAAGTTGAAGGTAAATGTGAGTATCGCAAATGTTCTCGATCAACTCACGAAGGAAGGAGAACTTTACACGCGTGAAGAGGGCAGCGCGGTGCGCTGTGTCGCGTGCGGACATCGATGCCTGATACGCGAGGGGCGGCGGGGGATTTGTCAGGTGCGGTTCAATGAGGGAGGAGTGTTGCGCGTTCCGTTTGGTTACGTGGCCGCGTTGCAGGCTGACCCCATTGAGAAGAAGCCTTTCAATCACGTTTTCCCCGGTGAAACCGCGCTGACGTTTGGAATGCTGGGTTGCGATTTTCATTGCGGGTATTGCCAAAACTGGTACACATCTCAAGCCATGCGCGAGCCAGAATCGGATTCGTCTGTAAATTTGATTCGCGAAATTACGCCCGCACGAATCGTGGATGCCGCGCGGCGGACGCGGGCTTCGGTGGTTGTCTCTTCATATAATGAACCGCTGATCACCAGCGAGTGGGCGGCGGCGATTTTTAAAGAGGCGAAGGCCGCGGGGTTGAAGTGCGCGTATGTGTCGAACGGCAACAACACGCCTGAGGTGATGGAGTATTTGCGTCCGTATCTCGACGCGTATAAAGTGGATTTGAAATCCATGAACGATAAAAATTATCGCAAGCTGGGCGGGGTGTTGCAAAATACGCTGGACGGAATCCAGCGCGCGGGCGCGCTGGGGATTTGGGTGGAGGTTGTGACTCTCGTGATCCCAGGCTTCAACGATTCGAACGAGGAACTGTGGGACGCGGCGCGTTTTCTGGCGAGCGTTTCGCCCGATATCCCCTGGCACGTGACGGCCTTCCACAAAGATTACAAGATGACGGAAAACGATAACACCGACGCGCGTACGCTCCAGCGCGCGGCAGATATTGGGCGCGAGGCGGGGTTGCACTTTGTCTATGCTGGGAATTTGCCCGGGCATGTGGGCGAGTATGAGCATACGTTTTGCCCGGGGTGCAATCGGCCGGCCATCGAGCGACGCGGCTACAGGGTCCGCGCGTACCGAGTGACGGGGGAGGGAAAATGCGCGTCGTGCGGGACGGTCATCCCCGGCGTGTGGACGGGCGATCCGAGCGGAGTCCGGATCAATGGCGCGGGAATCCCATTGCCTGTGTTTTGAATTGGATTTTGCTGTATAATTTTGAGACCTTTTGCATGATTTTGCAGAAAGGAGGCGAAAGCCCCTCAAGATATTTCATCGTTCCCCCAGCCCTGTTCGTCACCTTACCCAACACTCTCAAATGGAGGAGAGAACCGTGAATAAGAAACTGTTTAACCTGCTTTCCCTGCTCGTGTTGGCCAGCATGATGCTGGCGGCCTGCGGCGGACAAGCGACCGAAGCCCCCGCCACGGAAGCCCCGGCCACCGAGGCTCCCGCGACCGAAGCGCCCACTGAGGCGCCCACTGCGGCTCCGACCCCTGAGCCCACCCCCATCCCCGATGTTCCGATCGCGACCTTTGATGGAACTTCGCTTTCCGTCCCCGCTGAGGAATGCAACGGCGATTACGCTGGCTTGATCCAGTCTGTCGTCGCGACCGACGCGAACACCGTGACCTTCACGCTCTGCCGCCCGGATCCTGCCTTCCTCTCGAAGATTGCCTTCAACGTGTATGGCATCTATCCCTCCGAGTGGATCGAAGCTACCGCGGGCGATGGCATTCGCACCAGCGAGGGCCTCGAGCATCCCATCGGCACTGGCCCCTACATGGTGAGCGAGTGGAAACGCGGCGAAAGCGTGACCCTGTCCGCCAACCCCGAATATTGGGGCGAGGCGCCGTACGCCGAAACCCTGGTCTTCCGCTGGTCGACCGAGTCTGCGGCTCGTATGCTCGAACTGCAAGCCGGCACCGTGGACGCGATTGACAACGTCGGCCCCGAAGATTTCGAGACCGTGAAGAACGACGCGACCCTACAATTGAAGGAACGCCCGGCCTTGAATGTGTTCTACATCGGCATCACCAACACCGTGGCCCCGTTCGATAATGTCAAGGTTCGCCAGGCGATCGCGCAGGGCATTGACCGCCAGCGCATCGTGGATACCTTCTATCCGCCAGGATCCGAGGTTGCCAGCCACTTTACCCCATGCGCCATCCCGAACGGCTGCGTGGGCGATGCGTGGTACGAGTTCAACGCGGATGCCGCCAAGGCCCTGTTGGCCGAGGCCGGTTACCCCGATGGCTTCGCGATGAAACTGTACTATCGTGACGTCGTGCGCGGCTACCTGCCCCAGGTAAGCAACGTGGCCCAGGATATTCAGGCGCAGTTGAAGGAAAACCTGAACATTGACGCCGAGATCGTTGTGATGGAATCGGGCGCGTTTATCGAAGCCTCCACCTCCGGCTCGCTGACCGACGGCATCTACCTGCTCGGTTGGGGCGCGGACTATCCCCACATCACCAACTTCCTCGATTACCACTTCGGCGCGGCCAACCCGCAATTCGGAACCCAGTCTGACACCTACACCGACCTGTTGGTCGAAGGCGCGCAGATCGGCATTCCTACCGAAGCGGAATCGATCTACGTGGAAATCAACAACGCCATCCGTGAATACGTCCCGATGATTCCCGTCGCTCATGGCGGCTCGGGCGTGGCCTATCGCGCCGACGTAACCAACCCGCAGGCCAGCCCGCTCGGCACCGAGTTGTTCTACGTCTCCGATCCCGGCGGCCGCGACACCTTCGTCTGGATGCAGAACGCCGAACCCATCAGCCTCTTCTGCGCCGATGAGTCCGACGGCGAGTCGCTGCGCGTTTGCGAGCAGGTCGTTGAATCGCTCTACACCTACGAGATCAACGGCTCCGACGCCATCCCCGCGCTGGCTGAATCCTGCACGCCGAACGAAGACCTGACCGTTTGGACCTGCGCTCTGCGCAAGGGCGTGAAGTTCCACGACGGCTCGGACTTCGACGCCGCGGACGTGGTTGCCACCTTCAACATGGGCCTGAACATCGGCTCTCCGTTCCACGTGGGCAACACCAACCTGTGGGAGTACTTCGATTACCTCTGGGGCCTGATGAAGAAACCCGGTGGATAGTCGTTAGCGACTTCCGTTTTTTGCAAGCCATACGGGATGGCGGGGAACCGCCATCCCGTATTCTCAAAGGAATCACCAGCCATGATGCTCCAATACATCCTGCGGCGCGTGTTGACTTCGATCCCGGTCATATTTGGTATTTTGCTTGTGACGTTTATGCTGGCGCGCGTCATCCCCGGCGATCCGTGCCGCGCCATTTTGGGGGAAAAGGCCACCGAAGAGGTGTGCAGTCGTTTTATTCGCGAAAAGGGACTCGACCAGCCCCTGATGAAACAATTCGGCATTTATTTGGGAGAGATCGGGCGCGGCGAGTTTGGGCAATCGTACCGCCTCAGCCTGCCGATCTCGCGCCTGCTGGCCGAGCGCCTGCCGACCACGGTGGAGTTGAGCGTCTCCGCGCTGATGGTCAGCCTGCTGGTGGGGATTCCCCTGGGCATCATTTCGGCGGTAAAGCATAATTCATGGGTTGACGTTCTTACAATGATCTGGGCCAACACCGGCGTATCCATGCCGGTCTTCTGGTTGGGGTTGATGCTGGCCTATGTGTTTTCATTATTACTCAAAGACACACCCTTCTGGTTGCCTCCCTCGGGCCGCGTCAGCCCGGGCATTCCCGACGATCCATTCTATGAAGTGTGGGGCATGACCTTGACGGATGGAACCTTCCTCTTTGGGCTGTTGGGGTTCATCTCGCGCATGAACGTCATTAACGCCCTGCTCAGCGCCAATTGGGAACTTCTCAAAGACTCCATTGAACACCTCATCCTGCCGTCGCTGGCGCTTGGAACGATCCCAATGGCGTTGATCGCGCGTATGGCGCGATCGTCCATGCTCGATGTGCTTGGGCAGGATTACATCCGTACCGCGCGCGCCAAAGGCTTATCGTTCAATGCGGTGATATTCAAACACGCTTTTCGCAATTCGCTTTTGCCGCTCGTCACCGTGATCGGGCTTTCGCTGGGAAGCCTGCTTGGCGGCGCGGTTCTCACCGAAACCATCTTCGGACTCTCCGGCGTGGGGCGCACCCTCTTTGAAGCGATCACCGCAAGGGACTATGGCATTGTGCAGGCCTTCACCGTGGTCATCGCCGTTTTCTTCGTGGCGCTCAACCTGCTGGTGGATATTTCCTACGCCTATCTCGATCCCCGCATCCGACTCAACTAGGAAACCCTCATGACACAGGATAACAAAGTCGCCGCGCTCGACGCCGAGGGCCTCACCCTCAAATCGGTTAGCCTTTGGCAGGTGACGTGGAGACGTCTCTTTCGCCGCCGTTCCGCCATGGTGGGGCTGGGCATCCTCGGGGCGCTCATTTTGATCGCCTTCGCCGCGCCATTGCTCGCGCCCTATGACCCGATCCGATCCATGCTGGACGTGGACGGCTATCCCAGGGAATTTGCCAAACGAAGAGCTGCCCCCTGCATCCACATTATGGGCGACTGTCCGGACGAACAACCGCAACACATCATGGGATTGGATGGTAACGTGCGCGACGCGTTCAGCCGCCTGCTCTACGGCACGCGCATCAGCCTGTTCATCGGATTCTCCACCGTCACCTTTGCCATCGTCATCGGGACGGTTCTCGGCGCGGTGAGCGGATATTTCGGCGGCTGGCTGGATAACGTCATCATGCGCTTCATGGACGTCCTTCTGGCGTTTCCCTCGCTTCTTTTGGCGATCGCCATCGTGACCGTGCTCGGGCCAGGGCTGACAAACGCGTTGCTGGCGATCGGCATCGTCTCGATTCCATCCTACGCGCGCGTGGTGAGGTCGTCTGTCCTATCGGTTCGCGAAATGGACTATGTATCGGCCACTCGTGCGCTGGGCGGATCCAACTTTGACATTTTGTTCCGCCGCATCCTCCCCAACGCGTTGACGCCCCTCATCGTGCAAGGCACGCTCGGCATCGCCAGCGCCATTCTCGATGCGGCCGCGCTCTCGTTTCTCGGCCTCGGCGCGCAACCGCCCCTGCCCGAGTGGGGCAAGATGCTGGCGGATGAACGCAACCAGGTCTTCACTGCGCCGCACCTCGTCTTTTATCCCGGCTTCGCCATCATGCTGACCGTGCTGGCCTTCAACCTGCTTGGCGACGGCCTGCGCGACGCGCTGGATCCGCGGCTGGCGCATAACACGTAAAATATTCTGTATAAAAAAAACGGCAGACGTTTTCGATGCGTCTGCCGTTTTGGTTTAAGGCACAATCACGGATGTCATTCCGAGCAGGGCCAGGGCGGCGAAGAGGATCAACACCGCCGCCGCGCCCAGCACCACGTCGCGGCCTTCGCGTTTGTCCACGAGGCGGAGCAGGGGATAGATCCCCTCCACCTGCCAGAGCGGGCCGCCGAACCAGGTGAAGATCAACCCGCCGAAGAGTCCGCCGATGTGTCCCCAGTTGTCAATTAATCCGCCGCTCGAAAAACCGATTACGAGATTGATGACGGCCACCGAGATCACGTTGCCGATGGCTTGTTTTGATTCTTCGCCGAAGAGTTTTCGATTCTGGTAGAGAAAAATCCCCTCGGCAGCGATCAACCCAAAAATGGACGTGGACGAACCGACGGAGATCCCGTCTGTGAAGAGGAAGGAAAGCACGTTGCCAGAGAATCCAGCGAGAAGATAGAGAACCAAAAATCGGAAATGTCCGAAGCGCCTTTCCAGCCCCGTGCCGAAACTGAAGAGCGCGTACATGTTGAAGCCGATATGCCAGAGCGATCCGTGCAAAAGGATGGGCGTGATCAATCGCCAGAGTTGCCCATCGCGAATCAACTCTCCCGATTTGGCGCCAAAAGCGACAGGCAGATCGTAACCTGTCAGGAAACTCGAAGCCATTTGCAGGAGGTAGATGAGAATCGTCAGCGCAAGAATCGTGTAGGTGACGCGCGGCGGGGAGGACGGAAGCCGAAGGGCGATGGGGCCGGCGGGCGGCGCGGCCGGCTGAACGTCGGATGGAGAGGCGGGGAAGTCGCTCATAGAGTCACCTGGCGCGGGTTGACGCGATGATGTTCGGCGTCGATGATGGCGCGGATGGAGTCCACGGTGGAGTCGAGATGGAAGTCGTTGTTGAGGATGACGTAGTCGAAGGCCGCGATACGTTGCAATTCCTTGCGCGCGGTGGCGATGCGGAGTTTGAGTTCTTCGAGGGTTTCGGTCTTGCGCGTTTCGAGTCGGCGGACGAGTTCTTCCTCGGTTTCGGTGGTGAGGAAGATGAGCAGGGCTTCGGGCGCGAGTTTGCGGATGGTTTCGGCGCCTTGCACGTCTATGCGGAGGATCACATCTTTGCCGCTGGCGAGGGCTTCGCGCACCTGCTGTTTGGGGATGCCTTTGTAATCGCCGTAGACGATGGCGTATTCGATCAACTCGTCGGCTTCGATCATGCCCGCGAATTCTTCTTTGGAGACGAAGATGTAATCGCGGCCGTGGACTTCGTTGGGACGTTTGGGCCGCGTGGTGGCCGTGACGACGAAGTGGAAGGGCAGGCCGCGCTCTTTCATGCGTTGGAGCACGGTATCTTTGCCCACGCCCGAAGGCCCAGAGATGACGATGAGCAGTGGTTTGGGATGCGGAAGATCGAAGTTGTGTTCGGAGGACATTGCGCTATTGTACCTGAAACGCATAACCCGTTTGGGTTGTCGCAAAAAAAACTGGCATATAATTTCGGCAGATGGAATCCAAACTGACAGGAGGTTATTTCCCATGAACCCGTTTCAGAAATTCGTTTCAAACCATCTCGTTTTCCTTTTGACTCTCGGAGTAACGCTTGCTTTGACTGGCTGTAATTCCCAACGCGGCACATTGGATGACGCGACGTTGGAAGCCAATGCTCTGGCCGAAGCCATAAATCATGGGTTGGTCGGCGATCCGCTCGCGACAAAATCTGTCCGCATGAGTTTTGATGAGTGGGCAAAGTTCAGCGGCGATGACGCAGGGGAGACTCCTGACCTGCCTATTTTTGTCTTTGTCATTCGCGGTGAGGTCGTTTGGAAAGGTCCAAGCGGAAAGGCGTGGTGGGGAGGCGAGGCAGAACGCTTCGACAATATCACGGTTGTGTTAAACGCGGAGACGGGCAAAAGCATTTACGTCGGTTCGCTGCGCGCGGGCGTCCCTTTGCCTGTGGAGATTCCGTAAAAGATAACGGGTTTTTGCGTATGACGAGAGTGGCGCGAATTTTTTTATTCGCGCCATTTGCGTTAAAATGTAGCCATGCCCACCTATGACTTCCTCTGCAATGACTGTAAAAAACGCTTCGAGATCTTCCTAACCTATGCCGAATATGGGAAGAAGCCCGCGCCCTGTTCGCATTGCGGAAGCGTGAACACGCGCCGACGGATGACGCGCGTCCGCATCGCGAAGTCCAGCGACACGCGTATGGAGAACGTGGAAAGTGAATTCGCGAGTTTTGAAGGGATGGAAGACGATCCCAAAGCCCTCGGACAGATGATGCGAAAGATGGGCAATCAACTGGGCGAAGACCTGCCGCCCGAATTCGACGACGTGGTGGACAGGCTCGAATCAGGCCAAAGCCCCGAGGAGATCGAGTCCGCGCTGCCGGAGTTGGGGGGAGGGGATGACAGCCAACCGTGATACACTCAGCCCGCTGAAAGCCTGCGGGCTTTTTTATCCCCCTAACTGTGGTGAAAATGAAAACAAAGCATTGGATTGTCTTTATCCTCTTGGGCCTGGTCTGGAGTTCCTCCTTTTTGTGGATCAAGATCGGCGTGCAGGAAATCGGCCCAATGGCGCTGGTGGCCTTCCGCATGTTGTTCGGAGCGCTGACGGCGTGGATTATCGGCGCTTTCCAAAAAGTGGCCTGGCCGCGCGACCGCAAAACCTGGCTGACCTTCGCCATCATCGGCCCCGCCAGCCTTGCCATCCCGATCTTCTTCATATCATGGGGCGAGCAGACCATTGATTCGGCGGTGGCCTCCATCCTCAACGCGACCGTGCCGCTCTTCACCATCGTCATCGCCCATTACTGGTTGCACGACGACAAGATGACCCTGCCGAAAGTCCTCGGCTTGCTGGCCGGCTTCGCGGGCGTGGTCATCCTCCTCAGCAAAGACCTGACGGCGGGCGCGCACAATTCGGCCATCGGGCAAGGCGCGGTGATCCTCGCCTCGCTCTTCTACGCGGGCAGCGCGGTGGCGGCGCGCAAGTTTACCCAACACGTCCATGGCGTGGTGCGCGGCGCGATGCCGCTTTTCACTTCCGCCATTCTCATGTGGATTGTCGCGCCGATTTTCGAGAAGCCCTTCCTCATTCCTGCCCTGCCCATCACGTGGGTGGCCGCGCTATGGCTGGGCATCCTCGGCTCGGGAGTGGCGATGATCATGTTCTACTATCTGCTCCACGAAATCGGCCCCACCCGCACCTCGCTCGTCACCTACCTCTTTCCGCTCGGCGGTGTGATCCTGGGCGTGCTCTTCCTCGATGAACATCTCTCCTGGCAATTGCTGGCTGGCACGGCGCTGATCGTCTCCAGCCTCGCCATTGTCAACTGGAAACCCCGAAAAGTATGACTGACTTCCGCTCTGGTTTTATCGCCATCCTTGGCCGCCCAAACGTGGGCAAATCCACCCTCATCAATGCCCTGCTGGGACAAAAGGTCGCGGCGGTTTCGCCCAAACCGCAAACCACGCGTCGCCGTCAACTCGGCATCCTGACGACCGACTCGTATCAAATGGTTTTTGTGGATACGCCTGGCGTCCACGCGGCGCGGCACAAACTGGGCGAGTTCCTGAATCAAGAAGCCCGCGAAGCATTGGACGGGGTGGACGCGATCCTCTGGCTGGTGGACGCTTCGACGCATCCCACCGAAGACGACGCGCGGATCGCGTCCCTGCTCCCGCGTCGGACTCCCCTAGCGCTGGGATTGAACAAAGTGGACCTGGTCCTCGCTGAGGCGCTGGACGCGCGTCGAGAGGAGTACGCGGCCCTCGTCAAGAAAGACGCGAAGGTCGTGGCGTTTTCCGCTGCGCGCGGCAACGGTCTCGTGGACTTGTTGAGTCTGCTCGTCTCGTTCCTGCCTGTCCGACCGCCCGAATTCGATCCCGAACAAATCACCGATCTGTACGAAAAAGAGATCGCCGCCGATTTGATCCGCGAGGCCGCGCTGAATCACCTGCGCGACGAAGTGCCGCACGGAGTCGCCGTCCGCATTGACGAGTTCAAGGAGCGCGAGAACGGCATGGCCTACATCGCCGCCACCATTTTCGTGGAGCGCGATTCGCAGAAGGGCATCGTCATCGGCGAGGGCGGCAAGATGCTCAAATCCATCGGCTCCGCGGCGCGCACGGAGATTGAGTCCATGGGCGGACGCCGCGTCTTTTTAGAGTTGCGCGTGAAAGTGCTGAAGGATTGGCGGAATGACGATGAATGGTTGAAGCGATTTGGGTATAAGGTGAAAAAGGAAGGAAGAAGAAAGAAGTGAGTCGTCATTGCGAGCGTTCGGTGCGAAGCAATCCCTTCCATGTTGAGCGAGATTGCTTCGTCGGGACGAACGCCCTCCTCGCAATGACGAACAACAATGAGAGGAGGCAGGGATGCTGTTTGTACTTGCCGCGTTGATCTTCGCCGCGCTGACCGCGTGGGCGACATGGAAACAAAATCGAAAATTGGAATTCATCGCCAAGCCCGCGGTGATGATTCTCCTTCTGGCCTACCTGTGGACATCGGTAGGCTTGCATGGCGCGTTGACCTGGTTCGCGCTGGGGATGTTCTTCTCGCTGGTGGGCGACGTGCTGTTGCTCTGGCTCGACCGCATGTTCTTGTACGGACTGGTCGCGTTCCTGCTGGCGCAAATTTTCTACGTGATCGGATTCAACTCTCCGCCCTCGGCCTTCTCGATGTGGGGCATCATCATGGCCGTCATCGTCGGGTTGGGAGCGGCGCGCGTTCTGCGCCGAATCCTGTCCGCACTGGCGGAGAAGGGCGCCACGCGCATGCGAAAACTCGTCGCGGTCTACGGCATCGTCATCACGCTGATGTTGCTCTCCGCCATGCTCAAGTTGACGGATGCCACCTGGGGCGCGGGCGCTTCGGGATTGGTTGGCTTGGGCGCGTTCCTTTTCTATCTATCAGATATTGTTCTGGCATGGCTCAAATTCGTTACCCCCATCCAAAATGGACGAATCATAAATATCGGGTTGTATCATCTTGGACAGGTTTGCATTGCCGCGGGGGTGGTCATGCAATATACAGGTTGAAAGTCAAAAGTCGAAGGTCAAAAGTCACATTTTGCAAAAACGACTTTTGACCTTCGACCTTCGACTTGCTTTTCGCGATAAAAAACCAACGGGGAATCCATGCTGTATAATACCCTCCATGCTCGAACTCACCATCCCAGGCCGCGGCGAATTGCGGATTGAACACCTCGTCACCGACGTGAACGGCACGCTTGCCCTCGATGGCATCCTCCCCGATGGCCTCGCCAAACGCATCGGACTCCTGCGCGACCGACTCCAAATCCACCTGCTCACCGCCGACACGCACGGACGGCAGTCCGTCATTGACGCACAACTCAATCTTGTTGCAGTGCGAATCAAAGGCGGGAACGAGGCCCAGCAAAAAGCCGACTACGTGAAAAACATCGGCGCCGACTCGGTCGTTGCCATCGGCCAGGGAGCGAACGACGCGCTCATGCTCAAAGAAGCCGCGCTGGGAATCTGCATCCTCTCGAAAGAAGGCCTCGCGACAGAAACCCTCCTCGCCGCCGATCTGCTCGTCCCCGACATTTTCTCCGCCCTCGACCTGCTCGAAAAACCATTGCGATTGATCGCGAGTTTAAGAAAATAATCCCCATCGCGGACTCGAAAGTCTCCGACTTTCGAACCAACGTCAGAGACGTTGGACTCCGCAGCCTTCACCCCAATGAACGAACCCGCCTCCCCCAATCCCCCTCTTCACGACGCGCGCGCCCGCCGTCGCCGCGCCCGCCGCGCCCTGTTCCCCTCCGACGCCGAAGGGCAGGCCGCCGTCCTCGCCGACGTGGCGCATCGCTCCTATCCATCCTTTGAATTGTTCATCTTCGCCGTGGTCAGCGGGGTCATCCTGGCCGCGGGCTTCGCCTTCGACTCGCAAGCCACCCTCATCTTTGGCGCGCTCGCCGCGCCGCTCCTCACGCCCTGGGTCGGCCTCGCCATCGCCATCGTCACAGGCTCGCCGCGCTACTTCTTCCAAACCTTCGCCGCGCTGCTCGTTAGCGCCATCATCGTTTTCCTCATCGGCCTCGCGGCGGGCTTCGCTGCCCTCCCGTTCGAACCGCGCACACATCAAGAAGTCCACCTGCGCGCTTCGCTCTGGATTCCCCAACTCGCCATCCTCGCGCTCGGCGCGGTTCTGCTCGTCATCACCTTCGTCCGCACCGAAAACAAACCCTACCTCCCCAGCGCCTTCCTCGCCTACGCGTTTTACCTGCCCCTCAGCGCCGCAGGCTTCGGCCTCGGCGCACGGCTCAATGGCGTGTTTCCCGAAGCCGCATTCGTGGCGCTCGTCCACTTTGCGTTCGCCACCATCGTCGCCACGCTTACCCTGATCGCCCTGCGCTTCCGCCCGCGCTCCTTCGGCGGATTCCTCTTCACCTTCTTCGTCATCATCGCTTTCCTCGCCATCGCGTGGACGGCCTACACCTTCGATTTCGCCCCGCGCGGGACTGTGCCTCCTCCCGCGCCGATTCCCACCCTTTCATCGCCTCCCACCTCGACTTCGGCCGCGTTGCCCTCCGCCGCGCCGAGTCCCAGCCCGAGCGCTACCCTGCCCTCTCCCACGCAGACGGAGATTCCTCCCACCTCCACACTTGAACCAGCCACATCCACGCCCGAGGGCGCGTCCACGCTGGCCTTCACCGTCGAGCCGACGCCCATCTACGCCACCATCAAATCGCCCGAGGGCGGAGGTGCGCGCGTCCGCAACGCGCCGGGCGGCGATTACCTCTTCACGCTCAGTAACGGATACATTGTCATCGTCCTCGGCGAGACCGTCATCCTCGAAGATGTTTGGATCAAAATTCTCGTGGATCGCAACGGCGAAAAGGTGGAAGGCTGGATCATCCAGTCTCTGCTCGCCACGGCCACGCCCGTCGTCAATTGGGAACCGACGGCTACGCCAACGCCCTGAAGTACACAGGTAGACACGCAATAAGCAGTACGCAACACGCAGTACGCAATTATCCCCCCTCAAAACGGAGTTTAACATGCCCATCCATTTCGGCACCGACGGCTGGCGCGCCGTCATTTCAGATACCTTTACTTTTGACAATCTTCGCATGGTCACGCAGGCCATCGCGGACGCGGTCGCTTCGGAACATTGGACCAAGCCCGCGAATGGCGCGCCCGCTAAAGGTCCGGAAAGAATCGTGGTTGGTTACGATACGCGCTTTCTGTCGGATAGATTCGCGGGAGAGGTGGCGCGCGTCCTGGCCGCGAACGGATTCGAGGTCCACCTGGCCCAGTCCGATTCGCCCACGCCCGCCATTTCGTACGCGGTCAAAAATCTCGGCGCGGTCGGCGGCGTGATGATCACGGCCTCGCACAACGCGCCGCGCTACAACGGAGTCAAATTGAAAGGCGCGTTCGGCGGATCGGCCCTGCCCGAGCAATGCCGCCGCGTGGAAGTGTACATCAACGACAACGAGGAGCAGGCGCGCGGCCCCAACCTGATGGATTTCAAAAAGGCGCGCGAGATGGGCTTGATCCAAAAGTTCAACCCCCTGCCCGCGTATTACGATCACCTGCGAACGCTCATCAAAAGCGACGTGATCGCCGACAACCCCCAGCGCATCGTGGTGGACTCGATGTACGGTTCGGGGCGCGGCACGATCAAGGGTTTCCTGCAAGGGACGGGTTGCGAGGTGGCCGAGGTGCGTAACGAGATGAACCCAGGCTTCGGCGGAGTCCACCCGGAACCGATCGCGAAAAATTTGGGCGCGCTGGCTTCGGCGATTTCTTCGGGCATGGGCGCCTTCGGCCTCTGCACCGACGGCGACGCGGACCGCATCGGCGCGATGGACGAGCGCGGCGTATTCGTGGACCCGCACAAGATTTTCGCGCTCTCATTGAAATATCTGGTGGAGAAGCGCGGCATGACTGGCGCGGTCGTGCGGACGGTTTCCACCACGCGCATGATAGACCGTCTCGCCAAACGCTACGGCCTGCCCCTGCACGAGACTCCCGTCGGCTTCAACCACATCGCCGATTTGATGATGAGCGAAGACGTGTTGATCGGCGGCGAAGAATCGGGCGGCATCTCGTTCAAGGGACACATCCCCGAAGGCGACGGCCCCATCATGGGCCTCTTGCTGGTGGAGATCGTGGCCGCCATGAACAAGCCCCTCAACGTGTTGGTGGACGATCTGCTCAAAGATGTTGGCCCCGCCTTCTACGAGCGCACCGACTTGCGCCTCAGCCGTCCCGTCGCAAAAGCCGAAATGACCGACTTCCTGACGAAGCAAGCCCCCGCTGAAATTGGCGGCCAAAAAGTGGACGAGATCAGCCAGCGCGACGGCGTGAAATACATCATGGCCGATGACTCGTGGCTATTGATCCGCCCCTCGGGGACAGAACCTGTGTTGCGCGTCTACGCAGAAGGACGGACGCAGGAGATGGTCAAGGCGTTGTTGGGGTATGGGGAGAAGGTCGCGGAACGCGTAGTTTAGGAAAAGGATGAAATTCTGTTGGCGAGTGCATTGTAACTATACCTAGCAGATTTTCATTATTGCTCATCTATGAATACTGCACTCAGTCACAAATTGCGTTTTTTAGAAGACAGAAGGCGCAATTTGTGACCATGAGTAGTATATATGGGAGATTACCGGCTCATGGTTAGTCTTGTCATAATTACACAGATTGAGCAACAGTATGTAGAGAAGGGCTGTCAAACGCTTGGAAGCGCTTTTACAATGCTGCAACACCGCTGGAAGGATGGCGCTCGCGATAAAGAAACTGCATTAAGGCTTTTATTTCTTGCATGGTATTCATGCTCGGAACCAGATTTCCTCACAGGGCTAGATGAAGACCTTGGTAATAAGGCTATTTTTATTAATGTCTTTACTGAATTAGGAGGCATGGATTGTCAAGATCCAGAAGTTTGTTTTACAGTGGGCTTTATGGCGGAAACCTTTCCCTGGTGTATTGGGGATGAAAAATCGTGGGAACAAAAGGGACTAGCGTTACGCACCCGCGGCAGAGAATTAAAACCAAATGGCTACCCCCCAGCACACTTTGAAGGTCGCGGAGCATACGGTAATTATTTTTCTCATATGGCTAGGATTGGCGCCCTATAAGACTAACTTGACCAACCGATCTGCAATTCAATCATTGTTTTAGGAGGAGACTGTGTCAATGCAACAAGGTGCATAAAACGAGTCAGGACTGGGGTTTGGTTTACGACTCTCCACCGACACGCACTAAATATCACAGCAACCAAAACGAACGGCCCTAAAGCCAGAGACTTCAGGGCCGTTTTGATTCGAGCAGGGCGCGCCAGTTTTACCTAGACGACTTCACCGAATACGCGTTATCAATGCTCTCGCGCAGAAAAAGTTTGATAAGCGACTGATACGGGACGTCACGTTCATTCGCCAGTTGGCGCAACTCATCGATCATGGATTCTGGCAAGCGCAGAGAAATGGACTTGAGCGTAGGTTTGAGATTCGGGAAGATGGCGCGCTGGGCTTGCTTCCAATCGAGATAGTCCATGGAATCATTTTCCGCCCAGAAGGCGCGTTCTTCTTTTTCGGATTTGAATTTAGGAATAGGCTTGCTCATAGAAATTCCTTTCTCGCTTGCTCATATCACGAGCGGAGATCACACGAATATTTTCGCCGCGAAGGGTAAAAGAAATAAATAACCTTCGACCTGCATTGGTCTGACCGAGAATATAATAACGGGCTTCCGTTTGGGAATGTGACGGATCAGGCTTTAGCAGGAGCGGAAGATTGAAAAACACTTCCTCGCATTCGCTATTCGAGACCTGGTGTTTCTCCCAGTTCTTATCGCGATTACCGTCATCCCATTCAAAGCCAGTGACAGAGGAAAGGTCTACCATTGTTGTATATGGCTATTATATACAGTTTTCAGAAATTGCCAACCACAAAAAATCGTCCCTGAAGCCAAAAACTTCAGGGACGATTTGATTCAGGCCGTGTCTATTTTTTGCCCTTCGCAGCGGGCTTCCTTGGCGACTTGATTGATTTTGCCTTTGTAGTTGATTTCTTCACCGTGGACTTCTTGCTCGCGCTTTTCTTCTTAGCGGGCTTTTTCTCCGCAGGCTTCTTTTCAGGCGGTTTCTTCGAGTCGGCTTTCTTCTCGGCAGTTTTCTTGATCGCTGGCTTCTTGACTGCCCTCTTTTTCACCGCAGGCTTTTTCGTTTTACGTTTTACGCTTTCTTCTTCCGTGACTTCGCTCTTCACTACTTCCTTCACTCCAAACATCTCCTCCCACTTCGCCTGCACAGACTCCACCCCCGCGCCATTCAGCGCCTCATTAACCATCCTCCATTCTCCACCATCCACAAATCGGAAATCCAAAAACGTGTGACACTTGTACGCGCCGAGTTCCACATACAATCCCTGCTCGCGAATTTCTCTGCACGAGCGGATATATTCCAGGTTGGTCACGTAGTCACGGAAGGTCACGTAGTCGTTTTGTCCATTCGGAAGCTCGAGAGCATCAGCAAGAGATTTTTGTTGAAGTTGTCCGTTCTCCAAATACGCCGCAGACGTTTTGATCCGGCCGCGCGTGTCGGCGAACTTGTTGTGATAGATGACCAGTCCGCGCTCGTTTTCAAAACGATTTGAATACGCAAATACGTTCTCGTCCACATGCCCCTCTGGCGTAAACAGATCATACAGGAAGAAATTATCCACGCCCGCGAAAATGCGGCGGCGATGGAGCAGCGGCGAGATGATCTGCTCGTGGTAGCGGACGAATCCCTCGTCGGGCGTCTCGTCCCATTTGGCGCGGCGATACTCCATGCCATATTTTTCGTGGAAACCCTCCACCTGTCCGTGGCCGAACATCGGCAGGCCAGGCAGGGTCGAGAGCAACACGCACACGCCGAAATATTTGTCCGCTTTGCCGAATTGCTCCACGGCGGTCTTCTCGTCGGGGTTGTTCATGAAGTTGACGTATCTCTGCAAAATGCGCGCGTCGAACTCCAGCGTGTTCTTGATCGCCATGCGATACTTGGCGTTGTCCTCGTCCCTCAGCATGTGCATGAACGCCGAGTTGTAGACGCGGTGCATGCCCAGCGTGCGGACGAAGTATCCCTCCATCAGCCAGAAGGCTTCGGCGAGCAATAACGTATCGGGGACTTCCGCCGCGACGCGATCCACCACCTCGCGCCAGAACTCCTCGGGCATGGCCGCTTCAAACTCAGACCTGGTGAGGCCGCGCTCCGCCCGTGACGGGATCGCGCCGCCCGCGCCCGGTTCGGGGAACCACAGCCGCTGGACGTGTTTCTTCGCCAATGTCATGGCCGCGTCAAAGCGGATGATGGGAAAATTGCGCGCCACGTGCAAAATCGTTTGGATGACGGCCTCGCGCACCTCGGCTTTGAGGTAGTTGAGTTGCGCAGTGTCGTTCCACGGGAAGGACGTGCCATCGTTGCCGTGATAAATGTAGCGGACATCGCCTGTCGTTCGGTCGAAGCGTTTGAAGACGACCGACGCGTCGGAATGATTGTAGTAATGGTCTTCGAGAATCACGCCGACGTTCGGGTGATCCATCAGGTTTTCGGAATCGAAGGTGTACGAGGGATAGGGCGGTTGGTCGAGCGA
The DNA here is from genome assembly GCA_016234485.1 of Chloroflexota bacterium. GTDB lineage: Bacteria > Chloroflexota > Anaerolineae > Anaerolineales > Villigracilaceae > Denitrolinea. The sequence goes on from JACRBL010000036.1 coordinate 81,749, forward strand.
GAGGAACCAATCGGGGTGTTCGATGACCCAGGTCGAGTCAATGCCCATGTGGTTGGGGACCATGTCCGCGGAGAGGCGAATGCCCCTCTGCCACGCGCGCCAACGGAGATTCTCCAGCGCGCCCCATCCGCCGAGGTCGTTGGCGATGTCGTAACTGTTGAGCGAATACGCCGAAGCGACCGCGTCCTCCTGTCCCATGCGTTGCTTCATCTTCTGGCTGGCGCGACTGCGTTCCCACAGGCCGATCAGCCAGAGTCCCGTGAAGCCGCGCTGGGCGAGGGTATCTAATTCTTCATCGGGGACTTGATCGAGAGTAGAAATATTGCGCTGGTATTTTTTGCTCAACTGGTCGAGCCAAACATACGCGTTCTTTGCAATAAGCACGAGTCGCGGCATCCACTCTTTGTCGGGGCTGTAACGCTCATATTCGGGATAACCCGCGTAGGTCGGCGCTTCGGCGGTCGGCTGGAATTCCGAATGTCCCTGCGTGCGGATGACATCTTCGCGCACAAAATCCATCGCGCGCAGAAGACGCGTCACAAACTCTTCGCCGAGTACCGTTCCCCATCGTTCAATAATATATTCGAGTTGCCCTTCGAGCGAATAGGGCGACGCCAGCGCAGGCGCACGCAACATATCAATCAAAGACTCTCCACGACCTTTCACCTCCGACCTTTGACCGAAGAATTCTCCCAAGCCTTCGATCATCTTTTCATACGCGGTTTTTTCCAGCGGCTGGTCGTCGAACAATTCCACCAGTGGTTGCGCGGCCGGGTTGCTGTTGTGGATGTTGACGAGCAGGAGTTCTTCCAATGAAGCCCTCACCCCACCTCCCTCGGCGCTGTGCGCCACTCCCCCCAAATTCTCCGAATTTTGGGGGAGACGGAGGGGAGCAAGATACTCTTCAGGTTTTAGTTTATCTTCGTAAATCGGCTTCGTGGGGAAGGCGGAGACAAACGTCAGTGTGGTGGCGCGCACGGGAGCCGCGCCCACCCTCCCGTCGAGGAAAGAGGCGGCGGAGGCCATTTGGGCGGGCGGCGCGTTGTGAGTCAGCACGATGCGCAGGGCCTCGTCTATCAGTCCCAGCGCGTAGATGTCGCCTGCGGAGGCGTTGATTTGGGCGGCTACTTTACGAGCGGAGGAGAGATCGGCGAAGCGCAAACTTTCGAGCGCAAATCGGTCGCGGGCATGGCGGGAGAGATGACGTGTGTCCATGACCTAATGATACCGCAAAGCCGACGGTGAGTGTTTTAGAGTATACTTTCGCAAACATGCCTGCTTTTACTTCAGAGTTTATCGCGTTTGTGGCTTTGCTGTTGGGCGCCGTGCTTTATGTCACGGTTCTGGTCAGCGCGTTTCGCAAGCGAAGTGGGCAGGAACTTACGGCCGCCTTGTTGGGGATTTTTACGCTGGTGGCGCTCGTCTTTCAGGTGATTGATGCGTTGTGGCGCGGCAGGTTCATCCAGCAGATGGACGCGCGCGGATTCTTTGAACTGCAAATTTTCGGCGCAGTGCTGCTGGCCTTTTTGCTGACGTTGATCGCGCGTTCGTTTTTGCGACTCAACGGTTGGTGGTGGCTGATCGCGGGCGCGGTCTGGATGGTAGGGCTGGGCTTGCTCGATTCTTATTTGCCCGCCATGCCAGAAATTTTGTGGACGAACGAGCGCGTGATGTTGCCGCGTGAAGGTCTCCCGCTTGCCTGGGCAATTTTGGGCTGGCTTGGTTTCATGGGAGCCACGATCGGACATTTGTTGCGGGCGCGTCGTAATTTGCGCCAGCCTCTGCATCGCAACCGTCTTTCGTTTTGGCTTCCCATTCTCATTTTGATTGTCATCAACGATTTGTTCGTTTTGGGCGGCGCGGGCATTTTGGGCAACCCCCTGCGGTTGGCGGCCACGGTCATCATGGGGTATGTGCTACTCACGTATAACCTGCCCGACGCGTTGCTCATTTTGCGACGCACGCTCATTTATCTCGTCACCACGTTGCTGGTGGTGGTTTTTTATCTGATCTCCACGCTCGGCGTGCAACCGCTCTTCCGCGCCGCGCCCAATTACAACCCGGTCGTCATCGGCGCGGCGATCGCCATTTTGCTGGCGCTGTTGTTTACGCCCATGCTCAGCCTCATTCAGCGCATGGTGGATAACATGCTCCAGATCCAGACCACCGACGCGGGGCGCACGCTTCATCAATATAGCGAATCGATCAGCAACATTCTCGACGTGCAACGCCTCGCCAGCGTGGCCGTGGGACTCATCATCGAGTCGATGGACCTCCAGCGCGGATTCCTTTTCCTCGTGGACACGGAGACCTCCACCGGCGGACGCCGCGTCTACCGCCTGCGCGCGGCCCGCGCCGATGGCGAGCGGCAAATCCTGCCTCTGGCGCTCGACGAGTCTCATCCCATTGCCGTCCAACTGGGAGGCGACCAGAAAACGCTTCTGCAATATGACCTGGACGTGCTCCCCAACTTCCGCGGCATCACCGCCTTCGAGCGCGAATGGTTCGACCGCCTCGAGACGGAAGTGTACGCGCCGATCTTCGCCAACCGTCGCTGGATCGGCTTGTTGGCGCTCGGAGCCAAACTTTCGAGCCAGCCCTTCACCGGAGACGACCTCGTCACGGTCAGCGCGCTCGCCAACCAGACGGCGGTGGCGCTCGAAAACGCGCGTCTGGTGGAAAACCTGCTCAAACTCAACAATCAACTTTCGCAGGCCTATCGCGACCTCGACAAGGCCAATCGCGACCTGGAACGCCTCGACCAGACCAAGAGCGATTTCATCTCCATCGCCTCGCACGAACTCCGCACGCCGCTGACTGTGATGCGCGGCTACACCGAGATGTTGCTCGAAGACCGCAACCTGGACGAGAATATCAAGCAGGTGATCGGCTCGCTTCACAAAAGCACGATGCGCATGCACGAAATCATGGACTCGATGTTCGACATCGCGCAGATCGACGCGCGCGCCCTGCAACTTCACATCCAGCCGATAGATATTGCCATTCTGGCGCGCGATGTGTGCAATGGCTTCAAGAAGGCTATCGCGGATCGTCGCCTCCACCTGACCATTGACCTGCCCATCCTGCCTAAGGTGAAAGCCGACCCGAACATTCTCCGCAAGGTGTTTTTGCATTTGGTGACGAACGCCATCAAGTTCACGCCCAACGATGGTTCGATCCGCATCACAGGGACGGTCGTCCCCGTCAGCCAGCCCGATCTGCCCAACGGCGGCGTGGAACTCGTTGTCAGCGACACGGGCGTGGGCGTGGACCCCGATTTCCACGAGATGATTTTCACCAAGTTTTACCAGCCTGGCGAGTTGGGCAAACATTCCACCAGCCAGAGCCGATTCAAGGGCGGCGGCGCGGGGCTGGGACTGGCGCTCTCGAAAGGCATCGTCGAAGCCCACGGCGGGCGCATCTGGGTGGAAAGCGCGCGTCACGACGAAGTGTCTCTGCCGGGCAGTCAGTTCCATGTGCTTTTGCCTTTATCCAGGCAAGAGGATGACAAGACCACTCCCATGGGCGCGATGCTCCGCATGGAAATTGGACAGACAAAAGCCCAGGTTTCGTAGACGTTATAGGTGTTCCGCCAGCAGTTGCACCGCTGGCGTTCGGCAGTACAACTGCCGAAGCAACTCCAATCGAGAAGCGTTCCACCAGCAGGTGCACTGCTGGATGTTCGGTAGCGCTACTCCAGAGAGCAAAAAGCGAAATCGCCCGCAGTCATTTGCGGGCGATTTCGTTTTTGAGTTCAAGCGGGATTTTTCTGCGCCAGTTTCTTTTTCTGTTCCCTCTTCAGCGCTTTGATCGCGAGTTCCCGTTTCATGGCCGCGGTACGGGATGGGAGTTCCTCCACATAGATTAATTTCACCGGGCGGCGGACGCTGGTGTACTTGGTGCCGCGTCCCGCGTTGTGCTGTTTCTCGCGGCGCGGCGGATCGGTCGTCCAGCCGGTGTAAAACGTCCCGTCGGCACACTCGAGGATGTAGCAGAAGAAGGGCATGGACGGGTTATTTATTTTCGCGCGGCTTGCGCGTGCCCCAGAACATCTGCTTCATCCGTTCGCCCATGGACTGCGGCTCGTGTTTTTCCTCTTTGCGTTTGGCGGGCGGTTGATATTTTTCAATGCCGCGCGCCGAGAGCCAGCCATAGACTTTGGTCTGCGTGTCGCGCATCTTTTTAGCAAGCGCCTCGCGATCTTCGGCCTGGACGAGGTCGCGCAGACGAAGCAGGGTTTCGATATGTTCGTCCAAAAGGCGGACGATGTTGTCGCGGTTGGCGAGCGTGGCCTGTCGCAACCCGTCGGCGTCGTCGCGGTCGAAGGCGGAGGCCACCGTCATGGCGTAGGAACGTCCCGCCATGTTTTGCGAGTCGCGCCAGCCGGGCTTGCCCATTGTCGAGTCTGCGAGCGCGTAGGCGAGGAGTTTGGGCATCGTGGTCATGGCGCTCATCAGGCCGTCGACTTCGACCGCGTCGGAGAGGAGGGGGGTGGCTCCCAGCAATTTCACAAAATCGGTGGCGAGGCGCACGGCGCTTTCGGGCGTCCCAAAGGGCGGACAAACCAGAATGGTCGCGCCCGCAAAAAGGTCCGCGTGAGCCGCGTTTAATCCGCCGCCCGTCTCCAGCAAGTGGACGGGGTTGAAGGCGGGCGCGAGGCCGATGTAGTAGCGTCCCTCGGGCAGGATTTCGCCCGCCCAAGCTTCCACTTGTCTTTTGGCGGGGGAGAAGTCTAAAATGACAGCGCCCTCTTTCAGGTCTTCACGGATGAATTTGAGCGTGTCGCGCACGTCGTTGAGCGGGATGGCGAGCGCGATCAGGTCGGCGCCTTCTGCCGAGGCGGGCAGGTTGAATTGGACTTTGTCCAGCGCGCCAGCCTTTTGGGCGGAGCGCGCCACCTCTGGCTCCTTATCGTGGCCGGTGCGTTGAATGGCTTCGGTCTGCGAAGCCAGCGTCAGGCCGATGGAGCCGCCGATCTGTCCGAGGCCGATGATGGTGAGTTTGACTGCCATGAGTACCTTCCCGAAATTTGAATTGTGAACAGCGAATAACGGGATTATACTTCCTCGCCGCGTTTGTTGTGATTGTGCTAAAATAGAACAAAATTTCCAGTTACAATCCTTACCCTAGGAATCGTGAGAGCCAGGGACGCCGACCCTGGCTCTCGGATGAAAGGAGGAGAAGAGAAATCACCTTACGACGTCATAATAACATCCCCCTCCGATTCATACTTGACGGCAAACCTACGCTTCCCCTACGATTGTTCGACAACTTGCATATTTGACAACGAATCTAGACATTTTTCATCGCAAGGAGACTCCATGTCCGCTCAACTGGCTGTGGAAACCAAAGACCTCGGACGCATCTACAAGATCCGCGGCAGTAAAAAAGAAAAGGCCGTCCGCAAGGAACTGATCGCACTCGAAAACGTGAATATCGAAGTGCGACAAGGCGAACTGTTCGGACTGCTCGGCCCGAACGGCGCGGGCAAGACGACCCTCATCAAAATCCTCACCACGCTTCTCGCCCCGACCTCGGGCTGGGCGCGCGTGGCCGGAGCCGACGTCTCGCAGGAGCCGCACCGCGTCCGCCCGAGCATCAATATGGTTTCGGGCGGCGAGTCTTCGGGCTATGGCCTGCTGACCGTGCGCGAAAACCTGTGGATGTTCTCGCAGTTTTACGGCATCCCCTCGAAGGAAGCGAACGAAAAGATCGAGCAATTGATGAAGATGGTCGGCATGTCCGATCGCCTGCACACAAAATCATCCGACCTCTCGACGGGCTTGCGCCAGAAGATGAACATCGTGCGCGGCTTCCTCACCGACCCGCAGGTGCTCTTCCTCGACGAACCCACTCTCGGCCTGGATGTGGGCGCGTCGCGCGACGTGCGCAAGTTTATCCTCGAGTGGTTGAAGGAGGACGGCAAACGCACGCTCTTGCTGACCACGCACTACATGGTCGAAGCGGACGAGTTGTGCGACCGCGTAGCGATCATCAACAAGGGCAAGGTTCTGGCCTGCGATACGCCGTCCGCGCTCAAGCAACGATTGCAACGCGACGCGCTGTTCGAGATTGACACGAGTCCGCTCAACGGGCTGACCGAGTCCGCGCTGGAGGCCCTGCCCGAGGTCCGCAAGGCTGCGTTGACCGAGATCGAGGGCGGTGCGCGCCTCAAGTTGACGCTGGTCGAAGAGTCCGCGCTGGCGTCCGTCATCAATATCCTGACGCAGAAGAACGTCAAGGTGATGCGGCTCACGAAACAGGAACCGACTCTCGAAGATGTGTTCGTAGACCTGGTCGGCCGAAGCATGGCCGAGGAGGAATCCAATGACCGCGCTGAACACTAAATATTCGCACAAAGACACGGGCTGGCGGTTGTTCCTGAAAACGATCCTGGCCCGCGCCTACCCGCGCATCATCGGCCAGCAACGCGAGACCTCGTGGTTGATCTTCGACTTGCTGATGCCGATGGGCACGGTGATCGCGTATGTGCTGGTTTACAAGGCGCTGAACGCGCCCGAAGAGTACGTGGGTTTCGTGGTGATGGGCGGCGCGATGACCGCGTTTTGGATGAACATTTTGTGGAGCATGTCCAGCCAGTTGTATTGGGAGAAGGAGACGGGCAACCTGGCCCTTTACATCATGGCGCCGAATTCGATGATGGCGATCTTGCTCGGCATGGCACTGGGCGGGATGCTCGCCACCGCGCTGCGCGCCCTGGTTGTGACCCTGCTCGGCTCTTGGATTTTTGACGTGACCTACGCCGTGACGGACTTCTTCCAGTTGTTCGCGGTCTTCATGCTGGCGATGATCGCGCTCTACGGCATGGGCATGATGATGGCTTCGGCCTTTCTGCTTTTTGGGCGCGAGGCCTGGCACATGGCGAACCTGGCGCAGGAGCCGATCTTCCTGGCTTCGGGCTTCTACTTCCCAATCAAGTCGCTTCCGTTTTGGGTGGCGGCGGGCGCTTCGATCATCCCGCTCACGCTCGGCATGGACGCGATGCGTCAACTCGTCTTCCCTTCGGGATCCAAGATCGGCTTCCTCAATGTTTCAACCGAGATCATCATCCTGAGCGTATTGGCTGTGCTTTTCATCGTGACGGCGAAGTATTTGCTGGCGTACGTGGAGAAGATCGCGGTACGCGAGGGGAGACTCACGGAGAGTAGGCGGTAATTGGAGATTGGTAATTGGCGCGTGATGCGTATTGCGTACTGCGTATTTCGTAACACGCAACACGCAGTACGTAATACGCAGTAAGTCCATAGAGGCACAAATTATGAACTTCTCAGAATCCTGGCGTTCCTTCCGCATGGCGACGTGGCTGGGCTGGCAGATCGAATCGAACTGGACAGATCCGTTCCTGTTCGCGGTCTATTCCATCGTCAAGCCGCTTTCGGGCGCGGCCATTCTCGTGGTGATGTACGCGGTCATCTCGCAGGGCGATTTCACCAGCCCGATGTTCCCGTACATTTATCTCGGCAACGCGTTCTACATCTACGTCGGCGCGGTGATGACGGGCGTCTCGTGGGCGGTGGTGGACGACCGCGAGCATTACAAGACGCTCAAGTACATGTATATCGCGCCCATCCGCATCCCGCTCTATTTGTTGGGACGCGGCGTGGCGCGCTTTATCACTGGCTCGATCGCGGTCATCATCACCATCACGGCGGGCGTACTTTTCCTCAAAGTGCCGCTCAACTTTGCCGAGATCAATTGGCCGCTGTTCTTCCTCACCCTCATTCTCGGCGTGATTATGCTCGCCATGCTCGGACTTTTGCTGGCGGGCATCACCCTCACCGTGGCGCGGCACGAGGGCTTCATCGGCGAAGCGACCGCGGGCGCGTTGTATATTTTCAGCGGCGCGGTCTTTCCGCTCGACGTGCTTCCCAATGGGTTCAGACAGGTGGGATTCTTCATGCCCACCACCTACTGGCTCGAACTCCTGCGCCGCTCGCTGGTTGGGAATATTGCCGAGGCCTTCCCCACCCTATCCGCGTTCAGCAATGGACAACTGCTCGGCATCCTCGTCGCGCTCAGCATCTTCTTCGGCGTGATGGGCGTGTTCGTCTTCCGTCGCTGTGACAGAATCGCGCGCGAGCGCGGGTTGATTGATCGGACGACGAATTATTAGCCGTACACAGGTAGACACGTGAAGTGAAAGAGGCGTAGAATGGGGACTACGCCTCTTTTTTATTTGGATGGTTGACATGCCCTCTGATCTTCCCCTCTACATTGGTCAACTCAAACGATCGCCTCTGGGCGACTTGTGGGTGGCCGTCTCTGAACGCGGTTTGGTCGCCATCGAGTGGGATCACGCCAAAGACAAATTCGACGCCTATTTGACCCAGCGCCTCAAACGTCCCTGCCTGCTCGACGCGCGCAAGACTTCCATCCCGCTTCAACAATTGAACGAATACCTGCGCGGCCGTCGAACGGAGTTCACCATCCCCATTGATTGGGACTCGCTCCGTCCCTTTCAGCGCGAGGCGTTGAAACACGTCTACGCCATCCCGTACGGCGAGACGCGCACCTACGGCGAGATCGCCCACGCGATGAAACGTCCCCGCGCCGCGCGCGCCGTCGGACGCGCCAACGCGACCAATCCCATGCCGCTGGTGATTCCCTGTCACCGCGTCATCGGGATGGATGGGAAGTTGCATGGCTACGGCGGAGGGGAAGGCGTGAAAACGAAGGAGTGGTTGTTGAGGATGGAGGGGGCGGTGGTAGTGTAATTCCCCGTAATGGCTTTTAAAGACAAAGGCGGGGCAGGTTATTTGGCCTGCCCCGCTTCACGTTCCAGGGTTGTTTAGCGGACGATGATCCAGACCGAGAAAAATTGGCCGAAGGCGCTGCCGCGCGCGTTTGCCATGCGCCACCAACTCTTGTATTCCCCGACCGTGGTGGGAGCCTTGAACTGGACGGAGACGTCCACTTCCTGGCCGGGCGTGACGGTGGTGTTGAGCGCGGCGGGCTGGCCGTTCATCCGCTCGCCGTAGCCGAAGACCACGGTGTAGCCCGCGCCCCACGAGCAGGAGCCGGTGTTGCGGATCTTCCACGTCTTGAGAAATTCCGCACCAGGGGCGATGACCGTGCCATCGGAGACGGTCACATCCACGGTGGCGAGATTGTAACTGGCATCATCGCACAAGCCGAGGGGCGTGCCAACGAGACCGGGCGTGGTCAACACGCCGACGGTCATCGTCACCGTGACGGTGGGAGACTCGGCGGGCGTGTTGGTCGGTTGCGCCGTGGGGCTCGCCAGCGGAGTGAGGGCGGCCTCAGCGCTTTGGGTGGCGAGGATTTCGGCCACCACGGTCTGCGCCGCGGCGGTTTGAATGGCCCCGATATCGGGCGTGGGCATGGGCGTTTCCTGTGGGCCACAGGCCGAAAGCAAAAGCATCAACAGGAGCGCGGCAATGGCAATACTTCTTGTTTTCATGAAAAACCTCCGTTGGTGGACAGGCTTACTTTTCAACCACAATGGCAACAGTCATGCCTGTGCCAAAAGGAATATCCTGGTTGGTGTACAACTGATAGCGGGCTTCGTATGTGCCGGGTTTGTTCGGCGCGACAAGGTGAACCGATATTTCGGCGATCACGCCGGGCGCAACAACGTCGGCTGGGAAGCGAATGACAAAGGTATCGCCGCCAAAATTGGTGTTGCCGCCTACGTGAACGAGATGGTAGCCAATGGCCCAGCTGCATGTGCCTGTATTTTGAATGAGCCAGCCTTTTGCAAAGGCTTGGCCGGGTTTGAGTTTTGTCCCATCGGGCGTACCTACATCCATCACGTAGGCCGAGTCGTTGCAGAGCGCCACGGTGGGAGTCCCTGGCCCGGGGATGATGGAAAAGGTGGGCGTGAAAATGCCCGGCGGGGGTTGTTGCGTTGCGCCTGCTTGTTGGGTGAAGATGCTGAACGTGGTGATGGGCGTGAAAGTGGGAGCCGTGGTAAAAGTCGGCTCGGGGGTATTGGTTTGGGTGGGGGCGGCGATGGTGAGCGCGTCCGAGGTCTGCGTGAATTGGGCGGCCACAGTCTGGGCGGCCTGGGTGTAAACGAGCGTCCCGTCCACCGTGGGCGTGGACGCGACGTCAGATGCGCCACATGCGCTGAGGAGCATGGCTGTCAACGCGAGGGCCAGCCAGAGTGTTGGGGTGAGTTTCATTATGTTAACCTCCGATGGATGACCGCTTTCATTATAACGCAGTTGACTGGAACGCCAGTTGGGGGAGAAGGGCCTGCTGTTTGCGAGCAGTTGTACTGTGAGCCGTCAGCCGTTTAACTGCTGACGAATCTCCACTCCTGAGTCGGGATCGCGGATGGCGTTATGGCGCGGTGGTGGCGGTGGGCGTTTGAGTGGGCGTGACGGTCGTGGTGATCGTGGCCGTGGGGGTTGTGGTTGAGGTCGCGGTGGGGGTGTTGGTAGGCGGCGGGACGCCCGGTCGCAGAATGTGCGGGCCGATCCACACCGCAAAGTCCTTGAACGACGCGCCGTTGGCATAAACGGTCAGGTAGAGTTTCACGTTCTGGCCCTTGAGCGCGCTCAGGTTGATATCGAGCGAATACCACTTGCCCTCATAGACCTCATGCCATTGTCCCAGCGGTTGCAACGCGCCGTTGCCGATCTGGTAATCGAGGCGGAAGATCACGTCGCAGCCAACCGAGTTGTAGCGGCAGTTGATGGTGGAGCGGAAGCGATCTCCATCCTGAATTTGGATGGGAGGAAAGATGCCCTGAATGAAGGCATTGCTCGCGTCGCCCGGGACCATGAGCAGGCCGCCGTTTCCCGGCTCGGTTCCATCTTCAAGTTTTGGGTTGTTTAAATAAAGGGAATACCCAGCAACGTCGCCCTCCATGCCTGGGCAGGAAAGGAAGGAGCCGCCGTTGTTCCACTCCGCGTCGCAGAGATTGGCCGCGAGATCGTAGGCCACGTAATTCTGGCCCGAAACGCGCACATCCACCCAAAAGGCGGTGGAAGCCTGGCTCCCCACGCCGAACAACACGCCCGAGGCATTTCGCAGTTTGAAATAGCCTTTGTAACGTCCATCGGCAAACGGGGAAATCATGTTGACGGGGATATCAACGGTCTGACCAGGGTTCACTATGCCGGGCAGGGCAATCGCCACCGGCGCGGACATGGCGTCGCCTTGCACGAAGACGAGCGCGTAACCGGTCGTCCATGAGCAGGTTCCGATATTTTTAAGCCGCCAGACTTTGGTAAACGGTTCGTTGCGTCCGATCACGGAGCCGTCGGGGTAGGTCACGTCGTCCACGAAATCGGCCCAGTCACAGCGGGTGACGGGAGCGCTGGTGCGGATGGGAGTCGCCATCCCGATGGCGGGCGCGAAGGTGACAGTCTGCAAAAGCGGCGTGGGCGAGGCGTATCCGAGGGTGGGCGCGACGGTCTGCGCAGCAGATTGGGATGCCATCGCCGCCAGCGTCTGCGCGGACTGGGTGTAGAGCGCGTTCAATGTAGCCGCGGGGTCTTCTTCACTGGCGCGAAAGCCGGGAAAGTTGCAGGCGGCCTGCGCGAAGAAAACGAGGATCAATGCAAGAGAAATGGCTGGTTTGGTTGGGGCTTTCATGTGGATTCTCCGGGTAAAAAGGGGATTTCACGACTTGAGACGAAGCCCTGTAAGCGAAAGTTCCAGTTTCAATGAGGAGGGCAATGCAGGCTGGAGAAGAAATCCAACGGCGCCCGTCCTTTTCAGGAAAGGAAAAGTGGGCCAGGCGCGATGTTCTGGCCCTCCTCGCGTCAATTACATTCGTAGGCGAAATCGAGCTGGTCGAAAATAATGTATTCCGGGAACACCTGCGTCAAACGCACCCACTTGGGTCCGCGGGCCGCCGTGCGGTGGAAGGACCACTTATCCGTGAAGGTGTGCGTGCTGGCCTCGGTGATCTCCAATTTGATCTTATTGGACCTGGCCCCATCGCTGTGCTGAAACTGAAGGTGGACTACTTCCATGGGGCCGCTAAAGGTCACGATGGCGCGGAAGGTGAAGAAGACGTTCACCGGGCAACCGCTGATCGGGTCGCGGTCAATCTCATAGGTCACTGAAGTGATCCCGAAGGTGGGCGTCACGCTGGCGGCCACCACCTGAATCTCGGCCCAAAACGCGGTTTGATACGAGCCAACGCCAAAGATCTGTCCGTCGGGCGTTTGCAACTTCCACTCGCCTTTGTAAGTCCCCGCGGCGGCCGGGGCTTTCAACTGAATGCTGATATCGGCGCTTTTGCCTGCCAGAATATCCTGCGGCAGGTTATAGGAGGTGAAGCCGTCCAATCGGTCGCCGCTCCAATACACCAGTTTGTAATTGGTGTTCCAGTCACATTCGCTGGTATTTTGGATGTGCCAGGTTTTGAAAAAGGTATCGCCGGGATAAAAGATGGTTTTATCGGGCGGATTTTCGGAAACGAGGCTGGCCGACATGCAGTTTGCGTACAGGCCGGTTGGATTGGGCGTGGACGTGGAGGTAGCCGTCGAAACGGGCGTCAGTGGGACGTCCGCGCGGGGGGTGGCGGTGGGGACGATGCCCGGCTGGGTCGCGTCCCGCGCCTGGACCGTGAGCGCGACCGCCGTGGCGATGGCCGCGTCACTGTCGCCGTCCGAAGCGCCGCAGGCGCCCAGGAGCAGGCTGAGTGTCAACAAAAGGGAAAGTAAGGGAAAGGTTCGTTTCATTCTAGTCCTTTCAACGTAATTTTATTATAACGCCCACAAATGAGAATGGATTAATGGAAACCGCCCAGCGCGAGGCTGGACGGTTTTTTAGGTCTCATTGGGAAGAACGGAGTCGAACGTCTCCGACGTTCGTTATCCAAAGCCAGAGACTTTGGACTCCGTTTTTCTTTCCGTTATGGAGATGTGCAGGCGTTCGTAAAACTGATGTGGCCGAAATTCTGGTTGTTGGGCGTGACGATGATTATGCCAACCCAGGTGGGCGTTCCGGCCCAGGTGGAGCCGCGCGCCCAATCGGTACGGACGTTCTTCGTGCCGGCCGCGGCAAAGTTGACGCTTTGGGTCGCGCCGCCGCCAGGGGTGTCCATGCGCGTCCACTTGAAGGTGACGGTTCCAGGCCCGTTCGTTGTGATGTGCGCGACCACGCGTGGACAGTTGGTATGCCCCGCGTCGCTCCAGGTGGAGAGGGTGTAGGTTACGCTGGTGACGGCAAATAGAGTCGCGGCCTGCACTTTGATATTGGCATAGAACTGGGTAAAGGTGACGCCGCTGGCGTTGCGTAGTTTCCAGTAACCGGTGTACTCATTCGGCGTGGTGGGCGCGACAAGGTTGACGGGAATGTCCACCGTTTGGCCGGGGCTGACGGTGACGCCGAGGGCCTGGGCGTTCGGCCCGCCCATCTGGTTGCCATGATCGTAGACGACGGTGTAGGCGGGAGTCCACGTGCATGTGCCGATGTTTTTGATGCGCCAGGTCTTCGTAAAGGAAGAGCCAGCCGGCACCACCGTCCCATCGGGGATGGTGACGTCGGTGACGAATTGAGCCTTATCGCATTGCTGGGTGGAGGTGGGGAAGGGCGTGTTGGTGTTAAGCGGCGCGATGGTGGGTGGGACGTTGGTGTTCGTGGATGTGGGCGGAGGCGCGCCAGCCTGCGTGTTGGTGGCTGTCGGAACCTGGTTCTGCGCGGACTGGGTTAGGGCCACGGCCACGGTCTGCGCGGCGGCGGTGTAGGCGGCGTTCGGTCCCTCGGACGGAGGGGGCGTGGGCTGTGGCAGGTTACAGGCCAGCGCGGCCAGCAATAAGATGGTTACGGCCAGCGGGATGCGGTTGGTTCTCCTCATGTCTCATTCTCCTGTTTGTTTTGGGGTATTTTACTTGAATGTGGGGCTTGAACGGTTTGCGTCCAGCGCACGCGGCGTTAGTCTGCTGTTGTGTCGAATGAAGTATTTGTAAACACGACCAAGTGTTTTTGATAATCACTTTACTTGTAAACTTTTGAAATATCAAGAGCAAAATAAACATCTCCATCAAGATAGTGAGTTATTTGAAAGCCAAATTGTTTATAGAATTCGATAACTTCGTGCCATGTTTCAGTGGTTTCAAGCACAAGCCGCTTGTAGCCATTAGATTTTGCGTACTCAAACAATTTATGAAGAATCTTGCGTCCAACGCCCTTTCGGCGCATGTTGGCGGCGACGGACATTCTAACAATTTCTGCAATATCGTTTGATTTGGGGACAAGCGCGCCTGTGCCAATTATTTTGTTATTTTGCCAAGCAACCAGAAAAACCGCATTAGCATAAGCCAAACCAATATCATCTAAATCAGGATTCTTGCTTAGATCAAGCGTACCCCAATGCTCTACTAACCCAGCCAAAACTAATTTCTTGACTTCACTTTGATATTCTGACTGGAACGGTAGGATGATGATGTCTTGCGAAGAATTCATCTTGTAAATGTCCGAAATAATAGTGATTGATTATGCGCCAACTCTGTTCCGCAAGCGGTTTGCAGGCTAACGTGGGTACATAAATACAAACCCCGCGAGCGCCGTATTTGTTCCACGCGTCAGATTAGAAAAAGGAACGGGAGGCCGCGCCCGGCCTCCCGTCCAGAAAGAAGCGAGGAGAGATGGGTTATTGTTTTTCGTAGGCCACGCCGTCCGCCGCGGGGGGGATGGCGCGTCCGACCACGCCGGTCAGCACGATCATGGTCACGATGTAGGGAGCCATCGCCAGGATGGAAGAGGGAATCGGCACGGAAAGAATCTGCATCTTGATCTGCAACGAGTCCGCGAAGCCGAAGATGAGCGAGGAGGTGAACGCGCCGATGGGATTCCAGTTGCCGAAGATCATGGCGGCAAGGCCGATGAAGCCTTTGCCGGCGGTCATCACTTCGTCGAAGCGGCCGACCGAGCCGAGGGTGAAGTAGACGCCGCCGAGGCCGGCGATCATGCCGCCGACAATGACGTTGACGTAGCGCACGAAGAAGACGTTGATGCCGAGCGTATCCGCGGCTTTTGGATGTTCGCCCACCGCGCGGGTGCGTAGACCCCAGGGGGTGTAATAGAGAACGATGTGCATCACAATGACGATGAGCAACATCAAATAGACAACGAGGTTGTTCTCGAAGAGGATCGGGCCGAGAACGGGAATTTTGGAAAGCAGGGGAATCTGGATGATGGGGTATGTGCCAGAGTTGTTGAGCAGGTCGCCCTGGTGTTGCAGGTATTTGGAGGAGAGGAAGGATGTGGCGCCTGTGGCGAAAATGTTGATAGCGACGCCGCTCACGATTTGGTCCACTTTGAAGCGGATGACGAGGAAGGCGTGGAAGGCCGCCACCAACGCGCCGACGAGGACGCCGACGATGAGGCCGAGCGTCATGCTTCCGCTCATGGTGGCCGCGACCACCGAGGCCTGCGCCGAAATGAGCATGATGCCTTCGATGCCGATGTTGACCACCGCGGCGCGTTCGCTGATGACGCCGCACAGCGCGGCCAGCGCGATGGGCGTGGCGCGCACCAGCGAACTGCTTAACATGCCGATGAGGCTGAGCGATTTTCCCTTGGTGGCCCAGATGAGGAAGGCGGCCACGAACGCGAAGGCCACAATGCCGAAGAGCGCGCCGGCCGAACGGATGCCGCGCGCCATTTGGAACGCGCCGAGGAATACGACCAAGATCGAAAGCGCGTAGATGCTGGCCTGCACGGGTAGCGTTATATCGGGGATGGGCAGCGCGGCGGAACTCTTGAGGTTCATGCCGAATTTGGCGACCTGGCCGGCTTCTGTGCCGGGCGTGAAGAGCAGGAATATCAACAAGCCAAAGACGATAAGAATCCCGCCCACCGTGAGTCGGTTGCGTTGTGCGGTGTGTTGAGAAGTGGATTGAACAGCCATAAAACCTCTATTTGCCCCAACCGCGCGTCAACACGGTTTCATCGCCGGTCGAGATGCGGATGCGGAACAGCCAGCGGATGATGGCCGGCGCGGCCACAAAGATGATGACCAGACCCTGGATGATGGAGATGATATCAATGGGGATGCCTGCCAGCGATTGCATGCGCGTCGCTCCGCTTCGCAAGATGCCGAACAGGATGGCGGACAGCACCACCCCAAGCGGGTGACTCTTTCCGAGCAGGGCCAGCGCGATGGCGTCGAAGCCGTAGCCCGCCGAGAAGCCCTGCCCCACCCAATGGTCCACGCCCAAAACCTGCGCCGAGCCGGCCAAGCCGGCCAGCGCGCCGCTGAGCACCATCACCAGCACAAAGTTGCGGACAACGCTCATACCGGCGTATTTCGAGCCATCGGGGTTGGCGCCCACGGAACGGATTTCAAACCCGAGCGTGGTTTTAAACAGGAACCAGTAAACCAGCCAGGCCACAACCAGCGCCAGCACAAAGCCCCAGTTGAAACGCAGGGGATCTTCAAAGAAGCGCGGCAGTTCGGCGGTCTTTTGAATGTTCGGCGTTACGGGGCGGAAGCCGGCTGTCATCATCGGCCCGGTCAGTAACCAGTCGCTCAGGCGGAACGCGATCCAGTTCATCATGATCGTGTTCACCACTTCATGCGCGCCGAATTTTGCTTTCAGGTATCCTGGCACCGCGCCCCAGATCGCGCCCGCGAGCCCGCCTCCCAGAATCGCGAGCGGCAGGTGAACGAACCACGGCAGGCCTTTGAGGCTATAGCCCACATAGGCCGCGCCCAGCGCGCCCATGAAGAACTGTCCCTCCGCGCCGATGTTGAACAATCCGCAACGGAAACCGATGGCGACCGCGAGGCCCGCAAAAATGTACGGGGTGGCCGTCACCAGGCTTTCGGTGAGCGGATAAATGGCTTTCAAAAATGCATCGTTATCGCCGGTGGCTTGCAGCGCTTTGAATCCCGCGATGATCTCGCGCGGGCTTCCGAGCGAGCCGTAGAACAGCGCGCCGTAGGCCGTGGCGATGGCCGTCCAGATGGATTTGAAGGCCGCGCCCGGATCAGATGAAAAATTCTTAAACGCTTCCGCCACGCCCGCGTCGGTGGCCGCGATCACGAGGCCGCCAATCACCAGGCCGATGAAGACGGCCAGCGTGGGGATCAGCAGGGACTGAAAAGCCGACCCGCCGAACATCTTTGCCAGGCTTGAACGCGCTTCTGTTTTCTTGATTTCTTTGTTCGCCGACACGTCCGCCTCCTAAAACACGCGTTCCGCTTCACCCGTCACGGATGGCGCGGATTTCAACGCGTCTTCGGGACGAATGCCCGCCATGAGCAGACCGATATATTCCTTGCTGGCCTGCGCGGCGGGAACAATATCCACGATCTGGCCGCGATACATCACCGCGATGCGGTCGGAGAGCGCCAGGATCTCGTCCAACTCGGAGGAGACCACCAGCGCTCCCACGCCCTCATCCCGTTTTTCGATGATGCGGCTGTGGATGTATTCGATGGAGCCAACGTCCAGCCCGCGCGTGGGTTGCGAGGCGATCAGCAGTTTTATGGGGCGCGAGAATTCGCGCGCCACGATCACTTTTTGCTGGTTGCCGCCCGAAAGGCTGGAGGCGGGAACGTAGATGCTCGGCGTACGAACGTCATATTGCTTTGTCAGCGTTTCGGCGTTGTCCATGATGACCTTTTCCTGCAACCCAATGCCGCGCGCAAAGGGCGGCTGGTAATACGTGCAGAGCATCATGTTATCGTGGATCGGGAACGTGAGGATCAATCCATGCCGCTGACGATCTTCGGGGATGTGCGCCACGCCTCTTTCCAGGATGTGACGCGGGGTCGCGCCGCGTTTGAGCGTTTCGCCAACGATGCGAATCTCGCCCGATTGCAACGGCAGGAGGCCGGTCAACGCGTAGACGAGTTGCGTCTGCCCGTTGCCCTGCACGCCCGCGATGCCCAACACCTCGCCCATCTTCACGTCGAACGAAACGCCGCGCACGGTCATCTGTCCGCGTTCGTCTTCCACGTAGATGTCTTTCACTTCCAGAACAGACTCGGTGGGGTTGGCCTTCTTCTTCGGGACAACCAGGTTGACGTCGCGTCCCACCATCATCGAAGCCAGTTTTTCGGGGTTGACATCGCCGGGGATCACCGTGCCAACCGTCCGCCCATTGCGAAGAACGGTGATGCGATTCGCGAGCGCCATCACCTCTTTTAATTTATGCGTAATGAAAATAAGGGACTTGCCTTTTTCCACCAGCGAGCGCAGGACTTTGAACAAGCCTTCCACTTCCTGCGGGGTAAGCACCGCGGTCGGCTCATCGAGGATGAGAATGTCCGCCTGGCGATAGAGGACTTTGATGATCTCCACGCGCTGTTGCGTGCCGACGGGCAGGTCTTTGATATAGGCGTCGGGGTCCACTTCCAGTCCGTAGAGTTGCGAGATCTCGCGGATGCGTTTTGCCACTTTGGCGCGGTCAAGGAAAACGCCGTTACGTTTCTCCTCCACGCCCAGCATCACGTTCTCGGTCACGGTCATCACCGGCACGAGCATGAAGTGCTGATGCACCATGCCAATGCCGCGCGCGATGGCGTCATTGGGGCCGTGAATTTCGGCTTTCTTGCCGCGCACGTTGATCTCGCCTGAATCGGGTTTATAGAGTCCGTAAAGAATATTCATCAGCGTGGTTTTACCCGCGCCGTTTTCCCCCAAAAGACAATGGATTTCGCCTTCCTGCAAATCAATATTTACGTGATCGTTTGCAAGTACGCCCGGAAATGATTTTGAAATATCCCGCAGTTCCAAAACTGTAGGCATGAAAATTCTCCTCGATACATCGCACCTTGCAAAATTAATTTCCCTGGCGATGCACGCCAGGTGTGTGGCACGAAATCAAGAGTCAAAAAAGAGGCCGGGGAGAAATCCCCCGGCCTCTTATGGCAAACAGATTACTCGGCGAGAACGCCGTCCACGGTCAAAGAACCGTCAATCAAAGCCGCCTTGATGGCTTCGAGTTCGGCTTTCAGTTCCGCAGAAACGTCATCATCGAACTCATGGAAGGGGGCGATATCAACGCCGCCGTCGGCGATGGTGTAAACCACGGTGCCGCCGGTGAACTTGCCTTCCGTCGCATCCTTGATGGTGCTGTAAACAGCCACATCAATCTTCTTGAGAACGGAGGTCAGGGTGACCGAAGCATACTCAGAAGCGGTCTCGACCCAGTCGGCATCCACGCCGATGACCAGGCAGGAGCCGGTCTCTTTGCAGACCGCGGCGGAGCCGAGGCCAACCTGTCCAGCGACGGGCAGGATGATGTCGGCGCCTTCCTGCATGAAGGATTCAGCCAGGCGGCGGCCATCATCGGTGGATTCGAAGTTGTTGGTGAAGGTGCCTTCGCCGGAAGCGGTGTTCCAGCCGAGCACTTCAACGGTCGTGCCCTTCTGCTTGTTGTAGTACTTGACGCCGGCCTCGAAGCCCTTCATGAAGATCGTCACGGTGGGGATCGGGAGACCGCCGTAGGTGGCGACCTTGCCGGTCTTGGTCATGCCAGCGGCCAGGTAACCAGCCATGAAAGCGGCCTGGTCGGTCTGGAAGGCGAGACCGCGGACGTTCGTGAGGTCCTTGTCGGTACCGCACTGAACGCCAACTTCAGCGCCGGGCCAGCAGTCGGGGTAGGTGTAGTCCACGATCGCGAACTTCTGATCGGGGTTGGCAATGGCGGCCTTGGCAGTGTCCACGCCGAGCAGGAAGCCGATGGTGATGACGAGGTCGGTCTTCTCATCCAAGTACTGCTGGATGTTCTTGGCGTAGTCAGACTGCTGCTGCGACTCGAGGTACTTGGCCTCAACGCCGAGATCGGCAATCGCATCCTCGGCGCCCTTCCACGCGCTGGCGTTGAAGGACTTGTCGTCAATACCGCCGAGGTCGGTCACCTGACCAACTTTGAAAGCGGGCGCGGGCGGTTCGGTGGGGGCAACTGTGGGCGGTTCGGTGGGGGCGACGGTAGGCGGCTCGGTCGCGACGGGGGTGGGCGTCTGCTTGGGGCCGCAGGCGGTCAGCGCGAGCGAAAGCGCGACCAAAAGGGTCAAAATGGCGTACAGCTTCTTCATTTCGTTCTTCTCCTTCTTAGGAACACAAAAAAATTGGATGGATGGGGGACGTGAACGGTTTCATCGTGTCAGCGTCGTTCCCCGTTGGGAAGTATAAAGCCTCTCGATTTATTGTGCAAGGATGGACAAATTAAGGTTCGGGTGAGACATTGGTTTGGATGGAACCGTCCACTAAACCGCGGCGGATTTGCTCGATTCTTTCCTGGACGGTGGGCGGGATCAGCCTCCCGAGGCTGTGATACGGCCCAAGCGCGTACGCTCCAATGACCTCCCCACTTGGAAACGAGCCCTCCTGCGCGAGACGAATCAACTCGTAGACTTTTGGCGCGGCCTGCTGAAGAACGCTACTCAAAACCAGGTCGGGACTCTTCAATTGATAGAACATCTCCTCGTCCACGCCGATCACGTAAACGCCGCGCGTCGACGCGGTTTCGAGCGCGGCGCGGGCCGTCTCGCCGCCCGCCGCGAAGAGGATGTCCACGCCTTCGCCGATCATAAAGAGAGCCTGCTCGTTGCCCCACTTTGGGTCGTTAAAAAATTCAGCCGTGCCGCCTTCGCTTTTATACATGACGCGCGCCCGCATTTCTGGATCCGCAAAGCGGACGCCTGCGCGAAAGCCCTCGCACGCGCGCCACATGGACGGGATGGATTCCTGCTCACACAGCGCGGCGATCTTGCCTGTTTGGGTCGTCAACGCGGCGAGCGCGCCGGCGAGGAATCCGCCCTGGTCTTCGGGGAAGGAGATCGTCGCCAGATTCGGGCGGGGGGATTCGCCCGCGGGCTGGTCCACGCCAACGAAGGCCGCGCCCGGCCACTCGTCCGCGGCGAGGCGGGTTTCCTCGTCCAGAGAGAGTCCCACTGTCACGATCAAGTCGTAGCCATTTTCCGCGAAGGCGCGAATATTTTTGGCGTGGTCGCGCGCATCAATCGTCTCGATGAAATCAGCTTTGCGGACGAGGCCCTCGTCGCGCGCTTGCACGACTCCCTCCCACGCGGATTGGTTGAGGCCGTGATCGTCCACCGTGCCAAAGGCGGTGACGAGGCCGACACAAAACACCTCTGGCCGCGCGCAATCCGCGGCGGTGGGGAGGTTGCAAGCGGAGAGGACGACTAAAGTCGTCACTACATGGATACCACCACGTAGTAACGACTTCAGTCGTTTGAATGTTGAAACGCTAAACACGCTGCGCTTCACCGCTTTTCACACCCAGCATGAGGATCATCGCGACGATCATGAAGAAGGGCGCGATGAGCATGACGATGTTGTAGTTGCCGCCCGTGAGTTGCACCGCCCAGCCGTTGACGTTTGGCCCGACGATGGCGGAGAAGGTGGAGAAGAGATAGTAGAGGCCGGTGAACGTGCCAACGCGCGCCGCGCTGGTGAGGTCCACGATCATGGGCAGGGAGTTGATGTTGACGAAGGACCAGCCGATGCCGCCGAGGATGAGCATGACGCCCGCCAGGGTGAGCATGCGTGCGCCGCCTTCCACGAGGGGAATGCCAACGAGAGGCAGGGGCGCGATGCCCGTGAGAAGCGCGGAGGCGGGCGTGATGAACAAGAGGAAGAGGACGACCGTCACTGTGATGAGGCCGATCGTGATGGTGACGCGTCGTCCGATGCGGGCGGCGATGAGGCCCGATGGGATGGCGAACAAAACGAAGAAGAGCGGAAAGACCGAGAGCAGGGTCGCGCCGTCGCCTTCGGGAATGCCGAGGTGATTCTTGGCGTAGAGCGTGAAGAAGGTCTCGACGGCGGAATAACCGAGGAACCAGAAGAAGATGGCAGAGAGGATTCGCAGTCCGCTTTTATCGGGGTCGTTGATGACCTCGCGCAGGCTTTGGAACATGCCGGGCTGTTGTTCGGTCGCTTCGTATTCCTTTGGTTCTTCAATGAAGAAGAACACGATCAAAGCCGCCACGATGACCAGCGCTGACCCAAGCCAGAACGGGAAGTTGGGACTGATCTTGTAGAGCATGCCGCCGGTCTGCAAGGCGATGATGGTGCCGATACCACCCATGAAGTTGATCACGCCATTGGCCTGTGAGCGGAACTGCGAGGGCGTGATATCGGGCATGAGGGCCACGACGGGCGTACGCCAGAGCGCGGCGCTGAGCAGGGTTGTGCTGGTGCAGGCCACAAAGATCGGCAAGAGGGATGCCATCGGGATGAACCCGAACGCGAAGGCCGTGATCGGCGCGCCGATGAGGATGAACGGGATGCGCCGTCCCCATTTGGTGCGGAGTCGGTCCGACCAGGAGCCGACGGGCGGTTGGATGAACAGGGCCGCGATGTTATCGAGCGTCATAAAGAAGCCGATCAGCACGGGCGAGAGATCGAACTTGTCCGCGAGGAAGATGGGGACGAATGCGTTGTACACGCCCCAAATCACGCTGACGCCAAAAAAGCCAAAGCCGAGCAGGAAGATCTTGCCGTAGTTGAGTCGGGAAGTCATGGGGTCCTCCGTGGGGGATGGGAGATTGGTAATTGGTAATTGGAGATTGGTGCATATTGCGTAATGGTTGCGAAATACGTAGTACGCAATACGAAGTACTACTATCCTTTTTGCTTTTCCAAAAATTTCTTATCGCTATCGGTCAACTCTGCTTTTTCCAATAAATCCGGCCTGCGCGCCAGCGTTCGCAAAAGCGACTGTTCGCGGCGCCACTTTTCGATTTTGGCGTGGTCGCCGGAGATCAACACGTCGGGGACTTTGTCGCCGCGGAATTCAAGTGGACGGGTGTAGTGCGGATATTCGAGCAGGCCGCTGGCGTGCGAGTCATCCTCCGCGCCGGTTGGGTCGCCGAGGGCGCCGG
Source organism: Chloroflexota bacterium (assembly GCA_016234485.1). Taxonomy (GTDB): domain Bacteria; phylum Chloroflexota; class Anaerolineae; order Anaerolineales; family Villigracilaceae; genus Denitrolinea. Next base: position 104,559 of record JACRBL010000036.1, read on the forward strand.
GCAGGAGACGCGTGACCGCGTCTATGAGGATGAGGGCGGGCAGTTCGCCGCCGGTGAGGACGTAATCGCCGACGGAGATTTCGTCGGTGACGAGGCGCGTGCGGATGCGCTCGTCGAAGCCCTCGTACCGTCCGCAGACCAGTGCGATGCGTTCGTGCGCGGACAATTCGCGGGCCACGGCTTGGGTGAAGACGCGTCCCTGTGGAGTCAGCAAAATGATGGGGACCCCGCTCGAAGGCGTCGCGCTGAGCGTGTCGAAGCGTCCAAGAATGGATTCGACCGCCTCGAAGACCGGCTCAGGCTTCATCACCATCCCGCCGCCGCCGCCGTAGGGCGTGTCGTCTGTCGTGTGGTGTTTGTCACGCGCCCAATCGCGGATGTTGTGGATGCGCGCGTCCATCAGCCCACGTTGGCGGGCGCGTTGAAGTATGCTCGATTCAAGATAGGGGGGGAAGACTTCGGGCAGGAGGGTGAAGACCTCGAACTGCATGGGAGTGATTTTACCTCCCCTCTCTGCATTTCGGCAAACGAAAGTACAAAAAAATGAGAGCCGAATAAGGGGGGACGCTTGACGCTCTTTCTCTTGAAAGGTAAGATGACCGCATGTATTTAAGACGCAAGCCAAAATGGAGCATGACGCGCAAGCGTTACAGAGTTAATAAATTTACAGTCGCGCTTCTTTTGATTCTGATCGCGGCCATGACGTACGTTAACCGTGTGATCGTTCCCACCATCCCGCCGCCGTTTGTGCCAACGCCAACTGCCACGCGCTCCCCCGAATCGTTTATCGTTGATGCCGAGACTGCTTTCAATGAAGGGAAGTTGTCCAAGTCTGTTGAACTGTATCAACAGGCCATCCGCGCCAACCCGCAGAACGACGCGGTGTACGCCGCGATGGGACGCGTGCAGATCTTTGCCGCGCTCTACGACGACGCGCTCGAAAGCGCCGACAAGGCCATTCTGCTGAATCCCAACAACCCGCGCGCCCACGCCATTCGCGCCTGGGCGATGGATTTCAAGGGCGATCTCCTGGCCGCCGAAGCCGCCATCAAACGCGCGCTCGAACTCGATGCCAACAGCGGATTCATCCACGCTATTTACGCCGAGATCCTCGTAGACTCGGCCCTCTCTGGCACAGGCCCGCTGGAGAATTTGACGGTGAAAGCCGCCGAGACTTCGCGTCTGGCGCTTTCGCTGGAACCAAACGCCATCGAGACACACCGCGCCCGCGGCTACGTGCTGGAGGCCACGGCCAACTATCCCGAAGCCATCGCCGAGTATCAGGCCGCCATTGCCATCAATCCAAACATCGCCGACCTGCACATCGCGCTGGGACGCAACTACCACTTCACGCAAGTCTACGACCTGGCGGTGGACGAGTTCAACCGCGCCAACACCCTCAATCCGTCTGACCCCACCCCTGACCGTTTGATCTCGCGCACCTACGCCACCATCGGCGAATTTGCCAAGGCCGCGCAATACGCCGAATCGGCGGTGAAGGACGCGCCCGCCGACCCCAGCCTGCACGGCAATTATGGCGTGATGCTCTATTACACAGCGAACTGGCAGGAATCCGCCGCACAATTGGGGCTGGCAATCAACGGCGGCCGTACAGAAGGCGGCGACACGATCGAAGCGATTTCGTTTTCCACCAACTCGCGCGTGGTGGAATATTATTTCACCTACGCGCTGGCGCTGGCGCGGGTCAATCGTTGCGGCGAGGCCATCCCGATCGCGAATACCATCCTCGGGCGCGTCTCCGATGAGTTGTCCATCTCCAACGCGCAAAAGGCGCTCGCCATATGCGAAGCCAACCTGGCGGCCACGCCCACGCCAACGCCCAAGATCGCTACAACGGAAACGCCAACAGCGACTGCAACGGCAACGCCATGAACGTTTATCCCCGACGAGAACTCTTTCATAAAAAACCACAGACCAGCATCTATCGCGTCTTCTTTTTGATCGCGATGATCCTGGGCGGAATCTGGTTGATTAGCGGCTGGCAAAAAGGGGGGATCGAAAAACCCTTCACGCCCACCGCCACGCCCACCCGCTCGGTGGACTCGTACTCGCTGGAGGGCGACACGCTCTTCGCGGCGGGCAAACTGGACGCGGCCATCACCGCCTACCGCGAGTCGGTGCGCGTGGATCCGTCCAACGCACAGGTCTGGGCCAAACTGGCGCGCATCCAGACCTATTCCTCCGCGCTGAAAACCACCGACCCCGAACGCCTCGCCCGCCTGACCGACGCGCTGGGTTCCATCAACGAGGCCGTTCGCCTCGCCCCAGACGATTCCACCGTCCACGCCATCCGCGCCTTTGTGCTCGACTGGAACGCGAACGCGTCGCTCGTCTGCACGCCGGAGGAGTTAGCGGTCGCGCCCACCTGCGATGCCGTCCTCGATTTTCTGACAGAGGCCGAGCAGGAAGCCTTCATTGCCCTGCAACTGAACAATCAAAACACGCTGGCGCTGGCATACTTTGCCGAAATCCTCGTGGATCAGCAAAAGTGGACGCAGGCCGAGCAATACATTCTACAAGCCCTCGAACGCGAAGACGCGGCACAACTGATGGACGCCCATCGCGTGTATGCCTATGTGCTGGAGTCGCTGGGCGATTACAAACAGGCCATCGAAGAATATGATCGGGCTTTGCTCATCACTCCGAACCTGACCTTCCTATATTTGCGCGCGGGCGCGAACTATCGGCGGCTGGCGTTTGGCGCGCTGAACGAAGACTCGGCCAAGCCTCTTTACGAAAAATCGTTGGAATATTTCCAAAGAGCCGCACAGATCAACGCGCAGTTGGAAGTGTTCGATCCTGTTCCATATCTGTCCATTGCAAAAACGTATTCACAGACGGGCGATTACTTCGCGGCCGCGCTCAATGTGCAGAAGGCATTGGATTTCGACCCTGGCAATGCGGACACTTACGGGCAACTCGGCATTGTCTTCTTTAAATCGCGCAACTACGAAGGCTCGATCCCCGCGTTGAAGTGCGCCATACGAGGTTGCACGGCTGAAGAATCCTGCAAAGCGCGCAACGGCTGTGATGAAGGCGATCCCGGCACGGCGATCACCGGCCTCAAACTCTCACCGAACACGGTCGTCTACTATTACACCTACGGGTCGGTGCTGGCCGCGCTCAGCCGTCCGAAGGATGATAAATGCGGCGAGGCCCTGCTTGTCTTTGATGAGGTGCAGGCCGCCTTCCCAACCGATCGGGATATTCTGGGTATCGTCAACGAAGGGCGGCTCGTCTGCCAATTGGTGTCCAGTACGCCCGAGGCTGGCGCGACCGGCCTGCCCGTCACGCCCGAAGCGACGGGGACGGCGACGCCGTAACGCGGATTGGCAATCCGTCCCGCGTGAGGGATGTCAGAATCGAGTAAGGCGGATTGCCAATCCGCCCCACGTGGGGGATGTCAGATTTTTGTAAAAATTTTCGCTTTCCCCTTGACTTCAATTTCAAAGGCAAGTATTATTCGTCCACATTTAGCACTCACTATAGTAGAGTGCTAATCCTAGTCAACAATTCAATCCAACCCAATCTCAGGAGTAAATTTATGAAACTCTCCCTCAAACCTCTTGGCGACCGCATCGTTGTGGAACCCATTGAGCAGGAAGAAGTGACTGCGGGCGGCATCGTTTTGCCCGAAACCGCCAAAGAGAAGCCCCAGCAGGGCAAAGTCCTCGCCGCCGGCCCCGGCGCTCGCGATGACGATGGCGACCGCATCGCCATGGACGTGAAAGTTGGCGACAAGGTGCTGTATGCCAAGTACTCTGGCACCGAATTCAAAATGGATGGCAAGAAACTGCTCATCCTGCGCGAGAGCGACCTGCTCGCGATCATTGATTAATTGCCCATCCTGTCATTGCGAGCGTTGGTTGCGACACTTGCCCCACCTGCACTGCACCAAACGCAGTGCGGTGCAAGTGTGGCGGGCAGCGCCAGGGAGCAATCCCGCCCCACGACTGGGAGATTGCTTCGACGGAAGAACGCCGTCTCGCAATGACGACAGACACTAATTAGATCAGACACTATCGGAGGAATAACTCTATGGCTGCTAAACAACTCGTATTTTCTGAAGACGCCCGCCGCCGCTTGAAAGAGGGCATGGACGTCGTCGCGAACGCCGTTTCCGCCACGCTTGGACCGAAAGGCCGCAACGTGGCCGTGGATCGCAAGTTCGGCTCCCCCACCATCACTCACGACGGCGTTTCCGTCGCGAAAGAAATTGAACTCGAAGACCCGTTCGCCAACATGGGCGCGCAGCTCCTCAAGGAAGCCGCCCAGAAGACCAACGACATCGCCGGCGACGGCACCACCACCAGCACCGTCCTGGCCCACGCCATCGTGAGCGAAGGCCTCAAGGCGCTGGCCGCCGGCTACAACCCGATGCTACTCAAGAAGGGCATCGAACTGGCTACCGATGAGATCGTCAAGTCGCTCAAGAAGATGGCCACCAAGATCGACACCCGCGAAGAGATCGCGTCGGTCGCGACCAACTCCGCCGCGGACGCCGAAATCGGCGGCCTGATCGCGGACGTGATGGACAAGGTCGGCAAAGACGGCGTCATCACCGTGGAAGAATCCAAGTCCATGCAGTTCGAGACCGAATTCGTCGAAGGCATGCAGTTCGATCGCGGTTATATTTCGCCCTACTTCATCACCGACACCGAACACATGGAAGCGGTCATCTCGGACGCTTACATCCTCATCAACGAGAAGAAAATCTCCGCCGCGCAGGATATCGTCCCCATCCTCGAGAAACTCGTCCAGATGGGCAAGCGCGAACTGGTGATCATCGCCGAAGACATTGACGGCGAAGCGCTCGCCACCCTGGTGCTTAACAAACTGCGCGGCATGTTGAACGTGCTGGCCGTGAAAGCCCCCGGCTTCGGCGACCGCCGCAAGGCCATGTTGCAGGATATCGCCGCCCTCACCGGCGGAACCGTCATCTCCGAAGAGACCGGCCGCAAGCTCGAAACCACCACCGTGCAAGACCTCGGCCGCGCCGAGAAAGTCACTGCCGACAAAGAGAACACCACCATCATCGGCGGTAAAGGCAAGAAGAGCGAGATCGAAGCCCGCATCAAGGAAATCCGCGTCGAGATTGACAAGTCCACCAGCGACTACGACAAGGAAAAACTCCAGGAACGCCTCGCCAAGCTTCACGGCGGCGTCGCCATCATCCGCGTAGGCGCGGCCACCGAGACCGAGATGAAAGAGAAGAAGCACCGCGTCGAAGACGCCCTCTCCGCGGCCCGCGCGGCCGTTGAAGAAGGCATCGTCCCGGGCGGCGAAATCTCGCTCATCAACGCCAGCGACGCGCTCGACAAACTGAAAGGCGCGAGCGAAGAGGAACAGGTCGGCATCGGCATCGTCAAGAAGGCGCTGGAAGCCCCCATCCGCAAACTTTCCGCCAACGCAGGCCAAGACGGCTCCGTCATCATTGACGGCGTGCGTCGCAAGGCCAAAGAGGTCAAGAACAAGAATATCGGTTACAACGTCCTCACCGGCGAATTCACCGACATGATCAAAGACGGCGTGATTGACCCCGTGAAAGTCGTGCGCGGCGCGCTCGAAAACGCGGCCTCCATCGCCTCGATGATCCTCACCACCGAAGTCCTCATCACCGACATACCCGAGAAAGACAAGCCCGCCCCGGCCATGCCGCCCGGTGGGATGGACTACTAAATCGCCCTCACCCTTCGACAGGCTCAGGGCAACGCCCCTGCCCCTCTCCCAATTTTGGGAGAGGGGTTTTCGTTTATAATCCCGACGATGTTTCCCCAAAGACTTAAAAAACTCACAACGATATTTTTCCTGACCCTCTCGCTGACGGCCTGCTCGCTGCGCGCGGGACCTGAGGCGGGCGCGACCCCAACCGCGTCATCCACGCCCGAGCCGCCCACTGCCACGCCCGTCCCCGCGGCCGCGACGGTGGACGGCGAGATCATCCCGCTGGCGGAGTATCAGGCCGAGCTGGCGCGTTACAAGTCCGCGCAGGCCGCGCTCGCGAAGACCGTCTCCGATGCGGACGCGGCGCGCATTGTGCTGGACGACATAATCGCGCAGACGTTGCTCGCGCAAGGCGCGCGGGCCGCGGGGCTGTCCATAACGGAGGCCGCTCTCCAGTCGCGGGTGGACGCGTTGGTCGCGTCGCTCGGAGGGGTGGAGAAACTCGCGGCGTGGCAGTCCGCACATGGGTATGATGACGCGTCGTTTCGGTCCGCATTGAAGCGCGCCGCGGAAGCCGCGCTGATGCGTGACAAAATCATTGCGGATGTGCCTGGTACTGTTGAGCAGGTTCACGCTCGCCAAATTCTGCTCTATAATGAAACCGACGCGCAACGATTTTTGGCGCAACTCGCGGCCGGCGCAAAATTCGACGATCTGGCCGCCAGCGTGGACCCCGTGACGCGCGGCGATTTGGGTTGGTTTCCGCAAGGGTATTTGCTGAACACGAATCTCGAAGCGGCGGCGTTTGCCCTGCAACCCGGGCAATTTAGCCAGATCGTTCCCACCGAGGTGGGCTTCCACATTCTTTATATTGTGGAGCGCGGCCCGCATCCGCTTTCGCCCGATGCCCTGCTGGTTTTGCAAGGACGCGCCGTGAGCGACTGGGTGAGCCAACGCCGCGCCCAGGCTGTAATTTCTGTGACGGCTCCGTAGTGGAGATGACATGAGCGATATTTACGACATTGACTTTGACAAACCGCAAAAGAAGTCCGCTCCAAAATTGAGTCTGTGGGACTTGCTTTCGATCGTGATGTTGATTCTCACGGCCTGCATCGCGGGGTATTACGCGTTGATCTTCGCCAGTCCCAATATCGCCCTTAATCCATTCGCCCCGCGCAGGTTGGAAGCCAGCCTGCCGCCCACGCTTGTGCCCACCGCCATTCCCGCGAGCCCCACGTGGACGCCCAGCGCGACGCCTTTCATCCCTCCCACCGATACGCCGCGTCCCACCTTTACGCCGGTCTTTACGCCCACGTTGTTTTCGATCATCACGCCCAGTAGCACGCCCAAACCATCGGCCACGCCCAAGGCTCCTTATTCGGCTTCGGTGCAATACATTGCCAGCAATAAGTATCGTCCCGAGTTTGGATGCAACTGGCTCGGCGTGGCAGGGATCGTGCTCGACAAAAAAGGCGCGCATCACATTTACGTGCAGGTGTTGCTCTTCGGCGACCTGAAAGGACAGCCGATCAACAACATCACCGTTTCCGGCACGGCTCCGCAGTATTACGGCGCTTCGGGCTTTGAGATGCAACTTTCGGAAACCCCCGTGGATACCAGCAAGACACTCTACCTGCAACTGCGCGACCAGGGCGGCATCCCCCTGTCGGAAAATTTATACATCAACACGTACAGCAGTTGCGATAAGAACATGGTGTTTGTCACGTTCAAGGAAAACAAGTAACCGCGATCAGAAACAAAAAAATCAGCCACAGATTTTACAGATGGGGATTCAAAATCTGTGGAATCTGTGGCAAAATTTTTCAACCACGTTTAAACGCCGCGCTACCGCCAACCCCTGCCTCCCCATTTTGGGGGAGAATTTCATCATTAAAAACGGCTAATATCCTGCTTGTAATGGACAGAAAAACTCTGTACAATAAAGTTGTAAGCATCGCCCCTTTCTTCGATGCTGGGAGACTCTCATGGATATGATCAAAGTTTCTGCGAACTCCCGTACCTCTGCGGTAGCTGGAGCGATTGCGGGGGTGATCCGTGAACACAAACATGCCGAAGTGCAGGCCATCGGCGCGGGCGCGGTGAACCAGGCCATTAAGGCGCTGGCGCTCGCGACGGGCTACCTGAAGAACGACGGCATCGAGGTGGCCTGCGTCCCCGAGTTTGTGGATGTGGAGATCGAGGACAAGGTGCGGACGGCCATCAAACTTGTGATCGAGCCGCGGACGCCTGCCAATAATCCCTAACCCGCTGGTTGACAATTCTTTTTGGAAGGTGGCAGTCGCTTTTGGGATGTTTGCAGAAGTGACTGTCGTTTTGCGTCCTAACCATCCCGTTTTCTAGGGTAGAATCTTTTTATGCGTAGAAACTCTTTACTTGCGCGCTGGCTTTTGACCATGCTTTTGCTGGCTGGTCTGTTGTTTGGCGCGGTTGGTAGGTCGGTGAGCAGTGTGGGATCAGCGCCATTGGCGGCGGGAACGGCCTGCTTGGGAAGCACAATTACACAGTGGACTTTTAACAATACAACAGCCCCTTCCACTGGTTTTGGAACTTTAGCAGTGGGTTCTATTACTGGCCCGTCATATATTTCCTCGGGTATTCAAAACGCCCCTGCAATCGCTTACAGCGGCTGGAATGTGGTCTCTGCAGCTGTGAATAAATATGTCGAATTCTCCATCAGCACACTGGGGAGAAATTCGATCAGCCTTTCCTTTACATCAAACCGATCGGATAGCGGGCCGCCGAAGTTTGATCTTGAATATGACACAGGATCGGGCTTTACTCCCTTTGATACACGAGATGTAACAACCGATGAATTGACTTATATTTACGATTTTAGTTCCATTGGCGCAATGAACGACGCGGCAAGCGTGGCAATCCGTTTGTATGGCTATAGAACGTCCAGTGGCACAGCAACCTGGCGGCTTGATAATGTTACTTTCACCGGCTCTTGCGTTACGCCTGGCGATACGCTTACGCCCACGCCCACAGCCACTTCATCACCAACCCGCTCCATCGTCATTAATGAAGTGGCATGGATGGGAACGCTTGCATCGCCTGACCATGAATGGATTGAACTATATAACAACTCCGGCGTAAATGTTGACCTCGCTGGCTGGACTCTGGAAACGTCGGATGGCTACCCATCCATTACAATCAACAGCGGAAGCATTGTGACTGGCGGGTATTTCTTATTGAGAAATGAGAATGTATTTTCCCCCGACGTGACCGCGCCTACTTTTTTATATAGCGGGTCATTGTCTGACAATGGAGAAGAACTTACGCTCCGAGATTCCCGAGGAGATGTCATTGACACCGCCAACGCAGGCGGCGACGAATGGCCTGCTGGAAGGTTAACAACAGACGCCAATCACGGAACGATGGAACGCATGGGCGTCGGCGTGGATGCCTATTCCAATTGGATTACCAATACCAACGCGGCAAGTTGGACGAAACACGACATTGCGGGAAATATCATTCACGGAACCCCCGGCGAAAGCAATTGGGGTTTTACCATCACCAATACCCCAACTTCAACCAGTACGCCAACCAATACTTCTACCGTTACTCCGACTTTTACTGCAACTCTAACTCACACCCCCACTTCCACCGACACGCCAGCCAAAACCGTCACCATCACCGAAGTCGGCTGGATGGGAACGAACGCCTCCAGCAGTGATGAATGGATCGAACTTTACAACCATACCAAAAAGTCAATTAATTTAACCAACTGGCGGATCCGAGCCGCCGATGGCTCTCCTGATTTTTTCATTGATAACTGTGAGGCTATTAACCCTAACTGTACCATCGCCCCGGAAAGCTATTTCCTGCTCGAACGGACGAACGACACTGTCACATCTGTTCTCGCGGACATGATTTATGCCGGTGAAATGAGCAATGCAGGTGAGGCTCTTTCGTTGTACGATCCGCTCAACAATCTGGTGGATACGGCTAACGGCAACGGAGGCGCGTGGCCGGGAGGAAGTTCCTCCACGATGGGGAGCATGGAACGCCGCCAGCCAACCGCAACCGATTCGGACTCGGCCTGGTTTACGCACAACGGCGGCGATCCCAAAAACGGGTTGGACGCGAATAGCCAACCAATCTGGGGAACGCCTAAAAGCTCGAACTGGTCATTCACGGTCACGGCTACTGCAACGCCAACTTCCACTCCCACCGCAACCGGCACAATCCCGCCCACGCAGGTTCCGTTCAAGACCGTGGTCATCTCTGAGGTGGCCTGGGCCGGCACAAACTCCTCCAGTTACGACGAGTGGATCGAGCTTTACAACACCGGCTTTCAACCCGTCAACCTGGATGGCTGGCGGCTGGTCTCCTTCCGCTGGGACGGGACAAAATTCGTCCTCAACCTCAACATCGCGCTGACGGGAACCATCCTGCCGCGCACATCGCAAAGCCAGGGCGATACAAGCGGGTACTACCTGCTCGAGACGCGTGAGAGCGCGATCTCAAACATCATAGCCGATCAACTCTACAGCGGCACGTTGTATAACACCGGCGAGATCCTCTTATTGTGTTCCAAATATAACGTTGATATTGCCAAGAACTGCACCATCAACACAAAAAACCAATTGGTGGACTTTATAAACGGAAGCCTCACAAGCGACGGCAAAGCCAGGCCTTGGCCCGCCGGCAGTAGTTCCACCTACGGGAGCATGGAACGCCGCGACGTCCGCAGCGACGAACCGACCACCTACTTCACCCACACTGGCGCCAATCCACGCTTCGGCCAGGACGCGAACGGCAACAACATCAAAGGCACGCCCAAGCACGCCAACTGGGCCTTCACCGTCACCGCCACACCTTACGCCACCTACACGCCCACGCGCACGCCCACGCCTCGTCCGCAGGCCGCGCCGATCGTGGTGATCAACGAAGTCTTGGCGCGCGCCGGCACAGACTGGAACCTTGACGGCGTTGTGGATGTTTACGACGAGTTTATCGAGGTGATGAACGCCGGCACGGTGGATGTCAACATCGGCCAATATAAACTGGACGATCGAGCCAACGGCGGTTCCGCCATATTCACCCTGCCAAGTCAGACGCTCAAGCCCGGCGAAAAGGCCCTCTTCTACGCCTCGCAAAGCGGCATCCGTCTTGAAGATTCGGGCGACACTATCCGCCTCATCCGCTCGTCCAACAGCTCGGTCGTGGACGAGGTCACGTATCCCGTCGTGCGATCGGTGGACGCGTCCATCTGTCGCTACACCGACGGCTACGGCTCGTGGATTTATGGATGCTTCCCCACGCCCGGCCGCGCCAACTCGTTGAGCGGCGACGCCCCTGCCAGTTCCGCGGCGGTCTGCTACATGCCCGACTCCACACCAAAGGACTTTGTCCTGGCGGAGTGCGAGGAATTTGGCTACGGCATCTGGAACCCCGCCTACTGGGATTCTTTCCCCGGCGAAGGGAGCGAGGTCTGGAGATCAGACCCGCTAGATAAAGGGATCGTCTATTACGAATAAAAAATACAGCCGCTCGAATGCGGCTGTATTTTTTATTAATCCTCGGCGGCACGCGCCACTTCCTCTGCCTTAAAATCCACCTCGTCCCTGCCGGTCAACTTTTCCTGCATCTTCGCGACGACCAGGTTCAAATGGCCAGGATGCGCCACAAAATCGAGATCGTCTGCGGGAACGGTGAGCGCCGGGCACAAGCTGAAACCGCCCAGCCAGTTCTCATACAATTGATTCAAGCGGGAAAGATATTCGGGCGTAATCTCGCGCTCATAATCCCGCCCGCGGCGCGAGATGCGGCCCATCAGCGTGGGGACCGAAGCCCGCAGGTAAATCACCAGATCGGGCGGAGGCAGGAAGCGCAGCGCAGTCTCGTAGAGCTCGCGATAGGTCTGGTAATCGCGCGGGCTGATGTGTCCCTGCAAAAAAAGATTCTGAGCGAAGATCTCCGCGTCCTCGTACACGCTTCGATCTTGAATCACCGCCGAGGGCCGCAGGGATAACTCGTGGTGCGCCTTCAATCGGTGCGTGAGGAAGAACACCTGCGAATGGAATGCCCACGCGTTCATATCATGGTAAAAATCCGCAAGATACGGATTCTCGGTGACGGGTTCGTAAAACGGCTCCCAGCCCAGTTTGGCGCACAACATTCCCACCAGCGTGGATTTCCCCACGCCGATATTCCCCGCCACTGCAACGAATTTTTTCATAAGGTCTCCTGGTTTTTGATAAAAAATAATTGAAGGGTGTGGTTGCAGAAATCGTACCATAGAGTTTCTCGATAGGGCGAGCCAAAAATAAAAAAGAACGCCCCGTTCATTTGGGAGTATCATTGCCCCATCCCAACTCAGGAAAAATCACCATGACAACAAACTTTCACTTACGTCCCGCCGAAGTGGATCGGGATTTCGGCCTGTTGGCGGCCTGGTTCACGCGGATGGAGGATGAAGAGTCCACGGAGGCAGGTCTCCGCGAAGAGTACGAACGCAACAAGGAACGCGTCACGCTGACGATGGCCGATAACGAAGATGGGAAAAGCATCGGATTCTATTGGGCCTCACGCAACAAAGTGGACTTGGAGCGGCTGGACATTTATCTCTACGTCACCCCCGATCAGCGCGGACGGGGAGTGGGGCGCGCCCTCTACGCGGACGTGGCCCGTCTGGCCGCGTCCACGGGGGCGAAGCGGATGCGCGTTAGCGTCTCGGATGGCTCGCCCGCCGATCGGTCGTTTGCGGAGCGACGCGGCTTCACCGAGAAACGTCATCACTTTGGAATGTCGCTCGATCTTGCCGCGTTCGACGACCGTCCCTTTGAGGCGGTCATCGAACGGTTGAAAGGCGAGGGCTTCGAGTTCACTTCGATGGACGCGTTGGGAAACACGGAAGAAGCGCAACGCAAGTTGTACGCGCTGAACGATTCTGCCGCGGCCACCACACCCGGCGCGGAGGGCGAACATCCGTGGGCCTCGTTTGAAGATTTTCAAAAAAGCGTCTGTCAGGCGAAGTGGTATATCCCCAGCGGACAAATGGTGGTCGTGGACACGTCCACGGGCGAGTGGGCCGCGCTGAGCGCCATCACCCGCTTTGATGGCAAGGATTACGCCTACAACCTCTTCACCGGCGTGGACCCTCGCTACCGCAACCGCGGCCTTGGTCAAGCCGTGAAAGTGACCGCGCTCCGCTTTGCGCGTCAGGTTTTGAAAGTGGATATCGTCCGCACGCACCACAACTTCAAGAACCAACCCATGATCGCGATTGATCGCAAGTTGGGATATGCCATGATGCCAGGGACGTATTTGATGGAGAAGGTCAGCGAGTAATGCTTGGCGGTTAGCGACTCATCCCGTCGAGTTTCGGCGGGAGGTTTTGGTTTTGCTTCGCAACTCCACGAAAATTCATGTGTTCAAAAAGCATAGGAACATCCAAATTTTAGTGGTACAAGGAGAAGATCATGGCAACTGGAAAAGAAATCCGAGTCGGTCCTGGCGAATTGGGATTTGCATCTTGTTGGAAAACTCCCAAGGTAGTTGACATTTGCGTTCATGGCGAGGGGTATCTGGAAGGTTGCTCGCAGGATTGCAGGTACGCGGCGGTCCCTGGCGTTGCGATGAAGTTGGGAGGCGTGTACACGGTGCGCGGCGCGGTGGTGGATGTTGAGTCTGGTAAGCCGCTCGCGAAAATGCGCGTGTCCCTCATCATGCCGACGAACAAACGATACTATACGGTTACAGATAACAATGGAACATTCGAGATCGCCGTCAAGCCGGATACTTCTGCGAGAATACGCAGCGCCTTCACCGAGACGCGAGACTTCGGCACGATGAAAAGCGCGCAGGAAATCCCCGAAATCGTCCTGTTCGCCGAGTTCACCGAAGCGTTTCAGAAATTGCATCCTGACATCCAGATCGAACGTCCACTGGTTTCGCGTTTCACTGGGGAAACCATTAACGTGTAGGTGACTTTAACGCAATGAAAAAGATCGGCCTCCGCGCCGGTCTTTTTCGTTGCGGAGTATCCTTGCCCAACTCCCCGTTCCCGAAAGACATTCATGTCACGTAAGAGAAAGTAGAGGAAGAAATGGCTGAAAAAGAATACATCATCACAGTTGAAATGCTCAAAGAACTCGATGAACTGTATGAAAACACAGAAGACATTACGCCCCAACTGAAGCGGCATCCAGATTGGGGCATCCTGGTCGAAGAGCTACGCGACATACGCCGCCGTATAGAGGCAGGAGTGACGGTAAGAATTGAGGGGACCGATACGGCTTTAACCGATTGGTCGGGTTTCTACGAATGGGCGCACGGACGCTATCACGCGCTCGAAGACGGCTACGACCGCTGGATAGGCGACAACAACTAGATCAGCCTCCATTCTGCTACGTTAAGATAATGCAGGTCATTTGCGCTACCATTAAAAGACCGGCCTCCGCGCCGGTCTTTTTCATTCGGGAGTATCATTGCCCAACTCCTCGTTCTGAAAGGCATTCATGTCTCGTAATCGAATCATCCTCATCACCATCGGCATCATGTTGAGCATCTTCCTGGCCTCGATGGAATCCACCGTCGTCGCCACGGCCATGCCAACCATCGTTGGACAGTTGGGCGGGCTGGAGCATTACTCGTGGGTCTTCTCGGTTTACATGCTCACATCCACCACGTCCGTGCCGCTGTATGGAAAACTCTCCGACCTGTATGGCCGCCGCCGACTCTACGTCATCGCGATGACGCACTTTCTCGCGGGTTCCGTGCTCGCGGGCATGGCGACCAGCATGACGACCCTCATCTTCGCCCGCGCATTGCAAGGACTCGGCGCAGGCGGCGTCATGCCGCTGGCCTTCATCATCATCGGCGAAATGTTCTCGCTCGAACAGCGCGCCAAAATGCAGGGATTCTTCTCGGGCGTGTGGGGCGTCTCGTCCATCATCGGGCCTCTGCTTGGCGGCTTCATCGTGGAACAACTTTCGTGGCGCTGGGTTTTCTACGTCAACCTGATCCCCGGCCCCATCGCCGTCGCCATCGTCGTTCTGGCGTGGCGCGACACCATCCACGCGCGCGGCAAAGTCAGCGTGGACTATCTCGGCGCGATCCTGCTCTCGGCCAGCGTCGTCACTCTCCTGTTGGGTTTGATGGAAACGGGCACAACCACGAGTTGGGCGCTGATCGCCCTGGCCGTCGTCCTCTTCGTCGTCCTTCTCTGGGTGGAAGGCCGCGCCCCCGACCCCATCCTGCCGCTCCCACTCTTCCGTGAAAGTCTCTTCGCCGCGGCCAGTTCACACGGACTGCTGACAGGCTGGGCCATGTTCGGCAGTCTTTCGTTCATCCCGCTCTTCGTCCAGACCGTACTTGGCACGAGCGCCATGCAGGCCGGCCTCACCATCACGCCCATGCTCCTCGGCTGGGTCATCGCCAGCATTATCGGTACCCGGCTCATCTTGCGCGTCGGATTCCGCAGGCTCGGCGTCATCGGCACGAGCGTCTTCCTCGTCGGCGCGGCCCTCATGTCCACGGTTAACGTGGACGCCAGCCAAACGGGCATGATGATCTACGTCTCGCTCATGGGCATTGGCATGGGGTTGTCGGTGCCGTCCTTCCTTATCGCCGTGCAAACGACAGTGGAAAAGCGACACCTCGGCACGGCCACATCCACCCTGCAATTCAGCCGTTCCATGGGCGGGACGTTGGGAGTCAGCGTGATGGGCGCGGCCCTCAGCATGAGACTCGCCTCCAACCTCGCCGCCTCCGGCCTGGACCCTCAACTGGTCGCGGCCTTACTCGATCCGATCGGCCCGCAAACAGTCCTCGTGGACGCGGGCGTGCGGCTCGCGCTCGCAGACGCGATCCACGTCGTCTTCGTCATCGCCCTGGTCGCGGCCGCGCTTGGGCTTTTGGCCGTCCTCTTCACCCCGCGCGTCGATCTCAGGGATAGCTCGTCCGCGCCACGCGAGGGCGCGGCGACGATGGAGTAAAAAAACAGACGGTCACTTTCAAAGTGACCGTCTGTTTCATTTTATGGAAGTTTCTTCAACAGATCATTTCCCAACAACTCAGTGAAGATGACCTGGCCCGTGTCATTCATGTGCAGGGGGTCGGCAAAGGCCTCGCGCGATAATGCTTGCTCGCCTGAATAATCGAGATAGACCACGCCGTTGGCCGCGAGGTAGGCCGCGAGTTTTTCGTTGTATTCGCGCAACACGGGCGGCTCCGAGCCAGGCGCGACGAAGCGCAGGATTCGCATCCGCACGAGCACAAGTTGGACGTTGTGTTCCTTCGTCAACTGGATGAGATCGGGCAGGAAAGATTCGCCCACCTGCTGATCGAAATCGAGGACTTCGGCGCTGTAGAGATAATCGTCGGCGGCGGCCAGCGCATCGCTCAGGAAGTTCGGGTCCATATTCATGTCGCCGAAGACCACGCCCATGGCGTTATCCATGCAGGGCTGGTCGCAACTGAGCAGGAGACGCGGCATGGTGTAGCGGATGTGCGCGTCCACGGCCTGGCGGATGTTCCAGCGCGAGCCAAAGGGAGGGAACCACGCTTCGGCCCACTTCTCGAGCGGATTCATCTGGTTGAGGTAAGCCTTCTTGACGAGTTCCGCGTCTTTCGGACCTGCGAATTCGTCAATTTGCTCGAAGTAACGTCCCGTGACGCGATAGGCGGGGACGGTCATCATGGTATCGCGAAAAAAGATGACCAGCGTTTGCGGCGGCGTTTCGGCTTCGAGAATATTGTTCTTGACGATCAGATACCACAGCGTAGATGCCGACCCGGGCAAGCCAATGGACATGATCTGCTTATCCAGCGTCTGCGAGAGGACGGTGGAATTAACCGATGGATAGAGCATCGAATCGCCGAGCAGGACGACGTTGGGACGTTCCTCTTCGATGGCGTCTGCAAACTTGCGGCGGATGTACTTGTCGAATTGCGGCTTGACGTCGCGCGGGTATTCCACATCGTAGCGCGCGGGGATAACGACCCACGAAACGGCCACGAGCGTGATGAGGAGGAGGGAGTATTGCAGGAAGGATTTCATAGTCTAAAACTGGAAGTAAATAAAATCGGGCGTGCCAGAGTTGATGTAGATGAACATCAGCATGGTGGCGACGGCGTAGTAGGCGGCGATAACGAACGAATCGGGTTTGAAATATTTATCGAGCAGGAGTTTGATGATGAGCGGCAGGGAGTAGACCGCGGTGAGCGAGAACATGAGCCACGCCACGGCCTGGTCTTCCACCGTCCCGAGGAAGGGGCCAGAGAGGGCGCGCCCGGCCCACGTCAAGGAAGGGGAGGCGAAGAGTAGCCAGGCGAACAGGGTCAGCGCGAACATCACCGTCCATGCGAGAATCGTCTTAGTCCAGCCCTGGGGTTTCCATTCGCCGCGCAGTCCGACGAGTTGGTAGGCCGCGATCGAGACGCCGTAGAACGCGCCCCAGGCGAGGTAGTTCCAGCCAGCCCCGTGCCAGAGGCCGCTGACGAGCATGGTTACGATGGGCGGCGTGGACTGCACGACCCAATCGGGCAGGGACTTGGCGCGCAGGAGGGCGCGGCGCACGGGGAAGAAGACGTAGTCGCGCAGCCAGGTGGAGAGGCTGATGTGCCAACGGTTCCAGAACTCGGTGGGGGTGAGGGAGAGGTAGGGCGTGCGGAAGTTTTCGGAGGTGTCGAAGCCGAGCAGGTAGGCGAAGCCGCGGGCGAGGTCGGTGTAACCTGAGAAGTCCGCCAGGATTTGGAGGGTGAAGCCCATGGTGGCGGCGAGGGCGAGTTCGCCGGTGGGATTGGTGAGATGGAAGATGCGGCTGACGGTGGGGCCGACGCCGTTGGCGATGACGAATTTTTTGAAAAAGCCCATCACGAGCAGGGGCCAGGCTTTGTGGAAATTTTCGGGTTTCCAGATTCGATCGGATTGAATCTGCGGCAGGAGTTTTTGGGCGCGGTCCATGGGGCCGGCGGTGATCTGGGGGAAGAACGCCACGAAGAGGGCGAACCCGACGAAGTCACGCGTGGGGCGGATGACGTCGCGCGAGACATCCAGCACGTAGGCCAGTTTTTTGAGCGTGAAGAAGGACAGCCCCACGGGCAGGAGGATGCTGGCGAGGAAAACGTCCGCCTGAATGCCCATCTCAGCCAAGCGCGCGCCGAGCGAGGGGACGAAGAATCCGAAATATTTGAAGAAGGCCAACACGCCCAGGTTGAGGACGAGGCTCGCCCAAACGAGGCGATTCTTTTTCTCGGACTTTTCGAGGGCGAGGGCGATCCAATAATCTCCCAGCGTTGAAAGCCCCAGCAGGAGCGCGTACCACGGATGAAGCCAGCCGTAGAAAATGTAACTCGCCGCCAGCAGGAGCAAATTTTGGGGCATCTGCTTGCGGACGAGCCAGTAGGCCGCGAATATGATTATGAAGAAGAGGAGGAATTCGTAACTGGTGAAGTTCATGGGTGGGTCGGGGCGGGATTATATCAAAGGTTATCGAACGCAGCTTCCGAAAAATTCATTTTTCTCTTCTGAAAGAGCATCAGCATGCACAAATCCGCGATGCTGTTGAGCGACCGCTTCTGAATAGGTAATCCATTTTCCGCTTGTTTCTTCGCAGAGGATTCTCGGATAGGTTGCAAAGAAGAAAACCACAACAAAGATGACAAGGCTTGCCAGCGCAACCGCGGCGCTTGTCCAAAGCGGGCGTTTTTGGATGGGTTTGGGGGCGCGGGGGAAGTTGAGTTCCATGATGGTTCCTTTCGTTATCTCCAAACGCACTTTCCGTGTAACTCCGCCCATAATTCTGGCTCATTCATCTGCATTTGAATATCAGCTGAACTTGGTCGGCCAAAATCCCATCGGTTTGTGTAGGAGCGCCATTCTGGAAACGGTAGCCATTCTCCTCCGATTACATTGCAAAAAACGCGCTGATTGAAAAGGGTAAAGGTCAGAACGGCAATCAGGAAAATAACAAGCGTTCCAAAAACCAGAATCTTCCAAATCGGCTTCTTTCGCGGCGGCAGGGGTTGTAGACGGTACTGGTCGAGCGCCATGGGAACCTCCTTTGTCTGTGGGTATTATAGGACAATCCACGGGAAAGGGAAAGCGGGGAGGCCCTCACTCATCCCCCCTGCCCCCTTCTCTCTCCCGACTTCGGGAGAGAGAAGGGGGAGAAGACTCCCCTCTCCCAGAATTGGGAGCCCCGCGGGGATGCTTCGCGAAGGAGTCGGGGGTGAGGGCGGTATAATAAGTTCATCTCTTCAGACTGGCAGGAATTCCGTCATGATCCACATATCCCTCTAACTCCGTAAGCCGCGCTTTAAAGGCTCGCGCGGCGCAAGTACCTCTTTGCCTCTCCCTCACGTGAAACGTGGAACCCTTCGATGAACTCACATCGTCCCGATGTCCTTCGGGAGTGCGAGCTTGAAACTTGACACCTGGCACGTGACACCGCAATACCTGACACTGAGACACTTATGAACCAAAAACGCATCACCGACAACCTCGACGCAATGCTGGACGTGCTTCCCCCGACGATCCGTCATGCAGTCGAGGCAGCCAACCAAAAAGAATATCTGCTCGAGATCATCCTCGACCTGGGGCGCGTCCCGACGGCGCGCTTTGTGGAAAACGAGATCATCCTGAGCGAAAAGGAAGTGACCCGCGCCGATCTCGACTACGTCACCGAGCGCATCGGCGATTTCGACGCGGACAACCGCGCGGGCATGGAGCGCACCCTGCATCGCATCTCGGCCATCCGCAACCGCCGCGGCGCCATCGTCGGCCTCACCTGCCGCGTCGGGCGCGCCGTCTACGGGACGATTGACATCATCGAAGACATCGTCAACTCGGGCAAGTCGCTTCTCATCCTCGGACGCCCTGGCGTGGGCAAGACCACCCTCCTGCGCGAAGCCGCCCGCATCCTGGCCGAGACCCGACGCGTCGTCATCGTGGACACCTCGAACGAGATCGGCGGCGACGGCGACGTGCCGCATCCCGCGGTCGGCAAGGCGCGCCGCATGCAAGTCAAAGTCCCCACGCTTCAACATGAAGTGATGATCGAAGCCGTCGAGAACCACAACCCCGAAGCCATCGTCATTGACGAGATCGGCCGCGAACTCGAAGCGCAGGCCGCCCGCACCATCGCCGAGCGCGGCGTCCAACTGATCGGCACGGCGCATGGCATCACGCTCGACAACCTGCTCCTCAACCCGACCCTCTCCGACCTCGTCGGCGGCATCGAAGCGG
This sequence comes from Chloroflexota bacterium, assembly GCA_016234485.1. GTDB lineage: Bacteria > Chloroflexota > Anaerolineae > Anaerolineales > Villigracilaceae > Denitrolinea. Next base: position 124,462 of record JACRBL010000036.1, read on the forward strand.
TGACCCTCTCCGACGAGGAAGCGCGTCGCCGCGGGACGCAGAAGACGGTGCTCGAACGACGCGCCCCTCCCACCTTCGATGTCCTCGTCGAGATCCAGACGCGCGACCGTTTCGCCGTCCACACCGACATCATGGGCTCGGTGGACGCGCTCCTGCGCGGCTTCCCGCTTCCGCCCGAAATTCGGACGCGCGACGAAGAAGGGAAGATCAAGATCGAGAGGGCCGCGCCCGCCGTCGGGTCGAAACTGGATGCGAAGGAGACGACGAAGAAACCCTCGCCTCCGCGCGGACGTCTGGCGGGCGCGGCCTCCGAGGAGCCGAGTCCGGCCTCCGCGCCCGCGCCCCGTCCCGCCAATGACGCGGCCGCGCCGTCCGTCCCCGCCGCGCTGGGAGTGAAGACCGTCCGCATCTATCCGTATGGCGTGGCGCGCAACCGACTGCAACAAGCCGCCAAACGATTCGGCGTGCCTGCCATCATCGTCCGTGACGCGGACGAGGCCGACGCGCTCGTGACCCTGCGCGCGTATTACCGCGACCGCCAGGCCACCATCATGGACGCGGAAGCGCGCGGCATGCCCATCTACGTTTTGCGCGCCAACACCATCGCGCAGGTGGATCAATTCATGGGCGACCTGTTCAACCTGCCTTCGGAGGGCGCGGCCGCCCGAAGCAGTGAGCTCGACAACGTCCGCGACCAGACGCAGGCCGCTATCGCCTCGGTGCTAAACGGCGAACGCTGGGTGGACTTGCCGCCTGGCCCCTCGCTGGTGCGTCGCCTGCAACACGAAATGGCGCGCAACGCGGAGTTGGTGAGTCACTCGTATGGTAAAGAGCCGCGCAGGCATGTGCGGATTTTTCGCGAGTAGCGCGGTTAGCGATTTGCTTTTAGCAGTTAGCGGTCAGCGATTGGGCTGGCCGCTAATTGTTTAACGGGAGTTTTACTTTCTAAATATCCCCTGCCTTGGATTGAATAAAAAGACAACAATAAACACCGCCGTCGCGGTCAACACGATGGCCGCGCCGGAGGCGATGTTGAGATAGTAACTGAGATACAACCCAACGACGGACGAGGCCGCGCCGATGGACGCGGCGATGATCATCATCATCCACAGGCGGCGCGTGAGCAGGGACGCGGTCGCGGCGGGCGTGACCAGCATCGCCACCATCAGCGCCACGCCGACCATCTGCATCGAGACCGCCACGGTGACGGCGATCAGCACGAGCAAAAGGTTGTTGAGCAGGCTGACGGGCATCCGCAAGGTGGCAGCCAGCACGGGGTCGAATGAGAGCGTGAGAAATTCCTTGTAAAAGATGATGACAAGCAGAATGACAATCCCACCGAAGATGGCGGTCAGGATCAGGTCGCTATTCGAGATGCCCAGCACATCGCCAAAGAGGAAGTGACTCAAGTCAACAGCGTAATCGTCCACGGTGGAGATGATGACAATGCCGAGGGCGAACATCCCTGCGAAGATAATTCCAATGGATGTGTCTTCCTTGATGCGGGCATTCTTGCTGATGGCGCCAATGCCGAGCGATGCCAACACAGCCGTTCCCAATGCCCACCAGAAGAGCGGGTCGCGAGCGCCGTTGTTGACCATGTATCCAAGCGCCACGCCAGGCAACACCGTATGGGCCAGCGCGTCGCCAAAGAATGCCATCCCGCGCAAGACCACATAGGTTCCGATCACGGCACAAACGATGCCAACGAGGATGCCCGCGGCCAGCGCTCGCAACATGAAGTCATAGGAGAGGGGTTCGAGAAGCCAATCAAGCATGATCGTGTTCTTCCTCTCCACAACAGGCATCGTCCAGCGTCATCAAATTGCCGTTCGCATCCAGCAGACGCATTCGATTTCCGTAGGCTTGCATGAGAGTTTCTGGTTTCAGAACCTCTTTCGATTCGCCAAAGCCGAGCAGTTTGTGATTCAACAGCATGACCCGGTCGAAATATTTTTCAGCCTGATCGAGATCGTGCGTGGCGACCATCACGGTGACATTTTGCTTTTGGAGTTTATCGAGCAGATTAAGGATGCCCTCCTGCGCGGGGATGTCGAGGCCGGTCAACGGCTCGTCCATCAACATCAGTTCGGCTTGCTGGGCGAGGGAGCGGGCGATGAACATGCGTTGTTGCTGTCCGCCCGATAGTTCGCTGATCTGACGTTTCGCCAAGTCGCGGATTTCCACCGTATCCAGCGCGTCATGGACGTGACTCCAATCGCGTTTGGTCGGCCAGCGGAAGGCGCCCATCACGGCGGAACGTCCCATCATCACCACGTCCGCCACGTTGACGGGGAAATTCCAGTCCACGTGCGCGCGTTGAGGGACGTAGCCAATGCAGACGTGCGATGTCGGTCGCGAGCCGGAGACGGTCACTGTGCCTGAGGTCGGCGCCAGCACGCCCGCGACCACTTTGAAGAGTGTGCTCTTCCCCGCGCCGTTGGGACCGACGACCGCCACGCGTTCGCCCGCGTGCAGGTGAAAGGTGACATCCTCGAGCGCGAATTGTCCATCATAGCGCATGGACAAATTTTGCACATCGAGGATGGGTTGGTTGGTTTGGTGGTGGGTGTGTGGGTACATGAATTCCTGCAAACCTGACATGTCTCATTGTGGGTGCATTTGTCAATCAACTCTGCGCGGACAGCGGCTCTCGCCTGCCCGCGCTCTGTGGAGACATGTCAGGTTTTTTCGTTTACTTCAACGCTTCCACGATCAACGAAACATTGTACTTCATCATCTCGATGTACGTTGCGGCGGGCGCGCCGTCGGTGAGCGATTCGAGATGCAGGTCGGCGATCACCTTCGCGCCCGTTTCGGATGCGATCTGATTGGCGAGCGTGGCGCTTTCCACGTCGCCGAGGAAGATGGCGGGCGCGCCCGACGTTTTGATGGCGTCCACCGCGGCGGCGATCTCCTTCGCCGAAGCACTCGCGTCGGAGCTGAAACTGGTCAGGATGGTCTCCACGATGGCGAAGCCGTAGCGTTCCGCAAAATATCCCAGCGACTCGTGATTGGTGACCAGCAACCTGCGCTCGGCGGGAATCGACTCGACCTGCGCGCGGATCCACGCGTCGAGGTCTTTCAACTGGGCGATGTACGCGTCTGCGTTGGCGCGATAAGTCGCTTCGCCTGCAGGATCGGCCTGGATCATTCCAGCGCGGATGTTTTCCACGTAGGCGATGACAAGGGTCGGATCGAGCCACATGTGCGGGTCGCCTGCGCCGTGTTCGTCGGCTTCGCGCGGCGTCAACCCATCCGTCGCGGTGATGACGATCCGCTCGCCGTCCGCGTTTTCGAGGATGGTCTCGAGGAAGTGTTCATATTCGAGTCCATTCTGGATGAGGACGTCGCTCTCGCTGACCTTCGCCACATCGGTGGGCGTGACCTGGTACGCGTGCGGGTCCGCGCCGACGGGGAGGATGGACTCCACTTGGGCGCGGTCGCCGACCACGTTGCGCGTCATGTCCGCGAGGAAGGTGGTCGTGGCGAGGACGCGTAAGCCGCCTCCCGCTTCGCGAAGACGCGGCCCGCACGAGGTCAGAAGCAGAGGCGGGATCGTCATCAGCAGGAGGAGGAGGATGCGGAAAAATTTTTTCATGGTTGGCTCCGAAATCAGCGGTAAAAAAGCCTGTCGCATGGACAGGCTTTTGCCGATGGTGATGTTGAAAGCGAGTTACATCGCGTCCAAGTCTGTGATGTCATCCGCTGTCAATTCCTTACGCAAAATGAAATACGCGCCTGTGAAATGCGCGTCGGCGTTGGTGACGAGCAGGCCGCCGCGCTTGGGGATGAAGTTGATCACCTCCCAGCCTTCGAGACCTACATCGTCGAGGGCGGGAATGTCCACGGGTTCGCCGTCAGCCGAGTCACCGAGCATTTCGCTGAGCGGCAGGAAGAGGCTTTTGTAAATGTAGACCTTGCGGCCTTTTTGGATGCGCCCGCGCGCGCCCACGATCTTTTCGGCGCGTTTGCGTTTTTCTTCGGCTTGCAGGTCTTCGATCTTTCGCTTGATCTCTGCATCGTCGAGAATCTCGCGGGCGTAATCGCGGACTTCGCGCGCATCGCTTTGTTCGGCGCTGTAGAGGAAATCCAGCCCGCCGCGTTCGCCGAGACGGACGAGACCCTCGGCGGCGTCGAGCTGGGTCATCCAATCTTCGTCGTTCTCCATCAAGTCGAAGAGCGTTTCGAGATCGCGCATGCGGATGAGTTCGTCAATTTGTGATGGCATGTTGTTTCCTTTTGTGAGATATGCTCCCGTACATCCGTCATTGCGAGGGCGTTCTTCCCGACACTTGCCCTGGTACGGCTTAAGCCGCACAGTGCCAGGGAGCAATCCCCTGCTTTGACGAGAGGAGATTGCTTCGTCGGGAAGTGCAGCCTCCTCGCAATGACGGGTGCAAAGGTTGCCAGGAAAGTTGTTTTTTACAGACCCTTAAAACGATGCGACGGCCTGTTGCAGGTCGGTGTGCATTTCAAAGAAGGAGGAAAAGCCCACCACGTCCAGCACACTGCGAACTTCGGGCGGCACGTTGAGCAGTTTCACGTTTTGTTGCAGACCGCTGGCGCGTTCTTTTTCCAGCGAGCGGATGGCGTTCCAGCCCGCGTCGGCATTGGGGAGGGCCTCGCCGCGGAAGAGTTTGGCGATGGAATGAAGCGAGACGATGCCCGCGCTGGAGATGTAGGTCAATTTGGTCATGTCGAGGATGATGCGGCGCGCCCCGCCTGTGAACGCGGATTGGGCTTCGTTGATCAATTTTTGAAAACTATTGGAATCCAATTTTCCGTCGAGGTGAATCACTGTAATCGGTTGTACGGCCTGTTCCGTGGAAATAGTTATATTCATGGCTGGTCTCCTCGCGGTGGATTATAAATGAAATCGGAGGCGGGCGCTATAATCTTCGTCGCCACCTTGCCAAAGGAGAGACCATGAAAACCATCGAGAACATCGTCCGCGAGATTCGCCGCGATCTCACCCCCGTCTTCGAGCAAAAATTACGCGCCTACCTTATGGATCAAGACAAGGACTGGCTGATCGAGCAAATCGTCCGCTTGACTTTGGACGCGCACAGTTTGCAGGAGATGGATCGCAAAGTGATGCAGGAAATGAAGATGCGCCAGCGCGAAGCGCGCATCGAACGCGTGAAAGGATTAGGGATGGATATGGATAAACTGCGCGCCTTCACCGCTCAACACAAGGACACAGACCGCGTCGGACTCACCCGCGCGGGGCTGCTGTCTTCGGACGCGCCTCCCAAAGGGACGTTTCTCATCACATCCAGTCAGCGCTCCGAGGCGGGGAACGACCTGCTCGAACAGGCCAAAGACTATCTCTACGCGTTCCTCTTCGGCGACGAATCCACCAATGCGAAATTCAATCGCGTTCAGCAGGAATTGCTGACGGTCACGATCCCCGTCTTCAAAGTTTCCGCGCTGGACTTTATGAAAGCCACCACCGAGTTGAGTGCGCACGGAACCTGGCAGGACCCCGAATCAGTCTCGAACGACATGCGCGCGGACAACACGTTGTTGCAAGTGGAGTATGGCGAAGTCGAAGGAGAAATGATTGGCGATGGAATCAAGACCGCCCTGAGCATCATCAACAATCTGGAAGTGAACGAGCAGATCCTTTACGCTCGCATGGAAAATATCGAGCAGAGTACGTTGATTTCTTAAAACCATTGCCCCGGCAGTTGAACTGCTGGGGCAACAATAAAAATTTTACGGCTCGATCGGGTAGCCTTTCGAGCGCCATTCGTTCAGGCCGCCGTCCATGCTGGTGACGTCGGTGAAGCCCGCTTGCAGGAGGATGTCGCGTCCCTGCTGGGAGCGGTTGCCCGAGCGGCAGACCACGACGACCGGTCGGTCACGCGACACCTCGTTCAGGCGTGAAGCAAGTTCGCCGAGGGAGATGAGAGTGGCGCCTGGGGCGTGAAATTCATTCCACTCCGAGAGCTCGCGCACGTCCAGGAAGAACGCGTCGCCTTGCTGATAGATGGCGTAGGCCTCGTCCACGCTGATATTGGATGCAAGCCCGTCCCCGCCGATTCCGCCTCCCGCGGACGCGACCAGGATGTAGATGACCAACGCGACGACCGCGAGGATGCCGATTTGAACGGCAGGTCGGCGCAGGAACGCGTTCGCGCTGGATTGGGTTGAGCGATTCGCTCGTTTATTTTTTGGCATGATGCCCTCCGACTGATGTGAAAATTGTTCATCCAGTCTGTTCACCCAGCAGTTAAACTGCTGGGTGAACAGACTGGATGAACAGGAACCGCCCATTAGACGCTGAATGCCCACTCGCCCTTACGCATAACGGGTTCGGCGCGCCCGTCGTCGCTGATGCCGTCTATGTTCATTTCGCCCGAGCCGATCATAAAGTCCACGTGGATGAGGCTTTGGTTGCCGCCGACCGCCGCGAATTCCTCGTCGGTGAGTTCGAGGCCGCCGACGTAGTTGAACTTGTAGGCGCGCCCCAGCGCGAGGTGACAGGAGGCGTTCTCATCGTAGAGCGTGTTGTGGAACATCAGCCCCGACTTGGAGATGGGCGATGAGTTTGGCACGAGCGCGATCTCGCCGAGACGCGCCGCGCCCTCGTCGGTGGCGATCATCTTGCGGAGGACGGCCTCGCCCTTTTTGGCGTGCGCTTCCACGGCGCGTCCATTCTCGAAGCGGACGACCATGCCTTCGATCAGCGTACCGCCGTAGTTGAGCGTCTTCGTGGACGTGACGACTCCGTCGGCGCGGTTGCGATCGCCCATGGTGAAGGTTTCTTCGGTGGGGATGTTGGCGGTGAACTCGATTCCGTTCTTCGACATTTCGCGGGCGCTGGCCCATTTATGCCCTTTCGGCAGGCCGAGCGTCAGGTCTGTGCCGGGGGCGGTGTATTTCAGGGCGGCGTATTGTTTCTGGCTGAGATATTTACTGCGCGTCAACAAATTGCGGATGTGTTCCTGCCAGGCCGCGACGGGATCGTTCGCGTCCACGCGGCACATTTGGAAGATGGTCTTCCACAATTTGGCGATGGCTTTTTCCGTTTCCATTTTGGGGAAGATTCGTTTGGCCCAAACATCGCGCGAAGCTGCGATCACGCACCAGTTCATGCTGTTGCTCGTGCCATGCTTGAGGAAGGGAGCCATCTCCTTCCAGATCGTGTTCTGGTAGATGCCCACCAGTTCGGGGTCCTGGCCCGCCAAAAGGTCCGGGTCGGCCGCGGAGATGGAGAGGATGGCGTCGCCGCGTTCGGCGTATTCGAGCGGGCCGAGTAATTTCCACTTGGGAAATTCGTTGAACGAGTCACGCGGGGCGTGGGCGAAGCGGATGCGGTCCATCTGCTCGTTGGCCCAAAACACGTCCACGAGACGCGCGCCCGCCTTGTAGGCCGACTCGGCGATGTGATGCACCAACGCTTCATGCTCGAATGACGCGCCGCGCACCAGCAAACGCTGGCCCGGCTGAAGGTTCACGCCAACGCGTACGGCTAATTCGGCGTATTTTTGGAGGTCTTTCTGGAATTTTGTCGCCATGGGAAATCCTTGAAGAGGAAATAACGCCATTCATCAATGGGCATGGATGGCAGGTTGGGGAGCGAGCCGACGTGGTCACAGATCTCGCTCATAAACGCAAATTCGTAGCCAGCGGCGCGGAAGCGTTCGATCATCGTTTCGAGGATGTCGAAGCCGCGCTCGCTGTTGCGGAGCAGGGCGCGCTTCTCGAGGGCGGTCACGCCGTCAGAGAGATGCGGCGCGTAGAGGTCGTGTGCGTGGGTGGTGAAAGCGATCACCGAGGGCGGCGGGAAGAGGCGCATCAGCACGGCGGAAAGTCCCAGCCCGTAGAGTTTGATCCACGGCAGGCCGAAGTTTAACCGAATCGTGGGCAATGCGGGGAAGGGAAATTCGAGCAGGGAGTCTTGGCCGCGCGTCACGCGGAACGGCTCAATGGGCATGTGCGTGTTCCAGTAGCCGTTCTTGCCAGGGCGGATCGAGGCGAACACGCTGGCGTCGTAGCGGAAGCCCAAGTCCATCAAATGGCCGATGCCCTCGCGCGAAATGGCGCCGATGGGCGCGCGATAGCCAATGGCCTCTTTGCCAAAAAATTCGCGGAAGGTTTTCTGCGCCAGTTCGATCTCTTCGCGGTCGCCGCTGGTTTCGGTGTTGTGATGATGCGAGTGCAGCGCGAACTCAATGGGAATCTTGCGCTCCAATTTGCGGATGCCCTCGCCGTAGCGCGCCAGAATGGACGTGACGAGGAAGCCCGTCACCTTCACGCCCGTGCGGCGGATTAAATCCACATAGCGCTCGAACAACGCGGGTTCCTCGAAGAGGCGCGTGTGTCCCTGCGTGTTGGCGTAGTCCGCTTCGATGTCAATGGTAATGCAGAGGAATTTTTTGGGCATTTTCTAAATTACCGCGAGGCCGCACACCTGCCCTGCAGGGCGGCGCCAGGGAAGGATGCAAAGTTTTTAATCTTCGCGCTCTTGGCGTGCTTAGCGATTAATAATCGCTATCAAGTTATGCCATACATTAATCAGACACTAATATAGGGCGATTCGTTTTTCATTGCTACCATCCTTGGTTATTACTTCTTCTTCCACTCAGGCTCATAGAACGGCAACTTCACCACCTTCGCAGGCGCGTGTTGACGGTGATGCTCCACCGTGATCTCCATTTTTACGTCCGTGCCGATCTCAAAATACGGCTTCTGCAAATGGGCAAGGGCGATGTACTTCTTCAACAGCGGCGACCAACTGGACGTGGACGCGTACCCGACCTGCACGTTGCCCACCATCACGGGCAGGCTCGCGCGGATCGCCATCCCTGGGATTTGCGGCGGCAGGCCAACCTGTTTGAAGATGCTTTCCATCCCCACCCAATCCACTTCCAACCCGACCATCTTCCACGATGAGCCTTCGCGCTTCTCTTTTTCCAGTGCGCGGCGACCGACGAAATAGCCCTGCTTGTCGAGCGCCACCGTCCAGTCGAGGCCCAACTCGAAGGGCGAGGACTTCTGCGATTCGATCCACGCGTGACTGGCGGAGGTGTAGTCCACATCGAGCATGAACAGCCCCGCTTCCACGCGCGCCATGTCCATGGCGAGGATACCCACGGGCGTGATGCCGTAGTCCGCGCCCGCGTCCATCAACGCGTCCCAGATCGGGAGCGCGTCTTTATTGTCCATCCAAATCTCGTAGCCGAGATCGCCTGTGTAACCCGTGCGCGAGATGGTGACCTCCGCGCCTTGAATCTTGTTCATCATCAAGCGGAAGTATTTCAACTCGTCCACGGGGCGCTCGCAGAGGAGGTTCAACACCTTGCGCGTGTTCGGTCCCTGAAAACTGAGCGCGGCAACCTGGTCGGTCACTTCCGTGATGGATACATCCATGCCGACCGCGTTCATCGTCAGCCAGCGCAGATTCGGTTCCGCCGCGGTCAGCCGAAAGGTCGAAGGTGCGAGGCGGGAGATGGTTCCGTCGTCGATCATCTTGCCGTCTTCGTCGCACCAGCCCGTGTACGCGACCTGTCCCACTTTCATCTTGTGGATGTCGCGCGTGGTGACGCGATGCAACAGCGCGGCCGCATCCCTGCCTGTGATGACGTACTTGATCAACGGCGAGACATCTATCAACGCCGCCGCGTTGCGAATTGCCCAATACTCGCGGTCGAGCGTATGCTCGTACGAGCCTGCGGCAAAATATCCCGCCCACTTGCGCCAATTCTGCGGCTGGCACAACGCGGACGTGCGAGGGTGGAAGGGGGTGGTTTTCAACTTAAGCTTTTTCCATGTGCCTTTCGATCGTTAGGCGAGTTTCTTCTTGAATATTTCAAATTCTTTCTCCTTGTCTTCCGCCTTTGACCAGCGCTTGATTTCCTTCAAGTCAACCGTCTGACTTTGAGAGACCAGGATGGCCTGCGCCAATCCCTGCTGGTCGTTCCAGAAATAGAAGGCGCACAACCTGTCTTTCACACAATCGGTTGGCGACAATATCTTTAATGTTCCAGTCGCCAATTCAAATTCACTGATTTCTTTCACAGGTTCATCGCCGACGGAAAGAGGACCATCGGGAAATTCGACAAAGAATTGCGTTTCGGGATTTACGAAATATCGTCCCTGTTCGTAAAATCCGATCTCCTCCAAAATGGATTTGATCTTGCTTCGCCTTGCGAAATTGACGTTGATCAAATCCAAGTCCTTTGAGACATATTTATTACTGCTATAAAACGAAACAGCACTTCCGCCTGAAAGCACAACTTTGATATCTTCCTTTTCGAGACAATCCTGAATATATGCAGCCAGTTCAATCTGGCTCATGCCCTTGAGTTTCTTCACAGGCTTTTTCCTTTTGCTCTCGGCCTGCGCCTGTTCATTATCAATTCTTCCTGTTCGTTCGCGGAGTAGAACGACAATGCCTTTTCCAGCAACGCCTTCAACTCACTTAGAAACGGATAACGCGGATTGAATGAATATGGGCGAGTACGACCCACCAAACGGCTTACCAGCACGCCGCTTTCTTCGAACTTGTCCAATTGCATCTGGATGGGTTTCAAATCAACGCCAAAAAAGCCGGCGATTTCGCGGGCATAACCTTCGTCACGCGAAAAGATGTAAACCAACACCCGCTCAGCATTTCTGGAACCTAGAAGCGTTTCGATCATGGCAATTCCTCTTGACGTTTATTTGACGTCATATGACGGCTAATTTACGTCATTATATCACTGCCTGTTCGAATACTCCGCGGGCGCGAAGAACACCAACACCGTCAACTCTTCCTCGATGGAGTGGAAGCGACCGCGCAGCGTCCACATTCTTCGCCACGTAGACGATCGAACCCGCCTGCACGGCGCGGTCTTCGTCTGCCACGCGGATCTGCGCCCGCCCGCTCACCACGTAGTAGACCTCATCTTCGGTGTGGGGCGATTGCGGGTCAACGCCGCCCGCGGGGAGGACGTACAGTCCCATGCTCAGGTCGGGGACGCACAAAAATTCCAGGTAGCGTTTGCCGCTGGCTTCCCGTTGGGCGATCAAATTGGCGAGTTCATGAGCGTCCATCCTGTCTCCAGAATGGGCGGATTGTAAATTGTTGGTTATTATTCTGCAAGCAAAAAATCCCCGCCCTCCAGCAGGCCTTTCAAGACCACCTTCACCGCATCAGACCCCACCAACTTATCCAGACTAAACGACTTCAAGCGCGTCTGCGTCGTCCGCACCGAAGGCTCCAGAAAATCGCCAAACGGCAGTGACGTGCGAAACAACTGGTAATACAAAAACCTGCGCGCATTACGCGTAAACTCAGGTGGGACTTCAATCTTCTTCGCCCCAAGAAATTCTTTCATCTTTCTTCTTACTTCATCCGCCGTCTGCGGAAAGAACACGGTGGGATATTGCGTGAAGCGCGCCCGCCCCGCGCACAACACCGCCGCGCCCATGATGGATGCCTCCAGCCCAATCGTCGAGTTGTAGACCATGGCAAACTTCGAGCGCTGGATCAACTCATACGAACTCAACGGCGCGCGCGGACTCACAAAGACGACATTCGCCTCTTTCTGGACCTCGCGCCGCGTCGCCCACCCCTCGACCGTTTCGCGACTGGACTTTCTCACGCGCGTCTCGTCGGGGTGCGCGCGGATGACGAAGAGCGTGTCGCGATTCTCGCGAATCACTTCGAGACACATATCCAGCCAGGCGAACATATCTTCAAAGACGGTGTTCGCGTGCGGCTGACTCGTATCGAAAATGACGTTGGTAAAGATGGGGACGATCTGTTGGAAGCCCGCGGCCTTCCGCAAAAACGCATCGTCGAGTCCCTGCATGTCCGCCCAGAATTTGATGCCTGCCATCGTGAAATCGCCCTGAAAGCGTTTGGCGAGATAGGCGTCGAGTTTGGCGTTTTGCTCCTCGGTCATCTCGAAGGACTCGGGAATCGCAATCGGGTACGCCGTCGCTTCGCCCTCGGTAAAAAAGGCGGTGGCGGGTTGCAGTCCCACCTCGTGGGTGAGGACGCGAATCCCGCGTCGCTGGGCGATTAACCGCGCGGCCGCCTCGGGGAAGAACTGGCCGTTAAAGACCACAACCGCCCGCGGCTGAGTCCGATCGAGGAAGTCTCCAAACTGCCGCGCCACGTTCCAGGCGGAGAGAATGTACTCGCGCAGAAGATGCCGCGTCGGCTCGTCGTCGGTCAAATGATGGATGCGGAGAACCCAACGCAGACCAGGCAGGCACAGCGCGCCCAACGGTATCGTCGTTGCGAGGAGCGTTTGTTGCGACGAAGCAACCCCCTCCGCTTCAGATGGGGATTGCTTCGCTTCGCTCGCAATGACAGAATCAAGCGGCCATTCAAACTTCATCAACTCAGAGAGGGAGAGTTGTGCGATGCGGGATTCGAGTTGCGCGTCACGGTCAAGACCAAACCAGTTTACGTGTGTACCTGTATACGTGTGTACCTGTATCCCTGTGTACAACGCCCTCGACTGCGCCACACACGCTTTGCACGGCATCCCCTTGTAAACATCATCGCGATTGGTTCCAAGCACACACTTGCTCATCCCCGCGTTGCAGGCAAAATACGCGACGGGAATCCCCTTCAAACGCAACGCCCATGTGGTGAGCAGATGAAAGCCCGCGTTCCAAGAGAGATCGTCAATGCCCGTGGACGCCTTGAAGAAGACGATGGGCGCGCCGCTCGGTTGAGGTTCCTTGCGAGCGACTTCGCGCGCAACTGATACAATTTTGATGTTGTTAAGTCGGCGGACAAGGCCGCGTTTGATGCGTTGAGTGATGAATTCTTTGAACATGCTGCAATTGTACTTGTTTTGGAGAATGAGGGAAAACGCCAAAACAAAAATCCCGAAGATGCATTCTCTTCGGGATTTGGCGGTTTTTGGATCTGTGACTAATGCACGTTCATCAAAATAATCATGGAGCGGCTCTGGGCGATGCAATCGGCGTAGCCTGCCTCCGCCACCATGTAGATGGTGTGGTTGCCCGCGGATACGTTCTGGAGATACCCGTTCAGCGGCACAGACAGGTTATTGGGCGGAGGGTTGAAGCCTTCGAGGATGTAACTACCTGGTTTGAAGATGCTTCCGCCGCTCGAGTTATCCAGGCGATAGCGCCCAAAGCAGTAGATGTTGCCCGTGGTGGCGCCGCCCTGGAAATTGACCATGCCGATCACCGCGATATCCGCCGATTTTCCCGCGGGGACGGTGACGGTTCTTTCCAAAATGACGGTGGGCGTATACCCTTTTGGCACGGTGATGGAATTTGTGTCGGTTCCAAAAACCCCCGACATTCTGACCGAACCCACAGGCCAGACGCCCACGAGATGCGGCGCGGCTGAGACTGTGGCGGTACTCGTCAATACGGCCACTAAAACGGACACAACGATCAGTTGCCAGAATTTCACCGGCGCGTTGAGCGCTTTTTTCATGCAATTCTCCTTTGCTGATAAAAAACGATAAACCCGTCCTACCTCTAAACTCCAGCGCGGGACGGGAAGCGGACTGGAATTGTCCGAATTATACTTTGCGTTTACTGAATATCAAAGCAGGGAGAATGACCCATTCTTACCAATCGTTACTTTTCTCGTATCCCAACCTCACCAGCAAATCTCCCGCCACATCCTTGAACAGTTTCTTGTGCTCGTCGGTGAAATATTCCTTCCAGTTGCCTGTCTTGCCCGAGCGGAAGGTGTGACTCTTCTTCGGCTGGATCGCGTCCACCAGAACGGACAGGGCTTGGGCACGCGGCGTGGGGATGCGGTAGCCCGTCTTCTCCACCTCGTCGAGCATCGAAGCGAGGGTGGCGTCGCGGTTGTCCACCAGATCCTCGTAGCGGATGCACATCACGCCAGGAGTCGCGAGCCATTGGAAGACGCCCTCGTATCGTCCCATTACGCTGACCATGAACAGCCCGCCGCGGTCAATGCCCGAGATGGCGATCTTGAGTCGCTCGCCGAAATCGGGGAGCGATTTGTAGAAATCGTGCATGCCGTGTTCTTCGTACATGTCGGTCGCGAAGAAGACTTGCGAGACGAGCAAGTCGCGCGGGTCGCGGTAAATGAAAAAGTTGACGCGCCCGCTCGAGGTCAGGAAGGAGGCGAGGTCGGGCATGGCGTCCACGTATCCCCAGCCGATCACGCTGCGCGGGATGTGAGTCAGCTCATCCAAAATTTCGGCGTTGGTGCGGCGGCGTCCGTCTTTGGTGATGGTACGGACAGGTTCGGCCTCGGCGTAGCGATAGGGCATGATGCGCGTGAAGCCGTTGAGGATCTGCAATAGCAGGTGCGAGCCGCTCTTCGGTTTGGCGTTGCCGAAGATGGGCGGCGCGTCGTTGAAGGAAAGTCTCTTCCAACGTGCGATGGCTTGGGCGGTTTTTCCGAGTGGACGGAGAGCACGGCGAATGGATTGCGAAATGGTCATGTTTCAAATTTACCACAAAGGGACACAAAGAATCCTTCGTGTCCCTGATTTGAAAGTAATGCGGACTCCAAAGTCTGGAGACTTTGGAGTCCGTCGTTCGTTACGCTATACGCAATACGTTTTACTCATCGTTAACGCGGCGCAGTTTTTTCATCGAACCTTTTTCGGATTCGTAGACGCGCTTCACGCCATCGCCCAACGCGGCCTCGGTGACGCGGATATATTTGACGAGGCGCTCGAAGCCGCCAGGTTCCACCGACGCGGCCTGGTCACTGCCCCACATGGCGCGGTCGAGCGTGAGGTGACGCTCCACCATGCACGCGCCGAGCGAGATCGCCACCGCCGAGGGGACGAGTCCGACTTCGTGTCCCGAATAGCCGATGGGGTTGTTGGGGAATTCGCGGCGCAGGGTTTCGATCATTTTCAGGTTCAACTCTTCGGGTTCGCACGGATAGGTACTGGTGCAGTGCATGATGACGAGGTTCTCATCGCCAACGGCTTTCGTGCCTTTGTGAATTTGCGCCATCGTGGACATGCCCGTGGAGATGATGATGGGCTTGCCCGTCTTACGCGCGTATTTCAGCAGTTTGTGATCGGTGAGCGAAGCGGACGGAACTTTGTAGGCGGGCGTGTCGAACTGCTCCATGAAATCCACGGCGGGTTCGTCCCACACCGAAACCATCCAGGCAATGCCCTTCTCTTTGCAGTGACGGTCGATCTCGCGGTATTGCGCTTCATCGAACTCGACCTTGTAGCGATAATCGATGTACGAAATGTAGCCCCACGGCGTCTCGCGCATTTGACTCTTCTGCGCTTCGGGCGTGGACACATCGGGCGTGCGCTTCTGGAACTTGACCGCGTCCGCGCCCGCGTGCACCGCGGCGTTGATCATCTCTTTGGCGATGTTCAGATCGCCGTTGTGGTTGATGCCGATCTCGGCAATGACGTAGGCAGGATGCCCGTCGCCGACCATTCGATTTCCAAGTTTAATTTCGCGTGCCATGTTTAATCCTTTACTGATGTATTGATTATTAGGACTACTTACTTTTGGTCTTACGTATTTTATTTCCGAGCCAGAAAAAGAAAGCACCCAAAAACGCCATCACTATTCCCAATAATTGTAAAATTTGCTCTTTTTCATCCGTGCTGAAATCCATAAAAGATCCGCTCAGCATCATGATACAACCAAGAATCGCAAAGACAGCAGCCACTCTATGGACATCTGTAATGGAGTTACGTGCTTCCACTTCATCTCGATGGTTCTTGCAGGCAATTCCATTTCCTAAATCATAAGCACATACGATACACAGACCTTTTTGGCAGGTTTTGCAAACTCCAACAGCGGGAACGTCAGGATGATTGAAGCAATTCATTCGAGACTCCTTCCTAGTCTAGGTGATGACGTAAGCAGGGTATCGTCATTGCGAGGAGCGTAGCGACGAAGCAATCTTCTGGTCCACGAGGAGATTGCTTCGGGCGGGTACGCCCTCGCAATGACAGGTTATAAGTTTTTCAACACCAACTCACACAACTCGCGCACTGCGCCGTGACCGCCCGCGCGGGACAGCACGTGATCGGCGGCCTGCAACACTTCGGGATACGCGTCCGCGACCGCCACCGCCCAGCCCGCGATCTCGAAACAGGGCAGGTCGTTCAGGTCGTTGCCGATGTATACCACATTTGCCGCGTCCACATTTTTCTCGGCCAGCAACTGTTTCAGCGCCTCGCCCTTGCCGCGGATATCTATCCCGTGGATGGCGTCCACGCCCATCTTGGTAGCCCTCGCCTTGACGACGGGATTGGGCTCCGACGACAGGATCATTACTTCGACGCCGCGTTCGCGCAACTCGCGTATTCGCATCGAATCTGACCGTGAGGCGACCACCGTTTCGAGGCCCTCTTCGCTCGTCCAGACGCGGTTGTCGGTGATGACGCCGTCGAAATCGGAGACGATCATCTTCACAGACGCGGGCATCGGACGGCGCGCGCGTCCCGCCCAGACCATGTCCAGCCCGCCCGTGGCGACGAGATGCTCGTAGCGCGCCCAGTCTTGCAGGTTGTCAATGTCCACGGTGAAGACGGAATCAATGATGAGCGGATAAATATTCTTCCCGCTCATCGAGCCGTTGAGGATCGTCTCCGCGCGGATCGCGTCAATGTGACCCGTCTGCCAGTAGACAGGCGGGAGGATCTGCCGCGGCGCGTTGTACGGCTCGTCAATGCCTTCCACGTCCAGCAGGTTTTGCATGGGACTGTTCTCGTTTGTCAGAAGCCACATCTTGTGCGGATTCTGTCCCGCCGAGACGACTCCGCGCACGCTATCCGCGTCGGGATGCGCGCGCAGAATTTCGATGGCCTTGTCCACCAGTCCGCGCGGACGGATGGGCGAGGTGGGACGCAACTGCACCACCACATCGGGCTTGTAACCTTCGTTTTCCGCCAACCATTTCAGCGCGTGCTCGAAGACGGGCAAATCGGTGGTTTTGTCCTGCGCGTGCTCGGCAGGACGCAGGAACGGCGTCTCCGCGCCAAATTGACGCGCCACCGCCGCGATCTCCTCGTCATCGGTCGAGACGATGACACGTGTCACCGACGCGGATTGCTTCGCCGCGGCGATGCTCCACGCAATGAGTGGATAGCCCGCGAAGTTGCGGATGTTTTTGCGCGGGATGCCTTTTGAGCCGCCGCGGGCAGGGATGATTGCTAAAACTTCAGTCATATTTGATTTCCGATATTCGAGATTCGATATTCGATATTCGATGACCGAATATCAAATATCGAATCTCGTTTTTCCTACCACGCCGTCCATCCGCCATCCACAACCACATTATTCCCCGTCATATACGACGACGCATCCGACGCGAGGAACAGAAGCGCGCCGTTCATCTCGTCCTTCTTCGCCATGCGTCCGAGGATGGTTTTGGCGGAATAGTTGGTGACAAAATATTCTTCGTGATTGTTGAACACGCCGCCTGGGGTGAGCGCGTTGACGCGGATCTCCGTCCCCGCGTAGTAGGCCGCGAGGTATTTGGTGAAACCCATCACGCCCGCTTTTGTGACGGTGTAATAAACAGGCTTGAACGCCACGCGCTTCCCATCCTTGATGTAGATGCGCTGGTCGGGACCGTTCAATCCGTAGGTGGAGCAGATGTTGACCACGCTCCCCTTCTTGCCCTGCGCGACCATTTGCTTGACACACGCCTGCGTGACGAGGAACATGCCCGTCAGGTTGACGTTCAACGCCGCGTTCCACTGCTCGAGCGGATAATCCTCGAACGCGCCTGGCGCGATGCCCCTGGCGGCCGCGTCGGGATCGAACTTCGGGTCGAGGGCCGCGGAGTTGACGAGCACGTCCAGCCGCCCAAACGCCGCGAGAACCGACGCGATCATCGCGTCCACCGACTCGGGCTGGGTGATGTCGGTCGCGATTCCGATGGCGCGGAAACCGTCGCGGGTCAGGTCGTCCGCCACTTTTTTCGCGGCGTCCGCGTTCAAATCCACAACGGCCACAGCCGCGCCCGCCTCCGCCAGCGTGCGGCAAAATTCCTTGCCGAGCAATCCCACGCCGCCCGTGACGATGGCGACGCGATTGGACAGATCGAATTTTTCTTGAATGGTCATTTTCAATTCCTCAAATATTCCCCGTCATTGCGAGGAGGGCGGTTTTCCCGACGAAGCAATCCCCGCCCGATGGAGGAGATTGCTTCGGGCGGAAGAACACCGCCCTCGCAATGACGGACACAGCATTACGGCGACGGCACGTAATACACCACATCGCCGCCAGATTTCATGATGGGGATCAGACCCTCGGTCAGCATGGCGTAATCGGGGCTTTGAGGGTCAACGTCGAACAGCGCCAGAACGGCTCCTCCCGACTGCACATCGTTCCGCACCTTCGCCACGCCCGCGTCGAAATTATCCCACGCGAGTCCCGTCACGGGGTCAACCCGTTCGGGCAACACGCGCGAGCCGCGTCCCGTGTAAAGATAGACCGCGCCAGGCTCGTTGGTGTAAATGGGCAGGCCGTCCAGCGTTTTCAAATAATCCATGACTTTGGAATCGTACCACTTGAAGGACGCGAATCCCTGCCCGCCTTTCGACAACTCCGTCACGGTTCGCGCTTGACCGAGGGCGGACACGCTAAAGATGAGCGCTCCCAACCCGATGACGAGCGCCCGCCCCGCGCGCGGATGGCGATTCCACACCCACACCCCCGCGTGGACGAGGAGCAACAGCAACGGCAAATAAACAGGCGCGAGGATGCGTACTTTCAGCGGCGTGCTCGCGTCAAAAAGACTGATCGAAAACAACACCGAGGCGAGATAACCAAAGATATACAAGCCATTGGTGAACCCAATCACCTCAGGCATTGGCGTGGATGGTTGGAAAAAGCGCCGCAAACCATTCACCAAAATCCATGCAAGAATGGCGAGGGAGATAAAAATGATTATGGCGATAAAAATCTCTGGCGTTTTGAACCACGCGCTGCGCCACTCTTCCACGGGGACGAGGAACTCGGAGAAGGTTCGCAGTCCTTGATCGAGAGTCTCTGCTTTGATGGGATGCCAGACCGTCGTGCGGTTGGTGGCGTTCCCCGCGACGATTCGGTTGCGGACGCTCCACGCCAGGGCTAGCGGCAGAAACCCCACCAGAAAAATGGCGACGGAGGAGATGCGTTTCTTCCACGTGTCGTTCAGCAAAATGAGCGCGACGACGAAGGTGGCAACCAGCGCCAGGCCAGAGTAACGCGTCAGATAGGCGAGAGAGGCGAGGATGCCTGCAACAAGGAGCCACCTTGTTTTATTTGCATCAAAATAAAAAGCAAAACTCAAAAATGCCAGCAAACTAAAAAATAAAAACAGCGGCTCGCTCATGGCCGCGGCATGGACGCGCAATAGCGAATCGTTGACGAGGAACAGCGCGGCGAGAATAATTCCCGAGATGGACGATTTCGTCGCGCGCCAGCCGAGCAATCCGAGCAACGCGGCGTTGACGCCGAACAGCAGGGCGTTCAACAGGCGCGCTCCGTTGATCGGGTTTACGCCGAGCAGGCCGATCAGGGCAAGGGTTCCAGAAAATGCAGGAGGAAAGTGGGTGACGGGCTGGTTTGATTCGAGCCAAGCCTCGCGATAGCCTTGTCCCGATAAAAGGCTGCGCGCGCCCGCGATGTATGCGATGGAATCGTCTGAGAGGATCTGGCCTTCCGGAGTCGCCGTCAGCGTGAGAAAAGCCCCAAGAACGGCGAGCGCGGCCAGCGTCAAGAATGAAGCGAGGAGGAGTCGGCGAGGAGTCATAAACAAATCGCCGTCATTGCGAGCCGCTCTTTGGCGAAGCAATCTCCACGATGGTCGGGGGATTGCTTCGTCGGGAAGAGCGCCCTCCTCGCAATGACGGCGTGAGTGACTTACTGCGGCAGGATGTAGCCCTGCTTTTCGAGATACGCCACGATCTTGCGGGCGTTATCTTCGGGCGTCGCGCCGTAGCCCTGGATGGTGATCTCGGGTTCGATCGGCGGTTCATAAGGATCATCCACGCCGGTGAAGCCCATCGGCTTGCCGTCTTGCATGGCAGTGCGGGCTTTGGCGTAGAGGCCTTTCACGTCGCGCTGTTCGCAGACTTCGACGGGCGTGTCCATGAAGACTTCGACGAAGTTCTCGCCAACCATCTTGCGGGCTTCGGCGCGGGTGGCGCGGTACGGGCTGATGGCCGCGCAGATGACGGTGCCGCCCGCGTGGGCGATCTCGCCAGCCACAAAGCCGATGCGGATGATGTTGGTGTCGCGGTCTTCCTTGCTGAAGCCGAGACCCTTGCTCAAATGCGTGCGGACCACGTCGCCGTCGAGGATGGCGACTTCGCGGCCGCGTTCGAGCAGGAGCGAGGTGACGACGGCGGCGGTGGCAGATTTACCCGAACCGCTCAAGCCGGTGAACCAGATGCAGAAGCCCTGCTTGTGACGCGGGGGATACATCTCACGCAGAATTTCGGCGGTCTCGGGGCGGGTGAACCACTCGGGCAGGAGTTTGCCCTTGGCGAGATAATCATCGCGCACCTGCGTACCGCTGATGTTGAGAGTCTTGGCGCCCTTCGGCACATCCTTCTCTTCCACGTAGCGGTCTTCGTCGGGGAGATAAACGAGCATCTCGAACGGGATCATCTTGACGCCCAACTCGGCCTCGTACTTGGTCATCACTTCCTGCGCGTCATACGGACCGTAGAACGGCTTGCCCGTGGAATCATTTCCCGGCCCCGCATGGTCGCGCCCGACGATGAAGTGGTTCACGCCATGGTTGCGGCGGATGATGGCATGGAGCAACGCTTCCTTCGGCCCCGCCATGCGCATCGCGAGCGGCAACAGGCTGAGGAGCGTGTCTTTCTTGTCGTAGTAGTTATCCACCAACGCCTTGTAGGTGCGGACACGGGTGTAGTGATCCACGTCGCCCGGCTTGGTCATGCCGACGACGGGGTGGACGAGCAGGGAACCTTTCACCTGCGCGGCGGCGCGCTTGGTCAGTTCCTCGTGGATGCGGTGGAGCGGGTTGCGCGTCTGGAAGGCGACCACGTTGTCATGGCCCATGCCTTCGAGGATTTCGCGCACCTGGGCGGGAGTCTGGCGCAGGTTGACGAAGTCGTAATACTTCGGCATGTTCACGACCTTCATCGGGCCGCTGATGCAGACCTTGCCCCAGCGCGCCATTTCGGAGATCATCGGGTGCTTCGAGTCGGTCGAGCCGTACGCGAGCGCGGCTTCGGTGGCGGCATCCCAGTGGAAGACCTCATCCAGTTGCATGATGGCGATGGTGTCGTTGTTGGCGTTGCGCAACACGAGTTCCTCGCCCACAGCGGGCAGTTCCTTCGGGTCGGCGGTGAGCGTGATGGGCAGGGGGAAGAGCGTCCCATCAGAGAGGCGCATTTCGTGCAGAACGCGCTCGTAATCGGCCTTGCCCATGAAGGCGCTCAGGGGCGAGAATCCGCCCGATGCGATCAATTCCAGGTCGCACAGATTGCGCATGGTGATCTTGATCGAGGGCAGTTTGGAAGCGCGCGCCAGAAGTTCCTCGCGCTCTTTCCCTTCGGCCACCAGGTTAACCAGTTTGCCGCCGTAGGGGGGGATCAGTTTTGCTTTTGCCATTGAAATTTCTCCGTGATTGTGTTTCGGAGTCCAAAATCTCAGATTTTGAACTCCGCTAGTTTCAAACGTCCGCAAATTATACTCCAAAATTCACCAACTGAATTTTGAAACGCGAGGATATAATTCCAGCCATGTCAGCCTCAAAAATCCTGCGAAATACGCTGTTTGCCCTGCTTGTGGTGGGCTACGTCTATTACTGCCAGCGCTATATCAGCGCCACGAGTTTTACCGTCGAAGACACAACCTACTACTCGCTCTTCGACGACGCCATGATTTCCATGCGCTACGCCTACAACCTCGCGCACGGATTTGGGCCAGTCTGGAATCCTGGCGAACGCGTGGAAGGCTTCACCAATCCGCTTTGGGTGGGCATCATGGCGCTGGTGCATCTTTTCCCGGTTAAATTGAATCAAGCGGGACTTTATCTCCAAATTCTAGGCGCGTCCCTCCTGACCTTGAATCTGTTCTTCGTGCGGAAAATCATCGAACACTTCACCGACGATCTCCTCGCCATGCTGTCCGCGGTGGCATTGACCGCGTTCTACGCGCCGCTCAACTCGTTCGGCCTGCTCGGCATGGAAGTCAGCTTGCTGGTTTTGATGATCAGCGCCGCGGTTTGGCTGATCTTGAAAAGCGACACAAAATTCAACCCGTGGGTCTACGTCCTGATGGCGATCTCCACCCTCGTCCGCTTCGACATGGCCGTGCCATATCTTGTCATCTTTGGCGTCCTGTTCGTCACACAAAAAGAAAACCGCAAACAACACCTCCTTTGGGGGCTTGGCCTGTTGGCCTTGTTTTTGGGCGGGCAGACCCTGGCGCGCTTCCTGTATTATGGCGAACTGTTGCCCAACACGTATTACCTGAAAGTGGAGGGCTGGAACACCACCCTGCGATTATTGCGCGGCGGCTATGCGTTGGTTCAATTTGCATATTTCCACAACTGGGCTCTTCTGCTCCTGCCCTTGTCGGCCTACCTCTTCCGTCGCGATTGGAAAGTCACCCTTTTGGTGGCGCTCTTTGCCGGGCAAATCGCCTACTCGGTCTACGTTGGCGGCGACGCGTGGGAACATCACGGCGGCGCGAACCGCTACATCCTGCCGGCCATTTCCTGCTATTTCGCGCTGTTTAGTTACGCTTCCTCCCGCTTCATAGATAACTTTGCAGAGACCCTCTTCAGTCACTTCGGCGCGCTTCAATATAAAAAATTATTGGTCGGCGTTCAAAAACTCGCCTTCCTATCCTTCTTCGTCCTCTCGCTCCTCACCGTCAACACATTGCTCGGCTCGTGGAAATCCATCGAACGCTGGTCGTTTGGCCGCAGACCGGACTTTGTCGCCGGCAATGAACAATACGTACGCGTGTCGTACTATCTCGAAAAGATCGTAACGCCCGACGCCCGCATCGCCGTGACCGCCGCCGGAAATATCGCCTACTTCCTGCCCGATAACTACGTCATTGATATGCTCGGAAAAGCGGACGCATCCATCGCGCACGGCCCCGTCAGCATGTCCATGGGCATCCCCGACATTCCCAACATGCAACCCGGTCACATGAAATGGAATTACAAATACAGCATCGGCGAATTGAAACCCGATGTCATCACCAACATTCGGCTTGGCACACAAGAATTTGCCGACCCCTATCTCGACGATTACATCTACATCACCATCGGCCCACGCATCAAACTTTACCTTCTCATCGGCTCCCCAAACATCAAGTGGGATTTGCTCCGCTAATCTGGATTCAGCCTGACCACCTTCTTTGACGTTTGTGACTCTTGCGCGGCCAACGCGAGACGGAGGGCCATCGCGCCATCCGCAAGCGTGCAAATCGGCTCCGCCTTCCCCGCGGCGGACGCGACAAAATGACGCGTTTGCGCCAGAAATAGCTGGTTCCGCTCAAACCCCTCGGGCGGCGCGAACGTCTCGACGACGGGCGCGGGCGGGTTGTCGCTAAATGTCCCGAACGCGGCGGGCATCTTGTAGAAATGCAGGATACCGTCGGCGTTGTCCCAGCGGAGAGTCCCGTCCGTGCCGACGATCTCCAGCCGATGCGTGGGCGGACGTTGCACGTAATTCAAATGCACGCCGCCAATCGCGCCGCTCGCGAACTTTAATCCGATCTCGGCCATGTCTTCCACGTCCATTTCCAGCGAGGAGATGTGTCCATTGAACGACCACAGTGAATCCACTTCCCCGATGAGATAACGCAAATAATCCAACGGATGCGTGAGCGTGCGGATGACGCCCCCGCCCAAGTCCGCTCGGGCCGCGTAACTCTGACGGTAATCCTCCCACGGATGCCACTGCGGCACATACTCGCCCCAATGCGCGTGGACGGTTAACACTTTGCCGACCGCGCCTGCCCGAATCAGTTCACGCGCCTTGTTGAGTGTGGGATGATAACGAAATTGGAATCCCACCAAAATTTTGCTTCCGCTTTTTTCAGCGGCCTTTTGCAAAACATCGAGTCGATCCAACGAATCAGAAACTGGCTTCTCCAGCAGAATCGCGCGACCCGCCTCCGCGGCAGGGATGGCGACATCGAGATGCAACGCGGTCGGGTTCGCCACAATCACAGCGTCGGGCTTGTGCTTCGTCAACGCGGCGTGGATGTCTGTCTCGACAGGGTAGCCCGCGAGTTCGTCATCGGGCAAGGTGGCACGATGGCTTCGCAAAAGCACGATGTCTTTT
Source organism: Chloroflexota bacterium (assembly GCA_016234485.1). Taxonomy (GTDB): domain Bacteria; phylum Chloroflexota; class Anaerolineae; order Anaerolineales; family Villigracilaceae; genus Denitrolinea. Next base: position 148,701 of record JACRBL010000036.1, read on the forward strand.
TCGCCCAACGCAATCAAGTTGCGGAAATGTCGTCGTCCGATGGAGCCGAGGCCAGCAATGAGGAATTTCATATCCAAAACCTTTTTGGACACGGATTTACACGGATAACAAAAAGAAAATCCGTGTCCGTCCGCGTAATCCGTGAAATCCGTGTACCGAATTAACCTACCAGTTCAAATCCTTCTCGTACTTCCACTTCACCAACATCTCACCCGCGACCTCTTTGAAGACGGCCTTATCGCGCGCGGTGAAGAGACGTGACCAGTTGCCAGCCTGTCCCTTCGGGAGGAAGGAGGAGATGTCGCCGTTGCGTTGGGCCTGCCACTCCTCGTCGGGATTGGAGGACATTTCGGCCTGGATATCGTTCGCCAGCGATTTGCTGATTTTCTTCGCGCCGAGGAACGTCCAGAGTTTGGTCATCTCATCGAAGGGCGTCGAGAGCAAGTCTTCGTAGCGCATGCCGAAATAGTATTCGCCAAACAGTCGGCGGGCTTCGTCTTCGGTTTCGTGCAGGTTGGCAACCCAGCCCGAGGCGACGCGGCGGATGAAGGTCTCGGTGAAGATGGAGCGGCGGCCGTCGCTGAAGGGGGCCGAGTCCGTCCGAAGGTCCGAGAGGATGCGTTTGTCGTCGGCGGTCAGAAACTTGGATTCCTCCACGAAGTTGCGGAAGCGTTCCGAGGTCAGCACGTCGCGTCCGTCGCGGACGATGTAAACCAGTTTCGCGTCGGGGTAGACGGCGTGCATGTCGCGCACGGCCTGACCGTGGATGGTGGACGAGGGGCTTTTGTCGCCGACGATGCTTTTGCCTTCGCGGGCGGCGTCGCGTTCGAGGATCACATCCGCGGCGGCGCGCAGGACGAGGGGCGAGAGGTCGCGTCCCTGATTCCAGCGGTTGGACTTGCGCGTCAACCACTCCTCCGCGTCGGGCGTGTTGACCAGCGATTTGAGGAGGGGGTGGCGCGTGAAGAAGTGCGCCTGATAGTTGCAATGCACATCGGGGTGCAGGCGGACGAGGCGCATGAGGAGCGTTGTTCCCGAACGGGCGTGGCCGAAGATGAAGAATTTTTCGCGCGGGAAGAACTGCTTGATCTCCGCAACTTCCTCGTCTGTAATGGCGGGGATGGGGTTGCGGTGTTTCTTTTTGGGGTCGCCCTTGAGGAGGATGCGGGCGGCGGATTTGAGACGGGAAAACATTCAATTTGCTCCAAAATTGTGGTGGCAGATTTATATCACATTCAAATTTCATTCAACGGTTCAAATAAACAGATGTCACGAAGGTCCCCTTCAAACGATTTCTTGTTTGTCAAAGTAGCGCGATAATATTCAAAAAAGGTGTCTCTTCTTTTATGAGAAAGGCTATTCCAAAACGCAGGAGACAAAACAAAATTATCAGTAAAACCAACGATCTTTTCAGATAATAGCCATAAACGGCGCTTGAGGGAAGAATTTAAGATGGCTTGCGTCTCCGGGCTTAGAAATTTTGCGTCCTCCGTTAGATAAGAAAAAACAACATGGGTTTCGTTCTTTGATGGAATAACGTTCAAGGCTATCCAAGGAATTTGATTGCGCTCAGGTATCAAAATTTCTAGCCAGTAAAGCGAACTAACGGCAACTGTTGGTTTGTGATGCCTAAAAGAAAATTTCTCATGCGACAAAATATCATATCGTTTGGCTAAATAGGCTTCATCATATACTGCCTTGTATTGATGAAGTATCCATGTTCGCATTAGCGATTGCATTACGAGATCCATAGCGGAATCGCCTGGTTGATGACTGGCTCTGCCAAATTCCACTAGACTTTCATACATTTTCTGAAGTCTCGTGGCCTCCGAAACCATTTCATGGAATCTTTTAACCGTCGCCCTATATCCAAACAGGAAAAGTTGTTGCGGATTATCAAGTTCAACTTCAAAATCTTCGATCGGCGAGAATATTTCATTATCATGTGTTGCGCACAATCCTTTAAAAATAGTTGCGTCTTTTCTCCCAACTTTTTTAAATTCCACTATTGGAGCGCCATCTTTTCCATCAAAGCGTAATTGTGGCATTATTACGTGATCATTCAAGCATAGAACATCTAGAACTCGCTTATCTTGAATAGAATGTGCCCTGATAGGCACAGAGTTGCAATTACCTCCAGGAGCCCAACAATGATCTTTGGAAGCCTTGAGATTTTTAAAAAAAGCATTACGCAGGGAATTATCGGTATCCAACATTTGCTTGTTATTATCTTTTCCAGTTCAACATGACCAACCCGACCAGACAAACGAAAATCCCAGCGATATTGACCCACGAGATCTTGTCCTTGAAAAGGAGAATCGCGATCGGGACGAGGATCAGCGCGGCTGTCACTGTGACCAGCGGGGCGGCGATGCCCAGGTTCCAGCCGGCGCGGTACATGAGCAGGTAGCCAAATTCGATGCCAACGACCGCGGCGGAGAGTCCGAGGCTGGCCCAATTGAGTTTGCCGAGTTCGGTCGCGAGGCTGTTTTGAATGGGGAAGAAAAAGAAGGTGAGCAGGGTGACGATGAACGCGACAGCATAGGTCACCAAAAGGGAGACGGTGAAATTCACGTCCTCGGGTGTGCTTTTGGCGACGAAATGATATAGCGCGCTGGACGCGATGGCAAGGGCGATGGAGAAGTAGAACAAAAACATGTTGTTTAGTCGCATAGTTTGATGGTCTGATAGTCTCATAGTCCATCCGTCATTGCGAGGATGATCTTCCCGAAGCAATCTCCTCTCGCGGCGCGGGGATTGCTTCGTCGGGAAGAGCGCCCTCCTCGCAATGACGGAATACGCTAGAGAAGGTGAATCAAAAACCTTTAGGGTCTTTGATCGTTTACCAGAGCGATCTGGGCGAGCAATTCTTCTTTCAGCGCTTTGGCTTTGGACGAAACGTCCATCAGGTTGGTCATTTCTTCGGGGTCGTGATCGAGGTCGTACAGTTCAAAGCCTTCGGGGTGATCGCCATAGGATGTGTTGTAGATCAATTTATCCTTGCCCTTAAGGAGCATGAAGGTGGCGTGCGTGAGCGGCTGGAAGGCGGAGTTGGTTTTGGCCTCCACAGCGTAGATCCCGCGCGAGGGGTCCGCGTCCGCTCCCAGTCCAGGGAGGAGGCGACCTTCGGTCCACGAGGGGATGTCCGCGCCAGCGAGGTGAAGGATCGTGGGCAGGATGTCCACATTGGAGGTGGGCGTGAAGTAATCCTGGCGGGAGGTTTGCCCGGGCGAGGAAACGATCAACGGGATGTGAACCAGCGTCTCGTAGAGCAGGGGCGTGATGTGGGTGTCTACGCCGCGCTCGAAAGATTCGCCGTGGTCGGAGGTGACGATGATGTGGGAGGTATCGAGGAGACCGCGGCGCTCCCAGGCGTCCATCAGACGGCCGAACTCCGCGTCCACGTTGGCGATGTAGCGGTCATAGGCCTGACGTCGGAGGGTGAGCGCGCTTTGGGGAATGCCGCTTCCCAACGGATGCAGGGGTTTCTTCGGCGGCTTCCAACCGTCTTTGAAAAGTTCCGCAAACTCGGGGGTGGGACTATACGGCGCGTGAGGCGCCCATAAATGAAGATAGGCCATGAACGGCTGGGGGAGGCCCTCGATGGTTTCGCGAATCCCGTCGAACACATCGCTCAGACGAAAGACCATGGAATAATTGGATATGCGCGGCAGGCCGTTGGGATAATCGTGCGCGGCGTTCTGGGCGATGGCCACCTCGCGTCGGAAAAGCAGACGTTCGAGCGTACCGAACAACAACGAGGCGGGGGTGTCGCTGTTGGAGGTCATAAAGTCGTCGTAGGCGCGGTAGGCCGCGTTGAGGTCGTTGGGGAACGCGCCGCCCAAGACCTGTTCCGCCGCGCTGAATTTGCCAGGCGCGAGATAGGAATCCAGCGAGTGGACAAATGGGTTGAGGATGTAATTCGCCCACACGTTTTGAGTGTAGGCAAGACGGAAATAGTCATCGCCGAGCAGGGTGAAAATATTTCGGTCCGCGAACGAGGGCGCGACCGAAGATGACATGTTGATGGCGCGGTGCGTCCACGGATAGGTTCCCGTCAGGATGGAGGCTGTGCCTGGGGAGGTAAAATTCCCGCCTGCGTAGTGGGCGTGATAGACGTTGGCGCGCTCGGCGAAGCGTTCAAAATTTGGCGTGGTCTTGCGATGGTATCCATATAGCGACAGGTCGCGGGCGGTCATGGCATCCAGGATCAGGAGGATGATGTTTGGTTTGTCGCCACGCAACGCCGCGCGGATGGGACGGACGCGTGAATTTAATGCGGAAAGGACGGCTCCGCCCGCGCCTGCCAATGTTAGTTTTAAGAAGTCTCTTCGGGAAATATTTTTCATGAGTTTAGATACCGTGTTTAGTCAGCAGTTGGACTGCTGACGGCTCGCAGTACAACTGCTCGCGAACTTTGAAAGGAGGGGGTTGCTTCGGGAAGATCGCCATCGCAACGACAATCATATAACTCATGTTTTTCATAGCCTTATCCCAAATTCCGCAGGATCATGGTCACGAGGCCAAGGATGCCGAGGGGAAGGAAGATGTAAAGGAAAATGAGAAACCTGTCCGCAAGGGATTCGAGGATGCGGCGGGCGAGGGGGACGCGTCCCGCGAAGTAGGCCAGCGCGCAAATCCCTGCGAGCGCCCAGGGCGTGATGTTGACCATCGCGGTTGGATAATCGGTCTTCGACTGAAATTGAAATGCGAAAAACATGACGTAGCCTAGTCCAAGCAGGACGAGGGTCGCGCCGCGGGCGACGAAGGCTTCGCCAAACCAAAGCCTGGGAAGGATGGCTGCCAGCAAGACGATTCCAAAAATTACAGCCGCGCTTTCCAAAAAGGTGGTGGCAAAGGAATAGGCCAGAGTCACAAGTAGATCGGACACCCGCTGAAAATAGACCCACCCAGAGAGTTTCCAGGAGAAATGTCCCAGCATCCAAAAATTCAAAATGGAAAGACCCATTGCATAAACGGGCATCCATTCGCGCGTGGACGGAAATCGGTCGCGAACCCAGACGATGAAGCGGCGCATTATCCGAGAACCTTAAGGATGAATTCCGCCGTGCGTTTGCCAGCGCTTGCATCGGTGAATGTAATTTCATCTTCCACGAATTTGCGGCGTTCTTTTGAATCGACGGTTCGATCTTTGAGATAAAGATTCAAAGCATCGCGCAATTCGTTCTCGTCTTTGGCCACGCGTCCCGCTTGGGCGAGACGGAAGCGTTGATGCGTCGGCCAGTCGCCGATCTCTTTGAGGGAGAGGGAGAATTTCCTCGGCTTGTTCCACCCGCCGGGGACGTCGATCGTCGCGGCGATCATCGGCGTATCGTGGACGGCGGTCTCGACCAGCATCGTCGAGTAGACGGTCACCACCACGTCGGAATATGCCATCATCGAAGACTTCTCGTCCATGTCTTCGCCGCCGTAGTAGCCGAGCGATCCGCCCAACGCCACGGGCTGGACAACGTGGACGTGGGGATATTTTTTCTCAAGCTCGAAGACGCGCTGACGTTCGTCTGCAAAGATTTTCGGCTTATCTTGAAAATGACTCGGATGCAGGCGGATCAACAACTGCGAAGGTTCCGCCAGCGCATCAGACGAGACCAGTTTCGCCAGCGCTTCGATGTTGGGATAGTTCGGCGCAAAGTGGACGAAACTGCTGGCGTAGGAAATTAACTTCCGTTGCGGGTCGAGGCCGTGTAGTTTGAAATACTCGTCGCGCGGCATGAGCCACTGCTTGCGGAAATACCCATCGTAGGAGGGGATGCCGCCGATGTGGACGCGTTCCGGATTCCAGTCCGAGCCGAGGACCAACTCGTCCTTTTGCAGTTGCGACCAGCACGTTGCCCACTGTACGTCCGCGCCGCTGATGTTGTACGAGGAGGAATTGTCCCAGCCGACGATGACGGTCATATTCGGGATGCCGCGTCGGGCGGACTCGCGCAGGAGATAGCGGTCCATGCGCCAACCTGGAGTCGAAGCGATGACGAGGTCGGGTTGGTATTTGTCGAAGAGGTCGGCGTAGAGATTCGGCGTGAAGCGATTTTGTGCCTTGACCAAATATTTGCGCGCCCACGAAAAATTCCGCAGGAGGAAGGTCGCGAGCGCCGCGGGAATCCAAACGCCAAGGCGGAACTTCCAGCCGTTCTCGGCCCAGACCTCCCAGATGTGGCTGTCCATGGCTTCGGTGTTGATGCGGCGCGAGCCTCCGATGCGGCGCAGGTAGGCGAGGAGCCATTGGAGGCGGGGGGAGACTTTTTTGGCGTAGTCGTTGGCTTGGGTGAGGCGGAGGCTTTCAAAGGTGATCTGATTATTGCGTATTGCGTATTGCGTAAAACGTGCGGCAAGTTTTTCGACAAGCGCGTCGTCGGTGAGGAGGATGATGTCAATGTCCGCGTTGAGAAGCGTCGGGATGACGTCGCTTTGGAGGAAGTAGATGATTGCCATGCCGTGGTCGGCGGAGATGAAGATGCGTTTGGTCATTTGGTCGGGTGGTCTTGTGGTCGGGTGGTCTTGTGGTCGCTATCGCATTACACCAAAATAAAACGCCAAACCCAACGCGACGAAAATCAACAGCCAGGTTCTCGCGCTCGCAAGCAGGCGTCTCCATTCCTCTTTGTTGAAGATCAGGATTCGCAAAACGGCCTTGAAGTTGTTGACAAGGCTCGTCAACAGCAGGCTGACGACTGCAAGCGAGATGACCACGCCCCAGGCCGCGGCTGAGCGGACCATTTCCAATTGCAGGTCTATGAAAGTACGCAGAGCCGGGACGGTAAAGACGGGGATACCGAGCATCCGAACCATGTGCCCATTGCAAAACATGGGATCCAAGCCAAGTTGGTTGAGGATCAGGTAATCGCAGGTGGCATAGAATTTAAATGCCTGTGCAAGGATCGGGGCGAAAACAAAATAGACCGCCACGGAAAGGATGACAATCATGATGAGAGGGCGATTCCACACAAAGAGAACGCCCGACCAGACCCCATTCCCCAACCGTTTTAAATTTGACATGTTACGACTCCAATGCGTTGTTTCGGCAAGTATATCTCAACAACCCGCCGCATCCACTTTCCAGATCAAATATCCCTTCGCCAGCCATTTCTTTTTCACATCCACCTTGAATCCCTTCGCGGACAGGGCCTCCGCGGCGGCGATGAACCATTGGCGCAGGCCGAAGGTCTTGGCGTGCGCGGTCTCTGCGGCGGACCGCTTCCAGGCTTCAAAGAAATCGTGGATCGGCTCGCCCGGCACAACGCGGTGGATATAATTCTTGGGCAGGATGGTTTGGAAATCCTCGACGTCGAATCCCAGGCGGAAGTTGGTGCTGAAGACCAACGCCTCGCGCGACCACGCGCGGGCCTCCGTCATTCGGACGAGGTTGGCGGCCCACAATTGGCCGAACGGCGTGGATGTCCCTTCGATCATCAGCCCGCCGGGCAAAACATATTCCGCAAGTCTCTCATACGCAGGAGTGAAGTCTTTCTCTTCATATTGACGCAACACATTGAAGGCGCGGATCAAGCGCACGTGCTCGCCCGCTTTCATCGGCAGGTTGAATCCGCCAAGACGGAAGTGGGTGCGCGCGTCGGCGAAGGGAAGCGCGGCATCGACGCGTTCCTTGTCAATTTCCACGCCAAGGATGGGGAGATTGGGGTTCACGCGTCGGAAGCGGGCGGCGCTTTCGAGCGTGGTGCGCGCGTCGAAGCCGTACCCGAGGTCAACGAACAGGGAGGCCGCGAACCGCCCATCGGTCCGAGTGAGAAGCGAAGGTTCGTAAAGTAGGAGAAAGTTATCGGCGCGGCGGAGTCGGTTGGATGCGGTCTTGCCGCGGGTGGGCTGTCCCTCTGGTTTTTGGACGCGTGGCATGGTTTCAAAATGGGACTCCGGGCCAGAGGCCCGGAGTCCCGCGTGATGTTAGGGTTTGAATTCGATGGTGTGGGTGATGCACTCGCCGAGAAGACCTGGCTTGGTACAGAGTTTGATGGTGGCCTTGATTTCGTGGTTGTTGGGGTTGTGCGCGAAGGCCGGCCCGCTGAGGATGGTGGATTTGCCCGGCTCGAGGCTGAGGATGATGCTTGAGGAGACGCACCCACCCAAGTCGGTGAATCCATCGCCCGCGCCACTGACGGCGATGCCGTTGCTGATGTCTTTGACGACGATGGAATAGGATTTGAAGGCGAAGGGGCCGATATTGGTGAGTTTGAATTCAAGCCACCAGCCTACGCAAGAGTCCATACCAGCGTATTTGATCTCAAAGTCGGGCTTGGGCGTGGGTGTGGGCGGAGGGGTGAAGACCGGCAGGGCCGCGAAGTTGCCGTTGACGGTGGCGTATTGCCCGGTGACCCAGCAGAAAAGGTTGGGGTTTTCGGGCAGGCGGATGTACCAATAATTGTTGGCGGTATTGCGCCCATAAACTTCGGCGACCTGGCCGATGTAAAGCCCGCCAATATAATCATAGACTCGGCCCGGGCCGACGCGGCAGTTTGTGTCCACCGTTACGCTGAGGGTGACCGCCGCGTTGGTGCTGGTGAACGCGGCCGTGGGCGAAAGGGTGAACGTGGGCGAGGCCGTGACCGACGGGGTGGCAGTTTCCGCGGGCGGGTTGACGGGAGGCGGTTGTTCTTGCTGTCCCTGCGTGGGGGCCAGCGTCTGGTTCACGACCGCGGCGATGGTCTGCGCGGCGGCGGTGAAGTTGGCGCCCGGGTCTTGCGTGGCGGGTTGGACATATTGCAGGTTACAGGCCAGCGCGGCAATCGTCAACACGGCCACAAACAAAGCGAAGCGATTTCGTTTTTGCATTCTTCCTCCGATAAAGGGTGGCTATTCATATCCAGTATAACCGCGCGGGAAAATTTTGCAAGTAAAAAACGAGATGCCCCTTTCGGAGCATCTCGTTTTATCCATGTACGTTTTTGTCGTTTAATCCGCCGAAGCGCTATCGGGGATTTCCGTCCACTGCGAGGAGCCGACTTCGCCCGAGCCAGGCTGTTTGAAGCGACCCTGCTTGAAGCCTGTGCCAGCGGGGATCAGCTTGCCGATGATCACATTCTCTTTCAGACCGTAGAGCGGGTCGGTCGTGGACGCGATAGCCGCGCCCGCCAGCACTTTGATGGTGTGCTGGAACGAGGAGGCCGAGAGGAACGAGTCGGTGCTGAGGGAGGCCTTCGTCACGCCGAGCAGGACTTCGGAGAAGCGCGCCGGCTGTTTGCCTTCGGCGGTCAGGGCTTCGTTCACGCGGCGGATCTCGAGACGGTCGACCGGGTCGCCGAGCAGGTACTTGGTGTCGCCGGGGCGGGTGACTTGCACCTTGCTCAACATCTTGCGGATGATGACCTCGAAGTGCTTGTCGTGGATGTTCTGGCCCTGCGAGCGGTACACCTTCTGCACTTCGCCCATCAGGTACAACTGGCAGGCGTCGCGTCCGCGGATGCGGAGGATGCGGTGCGGGTTGAGCGAGCCTTCGGTGAGCGGTTCGCCCGCTTCGATCTTGTCGCCGTCGCGCACGAGCAGGCGGGAGGTGGTGGGAATCTCTTCCTCTTTTTCCTCGCGCTGGTCATACGAAACGACCACCTGGCGATCCTTCTTCTCGACGCGCACGCGTCCGCCATGCTGGGCGATGATGGTGGCGTCTTCCAACTTGGCAAGAACCTCGCCGCCCTTCACTTCCGTCTCGCTCTTGGCGACGATCTTCCACTCTTCGGGAATATCGTAGGTATCGCTGACGAGTTCGCTGTGCTCGATCTTGACCAGGCGCATGTCGGTGTATTTTTCCGACTGGACGATGTGGACGGTTCCGCTGATCTCCGCGACCACGGCCTCGCCCTTCGGCATTTTGCGCGCTTCAAAGAGTTCTTCCACGCGCGGCAGACCGGTGGTGATGTCTGCGCCGCCCGCGGCCACGCCGCCGGTGTGGAAGGTGCGGAGCGTCAACTGCGTGCCGGGTTCGCCGATGGATTGGGCGGCCACGATGCCGACGGCCGATCCCATTTCCACCATGGTGCCGCGGCCCAGATCAAGGCCGTAGCATTTGGCGCAGATGCCGTGATTGAGTTCGCAGGTCAGCGCGGAGCGGACTTTCACTTCTTCGAGACCCGTGGCTACAATGCGGCGCGCCAGGTCATGGCTGATGATGTCGTCGTGCTCGGCGATCACTTCGCCGGTCTTCGGGTCGAGCACACGCTCGGCCAGGAGGCGGCTGTAAAGGCGGGCGTGTAACGGTTCGCCGGCCACTTCGTCCGATTTGCGGAGCCAGATGCCCTCTTTGGTGCCGCAATCGTGTTCGTTGATGATGATGTCTTGCGCGATGTCCACGAGACGGCGGGTGAGATAACCCGCGTCCGCGGTACGGAGGGCGGTATCGGCCAAGCCCTTGCGCGCGCCGTGCGTGGAGATGAAGTATTCCAGCGCGGTGAGTCCCTCACGGAAGTTGGAACGGATCGGAAGCGGGATGATACGGCCAGACGGGTCGGCCATGAGTCCGCGCATCCCCGCCAACTGCGAGATGGTGGAGAAACCGCCTTTGGTCGCGCCCGAGGTCGCCATCGTGGAGAGGTTGCCGTCGGGGTCCATGTGCTTCTTCACGGCGTCGGCCACACGGTCGGTGGTCTTCTGCCAGATTTCGATCTCGCGTTCGTTCTTTTCCTGCTCGGTGAGCAGGCCGCGGCGGAAGTCGCGTTGGACGATTTCCACCTGGCCGAGCGCGTCATTAATCATGCCGGTGCGTTCGGGCGGGATGGAGATGTCGGCCACGGCCAGCGTCGTGCCAGATTTCATTGCGTATTCAAAGCCGATGTTCTTGACGCGGTCGGCCACGTCGGTGGTCACTTCCTGTCCGCAGAGTTCGTAGACTTCGGCGATCAAGTCCTTCACGCCGCCTTTGTCCAACTTGCGGTTCACGAACTGCACCTCTTCGGGCAGGACGCGGTTGAAGAGGGCGCGGCCCACCGTCGTCTCGATGATGCGGGTGGCCTTTTTGGCGAGGCGTTTGTGATCGTCGCCGTACCAGGTGCTGACAAGTAATTTAATCTCGCTATGGACGTCCACCTGGTCGAGGGCGTAAGCGAGTTCCACCTCGTCAATGTCGGCGAAGGCGCGTCCGTCGCCGCGGTGAGCGGCTTTTTGCGCCATCGTCAAATAGTAAACGCCCAAGACCATGTCCTTCGACGGGCTGATGATCGGCTCGCCGTCGGCGGGTTTGAGCAGGTTTTTGGAGGAAAGCATCAACTCGCGCGCTTCCTGCACGGCCTTTTGCGAAAGCGGCACATGCACGGCCATCTGGTCGCCGTCGAAGTCCGCGTTGAAGGCGGTGGTGACGAGCGGATGCAGTTGGATGGCGCTGCCTTCGATCAGGAGCGGCTCAAAGGCCTGGATGCCGAGGCGGTGCAGCGTGGGCGCGCGGTTCAGCAAAACGGGACGCTCGCCGATGACGCTCTCGAGCGCTTCCCAGACCTCGGGGCGGTTGCGCTCGATCAGGCGGCGCGCGCCTTTGACGTTCGCGGCGTAGTTGTGCTGGACGAGGCGCGCGATCACGAACGGGCGGTATAGTTCCAGCGCCATGCTCTTGGGCAGGCCGCACTGGTAGAGTTTGAGTTGCGGGCCGACCACGATCACGGAGCGGCCGGAATAGTCCACGCGCTTGCCGAGCAGGTTGCGGCGGAAGCGACCCTTCTTGCCTTTGAGCATATCGCTCAACGACTTAAGTTCGCGGCGTCCGCGGCGGCTGAGGGCTTTGCCGCGCTGACTGTTATCAATGAGACTGTCCACCGCCTCCTGCAACATGCGCTTCTCGTTGCGGATAATGACGTCGGGCGCGCCCAACTCCAACAGACGCTTGAGGCGGTTGTTGCGGTTGATGACGCGGCGGTAGAGATCGTTCAGGTCGGAGGTGGCGAAGCGGCCGCCGTCGAGTTGCACCATCGGGCGCAGGTCGGGCGGGATGACGGGCAGGATGGTCAGCACCATCCACTCGGGGCGGTTGCCCGAGCGGCGGAAGGCTTCCACCACTTTGAGGCGGGTGGTGGCTTTCTTGCGCTTCTGCTTGGACTTGGTGACTTTCAGCTCGTGCCAGAGTTCCTCAGACAGTTTGTCGAGGTCGAGGCGTTTGAGGATGTCGTAGAAGGCCTCGGCGCCCATGTCGGCGCGGAAGACCTGTCCCCAGCGCTGGCGGAGTTCGCGGTAGCGCATTTCGCTGATGAAGGTAAACGGGCGCAGTTCCAGCAGTTCATCGCGCAGGCGGGTGTTCTGTCCCTGCGAGACGGAGGATTGATCCTCGAGTTCGTTGCGCAGGCCTTCCATCTCCTGTTCGGCCTGGGCTTTGACGCGCGCGACTTCGGTCTTCAACAATTCAAGCTGGCGTTGTTTCTCGTCTTTGAGTTCGTTCTCCACCGCATCGAGCCGCGTCTTCACGATCTTCTGCACCTGGCTGATGTGCTTGGCCGCGATGACCGTCCCCGTGGACGCGACGACCTCGCCCGTGGCGCCGAACATGACGTCCTTTTTGGCGGGTTTGCCAATCTGCTCTTGCAGGTTCTTCTCGAGCTTCTGGCCTTCCTTGATGACGGGTTCGACGCGTTCCGCGACCTGTTCATCGTAGTTGGCTTCGAGCACGTTGCGCTTCTTGGTCAATTCGCCGATGGATTGGTCGCGGCGCGTCTTGATCTCGGCGATGCGCGCGTTGACTCCCGCGGCCTGTTCACGGTCCGAGACGGAGATTTCGTCTTCGAGGCGTTTGAGCGCCTTTTGGCGGGCTTCCTCGTCCACGTAGGTGACGATGTACTGGGCAAAATACAGCACACGGTCCAGGTTGCGACGCGAGATATCGAGCAACATTCCCAAATAGGAGGGGATGCGGCGCGTATACCAGATGTGCGCCACGGGCGTCGCAAGGGTGATGTGTCCCATGCGTTCGCGGCGGACGGCGGCGCGAGTCACTTCCACGCCGCATTTATCGCAGGTGATGCCTTTATAACGGGGGTTTTTGTATTTACCGCAATAGCACTGCCAGTCGCGCGTGGGGCCAAAGATGGCTTCGCAGAACAGGCCGTCCTTTTCAGGGCGAAGGCGGCGGTAATTGATGGTTTCCGGCTTGAGCACCTCGCCATACGACCATGACATGATCGTATCGGGCGAAGCAAGGCTGATGCGGAGGGCGGTAAGACCTTTAGTTTCCACTGAGTCCTCTCCTCGAGTAAAGAGTCCAGGTTACCGAACCTGTTTGTCCACGCGGCGAATGGAGCGCCATAGAGACAAACAAAGGCAAGCGCTTTGAGACCATTTTTATCTCAAGCGCTTGCTGTTTTTATGTTCGGTTTTCGATTTATCCAACGGGCGATATTATAGCCGCGCGCGGGGATTCGTGCAAGGGGTTTAGTTGAAATTCAATAAAAGTAGGACATCCCTCAACGTCGCCTCAAACACCTCGTGCATGATCTCCTCGCTGACGCGATACTTGCCCCCAAACGACCCGTCCCCATAGACCTGACGCGCGGTGGCCGCGTCCATGATGGCGCTCGGCACGGACGGGGGAGTCTTGTCCGCTTCGGGCAGGTCGCTGACGATGGTGAACGGGAAGGCTTCCAACCAATTGGCGTGTGTCGGCTTGATGTTGTGTTTGACGGCCACGGCCTCCAGCGAGTGGGACGTCCACCAGTCGTACCAATTGAGTTTGAGGTCGCGCAGGCTGTCGTTGACCTCGTGCAGGTGGTTGCGCGCGGGCGAGTTGCCGCCGTGTCCGTTCAGGATGAGGATGCGGCGGAATCCGCTTCGATACGCGGAGCGGACAACGTCCTCCACGGCGGCGATCAGCGTGGAGACGCGCAGGCTGATTGTGCCGGGGTATTCGAGAAAGTAATGAGAGAAGCCAAAATTCAAAGGTGGCGCGACCAACACCCCCGTCTGTTGCGAGGCGGAATCGGCCAGGGCGAGGGGAATCTTGATGTCGGTCAACAGGCTGAGGTAGCCGTGCTGTTCGCACGCGCCGAGGACGATCATCAGGCGATCATCCTCTTTGAGGTATTTTTCGACATCCATCCAATTGAGGTCTTCGAGGCGCATGAAAGTCTCCAGTAGATTCACCCGTCATTGCGAGGAGGGCGCTCTTCCCGACGAAGCAATCTCCTGATCGTGCGCGGGGATTGCTCCCTGGCGCCGCCCGCCAGGGCAGGTGTCGCAGCAAACGCTCGCAATGACGGGTGGTTAGTGTTGGTTGAATCAAACAGTGATAACCAACTAATTTATGTCGGCGTGGCCGTGGGCGTTTCGGTGGGCGTGGGCGAGGGAGTCTCCGTCTCGGTGGGCGGAATCTCGGTCGGCGTCGGCGTCGGCGTTTCGGTGGGGACGTCCGTCGGTGGGACGGGTGTATCGGTAGGAGGCGGCGGCTTGGTGGGATGATCCGTCGGTGGGACAGGCGTGCGCGTGGGGCGGCGCGTGGGCTCTTCGGATGGCGGACCGGGAAGTTGCAGATTAAATTGCAAAAGTTTTTCAGCGACCGCGTTGTTGGGACCCGCCACGCGCAGGCGAAGGAAGATTGTCCCGTTTGGCATACCGCTTAAATCAATAATGGCAAGCGTCCCATCACGGACGGGTTGTCCGCTTTGGACGACCAGAATCCAATTGCCTGGATCGTCAATAGACGCCATCTCCAGCGCCCAGCCGCGGAACGCCGCGGATGCATCGGCGGAGCCGCGCACTTCGATGAGATGCGTTGTGATCACATCTCCATTTCTGATGTTGGTAAATTCCAAAATCGGATGCGGATCGTTGGCGGTGCATTCGCGATCGGGTGCGAAGACGACTTCATTCGACGGCAGGTCGTTCGATTCGAGCCAGGCGCGTCCCTGCGCGGTTTCGAGCCACTTGCGCCCCCACGGATCGTCCACGCGGATGGCCATGGTCTCCTCGGCAAATTCCTCGCCGCAGGCGGGAGAGGCTTCGAGGCCCGACCATAGGTCAATTTTGATTCGGCGGAACAAGTCCTTGCTGGCAGGCAGGGGCGGTTGATCGGACGCAAAATATTCGGAGCGCTGTCCGCCGCGGCACCATTGCGAGGGTTCCGTTCCCGAAAGCGCGCAGATCACTTTTTCCACGATGCCCGCGGGCGGCGCGAATCCGCGCAAGTTGCCTCCGCTGACAATCGGCGCGGCGTATTGCATGAACTGACTCCAGATCGGCGCGGCGCCCGAGGAGCCTGTGGTGTTGGTCATCGGGGTGTAGTCCGCGTTGCCGATCCAGACGCCCACCACCAGGTCGGGGGTGTAGCCGAGCGTCCAGTTGTCGAAGACCAGTTCCGCCGCGTCCCCGCGCGCTGTCCCGCTGGTGCCGGTCTTCGCGGCGGCGGGGAAGGGCAGATTCAAAACGGAGTTGCGTCCAAACATCCACGAGCGCGCTTCGTTGTCCGAAAGGATCGAGGAAATGAGAAACGCGTGCTCAGGGCGGATCGTCTGCTCGCCCGCGGGCGTTTTGTATTCGTCAATGATGTTGCCTTCAAAATCGGTGACTTTTAAAATCGCGACGGGCGGGACTTTCTTGCCCTCGTTCGCGAACACCGAATAGGCGGACGCCATCTCGATCAGGCTGACCTCGCCCCCGCCGAGCGTCAACGCGAGACCGTAATCGGGCGCGGTCAGCGACGTGATTCCCAGCCGTTCGGCCATCGCGATCATGCCGTCCTTCTGTGGCGTGGACGGGTCATCGTAGACGCCGACGAAGTTCAGCGTTTTGACCGCGGGAATGTTAAACGAGTTTGCCAGCGCCACGCGCACCGTGACAGGGCCGTGCGCTTTGCCGTCGTAATTGGTGGGGATATAGGGCGGGCGCGTGTCAGTGGGCAGGCCAGAGGGAGGAAACTCACTTGGCACGTCCCAGAGGAGAGTCGAGGCTGTCCAACCTTTTTCGAAGGCGGCCACGTACGCGATGGGTTTAATGGAAGAACCTGGCTGGCGCGTGGGACTGACCGCCATGTTGATCTGTCCGCTGATGGCGTCGTTATTGAAATCGGGCGAGCCGACCATCGCGAGAATCTCGCCCGTGGACGGTTTGATCGCGACCAGCGCGCCGTTGTGTGCGTTGTTGGGCGCGAGCGCCGCGACCTGTTCGGTGACGATGCGCTGGGCTTCATCCTGCAATTGCGGGTCGAGCGTTGTCCAAACCGTGAAGCCAGAGCGGTAGATGGTCTGCGCGTCGTAGTTGGTTTCGAGGATGCTCCGCACGTAGTTGACCCAATGCGGATAGCGCATGTTGTATTCTGGCACGGGGAAAGTGAAATTGCGAATCTCGTCCGCAGCGAGGGTGGCGGAGGTCGCGTCCACGCAGACGGGTTCTTCGGGGCGATTGCTAACCTCGATACAATTCTGCTCCGCGCTGATGGTGAACATCAAAACGAGTACCTGCTCGTGGCGGATCAACGTGTCTTCGGGATTGGTGTAAATATCGTAGATCGCGGGCGATTGCGGAAGCCCCGCAATGAAGGTGGCCTGTGCGAGAGTCAACTTGTCGGCGGTGGTGTGGAAGTAGGTCTCGGCCGCGGCTTCGATGCCGTAGGCGAGATTGCCGTAATAAATTTCGTTGAGATAGAGTTCGAGGATTTCGTCTTTGGAATAGCGGCGCGTGATTTCCGCGGCGAGGACGATCTCACGCGCCTTGCGCGAGACGGTGCGCTGGGCGCGTTCTTCGGGCGTGAGCAAAAGGGCGCGCGCCAATTGTTGCGTGATCGTGGACGCGCCGCCGCCCTCCCCGCCTGTGCGATAGTTTTCCCACAAGGCACGCACGATCGCCCAAAAGTCGAAGCCTGGGTGGTTGTAAAAATCCTGGTCTTCGGTGGCGATGGTGGCCGCGACCGCGTAGGGAGAAATTTTATCGAGGGGGACGTAGGTGCGACGTCCCGCGTTGGGATCGAGTATTTCGTAGAGCGGCGCGCCGTTTCGGTCGAGGATGCGCGTGGTCTCGAATTGCGAAGCGCGCGAGCGTAGGTCGTCCACGGAGGGGAGAGTCCGCG
Source organism: Chloroflexota bacterium (assembly GCA_016234485.1). Taxonomy (GTDB): domain Bacteria; phylum Chloroflexota; class Anaerolineae; order Anaerolineales; family Villigracilaceae; genus Denitrolinea. The sequence goes on from JACRBL010000036.1 coordinate 165,697, forward strand.
CGATGGAGTAGTAACTTAAGACCGCAATCGTGACGGCAATCAACGCAAAGACCACGCCCGCGAAGAACAGACCGATGATGCCATACACGGCGCATCCCCACAACTTTTGCGGATCGATCGAAGACGGCGGGGGAGCCTGTCGGCGCGCCGCGGCGGGACGGACGGGTTGCGAGGGCGTCTTGTACGCGGCGGGCGTGACGCGCGTGCCTTCGGTGTCGATCTCGTCCACGCGGCGGGGGAGGGGCATGTTGTCGGCGTCGAGGCGCGGGCGGGAGATCTGCCCTTCGTAGACGCGCGGCCGCTGTCCCGTGGCGCGATGCGGGGTGATGTCGTTTTGGGTGAAGGCTTCAGAGTCCAGGAGTCGCTTGCGGTCGTCTTCGGTCATAAATTACCTTTGAACCGCGAAGACCGCTAAGAGCGCGAAGAAAATCAAAAATGCTTTGCGGACTTTGCGTGCTTAGCGGTAAGTTGAATTTAAGGTTTAGACGCCACCAGGACGGCGAGAGTTCCGCGCATGAGGGTTTCGTCTTTTTGATTTTTCACTTCGAGCGCGACCCAAGCCTGTCCGCCGCCGATGCGCGGCATGGCCTTGAGCTCTTTGGCTTCCATTTCCACGTGGATGGTGTCGCCGATGAAGACGGGCTTGATGAATTTCCATTCCACGATCTCGCGGAAGGCGAGGACTGTGCCTTCGAGGACGCCCGTCCGCATGAGCAAGCCCACGCCGATGGACAGGCCGAGCAGTCCGTGCGCGATGCGCTGACCGAACTGCGTCCCCGCCGCGAAGGCCGCGTCGGTGTGGATCTGATTGTAATCGCCCGTCAGCCCCGCGAAGGACATAATATCGCCTTCGGTGACGGTGCGACCGACGCTGGTGATCTTTTGTCCAACAACAAATTCTTCAAAATACATACCTGGCATGATGAATCTCCTTATTGTTTATTCGTTTGTTTGATTCCGTCATTGCGAGGAGGGCGTTTTTCCCGACGAAGCAATCTCCTCAACGTGGTAAGGGATTGCTTCGGGAAAATCACCCTCGCAATGACGAACAAGAGGAACTCCGAATATCAGTAATCCTTTCGATACACAAGCACATCCTGGATCACTTGAAAATCGAACGACTCATACAACCGAAACGCGGTGTTTCGATAACTGTCCGTTTCCAAAAAGATATTGTGCGCGCCGAGCGCTTGGAGTCTGCGCAAACCTTCAGAAAAGGCAACGCGTCCCAACGCGTATTGGCGGAAATCCTTGTGACAGCCCAGCGGCTCCACGTGTCCTTCCTTCGTTGCATCGTCGAACCAGCAAATGCAGAACGCGACCAGTTGTCCGCTGGGAGATTCGATCACCAGATCCAGTTCGGGCTTGTAGTCGGGATGTTGAATCGTCCGCCTGCGCCAATCCAGGGTCATGTTCTTGCTTCCAAAGACAGAGCGGTGCAACTCAACATACTGCTCCGCTTCCTTCTCTCCCGCCAGTGGACGGACGGTGAACCCCGCGGGCGGTTGATACACTTTGACGGGCGCGTCCCCCGAACGTCGCATCAAAACCTTTGACCACGGATCTTCGGCTACATTCGATTGATCTTGAAACCCCGCCCGCTCCAACGCGCGCATGCGCTCGGCCTGTCCTGAAAACGTGCAGAAGAACCAGCAAGAGTGTCCATGCTCCGTGCCCAAAATCCGATTGGCGTGTTGGTCTGTCCAATCAAGGATCTCTGGGAACACAGCCGATTCCGCTTCTGCGTGGCAGGCATAGTCAATCGTCCAAAACGGGGTGTTAAACACAACCCAGGCCAGCATCTGTCCATGCTCATCAAACCATAGGCGGACGTTTTCGGGATCGTCCAGCGCCCACGAGCTGAAGCGATAGGGGAGATCGATCACATGGAGGTTGTTTTCTGCGAACTGGCGCGCAAGCGCCGACATGAGCGCCTTGTCCTGCTTGCCAGAATAATTGCGTTGAGTGATTTTCATTAGAATCCTTTTTGTCAAATTCAGTAAATCACAGATTCCTCGTCATTGCGAGGAGGGTGATCTTCCCGACGAAGCAATCTCCGCGCCGTGGGAGGGGATTGCTTCGCAAAAAGCGCTCGCAATGACGGGCTGTCAGTGGTGTTTGAATCAAACCGTGATTTACTGAAACTACCAGACTACGCGACCACTTGACTATCGGACTAAATTATATCTGCTAAAATACAGCCATGCGCGACTGGAATCTAACATCAGGCGACCCACTCCATCTAACCCTCGCGGCGGACTTTCGCTTCGGCGGCGTGGACTATCTCAACGACCAAATCTGGGAACTCGACTTCGCTTCGGGCGAGCCACGCTCCCTTTCGCTTCGCACCACCTTCGGCCTGCGCGCCCGTTCGATGCGCGTCTTCCCCCGTTTCGGCGAGGGACGCGGCATCGTGACCGACCCCGCCAAATTCGTGCGCGCGCCGCGGCTCAAAAAGTTTTATCCCAACTTCCTCGAACTCGATTTCTCCCCGCTCGAAAATCTCGACGTGACCGCCGAATTTTGGGCGGCTGGCTCGCAGGTGATCGCGGGGCGTTACACCCTCGTCAATTGCGGCCCGAAGGCGCGCAAGATCCGCCTCGAGCTGTGCGCCATCCTTGCTCCGCTCGATGGACAGGCCTTCTTCGCCGCGCAATCGCAGATGGTCAACGTGGTGACAGGGACAACGGGCGGACTCGCCCCGCTTCTTTACATGACGGGAGGGCCGAACTCCATTACCGCGCCGTATCCTGCGCTGACGGTGGAACTCGACCTCGCGCCCAACGCCTCGCGATCGATCGCGTGGGCGCTGGCCGCGCTCGCCGCCTCGGGACCTTCCTACGAGTTGGCGCGCAAGACCGTGGCGCGCAACTGGGACGCCGAAAAAGCCCGCATCGAAATGTCCGCCGAGTCGCAGACGATGGAAATCGAAACAGGCGACCCCGATTGGGACGCGGCCTTCGCATTTACTCAGACCGCCGCGTTGCGTTCCTTCCTCCCTGCCAGCGAGACGCTCCCCAACCCATCCTTCGTGCTGACGCGCGCGCCCGATCACGGCTTCTCGCGCAAAGGCGACGGAGCCGATTACCCCCTCGGTTGGGCGGGACAGAGTCCGCTCGAGGCGTACGCGCTGGCGAGTCTCCTCCCTGGCGCGCCGCAATACGCCAAAGGCCTGCTCCGAAATTTTCTCTCCACGCAAAATGAAGATGGTTTTGTGGATCTGCGTCCTGGCCTGGCGGGTCAACGCGCCAAGATGCTGGCCGCGCCGTTGCTCGCATCCCTCGCGTGGCAAACCTATCAAGCCTCCAACGACGACGCCTTCCTCGCCGAAGTTTTCCCCTCGCTCTTAAAATTTTTCTGGAACTGGTTCTCGCCCGCCCACGACCGCGACCGCGACGGCCTGCCCGAATGGGATCACCTCCTGCAAACGGGCTGGGATGAGAATCCGCTCTTCGATGTCTGGAATCCCTGGTCGCAGGGCATGGACATCGGCGCGGCGGAGAATCCGAGTCTCTACGCGATGCTGGCGCGCGAAGCGGCCTGTCTCATTTTGATCGCGGAAAAACTTGGCCGCGGCAACGAAGTGACGCTCGTCCAACATCAAGCCGAACTGCTCGATAACGCCGTCGCTGCGAGTTGGGATGAATCCGCCGCGCTGTATTCGTATCGCGACCTCGTCACACGTCTCAGCCTGGCGGGTCAGGTCGTGGCGAAGGGCAAAGGCCGCGCCGCGCTCAAGCCGAAGAAAGAGTTCGAACGTCCCGTCCGCCTGCTGATCGAGATTCAGTCCAAAAGTCCCGCGGCGAAGCGGCCTGAGATCCGTCTGGCAGAAATGGCGACGAAGGAACCTGTCGAGGTCATCGCACCCGAACAGTTCGTGTGGCGAAGCGGCGGTCTCGTCGCGACCACGCGCAACGTCTATGAAAAACTCGGCCGCGTGGATGTGATCGGTCTCGACGCGGCGGACAAGATCGTCGTCCGCGCCATTGACCTGACCGCGCAGGATCACACGCTCCTGCTCCCGCTCTGGGCGGGCCTGCCCGACCAGCAACGCGCACAGACCATGATCGGACGCGCCCTGCTCGACGCCTCGCGCTTCGACAAACCGTTTGGCCTGCCCGCGCTCGCCTCCTGCCCGACCGAGAAAGCGGACGCGGTTTGCTCGAGCGTTCACCTACGCTTCAACCAACTCATCGGCGAGGGACTGCTCGCCTACGGATTCCACACCGAGGCCGCGCGCCTGGTGGAACACATCATGGCCGCGGTCGTGAAGAATCTCAAAGAGACGCGCGCCTTCCACCAGCGTCATCACGCCGAAACGGGCGCGCCCATCGGCGAGCGTCACGCGCTGACAGGTCTCGCGCCGCTCGGACTCTTTTTGCAAACGCTGAGTGTCACGATCCACTCCGCGACGCGCGTTCGGCTCGAAGGCAAGAACCCCTTCCCCTGGCCTGTGACGATCCGCTATCGAGGCCTGACGGTGAAGCGCGGACTCGAATCCACCGAAGTGATTTTCGCGAATGGCAAATCCGTGATGGTAATGGATTCAAAGCCGTGCATCGTCGCGTTATAACATGCGATAGCGCTTGTCTTTCGCGGGGACTACGGTAAAATTTCTCCGAGAGAAAACATATGGCAATAACCATTCTTATTTTCATCGCCGGACTCATCCTGCTCATCCTCGGCGCGGACCTGTTGGTACGCGGCGCATCGCGTCTCGCGTCTGCGTTCGGGGTCTCGCCGCTTGCCATCGGCCTGACCATTGTCGCCATCGGCACGGCCTCGCCTGAAATTGCCGTGTCGCTGCGCGCCGCCGCGACAGGCCAGGGCGACCTGACATTGGGCAACGTGCTCGGCTCGAACATCTTCAACATCCTCTTCATCCTCGGTCTCACCGCCATCGTCGCGCCGATCGTCATCGCCGAGCAACTCATCCGCAAGGATGCGCCGATCATGCTGGGCGTGTCTCTGCTGGCGTTCGGCCTCGCGTTCGATAAAAATCTCGGCATGTTGGACGGCGCGATCCTCGTCGTGGGCGTGATCGCGTACACCGTTTTCGCGCTGAAACAGAGTCGCGCCGAAAGCATGGATGTGCAAAACGAGTTCGCGCAGGAGTTCGCGCAGAAACAGCCGCGCACAACAAAGAATACGATCACCAATATTGTATTCATCATCATCGGATTGGGACTGCTCGTGTTCGGCTCGAACTGGCTTGTCGATTCGGCCGTGACCATCGCCCAGTCTCTCGGCGTGAGCGAACTCGTCATTGGCCTGACCATCGTCGCGGCGGGTACCTCCCTGCCAGAGGTGGCGACCTCGATTATCGCCGCGCTCAAAAAGGAAAGCGACATCGCCGTGGGCAACGCGGTCGGGAGCAACATCTACAACCTGCTGGGCGTGCTTGGCATCAGCGGACTGCTCGCCCCGGGCGGGATCGCCGTGGCAGATAGTGTGTTGCGGCTGGATTTTCTGGTAATGGTCTTCGTGGCGCTGGTATCCCTGCCCATTTTCTACATTGACAATCGCATCTCGCGCCTCGAAGGCGGATTGCTCATCGCATACTACCTCTGCTATGTGGCGTATCTCGTCATGCAGTCCTCGAATAGTTCCGCGCTTTCGACTCTCACCCTCTTCATCACCTTTTTTACCCCGCTGACGTTCATCGCGCTGGTCGTTGTCGCGATCCGCTCGGCGCGTGCGAGACAAAAAAGAAACGCGGGCGGGTGATTCGAAGCCACGTTAAGGTTTTTTTAATTTCAAAGCGATTCCCGTTGGGAGTCGCTTTTTTTGTGGTATAAAAATCTGGAGGGTTTATCGTTTTCGCATCGAGGGGGGAAGCAGTGACTGGAAAGGAGACGCTATGAAACAAAAAACTGTCATCGCCGCCGCGCTGGGCGAATGTGTCCACGTCGCAGGGATTTCCAATTTCCTGCGATTGGCCGAGTCCGCGGGATGGAGGACGATCTTCCTCGGACCTGCTGTTCCCATCGAGGAAGTTTTGCGCGCCGCGCGACGTGAGAATGCGGAACTGGTCGGCGTTTCGTATCGCCTGACTCCCGAAACGGGCGAACGCTTGCTGGGCGATTTCGCCGAAGCCGCGTCTGAACTGCACGAGCGCGGCGTCCGCTTTGCGTTTGGCGGGACTCCGCCCGTCGTGGAACGCGTCAACGCGTTGGGATTTTTCGAGCGTTCCTTCGATGGCAGTGAACCCGTCGATGAGATTCTCGCCTACTTGAAAGGTCAACTTGCCGCGGGTTCAGGAGAATTGAATTATCCGCAAACAACCGTCGAACGAATTAAATTGAAGTCTCCGTATCCGATCCTGCGCCATCATTTCGGTTTGCCCACGATGGCGGACACGCTGACGGGCATCGAAAAAATCGCGGAGGCCAAAGCGCTGGATGTGATTTCGCTCGGCATTGACCAGGACGCGCAGGAAAATTTCTATCACCCCGAACGGCAAGACCCAAGAAGAAAAGGCGCGGGCGGTGTGCCTGTTCGCTCGGAGGACGATTACCGCGCTCTCTACGCCGCGAGTCGGCGCGGAAATTTTCCGTTGCTTCGCACATATTCGGGAACCGACGATTTCATCCGTCTCGCCGAAATGTACGCGGACACGATCAACATCGCCTGGTGCGCCATCCCGCTTTTCTGGTTCAACCAGATGGACGGGCGCGGCCCGTGGGATTTGGAAGGCTCGATCCGCGAGCATCAGGAAGTGATGCAATGGTACGGCGCGCATAACATCCCCGTCGAACTCAACGAACCGCATCACTGGGGCATGCGCGATTCGTCCGACGCGGTCTTCGTGGTCTCGGCGTTTCTTTCCGCCTACAATGCGCGCGCCTTCGGCGTGAAAGATTACATCGCGCAGATGATGTTCAACAGCCCGCCAGGATTATCCGACGCGATGGATCTCGCAAAGATGCTGACCATACTCGACTTGATCATGCCTCTCGAACACGACGACTTCAAAATCTGGAAGCAAACCCGCATCGGCCTGCTCTCGCATCCCCTCGACCCCGAAGCGGCGCGCGGCCATCTGGCCGCATCCACCTACTTGCAGATGGCTCTTAAGCCGCACATCTACCACATCGTCGGTCACACCGAAGCGGATCACGCCGCGACCGCGGACGATGTCATCATCGCCAGTCGCATCGCCCGCCGCGCGCTTGACAACGCGATGGGCGCGCCTGACATGACCGCCGACCCCGCCATCGCGCAACGACGCGCGGAACTGTCCGCCGATGTAAACGCGATTTTGGACGCGATCCGCTCCCTGTCCAGACCCGACGCGGGTGACCCATTCACCGACGCGTCCGTCCTCGCCCGCGCGGTGACGTCGGGTATCCTCGACGCGCCGCAACTCGTCAACAACAAGTTTGGGCGCGGACAAGTCCGCACGCGCATCGTGGATGGCGCGTGCGTCAGCGTGGATGAAAAAGGCAATCCGATTTCCGAGTGCGAACGAATCGCCAAGCTGAACACCAAAGGAGACTGACATGACAAAAAAACACACAGTAATAGGCGCAGGGCACGGCGGCAAAGCCATGGCCGCGCATTTGGCGTTGATGGGATTTTCCGTCACACTGTACAACCGCACCGCGTCGCACATCGAGATCATCAAAAAACGCGGCGGCATCGAATTGGACAGCCAGGAGGAAGGCGGCCCGCATGGGTTTGGCAAACTGGCAAAAGTCACCTCGGATATCGGCGAAGCAATCAAGCACGCCGAGATTATCCAGGTTGTTCTTCCTTCGTCCGCGCACGCGGACATTGCCGCGGCGGCCGCGCCGCATTTCAAGGATGGGCAGATTGTCATCCTGCACCCGGGGCGGACGTGCGGAGCGCTCGAATTCGTCAAGGTGATGCGCGACAACGGCTGTAAAGCGGATGTGACCGTTGCCGAGGCGGAGACCTTCATCTACGCCTCCCGCTCCGACGGTCCCGCGCAGGCGCGTATCTTCCGCATCAAGGAGGCGGTCCCATTGGCCGCGCTTCCCGCCATCCGAACCGAGAAGGTTTTGGAAGTCATCAACGAAGCCTACCCCCAATTCATTGATGGCGTGAATGTGCTGAACACGGGGCTGAACAACATGGGCGCCATCTTCCACCCGGCGCTTACCATGCTCAACATGGGTTGGATCGAGGCCACACACGGCGATTACCAGTTTTACATTGACGGGGTGACTCCCTCCGTCGCGCGTATGTTGGAGGTGATGGACCGCGAGCGCGTGACGGTGGCCTCGGCGCTCGGCATCCGCGCCCGCACCGCGCTGGAATGGCTGAAACTGGCCTACGACACGGACGGCGAGGACCTGCACGATGCCGTCCATAATCAGCAGGGATATTACGGCATCAAAGCGCCGCCCACGTTGAACCACCGTTACATTTTCGAAGATGTGCCGATGAGTCTCGTGCCAATCGCCTCGCTGGGCAAACGCTACGGCGTTTCAGTCATGGCAATGGAAAGCATCATCAAGATCGGGAGCATCATCCACCGCACCGATTACTGGCGGCGCGGACGGACGGTGGAAAAACTCGGCCTCGAACAATGGAGCGTGAGCGAGTTGACGCGTTTCGTGCAGGAAGGCGTGATCGAATAACGGTAAAGGAGAAACAACATGTGTGGAATCGCTGGAACGCTGCTGAACCCGGCAAGCGACAATGTCAAATTCATGATCGAGAAACTTTCGCATCGCGGCCCGGATGGGCATGGAGTCCAAAATCTTGAAGCGGCCACTCTCGGCCATGCCCGTCTCGCCATCCTGGACGTGGCAGGTGGACATCAGCCCATGCAACACGAAGATTCATGGATCGCCTTCAACGGCGAGATCTACAATTACCGCGACCTGCAAAACAAATATCTCGCCGATGAACGAATGAAAGGCCATTCCGATACGGAAGTCATTCTGCATCTGTATCGCAAGTTGGGTCCCAAATTCGTCAAACTGCTGGATGGCATGTTCGCCTTTGCCATCTACAACAATGGCGAATTCCTGCTGGCGCGCGATCCGTTGGGGATCAAACCGCTCTATTACGGTTCGAGTCTCGACAACCAGCATTGGTATTTTGCCTCGGAAATTAAAGCGCTGACTGGATTGGTCGCATCGGTTACAGAATTTCCCGCAGGGTTTTGGTATCAATCCAAACTGGGCTGGCATCGCTACTATCAGATCGAAGAGACGATCCGCCCATTTGGAGGAACCGAGGATGAGGCCCTATCTCTCATCAAATCCACACTGCGCGAGGCGGTGCATAAACGACTGTTGGCCGATGTGCCAGTTGGGGTCAGCCTGAGCGGCGGGTTGGATAGCAGTATCGTCTCCCTGCTGGCCTGCGAAGGCACCGACCAACTTCATTCCTTTGCGGTCGGCGTGGAAGGGAGTGAAGACCTGGCCGCGGCGCGCAGGATGGCGGACTTTCTCAAAACGCAACACCACGAGTTAAAATACACCGCGCAGGATATGGTGGATGCGCTCCCCGATGTGTTGTACCATCTCGAAACCTTCGATCCCGCGTTGGTGCGCAGCGCCATCCCCAATTACTTTCTGGCGAAACTGGCCTCGCAATACGTCAAAGTCTTCCTGACAGGCGAAGGCGCGGACGAGGTCTACGCGGGCTACGAATACCTTGGCGGATTCGACTCTCCCGAAGTTTTGCAACAGGAAATGATAGACATCACTGCGGCCCTGCACAACACCAACCTGCAACGCGCCGACCGCATGTCCATGGCCTTCAGTCTCGAAGCCCGCGTCCCCTTCCTGGACGTGGAGGCGGTCGCGCTTGCCTTGGGCTTTCCCGCCGCCTGGAAGTTGCACAACGGCCGCGTCCCGAAGCATTTGCTCCGCCAGGCCTTCGCCGCCGACCTTCCCGCCGAGATCGTCAACCGTCCCAAGCAAAAGTTTTCCAGCGGCGCAGGTTCCTCCGACCTGATCGCGCAAATGGCCGAGGCTGAAATCTCCGACAAGGAATTCCAGCGCGAGTCCCGCCGCATGAAAAGCGAATGGGATTACACCCTGCAAAACAAGGAAGCCCTGTACTACTATAAAACCCTGCGCGGCTTCTACGATGACAAATGGATTTTCCCGACGATGGGAAAGAGCCGCAGTTTGTAGGAGTCGGAATGGAGACATTCGATTGGTACGCCTGGCTCGCCCTGCCCCTTTTGGTTTTCATCGCCCGTCTTGTGGATGTTGCACTCGGCACCATCCGCATCATCTTCACCTCGCGCGGCAAAAAACACCTGGCTCCACTGCTCGGCTTCGTGGAAGTCTTTATCTGGGTTAGCGTCATCGCGGAGATCACGAAAGGCGCGCATAACTTTGCGGCATACCTGGCCTACGCGGGCGGATTTGCCGCCGGTAACTACGTTGGCATGTGGATCGAGGAACGGCTCGCCATCGGGAATCTCGTCATCCGCGCCATCCTGCCAGAAAATCGAACCGGCCTGATCGATGACTTGCGCGCGGCAGGGTACGGCGTCACCAGCGTTAATGCCCACGGCGCCAAGGGACCTGTGAAACTCGTTTATACTATCGTCAATCGAAAAGACCTGCCAAGCGTGATCGAAACCATTCACAACACGTACCCCAAAACATTCTTCACAGTTGAGGAATTACGTTCGGTGGAACAGGGCGTTTTCCCCATTCGCACAACGATCCGGCAGGATACATTTTTCGGCAGGAAATCAAAGTAAAAATCCATTGGAGTTTATATGACCGTATCCTCTTGCATGAAACGCAATGTCATTTCCATCCATGCCAGCGACACTGTCCGCGCGGCGGCGGCCATCTTTGTCCAAAAACACATCGGCCTCCTGCCCGTGGTGGACGATGGAAAAAAAGTCATCGGGGTGGTGGGATTGCGCGACCTGCTGACGTTGGAAATGCCCGACTTCGTATCCTTCATCGAGGACGTGGATTTCGTCCATGATTTCGGCGCGGTGGAGACCACGCGTCCCGAAGCCGAATCGCTCGACAAGCCCGTCACCTCCATCCTCAAATCCGTATTCACCGTGGAGGAGGATTGCGGCCTCCTGCGCGCCTACGCCTTGATGTTGCAACATAACCTGCATGATATGCCCGTGGTCAACAAGAAGGGCGAACTGGTCGGCATCACTTCGCGCGTGGATATCGGCGTGAAGATCCTGTCTTCATGGTCGGCTGTGGAGTAGAAGATGCTGGCGGGAATCATCACAGTCGTCATCTTCTTCGGCAGCCTGTATCTCATCTTCACCGAGAAACTCAACCGCACCATCACCGCGCTGGCAGGTTCCATGCTCACCATCGTGGTCGGCAGGATCATGGGTTTTTATTCGGAAGAAAAAGCCCTCGAGGCCATTGACTTCAACACGCTCGGCCTTCTGCTCGGCATGATGATCCTCGTCGCCATGCTCGAACCGACGGGCTTCTTTCAATATCTGGCCGTTCTCGCGGCGCGCTCATCCAAGGGGAATCCCAAACGTCTCTTCTTTTTACTGGCCGTTATCACCACCGTTCTTTCGATGTTTTTGGACAACGTCACGACCGTGGTCTTGATCGCGCCCGTCACCCTGCTCATCTGCGAAATTCTCGGCATTTCCTCGCTTCCCTTCCTCATCACCGAGGCGCTCATCTCGAACATCGGCGGCGTGGCGACCCTGGTCGGCGACCCGCCCAACGTGTTGATCGCCTCCGCCGCACCGTTGTCGTTCAACGATTTCCTCATCCACTCCCTGCCGATCGTGCTGGTGGTGTGGGTCGGTGTGATGTACCTTTTGCTCTATCTATTTCGCGCCGAACTCTCGGTTCAGCCGCGCAAGGCCAAAGCGGTGATGGAACTCAACCCCGCCGAGACACTCAACCATCCCGTCACAGCGCGTCAACTCTTGATCGTGCTGGGCGCGGCCGTCCTGTTCTTTTTCGTCCATCATTTCCTCCACGTGGACCCTTCGCTGGTGGCGTTGACCGCGGCGGCTGTGGCGCTGGTGTGGGTGCGTCCCGACATCAACCAGACGTTGAAACACGTGGAATGGAGCGTGCTGGTCTTCTTCGGCGCGTTGTTCGTGATGGTTGGGGGATTGGAAGCGTCGGGGGTGTTGGACGCGCTCATCGGTCTGCTTGAACCGCTTGCGTCCATGCCGCCGATCCTGTTTGGGGTCGGGATGATCTGGATCGTGGCCGCGCTATCCGCTGTGGTGGATAACGTCCCGATCACGATCGCGCTGATCCCCGTGGTGCACGGACTCGGCGCCTCGGGCATGGACGTCCAGCCGCTGTGGTGGGCGTTGGCGTTTGGCGCGGGCTTCGGCGGCACAGGCACGATCATCGGCTCGACCGCCAACATCATCGTCGCCAATCTATCCGAGCGGACGCGGCACCCCATCACGCCCGCCATCTGGAACAAGCGCGGCCCGTTGGTGTTGGTCACAACTTGCGTTATCAGCAGTGTTTTATACGCTATACTATATTCGACGTTCTAATTTCGCGAGAGCGTGGCGCGGGATGGAATCCCGCAGGAGCCACCAAAAAGGAAAGCGAGGAACGATGACCCAATCCATTCAACATTTACTACTGGCGGTGGTGCAGGAACAGGATTTGGACGCGGCCACCCGCGCGTTGACGGAGGTCGGCGCGCCCGTGACTTACCTTTCGAGCGCGGGAGGTTTTCTCGGACGACGCAACGCAACGCTGTTGATCGGCCTGCCCGCGGAAAACGAGGAGCGCGCCCTCGAGTCGCTTCGCCAAACCTGCCGTCAGCGCGTGGAATATTTGACGTTGCCCATGGAAGGCACGCCCCTGCCGTTGCCCGCGCCCGTCCCCGTGACGGTGGGCGGCGCGACCGTGCTGGCTTTGCCTGTGGAGAGGTATGAGGAGATTTAAGGAGACGCAACCATGAAAATGATCATCGTCATTGTCAAAGACCACGACGCCGACCCTGTGACACAGGCGCTGACCAGCGAGAATTTTCGCGTGACGCGCATCGCCTCCACGGGCGGATTTATGCGCGCGGGCGTCGCCACCCTGCTGATCGGCGTGGACGACGCAGACGTGGACGCGGCCATCCGTGTGATGCGCGCCAGCCTCGGCGAGAGCAAACCAGGCGAGAAGCGCGCCACGCTGTTTGTGGTGCCTGTGGAAAAGTACGAGCAGGTGTAAACGCGGGACGCGGAGGACGCGGATCGAACGGAAAACGCGGAAAGAAAATTTCCGTGCCATCCGCTTGAATCCGCGTTCTTCATGACCAATTAACCGTCCTGCTTATTCAGTTCGCGAGGGAATGCGTTGAAACTATAATAACTGAAAGACAAAAGTTTGCCAAAGTGTCACTGGCAATCTCTTAAAAAAATTTGGGAGAAAAACATGTCATCATCCAAACTATTGACCTGTCCCAACTGCGGCGAAGGACTCGAAAAGCGCTGGCAATACTGTCCCATCTGCGGACTGGATCTCGCGGAGGCGGACGCCGCTCCCCGCCACCGAACGGAATATAAAACCGAGGCGGGGCGATTGGCGGAATATACCGAACTCTTCGGAAGCGCGCAGGAAACGCTGGAAGCGCCGGACGGCGACCTCGAAGGCGCCCTGTCCGAATGCGAGGCCGCCCTCGAACTCAGTCCAAACTCGGCCGAGGCGCACAACCTGCGCGGCTTGATTCTCGATCTGCTCGAAAGACCCGACGAAGCCATCCAAGCGTATCGCGAGGCCGTTCGGCTGGATCCCAACTTCGAGGATGCGCGCGCCAACCTGGCCGATTCACAGCAGGAGCAGCGCGAAACTCCAATTCAAATGGTTGGCTTGGATGTCTCCGATCCAGAGAACGAGGGCGAGAAAAAATTTGCATCCACAATAATAGCCGCCATGATCATGCTCCTGACTCTTGCAATTGCGGCCGCGTTGATGAACGGAAGATAGATTATTTTTGGAGTGAACATGAAAAACAAAGATGCGCCCCATTCAAACGTAACCGCGTCTCTTTCCAGATTTGATGAAAGGATAGCGTTTTGGTTTAAATGGGTTCTCGCAAATGTTTTCGGCCTGCTCACAGGACGCTATATCGGCGGAATTATTCATGAACTATTGTGGCCGCCGCTACCACTTCCCCCCAATGCCTTTCCTCCTCTTCAGTTCATTGACCCTGCCCCAAGAATACTAGTCGTTGGTTTGTTAGTCGGAATGTTCATAGGCATTTTTGAAATGCTCTTGTTGAGGAGTGTGGTATCCATTCCAAATTGGAAATGGGTGGCATCAAGCGCTTTGGCTTGCACCATTTTCCCAAGAATCCCTCATTTGTCATACACATTGAATGAGCTTATTCCTGATTTTATCATCGCGCTTACAAGCGGATTTTTTCTAGGCATTATGCAGTGGAGTATTTTACGAAAGACGTTCACTTATGCAGGTTTATGGATTCTGACGAAAGAATTTACTTTTCCCTTGATTTTCTGGTCAATTTCGCCATCTATTTACTATCAGTCTGGTCACATTATTGTCGGGCTATTGGTTGGCGGTATAACTGGTGGAGTAATGCTGTATTTATTACAACACCCCATTACTTCTGAAAACATTCTTTCGTGACGTGATATTGGTTTTACGTATCGCGCCCAACGTCTACTAAAATTCACAAAGCCCCTGAAGGCTCATCACCCTCAGGGGCTTCAATTACCAATTACCAATCTCCAATTACCGATCTTCAGACTATCCGACCACCCAACTACCTCCACGCCTTCTTCATCCGCAGCGCGTCCTCTTCCATCACGGGGCTTTCGCACAAAATCCGCCCACCGCAACCGAACTTCTTCAAGGCCTTGAACAGGTCTTTCCATTTCAGATCGGCCTCTTCGAGCGGCAAGTGATTCTTCTCGCCCTTCGGCCCATACTCGATGCCCGAAAGGTGGATGTGCAGACTCGTCAACGCCTGCGCTCCCAGCGCCTCGGCATAGGCCTCCAGCAGGCGCGACCACTCGTCCACGCTGTTGACGGTCCCGTCACCGGGGCGCGCGTGCAAATGCGCGAAATCCAAACACGGCTGAACTCCCGCCACCTGCCGCGACATCTCCAGCGCGTCATCGAACGAGCCCAGCATGGCCGACTTGCCCATCGTCTCCGGGCGGAGCGTGACCGGGTTCCCAGCCTTCCGCAACTCGACGACGCACTTTTCCAAACGGGGCAACGCCACTTTCATGACCTCGCGCGGGGCGCGGCCAAAATAGGATCCCGGGTGGAAAATGATATCCGTCGCCCCCGCCAGGTGGCCGTACTTGGCCGCGTCCATGAGACGTTTGCGCGACTTGGGCCACTCGTCCTTCTCGGCGTTTAAGTTGATGTAATACGGCGCGTGGACGCTGAGCGCGACTCCCTGCTCGCTGGCGGTCTTCTTGATCGCCGCGCAGGTCTCCTCGCTGACACGCACCGCCTGCACCCAGCCCAACTCCAGCGCGTCCAGCCCGATGGATTTGCTAAACTCAATCGCGCCGACCGATCCGCCCGGCTTCTTGGGCGTTCCCATCGGCGAACCGACCGTCCCGAATTTAAACGATAAAGTCATGGTTACTCCTATCAGTTAAACGTTGAACGTTTAACGTTCAACGATCTTTTGCCACAACGGCGGCCCCAGGATCAATAATCCCACCAACACCGCGGCCAGCGCGGCGATGAGGACGGCGGCCGCGCCCACGTCCTTGCCCACTTTCGCGAGCGGATGATGTTCCTGCGTCGCCAAGTCCACCACCGCTTCGATGGACGTGTTGATGAACTCGGCCGCGAAGACCATCGCGATGGTGAGGATCAACACCGCCCAATCGCGTGGGGGCAGCGCAAGCCAGAGGCCGACGATGAGTACCGCCGTCGCCACTGCCGCGTGGATCCACGCGTTGCGCTGGGTTTGCATCACATGCCGCCAGCCGCGGAACGCGTGGCGGAGGGATTGGAGGCGGGAGAGGAGGAATTTGATCATAGGGGAATAAGACACCAAACGTAAATCGTAAGAAGTAAAACGTAAAATGCCATATGGTTCGTTACGTTTTACGCTTTACGTTTTATTTCTCGCTGACTTTCACATGCCCCAACCCCAACCCATCCATGATCTCCCCCTGCGCCTTCCACATCTTCGCTTTCTCTTCTGGCTCGGCATGGTCATGACCAAGCAGATGCAGAACGCCGTGGACGACTAACAGCCGCGCCTCGTCAACGAGGGGGTGGCCTGCGGCTTGGGCTTGCGCGTCGGCGCGGGGGATGGAGAGGAGGATATCGCCCAGGTAGGTCGCGCCCGTTTCGGGGTCGGTTTCAGAGGCGGGAAAGGAGAGGACATCCGTCGGCGCGTCGATCCCCAGGAAGTCACGGTTGAGGCGTTGAAGTTCCTCGTCATCCGCGAGGACGATGGTCAGGTCGCCTTCGGCGGATTGGTGAGTCAACGCGGCCAGGGCGGCCTGTTCGAGCAGGTCGAGGTCGAAGGGAGGTTCGAGGGAGGATTCGATGTTGATCATGGTTTGTGATCCCCCGTCATTGCGAGGAGGGCGCTTTTTCCGACGAAGCAATCCCCATGTCTTGGAGGAGATTGCTTCGCACACCTGCTCTGGCGGGCGGCGCCAGGGAAGAACGCTCGCAATGACGGAGTACCGTCACATTCGCCGAATCGTCGCGATCGGCTCGCTGGCGATGGGCGGCTCGGCGGCAGGATATTGGATACGCGGGTGATACGTGCCGCGGAAGGTGGTGACGAACGATTCGACGATCACGTTGAGGTCGCGCAGGGTGAGCATAGTGTGGTCGAGTTGGCTTTCCTTCTGGACGTATTCGATCACGCCGCGCACGATGGCGCGCATGTCTTCGTCGGTTTGAGGGCTTTGGGCGCGCGAGCGAGCCTCGGCGCCGTCGGCGAGCATCAGGATGGCGGTCTCGCGCGAGCGTGGACGTGGGCCGGGGTAGCGAAATTTTTCGACGTCAATTTGCGCGGCGTCGCCGTTCGCTTTTTGGAGCGCCTGATTGTATTGGTAGCGCGTCAACATCGTGCCGTGATGTTCGAGCATGAAATCGGCGATGCGACGCGGCAGGCGATGTTTGCGCGCCAGAACCGCGCCGTCGGTGACGTGGCGGATGATGGTGGCCGCGGCCAGCTCAGGGTCAATGTCTTGATGCGTGTTTACCTGTCCAGGCGCCTGGTTCTCGATGAAGAAGGCCGGGTTGGCGGCCTTGCCCACGTCATGAAATATCGCGCCGACGCGCGCCAGCAGTGGGTCGGCGCCGATGGCTTCGGCGGCTTGTTCGGCCAGGTTCGCAACCTGCAAACTGTGTTGATACGTGCCTGGCGCGTTGCGCAGGAAAAATTGCAAAAGGGGATGATCGGGGCGCGAAATTTCGAGCAGGTGCAAGGTGGTGGCGAGGCCGAGCCACTGCGCGAGAAAATATTGACCGAGCAACGCGAAGGCCGCCGATAAAAACCCCATGCCCGCCGCGGCCAGCAAAAGTTGCGTCACGCCCAGCCAGTCGAGGCCGCCCGCGGAGATGCGGAAGGCCAGCAAAACGAGGACGCCCGCGCCCGTCACCGACGCGCCCGCCCAAATGAAGTACCAGAAGCGGCGCGCAGGTCCGAGTGAGAGAACGCCGCAGAGCGACGCGAAAAGATAATAAGGAAGAAGGTCAGAATTAAATCCGTACGCGGCCAGGATGCATGTCACGATGGAGATGACGATGCCCGCCTCCATGCCAAACAGCGCGGCGATCAACATGCCGACCGCGGGGAGTGGATACACGTAGGGGATGAGAACATTATCGGGAATGGCGAGGCGGGCGCCCGCCAGAAAAAAAAGGTAAAGCGCAGCGATCACGATCATGCTGCGCGGCTCGTATAAAAACCCCAATCGTTTACGGCGATAAAAATACAACGTGGCGAACGCGGCCAGCATCACGACCAGCGCGCCCTTGCCCAGCAGGTCGAGCGGTTGCGACGTGGAGCGAATCAGCCCCAGCGCCTGCAACGCCTCCACCTGTTCGGCGGTGATGCGTTCGCCCGCGCGGACGATGGTCTCGCCTGCCTTGTAGGTGACTACGACGGACGCCACCGCGTCGCGTGCGGAGGCGCGCGCGGCCTCGGTCAGTTCGGGACTGTGGAGGCTGTTCGCGGTCACGAAGGGCTTCACCAGCTCGCTGACAATGCCCGCGTCCGATTCGCTCATCGAAAAACTGACGAGGGATGGCACACTGCGGCGCACGGTCTCCACGTCCGAGTCGCGGATGACGCCGCGCAGGACGCGCTCCAGCACGGTCAGAGATTCGGCGCGCACGTCGTCCCAGCGCGAGTCGGTGAGGAAGAGCAGAAGGTCAATCGTCTCCACCGAAAGCGCGAGGTCCGAGATGGAGGCGATGCTGTTGCGTTTTTGGTCGCGGTTCGTGTCGGAGTTGGCGCGGATGAGCGCGATGGAATCGAGCGCGGCGCGCAGGCGTCCCATTTGCTGGCGTGAGATGGCGGGATCGGGCGGGGTAAAAACGGGCGGGACGGAATCGTAGGCGGCCTGTTTCCGTCGTTCAGTAAGAACGGCGCTTTCGAAATCGTGTTCGGTGGAGGCGACGTAATCGCGCGGCGAGATGTCCCCCGCGTTGAGCGGCGATGCGGACGGGCGCAGGGCATCGGGGAAGGCGAGCGCGCCGAAGGATGCCACGGCCGCGACCGCGAGCAGGATGAAGCGAAAAACGGTCAGGCGCCTGCTGGAGCGCGGTTCTGTTGTCATTTGGTCGGCTAGTCACATAGTCGGGTGGTCGCGTGGTCGGATAGTCGGGTGGTCGGGCGGACCATGCGACTATTAGACTATTCGACTAACCAACTACTTTAACAGTTCCCTCACCATCGCGCTGATCGCGTCGTTGGGGGCGCGGCCTGCCACTTTGGGCATGACGATCTTCATCACTTTGCCCATGTCGCTGGGGACGGCGGCTCCCGTCTCGGCGATGGCGGCCTGGACGATGGCGCGCAGTTCCTCGGCGGGCATGGCCGCGGGCAGGAAGGTTTCGAGGATGACGATCTCGGCTTCGTTGGCGGAGGCCAGGTCGGGACGGTTGGCCTTCTTCGCTTCTTCCAGCGCTTCGCGTCGGTTCTTGATCTCTTTTTGGATGAGAGCCATCACCGCCGCATCATCGAGGACGATGCGCTTGTCCACTTCCACCTGTTTGATGGCGGCCAGCGCCATGCGGAGGGTGTCCTTGCGCGTCATATCGCCCGATTTCATGGCTTGTTTGAGGGAGTCGTTAAGTTGAGTTTTGATATCCATGTTGTGCATTATAGCAGAGGAGGGGAGGCGTACTGCGTGGTACGTACTGCGTGTTGCGTGTTGCGTAGTGCGTGATAGTTCGCTTTTACTTAAATTCATATACCCCTGGATCAATAGCAACTTCCTCGCGCAAAATCGCCAAGCCTGAAAAACCATCAATCCACGCGCAACCCAACTGATCAAAACCAATCGTTTCTCCCCACATCGGGTCGCTAACAAGATTAGGTGTGAACACGGCAATTTCCTTTCCGTTGAAAACAGTTATTTCATCGCGATCTACAATCCAAACCCTATCTTGGGAATCAATTTCCACATCCAGCAACCAGCCTTTAAACCACGGATATTTTTCCACTGAAAACGTGTGCCATGTTCCATCATAAACAGACAAGCCATTTACAGTCGCGGCCCAAATTCGGTTTTTACTATCCAACGCCAAAGCGTTGACTGAATTAGATGGCAACTCACCTTTTTGCGCAGTAAATGTTGTCCAGGATTTTCCATCATATCGCCACAATCCCGTTGAGGTTGCCAGCCAGTAATTCCCTTCATGGTCAAATAGAGCGTCTTCGACCATGAACATGAGGAACCCTGGGCGATCAGATAATTGGATATATCGCCAGGATGCGCCGTTGTATATATTGATGGAATTTCCTGTCGCCATAAACACTTCACCGTCTGGGCTAATTGCAAGTCCACCGATAACATTACCGCTCAGCGCCTGGAGAGATGGTTCAATGGTTTGCCACTTATCTTTTTCGATATCATAGATCAGCAAATTTCCGCCATCGGAACTACCATAAGCCCCAACATAGACATATTTTTCTGAGACAGCCATGGTACGAAGCGCGTCGTAGCTCATATCTTCACGTGTTTCAGGTTGCCAGTTATGCCATTCCTTGCCGTCAAACATCGTTAATCCACGGCCATCGGTAGCGAGCCACATGCGACCGTGTGAATCCGATTGGATGATGTTGATGTATTGAACTCTGCTATAGTCCAACTTTGCCCATGCTGTCAGAGCATTTACACCATCCATTACAGGACAATCCAATCTTGTCCCTGATAACGGGTTTTCAACCACCTGGACATCCTGGGTAATCAGATTCAAAGGTACTGGCGTTGCATTGGATTGCGCCGTATCGGTGAAGCGTACGCCCTGAAAACAAGCGGTTGCGACAAGAACAAGGGCAAGACAGGCTATTAGAATTTTATTGAAATGTAATTGGGACATCGAAGCGTTCCTCCTCACTGGAATCGTTCATTGACCATCACTTCTCGGAATTATACCCTCGCTCAATTTTCGAACACCTGCACACTCCCCTTCCACTCTTCATCATCAAACACAAATTCCTCAAACTTTCCGCCCGTATATTCCCCGATGACCTTCCTCCAAAACTGACGCGCATCGAGATTGGACGCGATCTGCGCCACTTCCCAGCGGCCGCAGAATTGATCGAAGACGAACTGCGCGGCGCGTTGACCGAGTCTGTGGCGGCGGTATTTGCGCATGACGAAAAACTCGGCGATGGACCACTCGCTCTCAGGCAAGAGCGGATGCTTGTTGACCAGCGCGAAGCCCGCCAGTTTGCCGTCCACGCGCAGGAGGAAGGGATGGCGTCCCTGCTCGGACCAGTAGAGATCGAGGAAGGGATAGCCGAAGCGTCCCTGCGCGTCCACGTCCGCGCCATCGAAGGCGGAGAAATCGTAGCAATACAGTTCCATCAATTGTTCGAGCGCGGGCTTGTCTGTGATGAGGGCGGGGAGGATTTCGAGGTTCATGGAACGCCAGTATTTAAATTTTAGCCGCGAATTGCACGAATTCACGCGAATTTTTATTCGCGCAAATCCATGTCGTTCGCGGCTAAAAATGTGGAAGGTTGATCAGGCTTGCAACTGCGGCTTGCGGAACAGGTCACGCACGAGAAGGACGCCGCCCACGCCGACGTCGAGCAATCCCAGCGTGAAGAGTCCCAGCGAGGCGAGGACGAGGATCCACGGCCAGCCTGTCAGCCCGATCTCGCCCGAGGCGAGGCCGGTCACTTCCGCGAGGGCCTGTCCGCCGACGAGGAAGAAGACGGCGATGCCCAATCCCCAGGCGATCAGTTTCCAGCGCGCGTGGGCGCGCAGTCCGGCCCAGAGGAGCAGGATCGCCCCTCCCAGTGCGAAGAGGAACAACTCGGCAGGCATCAGGTAGTCGAGCAGGAAGCGGCCGCGGATGATAAGCGCCGCAAAGGCCAACACGATGGGCGCTAGGATGGGGAACCAGGCCAGGATGGTCCCCACGATGGCGAGAATCTTGGTGAAACCATTTTTCTTTTCCATGGTTTGCTCCTTTCGGAAAGCGCTGTTTCCAATTTCAGTATAGCGCTTTGGGTCCATTGCGCACGACAGATTCTCACCCAAAGATCGCGATCAGCGAAATCCCCGCCAGGATCACCCCCGCGCCGAGCAGGCGGTAGCCGCCCATTTTCTCACCGAGGAAGCGCCAGCCGAAGAACGCGCCGATCACCACGCTCACTTCGCGGATGGCTTCGGAATAATTCAGCGGGGCGAAGGAGTAGGCAAAGAGCGCGGTCGTGTACGCGACGACTCCCAACACGCCGCCGAGGACCAGCTTCCAGCGTTGCTCGCGCCAGGCTTGGGCGAAGAGTCCCCATCCGAAGCGGCGACCCACTACGGGCGTCGTCAGAAGCGGGACGAAGGCGAACATCGAAAGCGCGTAGGGCAGGGCCGATTCGGGATGTCCCTTAACAGCGGTCCCGTCCACGATCGTGTAAATCGAAATGATGAGCGCCACGCCGAGCGCGAGAAAGATCCCTTTCAAATGCGGCTTGCCTTCGTGGTTGTTGAGCATGGCCGTTGAGCCGATGATGACCATGCCAACCACGATGAGCAGAATGCCAAACAGCCCGCCGGTGGTGGGAATTTCGCCGAGGATGATCGCCGCCCAAATGACCACCAGCGCGGGCGCGGCGCCGCGCGCGATGGGATAGATCAGCGAAAAATCATGGTCGGTGTAGGCGTACATCAACAGAAGAAAATACAACACTTCAAGGATCGTGCTCGCGATCGCGAACGGCCACATTTCGCGCGGCGGCAATCCCGTAAAAAATATGGCGACGATGGCCGCCGCGCCGCTGAGCAAAACCTGCCAGTTCATCGCGACATATTTAATGTCAGACTGTTTGAGGATCAGGTTCCACAGCGCGTGCATCAGCGCGGACGTGAGCAAAAGAACGATGGCAAGAGGGGGCATGGAAACAACCTTTTACTCGCTGTCCTGAGCGGAGCCGCACGCTCTCGCGGCGTAGTCGAAGGACAGGCACATGGAAGAATAGGCGCGTATGCTACCCGCCCTTCGACTTTGCTCGGCTATCGCCTCGCTCCGCTCAGGGCGGCGTGATTTACTTCAAAAATGCGAGCAACTTTTCATTGACTTCGTCCGCCGCGTCGTGCTGAACCCAGTGCGTGGACTTTTCGAACATGACCAGTTCGCCGCGCTCGCACAATTCGATGGACGGACGCGCCATCGCGTGACTCAGCGCCACATCCCGTTTTCCCCACATCATCAATATCGGGACCTTGACCGGGCGCGCCAAAATTTGACGTGGATTCCAACTCCCGCGCAAAGACCTGCGGACGATGGCGCGATACCAATTGAGCATGGCGGTCAACGCGCCAGGCTGTGACCAGGCCTTTTTATATTCGAGAACGTCTTCGGGCGTGAACGAGCCGCGCCGACCCGTGAGCGCGCGTTCGAGGTAGTGGAAGTTGTTGCGGCGCAGAATCCATTCGGCGAAAGGCAGTTGAAAGAAAAAGACGTACCAGGATTTTTTGCGCTGTGCCGAATCGCTCCACACGAAACGCGTCATCACGTCGGGATGAGGGACGTTGAGAATGGCGAGTTTTTCCAACCGTTCGGGATGCTGGATGGCGAGAGTCCACGCGACCACCGCGCCCCAATCGTGCCCGACCAGTTTGGCTTTTTGGATCCCAAAATGGTCGAAGAGACCGAGCACATCGCGCGCGAGGACGTCCACATCGTAGGCCGCGACTCCCTTCGGCTTATCGGACAGGTTATACCCACGCTGGTCCGGCACGATGACGCGGAATCCCGCATCCACCAGCGCGGGGATTTGTCTGCGCCAGCCGTAACTGAACTCGGGAAAGCCATGTAACAAAATAACCGACGGCCCATCTGCAGGACCGTCGGTTAAAACATGCAGGTTGATTCCGTTGGTTTGGATGAAGTGGGTTTGCATGGATGGGGAGTATAACGGGTTTTGGGGAGGTCAGTCATCAGTGATCAGTTTTCAGTGATCAGTAAAAAAGGACTCGGCGAGTGGCTGAGTCCTTTTTGTTGAACGTTCAACGTTTAACGTTTTAGGCGTTCCAACAGTCTTTCGGCCTCCTCGTACGCGACTTTGTACTTGTACTCTCCGCCATCGCAGTACGCCAACTTCAACGCCTCCTGCGCATGGAAAATCGCAGCCTCTTTATCGCTCAATTGACCTTCGACCTTCGACCTGTGACCATTCATCGCAAGTTCCGCGAGGAACAGATTCACATCCGCCCCCTGCAACACATACCCGCTCCTCTCCGTGATCATCAGCGCCTCGGACGCTTTTTCCTGCGCGTCCTTGAAATCGCCTTGGGCGTAACGCAAGCGGGCAACATCAAGCAGGATGTCGGCTTCCGCGTCAACCGAATTGATTTGCCGACAGAGATCGAGCGCTTTGGACAGGTTTTCTTCTGCCAGAGTCAAATCGTTATTCATACGATTTGCTGCGCCAAGAAACCGATAAGCGTCAACATAGTCGCGAGGAGTTGGCGCGTCCGTTCTTGCGTCTTCATCCGCAAATTCAAGGGCGCGTTGGGCACATTCGATTGCCGATATTCGATATTCGATATTCGACTTTCGAGTATCGAGTATTGCTTCTTCCCTTGCCATGAGCAGGAAACGCAGGGCGCGATATGACCAAACATTTCCTTCTGCTTGAATTGCAGATAATTTCTTAAAGATAGGTAGCGCGTGGTCTTGCTCCTGTTCTGCGTCCTGCCATTTTCCACAATAAGATAAGATACGCGCTAACTCATGATGACCGACGGCTTCTCTGAATTCATCCGCAATCTCGAGGGACAGGTCAATGCGGCGGCGCAGGTTGCGCTCCGCGGCGCTCAACTCGCCAATGACCAGTTGCTGTTGCGCCACGTTCCCCAGGTCAATGGCGAGATTTTTCTTGTCTCCATCACTTCCATCCAATTTCGCTGAAATCAAAAATAGCCTTACTGCATTTGCGGGTTGTCCTGAAAGAGAGTAAGAGTTAGCAAGTCCGTTTGCCGTCCAAGATTGTGAACGTTTTGTATTTACTTTGGGCGGTTTGTCTTCGCCGTCGAGAAATAAAGCGCGTAAAAGTTCAATGCGTAATTGATATGCGCCAAATTGATAATAAGTTGGCTGGTTAATTCGGTCATAAAACAACTTCAATGCCTCATCCAAATTCCCCGCTCCAACCATGTGATGATACAGTTCGATAACGGGCGCGAGATCTTCCAATGCTTTCACCCTCGTGTTCGTCACGGGCATGTTGTCGCCAAAATACTTGGCAAGTCCGACGTGCGCCTCTTTGCGCCGCTTCTCGTCAGTGAAGTGGTCATACGCATAATGCCGCACGATCGGGTGCATATCGTAGCGTTGGTTCTCGCCCGCAAATTGCAAGAGTCCGCGCTTGCGCAGGTCGAGCAGGGCTTTATCCAGGTCGGGGCTGGGGAACACCTTTTTGAGCACGGCGTATTCCATCGAGCCGCGAAAGCAGGAAATCTTGCTCAGCAAGTCCCTGCGCTCGGTGGCTAAACTTTCATACGCGCGTTGCAAAACGTGATGTCGTCTGGCTCTCACATCCTCGAAGATTTCCAGATTCTTCACCGCCGCAATATCGCCCCGATGCGCGTGGTCTTCGTTGATCAAACCGACCAGCAGGCTCAAACTCAACGGGTGATAGCCGTACGCTGCACACACTTCGATGATCTCCGCGCGTGTGGCTTTTATGCCTTCGTTGTGGAAGTACGTCACCGCGTCCTCGGGCGAGAAGGCGGAGAGCGACTCATCGCGGCAGCCTTTGAGCAGTTTGCCGTCGGCGCTCTCCAAGGCGCGCGGACACAGGCGCGTGGTCATCAAGACTTTGGACTTCGTGACCGCGCCGCTCAAGCCGCGCAGGAAGGTTTCCGTCAGCGGGGAGGAGCAATCGCGCTGGGAGGGGTCAATGTCGGCATCCTCATCGTCGGATTGAAGCGCCGCATCCATCCGACCGTATTGCCTCAGCAACCGCTCGAAGCCGTCCAGCGCTATCAGGATGTTCGTCCCGCGCATGGCTTCCAGCAGATCATTGACCTGCTGCCGCGCGGACTCTTTGACCTCCACGCCGAGATGTTTCAGCGTTTCGGAAAGAAAACTCTCAAAGCCCGATTCCTTTTCGTAGAACGACCACCAGACCGCCGTCGGCCACTGAGCGCGATCCACGCGGTTGAACCACGTCCACGCCAGCGCGGATTTGCCAAATCCGCCCAACGCGCGCAGCATCAGCAGGTTGTCTTTGTCATTGCCCAACCATTCATCGAGAATCTTGAGTTCCGTTTCTCGTCCAGTGAATGTCGCCAGATCACCGTAGCGATGACCGTAAAACCACTTCGATGTTGAAGGTTGAACGTTGAAGGTTGCAGGTTTGGCTTCGTCAGCCGCGTGAATATTGATGACTGCGTGATCGCCAGTGACGATAACGCTCTTGTCCACGTTTCCCCCAACGGCAACTCCTCCCGCCGAAACGGACTGCGAAACTTTTGTCTCTTCAGGTTTCTTCGTCTTTGCCATACTCCACCTCCATCTCGACTACGCGACTATGTGACTATCTGACTATGAGACGATCAAACTTTCCAACTTTAGCACAAAATTTCACGGCGCGGCAAACATCACCGACCAATATCCCTGCAAAGAACTCTCCGCGACGAAGGCATAACCGATACCGATCTCGGTCACCTTTTCGTGCAGGATGGCGCTGCGATGGATGAGATCGCTCATCCACCATTGCACGGCAGATTCGGGATTGCCGCCAAATTGCGGAGGCTGACCGAAGATGGTTTCGAGCGCGATGGAGAAGGAATAGCCCGCCGCGACCACGCGCTCTTTGGCGCTGGAACCGTCCGAGCCGATGTGGCTGAGAAAGTCGTTGCAGGCCATGTCCGCGGCGTGGGCTTGCGCGGCCGCGCTGAGTTGCGCGTTGACGGTCAGCGCGGACAGGTCACGCGCGGCGCGCTGGGAGTTGATCAGCGCCAGGGTCTGGTTGACGAAGTCGGGGTTGGGGATGTACGCGCAGGGCGCGAGGACGGTCGGCGTCGGCGTGGACGTCGCGCCGCCCGCGTGAGTCGCGATGGCGACCACATCGCCCACGATGATCGAGACCCAGATGTATTTTCCATAATCAATGGCAAATGGTCGGTCAGCGGGGTCGCGAAATTCAAAGTTGCCCACGAACGCGCCGTTGCGATCGGGCGCGACCAAGTCCACGGAAATATCGGCGGTTTCGCCGGGCGGGGTGTAGGGCAGTTGGATGACCGCGGGCGCGCCCATCTCTTCGCCGTTGGCGAACGACAGCGTGTATCCCTGAATCCATCCGCAGGTTCCGTTATTGCGCACGCGCCAAATTTTTGTGAAAGACTCGCCCGCCGCGAAGGGCGTGTTATCTGGCACGGTCACGTCGGATTCAAACGAGGCGCTGTTTTCGCAATTGGCCGCGTTGGTGGGGATGACCGCGGGCAGGGTGTTCGTGGGCGGCGCGTTCACGGTCGGCGCGGCGATCGTGGCGGATGGATTCGCGACAGGCGCGGGCGAGGCGTTTCCGCCGCAGGCCGTCAACATCAGAAAAATTAGCAGGACGATGAGCGCTTTTTTCATGTTGAAATCCTTTCCGCAACCAGGGCATTTGATCGCGAGAGGTGAAAGTTCTTTGCCGCGAATTTCACGAATTTCGCGAATAAACCTTTGAAAATTCGTTAAATTCGCGAAATTCGTGGCCGAGGTTTTAGACTCTGTGGTTACGCTAAAACAACCGCAACTGCCCCCTCGCCTGTTGCGCGGGGTCGCCCGCGATTTGCGCTTCAAAGGCTTGCTGGGTGAGCGTGGGCTGTTCGGCCAGGGCGCGCACAGCGCGGAATTTCAACACGCGCAGGCCGTCCAAGCGCGCGGCCAGGGCAGGGTCGCGTCCGAGTTTGTAGGCCAACAGCGAGGCGCGTCCGCCAGGCACGACCACAAAACTTCGCTCACGCGGATACGGGCTTTCGGCCACCGCCCGCCCCACCACCGCCGATGCCTTGATGTGAAACACATACGCCGAAGTCTCGCCCGCCTCCCAAACCAGCGTGCGCTCGTCGAGACGGTTCGTCCCAAAATCGAGACGTTCGCCGATGGACTGGAGCATGTCTGCCATTTGACGGATCTCCGCCTTGCGCGCGGACGGCGCGTCCTCGGCTCGCAACTTCCATTGACCGTCCGCGGGCTCGGCGTAGGAGGCCAACACCTCGCCGACGAGTCCCAGCGAGGGCGTGAGCAAGCCAGGGAAGCGCGTCGAAAGGTCGCGCAGAATCTCCTCCAACGCGCAGGCCGGATGCGCGACGAGGAAGTTGACCACCGCCATTTCCACGCGGTCGCTTAACGGTTCGCTGGTTTCGGCTTGCGGACTGAAGTCCAAGCCCCAGAGTCCCGTGTCTACGTTTTCGCCGCCGCGATAGCGGATGAGAGTCTCGTCGCCGAGCAACGCGTCTTGCACGGCTTTGGCCGCGTCGCGGATGACTTCGTCGGTGGGCTGGCGCGAGGCCACGAGGGCGCGATCGGCCGTCAGCGCGGACAAGGCCGCGGCGTGCAGAGGCAGGTAGAGGGTCGGTTCGCCGCGGGCCGCGAGATGCGTCCGAATGGCGGCGCGGACCGAGGTCAGGTTGACGCGTTCGCGCTCGCGGGGCAGTCGCTCGCCGCGCGTCCACGCGAGCTGGGCGGCGTCGTTCTGAGTCCGCATGGCGAGGGATTGCAGATTGAAGCCGCTCGTTTCGCACGCGGCCAGCGCGGCGGTGAGGAAGGATGGCTCGGGTTCGGGGACGAGCGTGAGGCAGGGCGCGGCGAGTTTGAGCAGGTCGAAGGTGTGATGGAAGGCGTTTTGCAGGGCTTCGAGATGCCAGCCCCAATCGTAACGGCGGCGGCGGAGGACGAGGTGGAACGGCTCGGCGGCTTCGCTGCCCCACAGCCATCCCGCCCACAGCGCGCACAACGTCCAGTAGGCTTGGTTGGGACGCGGCAGCGCGGTCACGACCGCGGCGATCGGCGCTTCGTTCACGATGGAGGCGAGTTCTGAAATTCGTCCTTCGTAAATAATGATGCCGCCGCTTTCGGGAATCTTTTTAGGCCATTGCACGATGGGGACTGCCTCGCCTTGCGCGCTCCATTCTGAGATGGCGGCTTCGAGCGCCATCCAGATATTGTTTTCGCGGAACTCGTTCGAGACGGTCAGTTGCTTCGGGCGCGGGCGTTCGTTATCGGCGCGCCATAAATTGTTGGCGCGGTCGCAGGCCGAGAGGAACAGCGCACTGAGGGCGCGGCGTCGTTCGGGCGTGACGCCTGGCGCGTCGAGGCGGTTGATCAGCGTGGCGAGCGCGTAGATGGCGCGCGGCTGGTAAACGGCCAGCGCTTCTTCCACAAATTCGCGGTCGGGATCGTTGGGTTGCGCCACGCGTTCGAGCAGGCGGGCGTGGTGCAGGCCAGCCGTCTCGGCGAATTTGCGAGCGCGGGCCGCGTCCAACTCGGTGACGGATTTCTCGCCCGCGTCGCCGCAGGCCGCGCACTCGTAGCGCCGTGCGAAGGGCGCGTCTTCTCCCTTGCGCCAAAGGAAGGCGCGGGCGGGCGTGTCTTTTTTGCAGTTGTCGCATTGTGTGAGATAAAGCGATTGGATGTGCGCTTCGAGTCGTTCGTCCCCTTTTTTGGATACAGCCAGGTCGGCCAGCGCGGCCTTCAATTCGGATTCGGTCGGCGGCGCGGCGGTCATTTCAAGCAGGAAGCGGGCGATGGGATTATGCGCGGCCACGAGGACGCGATATCCCGCCCGCGCCATCTCGACGGGGAGGCGGGGCGCGACGCCGAACGGGTCGAGGACCCAGCTTCCCGGCTTGCCCTGAGCGGCGTCGAAGGGCGAAGCGTGACGCGAGAGCCAATCGGCCGCGACGCCATCTTCGAGCGGAGGCAGGAATCGGGCGAGAGGTCCGTCGCGCGAGGGGGAATATCCAATAATGAATGGAGTGTCGAGGATTCCCATATGAACGCTTTCAAAGTTTGCAAGCAGTTGCTCTGCTGACGAAACATGGAGGTTGTTTTTACGCGGTTGATAAGAAGTATAACGCCCCCGAATAAAAACGCAAGCCTGAAAGTTGTAGGGGAATTTGTTAAATTCAGTAAATCACAGGTTCCTCGTCATTGCGAGGAGGGTGATCTTCCCGACGAAGCAATCTCCACGCCGTGGGAGGGGATTGCTTCGCAAAGAGCGCTCGCAATGACGGTGAGCGACCTACATGGGTGAATACAGCGTGACGCGGTTGCGCCCGTTGTCCTTGGATTTGTAGAGCGCCTGGTCGGCCATGTGGAGGATCGCTTCGCCATCGCGACCGTGCGCGGGGTAGCCTGCCACCCCCGCCGAAAACGTGGCTGTGAGCGATTGCCCAAGATAAACGGTGGGCGTGGATTGGTAGAGCGCGCGCCATCCGTCGGCGCGTTCGAAGGCGGTTTCGGGTTTGGTGTTGGGCATCAGGATGACGAATTCCTCGCCGCCGTAACGGCAGACGATGTCGCCGCCGCGCGTGTTTTTGACGAGGAAATTCGCGAACGATTGGAGAACCTCGTCGCCGCACTTGTGGCCGTAGGTGTCGTTAAATTTCTTGAACCAATCGAGGTCGAAGATCACCACCGATATGGGGTTGTCTTCACGGGCGGCGCGCGCCACTTCGTTGTCAAGCGACTCGGCGAAGAAGCGGCGGTTGTACACGCCCGTGAGCGGGTCGCGAATGGCCTGTTCCAGCAGTTGCATACGCAGGGATTCGTTGACGGCCAGTTGGGTGCGGAGGTCGGTTTCCAGGTACTTGCGCTCGGTCACATCATGCGCCACGATGACGCGCCCCTGCAAAACCTGGGATGCGTTGTAGATCGGCGTGACGACCAGATCAAGTGTGCGCGGCGGATCATCAACCTCGATCTCGTCGTGCGTCTCATGCGCGGACAGGAAGCGGTTTACCAGTTGCGGCCAGGCGCGGAACACATCCAGCGGATCTTGCCCGATGATCTCCTTCTCGCTTTTCCCCAGCCATTCGCGCGCCACCGAGTTGGCATCCAGCGCTCGGTCGTGGGCGTCCACCACCACCACCATTTCGGGGATGTGTTCCATCACCACGTCGCGGGCGATGGGGAGCAGGTCGAACAATTGAAAGCCGAACACGCCCGCGCCCATCAGCCCCGCGCTGATGGTGAAGGAGATGGGCGTAAAGTCAATGGGAATGGCGAACGAGGGTTGAAAGGTCAACACACCCTGATAAAAGAGATTGACAAACCACGGGGTAAGGACAGCCGCGGCCAGGAATCCCATGCGCCTGCGGTAGATGAAGCGATTCTTGAAAAAGAACCAAAGGAGAATGACCGTGGAGTAAATATAGATCAGGTAACTTTGAATCAACTGCGGCCAGTACCACAATCCACGCGCAATGACGAGCGGCCCGCCAGCGGGAGAGGCCACATGGACGCTGGCATAATAATAGGAAAGCCAGACATCCGAGAAGAGGAGGATCAACGTGATGATTGGAACGACGCTGAGCGCGAGTCCCCAGATCCATTTAACCGGCTTGTTGCGCCTGACGTAATTCAATGTGAACATCAACCAGAAAACGGGCTGGAAGACAATGCCCACATTCTCCATCTTCAGCCAAAAGTATTTCGCCTCCATCGAAGTGGACAGGGTAATCATGGCATAGCAAAACGCCCAAACTGCGAGCAGAATCAGCGAGATGGCCATTTCCCGACGTCCAGCCGTGGTGCGCGTGCGCGAAAGGAGGGCCGCCAGCGCCAGCGCCAGCAGGGCATTAAGGATCAGAATGGAAGCGAAAATAGTCCACTGGTTTGGCACGGTGGGGCCTCAAGCCGTCCGATAATACCCCACATCCACCGAATAGACGCGTCCCTTTTTGATGACCTGCTTGACGAGGTTCGTGCCGTAGCGATAGCCAAGTTGACGGTAGTCGCTGACGGAAAGGATGAGCATATCGGCCTGCTTGCCGACTTCGATGGAGCCGACCTTGTCGGCGCGGCGGATGGCGTAAGCGGAGTTAATGGTGGTGGCGGCGATGGCCTGCGCGGGAGTCAGTTTCATGGCGCGGCAGGCGAGCGCGATGACGAATTGCATGGATTCGTTCCAGGTCGTGCCTGGGTTGCAGTCGGTGGCGAGGGCGAGGTAGGCGTCCGCTTCGATGAGTTTGCGGGCGGGGGTGTAATCTTTTTCGGCGAGACCGAACGGCGTGCAGGGAAGCGAGACCGCCACCGTTTCGGATTTGCCCAGCGCGGCGATGTCCGTGTCGGAGGTCTTGACGAGGTGATCGGCGGAGGCCGCGTCCAACTCCACCGCGAGCGACGCGCCGCCGAGGTTGTCGAACTCGTCGGCGTGGATCTTGAGCGGGAATCCCAGCGACCCCGCGCGGGCGAGGACTTGACGCGACTGCTCGAGGGTGAAGGCTTTGTTCTCGCAGAACACGTCCACGAAGGGCAGTTCGTGATGCGGCGCGTGAGTCCCCCACCAATCTTTGAGCATCGGCAACATTGTGTTGGTCACTTCATCGGCGTAGCCTTGCGGGTTGTCGCGAAATTCGGGCGCGATGGCGTGCGCGCCGAGGAAGGTGATGGCGAGTTCGAGCGGGCCTTCATCTTCGAGGGTGAGCAAGGCTTTGAGGAGACGGAGTTCGCTGGCGGCGGTGAGGCCGTAGCCCGTCTTCGCTTCGGCGGTGGTGGTTCCGTGCGAGAACATCTTGAGCAGGCGCGGACGGGTTTGCGCGATCAGCGTCTCGAGGCTGGCGGTGCGCGTGGCCTTGACGGTGGAGATGATGCCGCCGCCCGCCGCGAGAATGTCGAGATAGGGTGTGCCGCCCATCTTCATCTCGAACTCGTTGGCGCGGTCGCCCGCCCAGATGAGATGCGTGTGCGGGTCCACGAAGCCGGGCATCACGACGCAGCGCGCCGCGTCGAGGGTGGGTTCATCGGGATAGGCCGCGCGCAGTTCGTCGGTGGCGCCAACCGCGAGGATTTTTTCATCGCGCACGACGACCGCGCCGTTTTCGATGACGCCGAGCGCGCCGAGGACATGTCCGCGCTGCGGACCGCCCGCGAGGGTGAGAAGTTGGGAAGCGGAGTGGATGAGCATTTCAGTTACCAGTGATCAGTTTTCAGTGGGTTGCGTAACGGTTGTGGGGTTTTTCGAATAGGGGCATTTGTGTTTCGAGGTGACGAAATTATACATCACGGGCATCACAGACTGGAGTAAAGTTTTGGGGGGTCTCCCGTAATTAACGGGAAGGCAACTAACTTCAGCCACAGATTTCACAGATTTTTCTGTGAAAATCTGTGGCAAAAGGATCTTTTTTTGCACGGCATCCCGCTAGAAACAGGAGAGCCAGTTTTGGATTCATTGAGAGTGGCCGTGACTTGCCAGATACGACGCCGATGTCACAAATTTTTCCCCTGTCTTAATCCATTCAACGGGCGTAAAATAACTCCGCCTTAGACAGGCAAGGAATAGAGATGTACCCCGAAACCGAGAGCAGCGAACTAGATTCCGACGATAAACAGCCGCCCAGTATGGGCGGACGGTACGCATTGAAATGTAACACCCCCATCCCGTAGGATGCTCGCGCCTCCTGCGCGATGAGACTTTGGCAGGAGGCCGTTATGATCAACTTCTTGAAAACCGCAGAGGGCGGACTCGCGAAACTGGACAGCGCTGTCACAGGTTCGTGGATCAATGTGGTAGACCCGACTCCCGAAGAGATTAACTTTCTCACCGAGGAGATCGAAATTTTCCCCGACCTCATCAACTACTCCCTCGACCTCGACGAAATGGCGCGCATCGAACGCGACGAGGACGAGGGCTACACCTTCATTCTGTTACGCATCCCCCACTTTCAGGGCGAAAACGTGGACGTGCCATATGCCACCATCCCGCTCGGCATCATCATCGTGGACGGCGTCATCGTCACCATCTGCCGCCACGAGACAGATATTCTCAAACCTCTTTTGAATGGCAAATACCGTCACCTGCGCACAGGCAAACGCTACCGCTTCGTTTTATACGTGTTCCTCGAAACCGCCGCGCGCTACCTTGCCCATCTGCGCGACATCAACAAACGCACCGAAGCGCTCGAGGATCAACTCCAAAAATCCACGCGCAACCGCGAAGTGCTGGAGCTTGTCAAATATCAAAAGTCCCTCACCTATTTCGCCACCGCACTGCGCTCAAACGAAGTGATGATGGAACGCGTCCAACGCATGAAACTCTTCAACCAATACAACGAAGACGCCGACCTGCTCGAAGACGTCCTCACCGAAAACCAGCAAGCCATCCAGATGACCAGCATCGCCACCGAAATTCTGGCAGGCATGATGGACGCCTTCGCCTCGATCATCTCCAACAACCTCAACGGCGTGATGAAAGCCCTGGCCGCGCTCACCATCATCCTCAACCTGCCCACCATCGTGGCCTCGTTCTACGGCATGAACGTGGAACTGCCCTTCGCACATTCGCCCTTCGCCTTCCCCATCGTCTTCGGCATGGCGTTCGCGCTCACCGCCATAGCCGTACTCGTTTTTGTCAAAAGGGATTGGTTCTAATGCAAACTGAACTCCTGCTCGATGCCAAAGCCACCCTTGGCGAAGGTCCCGCCTGGGACGCGAAGACCCAAACCCTCTATTGGGTGGACATCCTCGGCAAACGCATCCACGCCTATCAAGATGGCCGCGACGACTTCACCCAATTGGACGAATACGTCGGATGCCTCGCGCCGCGCCGTAACGGTGGACTCGTCGCCGCGCTCCACGCATCTTTCTGGACCTTTGAGCGGGGCGCGGCAAAACCGACCTTGCTGGCCCGTGTAGCCGACCCCGCCACCAACCGCTTCAACGACGGCAAATGTGATCCGGCGGGCCGTCTCCTCGCAGGAACGATGGACATGGGCGAATCGAATCCCAGCGGATTTTTGTACTCGCTCGAAGCGGGCAAATCGCCGCGCAAATTGCTCGATGGAATCACGAACTCGAACGGCTTGGCGTGGAGTCGCGACTACAAAATTTTCTACTACATTGATACGCCCACGCGCCAGGTCCGCGCGTTCGATTACGACCTGGATACGGGAGACATCTCCAACCCGCGCGTCGCGGTCGAAGTCCCTGCCGCGATGGGCTGGCCTGATGGGATGACATCCGACATGGAGGGGCGACTCTGGATCGCGCTCTGGGGTGGCGCGCGCGTCGCGAGGTGGAATCCACTCAACGGTCGGCTCGAAGCGGAAGTGGCCGTGCCAGCGCTACACTCGTCCGCATGTGTGTTCGGCGGGCCGCGGCGCGACATCCTGTATGTCACGTCCGCGCGCAAGGGCGTGGACGAGGCCGCGCTCGCGCAGTATCCGCTTTCGGGCGGCGTGTTCCAGATTCAAACGCAGACCGAGGGCATGCCCACGTTTGAATTTGCAGGGTAACTAATTTCGCCCGTCATTGCGAGCGTTCGTTGCGAAGCAATCCCCTCGTCGTGGGGGATTGCTTCGTCGGAAAGAACATCCTCCTCGCAATGACGATGGATGCTAAAATACCCCCATGGAAAAACGCATCGGTTACATTGACATCGCGAAGGGGCTTGGCATCCTCGTCATCGTGTTGGCGCACAACGACCTGGCGGGCTATCATCCCACCTTGCACAAATTTATTTACGCGTTTCACATCCCGCTATTTTTCTTTTTGTCGGGCATGTTCTTTCGCCCCGAGCGTGAATTTGGCGAGACGGTGAAGCGGCGCTTCAACACGTTGATGAAGCCGTATTTCTTCGCTCTGTTCATGATCTATCTTGGCGAGGCGGCCTTCTCGAACATGACCTTCCCCGTCATCGCGGGACGCGTCGCCAAGTCTTTATACGCGACAGGACATTACATTGACTGGGTGCAGTTGTGGTTTATCCCGCATCTGTTCGCGGTGGCGGTCTTCGCGTGGCTCGCCTGGCGCTTCGTCTTTGGCCGCATCATAGTGGACTGGCTTCGCTGGCTGGCAATGTTCGCGATGCTGGCGCTCGGCGTCTTGACGATGATGAGCGGTGCCGATATTGCGCCGCGCTTCTGGCCGTTCACCGCGCCCATCATCGGCACGGAATTGTATGGCCTGCCCTTCAGCCTCGATCTTGTTTTCGCGAGTGGATTCTTTTTCCTCGCGGGCTACGAAGTCAATCAACGTCCGCTGGAAAAATTTTTCGCTTCGCCCCTCGTTCTCGCGTTGACCTTTGGCTTGCTCCTCGCGCTTGTGATTTTTCTGCCTCCCATCCTCGATTTCAACACGCGCGCCTATCCATCCTTGTGGATCAACACGCTCGAAGCCCTGCTCGGCATCGCCATGACCCTTTCGCTGGCGTGCAATCTCGAAAAATGGTCGGAGCGCGCCGCGAACGTGTTCCGTTATTTCGGGCGCATCTCGCTCGTCATCCTCATCTTCCACGTCCCGATTCAGGAAACCATGTTCGACAAGTTTTCGCGCCTTGGCATTCCCAATGACCCGTCCATCGCGCTGGCATTCTTGAGCGGAGTCCTCATCCCCGCGTTGATCTACGAACTGGCAATTCATCGCAATCCCGTTTTGCGTCCGTGGTTTGGGTTTGCGGCTGAGGAGAAGGCGACTCAAGTCGCCGCTACGCCTGCGAAGTCCACCTCCGTGGACTAGCCGACGGAGGTCGGCTTTGCAAATGTCGGTGCGATTTAAATCGCCCAAAAATTCAGCCCTCGTCTTTTGGACGAGGGCTATTGATTCGCTATCCTTCCGCCTTCAAAGCCCAGCCTGTCCACAGCGCGCCGAGCAGGTCCACCGCGCCGAGCAGGATCATGATCGGTCCCGCCAGCCCCATGAGGGTAAAGGCCGCGAAGCCGATGAAGACCGCGATGCGGGCAGGGACAGTCGCGCGGGCAAACGTCCGCAGGTCCGCGCGGGCGGCGGTGATGTAGTAAAACGCCAATACCAGTGCGAGCAATCCAACCACGTGCGGCCAGACCTCGTCGGTGGCAGGGAAGCCCAAGATGCCCAAAACCATATTGGGCGCGAATAGCAATCCGAACCCCATGCCAACCAGGTACACGCCAAAGACCAAAAGCGAAGTGGACGATTTTTTCATGTCAGTTCTCCTTTTCTGTTGTCGCCAGTATAGGTTCTACGCGGGGTGGTTGTCACCACACGTTTGTGGGTAAAATGGGGTGGAATTCAAATGACCGAAGAATCCTGGAAACCCCGCGAACTTGAGATCCTGCAATTGCTCGCGCAGGGACTCACCAACAACGAGATCGCCGCGCGCCTGCATCTCTCGCAGGAGACCGTGCGCTGGTACAACAAACAGATCTTCGGCAAACTCGGCGCGGCAAATCGGACACAGGCGGTGCAACGCGCCTCCGAGCAGAACATTCTCAAAGGCGGGGGGCTGAGTCAATCAAAGGGTCAGGAAAGAGGCGCGGCGGGGGAAGTGCGATACGTCTCGAACGACGGCATCCACCTCGCGTACAGAATCATCGGCGACGGCCCCGTGGATTTGTTATTCATCCACGGCTTCCTTTCCAACATGGAGATCGCGTTCGAAGAGGCCGAATACGCAAATTTTTTCGAAGCGCTTGGAAAGTTCGCCCGCGTGATCCTGTTCGACAAACGCGGCATGGGACTCTCAGACCGTGTAGGCGGCGCGCCCTCTTTGGAAGACACCATGAGCGACGCGTTGTGCGTCCTCGATGCCGCCGATTCCACCCGGACCTTTGTGATGGGTACCTCCGAAGGAGGGGCCGCGTCCGTTTTGCTGGCGTCCACCCATCCCGAACGCGTGCGCGGACTCATCATCTACTCGTCCACGCCGAAACTGGTGAAGACCGACGGCGAACCCGAATGGGCAGACGATGAGGCGACCTTCGAGGGATCGCTCGAACGCATCCGCGAACAATGGGGCGGGCCGTGGGCGATTCAAAACTTCTGCCCGTCGCGCGCGCAGAGTGAACCGTTTCGCGCATGGTGGGCGAAGGTGTTGCGTTCCTCCACCAGCCCGTCGGAGGCGAGCGCCGTCCTGCGCGTGTTACGCGAGATTGACATCCGCCCGCTCCTGCCGCAAGTCCACACGAGGACGCTGGCGCTGCACAAAGTCCACGACCGCATCGTGGACGTGGGCGCGGGACGATATTTTGCCGCGCACATGCCCAACGTGAAATATGTGGAACTGCCTGGCGCCGATCACTTCTTCTTTATCGAGAGCAGGCAGATCGTCGAGGAGATCGCGAAATTCGTCCAGGAAGACCCCAACGCTTTATCTGATACGTGGATCGGGATAACGCTCTATGTAAATTTGCCAGAGATCCAGCGCAAGGAAAAAGCGCTGCGTGTTGAGATGAAAGAGGGTCGCGCCAAAAGCATGTTCTTTGCGCAGGATGAGGCCGTGGCCGTGTTCGACAGTCCCAGCCGCGCCATCCAATGCGCGCTGAAGTTGCGAGAGATCGTCCGGGATGACGCGTTCCGCGTAAGCCTGCACGTGGGCGAGTGCGATCTCGAAAGCGGAAAGCCCGCCCCCAGCGTTGTGGATGTGGCTCGCCGCGCCGCGAAGGCCATCCCGCCGGGAAAGGCTGTCCTTACGCAAACCCTGCGCGATATTCTGGCAGGCTCAGGCGTGGTCTTCGACCTGCGTCAGATCCATGTGGACGAGAAAAAGCCAGACGCGATTTCGCTCTACACGTTGACGTGAGAAGCGACGGAATAGCCCCCGTAAAAACATCAAGCGCATACCTTCGAGTTTTGTGGCAGTTGCACTGCCGCATCAGCAGCGCTACTGCTGGAGGAACAAGCGCTGGAATTTCCACTGAATCAAAAATCAGCCCCCGTCTTTTTGACGAGGGCTGATTTTTTTATTTCTCGATTTGTGGTTGGACGGGAGTGCGCCGTGCCTGGTCTTCTTCCACGGTATGGATCCCGTTCCGCACCTGGTTGGAGAGTCTTTCCAATTCGTTTTGCAGGTGGGTGAGCGCGTCCACCACGTAATCGTCCGCTTCGCGGCGGGTGGCCTCGGCGTCCGCGCGCGCCTGCGAGACGATCTGCTCGGCGCGGCGTTGCGCCTCCACCACGATCATATCGCGATGGACGAGGTCGTCCGCTTTTTGGCGGGCGAGGTCAATCGTGCGATTGGCCTCCTCCTGCGCCTGCGCCATGACGCGATCTTTTTGAACGAGGATCTGCTGCGCCTTCTTGACCTCTTCGGGGATGGCGATGCGCATCTGGTCAATGATGTCCAGCATTTTATCCTCATCCACCATCACATTGCGGGTGAGGGGAAAAGGTTTGCTCTGGTTGAAGAGTTCTTCGAGACGGTCAATGAGGTGAAGGATGTCCATAAGCGCCTCCGTGAAACGGATGCTGTTATTCTATCGCATTTTGTTGTGGGACAAATTGGCAATTTGTCCTACATGGGGCGACTACATTTACGAAGCCGATCTTCGTCGGCTGGCGATGAGTCCACGAAGGTGGACTTCGTAAGCGTTGAGGCGATTTGAATCGCCCAGGCTAATCCCTCAACGAGTTCGGTTGAGGTTGATGATCGCCTGCGCTGATCTTGTGACGCAACGCCTCCGCCACGAACGGCGGAACCATCGAAGTCACGTCTCCGCCCAGCATGGCGATCTCTTTGACGGTGCTGGAGGAGAGGAAGGTATGTTGTTCGGCGGTGATGAGGGCGGTCGTCTCAATGTCCGCGGCGAGACGCTGATTCGCCAAAGCCATGCGGAACTCAAACTCGAAATCGGAGAAGACGCGCAGACCACGGACAACCACATGCGCGCCGATCTGACGGGCGAATTCCACCGTCAGGCCAGAGTAGCCAGTCACGCTGACTTTGGGATTGTCGGCAAAGGCTTTCTTTACGAGGTCAATGCGCTCTTCGGGCGAGAACAATAAATTCTTGAGCGGCTTATCGTAAACGGCCATCACGACTTCATCGAACAACCGCGAGGCGCGGCGCGCAATGTCCATGTGGCCATAGTGGATGGGATCGAAGGTGCCTGGGAAAATTGCTTTAACCATTTCGTCTTCTAGTCCTTAGTCTTCTAGTCTACTGGTCAGAGAGTCGGTGAAAGTCTGTAAGTCGTGATATCGATGAGCAAGCGACTAGCAGACTAGCGGACAAGCCGACTAGCTGACATCTCCCGAACTCTTGCCCCAGAATCTTCCGAGCGCTTCGGCGAGGAGTTTATGTTCGGGCATTTCCAAATTCGGGTCTTTCTCGAACAGGGACTGCGCCTGGTTGCGCGCTTTTTCGATGAGGGGGATGTCGGTGATGGATGCCATTTTCAACACGCCGAAGCCCGCCTGTCTTGTGCCGAGGAATTCGCCTGGGCCGCGTTGTTGCAGGTCGCGGTCGGCCAGGATGAAGCCGTCGTTGGTTTCGGCCATGGCTTGCAGACGTTCGTTCTCGACCGCGTCTTCGTGGTCGGGGACGAGGAGGCAGTAGGATTGCGCCGCGCCGCGTCCGACGCGGCCGCGCAGTTGGTGGAGTTGGGCGAGGCCGAAATGGTTCGCGCCCTCCACCAGCATGACCGTCGCGTTCGGAACGTCCACGCCGACTTCGACCACGGTGGTCGAGACGAGCATGTTGTACTTCTTGTCGCGGAAGTCGGCCATGACGCGGTCTTTTTCGTCGGGCTTCATGCGTCCGTGCAGGAGACCGAGTTTGAGTTCGGGGAAAATTTCCTTTTGGAGTTTTTCGTGTTCCTCGGTGGCGGCTTTGAGATTATCCATCTTCTCGCTCTCTTCCACGAGCGGATAGATGATGAAGGCCTGGCGTCCGTCTTTGATTTGCGAGCGGATGAGGGAGAAGGCGCGCTCCAATTCCTGCGGACGGAGGACGTACGTTTCGATGGGCTGACGTCCCGCGGGCATTTCGTCCATGACGGAGAGGTCGAGGTCGCCGTAGAGGGTGAGGGCGAGCGAACGCGGAATCGGGGTGGCGGTCATCACCAGAAGGTGGGGCGTTGTGCCTTTGTTGCGGAGCGCGGCGCGCTGTTCGACGCCGAAGCGATGTTGTTCGTCAATCACGACGAACTGCAAATCCTTGAATTGGACGGGGTCTTCGATCAGCGCGTGCGTGCCGACGACAACTTGAATCGTCCCGTCCGCAAGACCTGCGCGGATTTCGGCTTTCTCCGATTCGGGCGTGTCGCCGACGAGCAGACGAACGTTCGTGCCAGAAAGCAAATTGGAAAAACTGCGGAAATGTTGGTCAGCCAAAATCGAAGTGGGAGCCATAATGGCGGCTTGCGCGCCCGATTGATTCACCATCGCGGCGGCGAGCGCGGCGATGACAGTTTTGCCAGAGCCAACGTCGCCTTGCAACAAACGATTCATCGGGCGGCCAGAGTTGAGGTCGCGGCGGATCTCGTCGAGGGCGCGGGTTT
The DNA here is from genome assembly GCA_016234485.1 of Chloroflexota bacterium. GTDB lineage: Bacteria > Chloroflexota > Anaerolineae > Anaerolineales > Villigracilaceae > Denitrolinea. The sequence continues at coordinate 206,711 of JACRBL010000036.1, forward strand.
GGGCGCCTGTCAGGGTGAAGGGAAGGCCAGCCACGCGCGCGCCCAGCCACTCGTCGGGGGTTTCGAAGCGGCGTGCGGTCGCGGCTTGCCAGTCGCGCTTTTGTCCGAGCACTCCCATCTGCAAAAAGAAAATTTCGTCGAAGGCAAGTCGGGCGCGGGCGCGTTTGAGTTCGTCTTGCGAGTCGGGGAAATGCGCCTGCCCGATGGCGCGGCCGAGCGGGAGCAACCCCGCCGATGTCCGAATCGAATCGGGCAGGTGATCCACGAGCGCGGGCGCCCAGTACGTCACCACCTGGTTCATCAGTCCGCGCAGCCACTTTTGCGTGATCTTGGCGGTGAGCGGGTAAATCGGGACGATGCGATTGGTGTGCAGGTGTTCGGCTTCGACGGGTTCAAAGTCGGGGTTGGTCATCACGAGGCGGCCAAGGCTTTGCGTGAGTTTTCCCGAAGCGGCAATGTTGTCGCCCACTTTCATGCGGTTGGCGATCCACGGCTGGTTGAACCACGTGAGCCGCAACGCGCCCGTGCCGTCGGTGATGACGGCTTCGGTGAGTTGCAGTTTGCCGCCCCTCACTGGCCGCGTGCCAACCGACTGCACCGCGCCGATGACGGTGACGATTTCGTTGACCCACAAATTTTTGATGGGCTTCAACTGGCTGTAATCTTCGTAGCGACGCGGGAAATAATAGAGCATGTCGCCGAGCGTGGACATGCCGAGCGCGCCGAGGGTCTGCGCGTGACGAGGTCCGACGCCTTGGAGGACGGTGAGCAGCGCGCCGAGCGCGGCGGGTGTGGCGGATGTCTTGCCACCTGGCGCGCTCTCGCTTCTTCCTTGACCCTTCGACGGGCTCAGGGCGACGCTTGGGGCGGGTTGCCGTTGCTGTTGCGGACGCGGCGCTTGAGCCCTCCCTGCCGAAGGCGTCCCCCCCGATGGGGGGGAGACCTTTTCAGGCTCCAGCCACTTGGGCATTTCATCTTGAACCCTCTCTCCCGTCTCCCCCGAGGGGGGAGGGGCTGGTTGAGGGCGAGGTTGCTGTTGCTGTTGCGAACGGGGTTGCTGCGGTCTCTGTTGCGGACGCGGCTGGCCTTGCGGTTTTTGCTGGGCTTCGGGATAGGTTTCGCCGAGACGTTTCCACAGTCCCTTGAGCGAGTCGGCGCGACCCTGGGGAGTCAGCGCTTCGTAGCCTTTAAGTCGCTGGGTCACGGCCTGGACGACGGCTTCGTCCACGCTCTCGGCGCGGGCTTCGCTTTCCCAAAAATCGAGGATCTTGACCAGTCCGCCGATGATGGCGGTGTTGTTGTATCCGTTCTCGTGTTCGAGACGGAAGAATTTGCGTAATTTCTCTAATGATGGAAGCATGAGACTATTTTATCATGGGGGAGGAGGGGAAGCGTAAAGCGTAAAACGTAATGGGGGATTATGGGACGCGGAGAACGCGGATTTACGCGGAGATTCCTTTTGGAGGAGGAAACCTGACATGTCTCATCCGCGCCGCTGTTAACCAAAACCCGCGCGTGGACAACGGCGCGGGTTAATCGGACTTTCGCGGAGACATGTCAGGTTTTTAGTTGTTCTTCCAACTCATCCACCTCTTTATCCCGCCTGTGGTAGCCCATTTTGTTGATCATCTCTTTCGCGGTCGCCAAATGCTTTCGTGCCTCAGCGAGATAATCCACGGTGTGGGGTTCGGATTGAACGTTTAACGTTCAACCTGGCGTATTCCAAATGACAATCCGCCAAATGCAGACCCATCCCGCCGCGGGTGGCGATGGTGAAGGCTTCATCCACGTCTTTTTGGGCTTTGACCAGGTCGCCTGTGAGGCGGTAGTATTCCGCGCGAGCGAGGAGGCCGAGAGGTAGTTCATCTTGTTGTCCAGATTCTCGTAAGCCATCCAAAGCAAACTCAAAATAAGTGGCGGGATTCTCAATTGGCGCAAGACGTTGCTCAAGTAAGCGCAATTGAAACAGTGCTTTTCCAAAAGCTAGGTTATCAAGAGCAACTTCTACAAGCGTATCGGTGGGTACGCGCCATTCAAACATGCTCTTGGAGCGTTTGAGTACTTCTTCAGGCTTACCTAAATCCAGTAAAAGTTCGCAGTATTCAAAACCTTGCTTGCCATAAAGCAAAGTATATTCTGGTTCTGTAACAGTTTGCGTATACTCTGCTTGATGAAAAATGGCTTTGGATTCATCAAAATTTCCCAGTTGATGTAAACAATGAGCAAAACGAATGTTAGAAAGCATTTGTGTTCTTGAATCATTACTCCGTTTTGCAATTTCAATGCTTAGCATAGCATAACCGACGGCTTCGTTTACATCACCCAACGTCATATAAAGCCCACTAAGATTTATTGCGTCTCTAACCGCATTTCCCCAATCTTGCCGCACCATTGTAATCTCCAAAGCAGATTGGATCGCTTGCGCAGCTTCTTCTAGTCGGGCTAAGGAACGTAAGCGAAACCCTGCGGAACTCAACAAAACGCCTTTCATATCGTCAGTAAGTGTAGCGGCAGGCCGACTCCAGGGAATCTCAAAAAAATTAAAAAGCGAGGCAAGGTCAGCCCCTATTGCCCCAAGTTGACTGCAACAATAGCTAATATCGCCCCCGCGTAGGATTCGAGTGTAATAGTCTACAAATGATCTCTTGTATAACCTCGCTTGACAACCATGCATGACCGCTGCAAAAAGCGGAGCCATTTCTTCCAGCGTATCGGGAAGTTCTTTCGCGGTGAATTTGTAATACTCATACAATCGGCCATGCGCTTCTTGCCAAGCCTTGGCATTTTCAGCATTCAGTTTTTCGCCAAAGTGTTCACGTAAAAGCGGGTGGCAATCCAACTCATCGGGGACGTACAGATCTTCTGGCGCAAGCAGGCGCAACTCACGCAAATTATTAACCGCGTATTTCCAATTGGCTTCACTCAATTTCTGCAACGAGTCAGTCAAACCTGGGATGGCAGGTTCTTTCCGCAATGCGTCCAGCGCGCCTTTTTCGGCGGGACGGTCGAAGAGTCCCATCAGGCGCAGGATGTCCAATTCGGGTTTGCCTTGCAACCATCGCTCATACGATTCCATCACGCGGCGGGCATGCGCGCCCTGCTTCTGTTCATCCATCACGTGCGGGATCTCGCCGCGCTTGCGGATGTCGCCGTTGTGAACCACCTTGAGGTACCGTCCCAGCAGGGTGAGGGCAAGGGCGTGTCCGCCGAAGTCATGGGAGGCCTGCTGGCGTTCCGCGTCCGTGCCGTCCACGCCGAGGTGTTTGAGATAGGCCGCGCCTGATTCATCGGAAAGGGATTCAAGATCAGTCTCTTTTGCAGAGCCGTCTTTGAAATCTTTGAGGTCGTCCACCGCCAAACGCGTGCTGATGACGACCAGTCCAGGATTCTGTCTCGCCACCTCGCGCAGGAAGGACACCAGCGCGGGGTCTTTGATTCGTCCCGTCTCGACGGGCGGCGGATTTTGCAGAGGTTCGAGTCCATCGAGGATGAGCAAGGTGCGCGACTGCTTGACCAACTCCGCCAACCGCTCGCCCTTGTCCCACGGAGAGCCTGCGGTCGGGTCGGGGTCGCCGAACCAGGTCAACGCCGCGGCGATGAATTGGTCAGCGGAGACCTGGCGTCCCTCCGCCGCGCCCTGGCTGTAAAACGACCAGCCGTAGACGCGCTTCGCGCCGCGGAAGTTGTCCCGTCCCATTTGGGTCAACCACTTGTTGACGAGGGCGGACTTGCCTACTCCGCCCCAGGCGACGAGGGAGAAGATGTTGATCTTCGTCACACCTGCACTTGCGCCAGATGCAAGTGTTGCGAGACGGCGTTCTTCCGTCGAAGCAATCCCCTCGCCACTGGGAGATTGCTTCGCTTCGCTCGCAATGACGGACGCACCACTATCCCATGCGGCGTCAAGTTCTTTGAGTCTGTCTTCGCGTCCGAAGAGGTCGGGGGAGGTGGAGGGGAGTTTGGCGAGGGATATTTTGTCGGGAGGGATGCGCCAGACTTCCGAAGTCTCCGAGACTTCGGAAGTCTTTGCAGGCGTTTCCATGCGTTTTACGAATTTCGCGACTTCTTCTGCCAGCGCAACAATGCTTGAATCAAGGTTATGCCCTCTTTTCGTTGAAAGCGGTTTGCCGTCTAATGGACGCGCTTGAATCGGCGACAGCCATTTCACTTGTTGCCAGGCACAAGGCTTGACGATCAGAGGGATCACGCGCAGGCCTTCTTTTGCGCGACGTTTCAGTAATTTTGGCGCTTCTTCGCCAAGAATGAATTTTGACGTGAGGAAATTCGCCGAGATCATCAGGATGGCAATGCTGGCATTATTGATCGCTTTTTCGATCTCTGGCTTCCAATCATCGCCCCCTTCGATGCGACGGTCATCCCACACGTCGAGCATGCCTTCCATTTCCAGCACGCGCAGATGCGTGACGACTCGGTCTTTCCATTCCTCGTCCTTGTGGCTGTAACTGATGAAGACAGACGGCATGGTGTCCCTCGAGGATGAGCCCTCACCCTAACCCTCTCCCGAAGGGAGCCCAAAGGGGTGCTTCGCGAAGGGGACTCCCTTCCCCCCGCGGGGGAAGGGCTGGGAATGAGGAAGATTGCTTTCAGTATACAGAAAGATGACCGTTCGGGCAAGTAAGTTCAGGGCGAGAAGCGACGCCATCTTCATACACCCTTTACAAACGCTATATTCTTTCTGAATACCCCCCTTTTATCATATGGGCAAGGTTGGACGCAGTCCAGCCACACACTCAAAGGAGACAAAAATGAAAAACAAACTTCCCTTACTGATTGGCGGATTCCTCGCAGTTCTCATGGTCGTTGGAGCGATCGGCGCGGGCGTGGCCTACGCGGACGACACTACGCCTCCCGCTGGACTTTTTGGCGGACGCGGCGGACCTCACGGCGCTCGCGGCCTCGGGACGGCTGAACTCGAAGCCGCCGCCGAAGTCCTCGGCATGACCTCCGATGATCTCAAATCTGCCTTGCAAAGCGGACAGACCCTCGCAGAGATCGCCACCGAAAAAGGCGTAGACATCGCCGACGTGCAGGCCGCCATCGAGGCTGTGCATCACGAAGAGATGCGCG
>JACRBL010000004.1 GCA_016234485.1 Chloroflexota bacterium
AAGAATTGGCTTGCGCAAACAAACTGCACGACTCGATGGATGAGGTACTGGCTTCTGCCGAATACATGCTGGCACAACAGAATAAACCAACCAGCACTTTCCATTTGTCGTTTTCTAAACTTCTATGAACGACTACTTAGCTGGTATGTTAGTCGGCAGTCTGGCCGGCGCTTTAACGATGCTGTTGCTGGCCCCGCAATCTGGAAAAGACACCAGAATGCAGATCAAGGATAGAAGCATTGAACTGCGGGACCGGGCCACCACGATCATGGAAGACACCGTGGCGCAATTACGCGTGAACCGGGACAAAATCACCATGGGTGGACGCCAGAAGGCCAAAGAGCTATTGCAAAAAGGTCAGGAGTTGGTGGTTGAACAATTGGAACGCGTGTCTGAATCCGCACTAGCCATGGAAAAGGCGATCCAAAATTAAAACGGTCGCCGGGGCGCGTTGGCTTTCGTGGAGCGTTGAACGATCAAATATGTTTCCAATCAAAGGAGAATGAAAATGCACATGAATCAACTGAAATGGATCCTGCTTGGGATCTTTCTGGTGATCACCGGCCTGGGGCTTCTTGGTTTGGGCCTCGGCGCAATATTCAACATCATCGCGGGAATCTGTGCGCTGATTGCGGGCATTTTGTTCATCATCAACCGCTAGCCCGCCTCGATGTTTTTCTGGAGCACGGTCTCTTACCAGGAGGCTGTGCTCCTTTTGGAATTTTATCCTAGTGAATTTCCCGGGCAGGGAGCAGGAATTGAAATGCAAACTTCGATTGAGTTGCGTCCTCCTTCGCCGCCATTTGAATGGACATTTCAGCGAGTCGCGTGGGCGACTCTGGCGCTCGCGTCTGTCATCCTTGGATTCTGGCTTCTCTATCGGTTTTACCAGGTTGTTTTCATTTTGTTTATTGCTATTGTGATGGGCACAGTGGTCAGGCCTGTTGTTGCCTGGTTGCATCAGCGTGGATTGCCCAGGATGTTAGGGGTGCTCTTGATTTATTTCATCCTGCTTGCTCTACTCGTCGGTTTCATTCTATTGCTATTCCCACTCATGATCGAACAAGGCATCACGATTTCCGCCGCGGCGCCTGACTATTATAAAAGCCTGCGTGAGTGGACGGGTAATTATCCCGACCAATTGATTGCGCGCCTGGGTGATTTTCTTCCCGCTGTATTGCCAAATCTAAAGCCGGTTTCACAATCTGGACAGGAGATGATAGCCTCAGCCGGGCAGGTCATGGAGTACATTTCAGTGGCGGCAAAGGTCGGCTTTATTGCTGCGGTCATTCTGGTACTGGCGTATTACTGGACGTTGGATGGGCCACGTATCATCCAATCATTCCTACTCCTGGTCCCCCAACAAAAGCGCGAGAGCATTCGTGAACTGATCGCAGCCATGGAGACCAAGGTTGGTTCCTACATTGTCGGACAAGGCGTCCTTTGCCTGGTCATCGGCATCGTGGCGTTGATCGCCTATCTACTCATTGGCCTGCCCAATGCCCTCGTGCTGGCATTCCTGGCTGGCGCGCTGGAAGCTGTACCGATGATCGGACCACTGCTCGGAGCTATTCCCGCGGCTCTGGTTGGGCTGTCAATTGGTCCCGACAAAATGATTTGGGTCATTGTTGCGACGGTTGTCATTCAACAGCTGGAAAATTACCTGCTCGTGCCGCGCATCATGCGGAAGGCGGTGGGCGTCAATCCATTTGTCACGCTCCTGGCAATTTTTGCCTTTAGCACTCTGTTCGGCCTTGCCGGTACGCTCATGGCAATTCCCTTGGCGGCAATTATTCAACTCTTACTTGACCGCTTTGTCTTTCATGCAGAAGCAATGGAGCCGGAACCATCCCCTGGGCGCGATCATGCCAGCCGCCTGCGTTATGAAGCGCAGGATTTTGCCCAGGATTTGCGCAAGCAGGCGCGACTAAAGAAAGGCGGCTCGGACCTAAAAATCAAGCAGATCGACCAGGTGATGGACGAGATCGAGACGATCGCCACCGACCTTGATGCGCTATTGCTCCAGGTCGACCCTTTGGATTCCTTATGACAAAGAAGGTGATCGTTTTTGGTACGGCAGTGATGACTACCTTGCTGGCGATGATCGCGCTGTGGCAGTTTCGCAAGGCAGTCGTTTACGTTCTAACCTCACTTGCACTTGCGGCAACTGTCCGTCCCTTTTTTAAAGGTTGGACAAGACACAGTTGGGCGAAGCGTTTGGCTTTGATTTTGCTTTGCCTTGCTGGCCTGGGCGGTTTTGGTTTCGTATTATTTCTAGTTGGTAAATTCGTGATCGGTGATATTCAACTATTAAGCCAAACTCTATCAGTGCATAATGCCTGGAAACTGCCCCCCTGGCTGGAGGGTGGTTCATTCCAACAATTGCTGACTACCTGGCTGCCTACGCCAGATAAGTTCTTTGAAGCATTAACAGGCGAACAAGGCCAGCTGGTGTTGCCCGCCATCCTGGGATTTACACAGGGCTTTGGGGGTATTGTGGCAGGCGTGCTCGTCATTGGGTTCTTGAGCCTCTATTGGAGCATTGATCAAATCCACTTTGAACGGCTTGGGCTCTCGTTACTTCCATCCGGACAAAGGAAACAAGCGCGTGATACGTGGCGCACGATCGAGTCTGACATCGGAGCGTACATACGCAGCGAGATCATTCAAAGCATCCTGGCGGCGCTGCTATTGGGTATTGGTTACCGGATATTCGGGTCGCCCTATCCAACACTGCTTGCGCTGGTCGGCTCGCTGGTGTGGTTGATCCCCGTCGTGGGTGGGGCTATTGCAGTCCTTCCACCGCTCTTACTCGGAATGTTGACGGGCATTCCACTGAGCCTGTTTACAGCCATCTTTACCCTAGCCGTCTTAATTGGCCTGCAGGTATGGGTCGAGCCGCGCCTTCTAAAAAGGAAGTGGAGCAATCCTATTTTAACCCTGGTCATACTCCTGGCCATGGCGGATGCGTTTGGCCTGATCGGTATCCTTGTTGCTCCTCCTCTGTCAGCCATCTGTCAAATCATTTGGACTCTCCTGGTCAGCAACCGCCTCGTTGCAGGGACGGTAACGCGGGTTTCGGATCTCAAAGAACGGCAGGCCCGGCTGGAGGTTGCCATAAAGGCGATGAACGAGCCGCCGCCTCCTTTGGTGATCAGCAGTATGGAACGTCTCGCCAAACTAATTGAGAAGGCGGCCCCGATTCTGCAAGAGGCCCTTCCTCCTGAACCTCCTGATCTATTCCACGCACCCCATCCTTACATCAGCAAAGATGGACAATCTGCAACCGTAGAGCCATGAAAGATCATTTTGAACAACTTGGACAACGGGCCACTCGCTACACAAAATGGATTGATGAGCGAACAGGAGGCTGGCTATGGATAATCACGAGCGCAGCAAAGGAGGCCCTAAAACCTGGAACGGCAATTACCGCCGCGGCCATTGCCTACTTTGCTCTTTTCTCCCTCTTTCCCATCATTATCTTAAGTATTTCCATTGCCAGTTTTAGCCTTGGCCCGGCAATGGATCGTCAGTTCATCATTCAAAAGCTGGAGTTTATTGCGCCAGCCATGGGTCAGTTGCTGGGGCAAAATATCGATGAAATTATTGAAGCACGCGGACCGGTAACTGGAATCGCTTTGGTTGGTTTAATCTGGTCTGCCTCGACAGTTTTTTACATATTCACGCACACCTTGAATGGAATCTGGGATGTTAAACGGCGCAGCGCGGTCTGGAAGCGACGCGGCCTGGCGATACTATTTGTCTTGACCTTCGTCGGTCCGGCCCTCTTTCTGTCTTCATTTGTCGGAAGTCTGCTAGCCCACTTACGCATCTTGCTACCCGCCCCACTCATCAGTTGGATTGTGGCTATCCCGCTCGATATTGCCTTGTTTATGGCGCTTTACATGATTCTTCCGCATGGGGCTTCCACCTGGCGCGAGATTTTGCCTGGCGCCATTGGAGCTGGAATTTTGTGGGAGTTCGCCAAGATACTCTTCTTGTCTTTTGTTTCCTCCTATATCACCATCTCGAACCTCGTCTATGGTTCCGTGGCCGCCATTATCGCCTTTCTCGTCTGGGCATATCTGAGCAGCATTATTTTTCTCTTTGGCGCGTACTTAAGCGTTTCTTATTTCCAGTTAAAAGGCCATCCAAAGAGTCCATAGGCAAACCAAACCAGCAGGAGTTCGTTGGGCGAAAAGGATGGCGCCATCTTCTCCCCCAAGTAGCGGAGACAAACACTCCCCAGCCGGTGGATGCATCGGGATGATTTTTAGTTTAGGATGAGTCTACGACCGTGGCGTTCGGTTTAGCATCCTTGCGCCCAGCAAGACACTGAAGAATTTTTGTTGAACAAAACCCGTAAGGGATGAAAGATTATAAATAAGGAGATCGACCATGAATAGCAAAAAAATATTTGCTGTTGTAATTTCTAGCTTGATGATCTTGCTACTAACAGCTTGCGCCGCCCTGAAACCAAAACCTGTGCCGACCCTGCCTGTCCAGATTCCGCCTCAAACAGGCGTCCAATATCATTACGTCGCCAACTCATTACTGATACCGACAACCAAGGAACAGGCCCAGGCTTATGCACTGAACCTAGATGGGGATCTGCAACAAAACCCCGACAATCTGGTTGGCGATCTGCTGACTTTGCTCGTGTCTACAGCACAGGGTATTGAAATACAGTCATCTGTTGATCAAACAGTTAATGCCGGTCAATTGGTCATACTCCATGAAGTGAAGGCAGATGATCCCCTAAACGACCCAAGTGTTTCGTGGCTAATTTCCGTAGGGCAAAAGACAGAATCCCCACCCAGTTTTAATGGTTCTGACAAATTTACACTTGATTCCAATGCGCCTGTCAATTCGCCGATTATTGGTTCGCTTTCGAACGGTCATTTCACGGGTGGCCCAGGAACCGCACGCGTCCAGATGTTTCTGTTAGGTCAAAAAGTAGATGTGGATTTGATCGGGGTACGCCTGGAAGCCGACGTAAGCGCGACGGGCTGCACTAACGGTAAACTGGGCGGCGGTATGGCTGTCGCTGAATTCCGCGCCAAGATTCTCCCGGCGATAACCGACGGATTGAATTTAATTATTAACGCAAACACATCCGCGACAACTTCCATCCTAAAGGTCTTTGACGCAGACCAAAATGGAGTCATCACCATTCAAGAAGTCGAGAAAAACCCTGTGTTGATAATCGCGTTTTCTCCCGACCTTGACCTGTTGGATGTTTCCAACACGTTCAATCCGGGCCAGGATGGCGTGAAAGATTCGTATTCGATTGGCTTGGGATTTACCTGTGTCCCTGCCAACTTTACAGGAACTGTGACGATTCCGTAGATTGAGTCCACTTACCTGCTTCTGATGGTCTCCCCCAAGTGGCGGAGACAAACACTCCCCGGACGATGGATGCGTCCGGGGAGTAGTTCTTGTAGAATGAATATTGAGCCAATCGCTCAAAAAGGAGAAATCTAATGTTGTGGACTATCGTGGTCGTTCTGATCGTTCTGTGGCTGCTCGGCTTTTTCGGCAGCAATATCAGCTCAAGTTTCCCGAAAACAGGTAGCTGGATTCACACTCTGCTTGTCATCGCGCTCATCCTCGTCGTATTAAACCTGTTGGGAATTATCTAGTTCCACTACGCGAGGTTGAACGTAGGAGGGTGGTCGGTTCGACCACCCTTTATAGTTTTCCAAGAAAGGAAACTTTCCAATGGTTTATACCTTCCTGGTTGCTTTTCTAATATTCCTATTTTCGATCAGCGCTTTGTTATATAACCAAAAGCATAAAAATTTCCGTTTTGCAGGAGTACCCCTTATGAAAACATGTAATGAAGTAATGACAAAATCCCTCGTTTGTTGCCTGCCCCATGACACGGCGGCAAAAGCCGCGCAGTTAATGAGGAGCGGAAACATCGGTTCAATCCCTGTGATCGAGAGCGAGCAGACTCAAAAATTGGTCGGTATCGTGACCGATCGAGACTTGGCTTTGAAGGTCGTTGCCGAAGGGCTTGACCCCAAATCCACAAAAGTGGAAGCGGCGATGACCATAAATGTGGTGACTTGTCAGCCTGAAGATGATCTGCAAAAAACGCTGGATGCAATGTCTGAGCATCAATTGCGCCGCATTCCGGTCGTGGGAAACGGGAACAAGATCCTGGGGATCATCTCGCAGGCGGATGTAGCGACGCGCCTTAATCAGCCGGAAAAAACCGCCCAAATGGTTAAGAAAATTTCGCAATCCAACGCGAATTAAAAGACGGTCAAAAGAATGATGGTTCAAAAGAAAGGAAAATGAAATGTCTAGCAAACGAATGACCAATTCCGAATTTTTGACGGACCTCGCCGAGAAAAGCGGCCTTAATAAGGATCAAACTAAATCCGCCCTTGATGCGATCAATGTGATGATCGTCCAACAACTCGGCAAGAATGGACCGGGCGAGGTTCTGATCCCTGGCTTGCTTAGGCTGAAGGTGGTTGATAAACCCGCCACACCCAAGCACGAAGGCGTCAACCCATTTACCAAGGAGCCAATGACATACAAGGCCAAACCAGCGCACAAAGTGATCAAGGTAATGATCCTCAAAGCCCTGAAAAATTCTGTATGAGATTTTCCCAGCTCCTCGGAAATTCTCACTCGTTTTGCGGCTGGTAACGTTTATCTAGCTGAACCGGAAAAATTGATATGAAAACCATGCGCCATAGTCTACAACTTGCCGCTGTTTGGGGATTGGCATTTTTGATTCTGGCCGCATGTAGCGCTCAGCCAGAGGCTTCTTCTGCGGATGCAATGTTATTGGCCACGCCAACGCAACCAAATGTGACCTGTGAGGCCTGCGCCCAGGCGACTCTGTCGGCGCTTCAGACCCAGGAAAAGAACGGGATGGACGCCCAGTTGGCGGCTACTGCTGAAATTATGCGTGCCAATGCCCAGGCGACGTTAAATTCAGCCAGTTCCACTCTGAGCGCGGCCCAAACCCAGGAGCAAAATAATGCCAATATCATTGCCGCCCAAATTGCCGCCACGGCCGAGATTGAACGCGCGAACGCCCAGGCAACCCTGGTGGCGGCCGCTGCAACGCAGAACGCCGCGCTGACCCAGGACGCGATCCGCCAAACTCAAGTCGCGAACCTGGCGACATCAACTGCGCAGGCCCTGGTCACCCAACAAAATCAAGATAACCTGGTCGCGGGTACGCAAACGGACATCGCCAATACGATTGCCACGCAAACCCAGGCCGCCGCCGCAACATCGCAATGGTATGCCGATCAGGAACGTCAACGAAACGAGCAAAGGCAGGGGCCGATCTCCTTCCTGTGGATCCTGTGCCTCCCGGTCTTTGTAGTGATATTGGCGGGTCTGCTACTTTGGGGATTCTGGCGCTGGCTAAAGATTCAGCAGGCTAACCAACGTATTCTCGAAAAGCCCATCGAAAAATTGCCGATTATTGAAGCAGAAATCATAGAGCATGACCATCATGATTCAGCCCCCTATCTTGAAAGCGATGTTGTAGACAGCCGCTATCGAGCCACAAGGTTGGATGATCAGGTACGCGGCTGGATGGATGAGGTTAAGCGTAAATTGCTGAAGCGCGAAAAGGATAATTATGATAACCCAGACGACTAACCCGGATCATTTAAATCAGGAAGCGCGACAGATCCGAACCCGCGTCCCGGCCATTCTGTCGAAGTGGGGATTGCCGCCCAAATTTAATCGCTGGCGCCTGACGCAAGACCCGGAAACGGGATTGGCGGTTTTGTTTGCGGTGCTAAACAGTCAATATATTGCCGCACACACTTCCATCCCTTTTAGCGATTATTTTGCTCCCCGCTTGTTGGACGACCTGACAAACGATCTACATGTGCAAGTAGTGTCCTGCTATACCGATGGCCTGCGCTATGCCTTCATCCTGGACCATGGATCACTTGGAAAATTGCCCACGCACATAGAATTTTCGATTCCGAAAGAAGATAGATTGGTGGTCGGCGTCATTTACAAGGATGAACCCGCATCGGCTGGATGGATAAATTTGCCAGGCGCGCCTTCCCAACGGCCTGTTGAAGTCACAGCGGTTGACGATCACGCACTCGTCCATCAGGGTGTGGGAGCTTTCTTGAAGGTCTTTGACGATATTAAACAAAGAGATGATGCCGCCATCAAGCTCTCTCAACAAGCGCAAGATATTGTGATTATTGACGAAGATGAATTCAAAAAACGCGTCATGGAATACGAGGCCGACCAACAGAGAATCAAGCATGTTAGGACATTACTTGATGATTCAGAGCATCGTTGATGGATGACCAATTACATATCGATTCGGTTGACCCAATTTACAAATGAAACCAAAGTGTATTTCGTCGAATTCAAAACAAGGAGAACAACATGGGACGCAGAGGTAAAAACATCCGTAAGCCAAAAAGGTCAAGGCCTTTCTCCAATGCCAACATTAAAGGCGTTGATACACGGTCAGGCGAAAGCTTGTCTGTGCAAGCCCTGGTGCAGGATAAGAGCGCGCCGTTTAACAGAGGTAGCGTGAAACCCTCCGCTGGATCGAACAAAAAACGCAATCCAGGGAATTGAGTGATCGGTCAATCGTGTAATGTAGACTGAATTGAGAGATTCCAAGGAGAATAAAATGAAATTGTATTTACTATGTTTAGCCATGGACGTGCTTACCCTGCTGGCATATCCGATCGTGTTCATGCGGAATATATTGGGATGGTTTCCAAAGGAAAGGTTGATCCTGGTGAAAGCATAATCTGAGAAATGCTTCCAAACTGCTTGGCATGCCTATGCCAGGCCAAGGAAAATGTAACTATGGATAACAGTCTTTGTAGAATAAAGTGGCGATTGAGGGCGGGCTTTTATCTTGTCCGAACATTGAGTGGGCGGTAATAAATACCAACGGTGGCGGGTTACAGTTCGCGCAGCCAGATGGTTTACATCCGTCAGGCGGTGGCCTGAGACAACCATGCATTGACCCAGGAGTTCAAATGGAACAAAATAAGATCACGATAGAGCGCGACAAGAAAGTTGCCCTGGTTGCGCACGATAATAAAAAGCGGGATTTGATCGAGTGGGCAAACTTCAACAAAACTCTCCTGTCACATCACACGGTTTACGCAACCGGTACGACCGGCTTATTGTTGGAAGAGGAACTTGGTTTTCCGATTCACAAACTCGAAAGTGGGCCGCTTGGCGGCGATCAACAAATTGGCGCCAAGATCGTGGATGGCGATATAGATTTTCTGATTTTCTTTTGGGATCCGCTCGAGTCCCTGTCTCACGATCCCGACGTGAAGGCGCTTCTGCGTATGGCTGTCGTCTGGAATATTCCCATTGCCTGCAATCGCGCTACTGCCGACTTCATGATCTCATCGCCTCTGATGGACGAGGAATATGACCGCTTGTTACCCAAATATGATGAATACAGGTATCGGATGAGGTCAGGTTAAATATTTTCGCGAACCAAACTCAATCGTGAGAAGGATTTCCCATGAACTCAAATAAAAACCACCATCGCGCCATTTTACAAAGCATTGCACACCGGGCAATGCTTGAACGCGACCTGCTCCCCGACTTTTCTGCCGCAGCGCTCGCTGAGATTGACAGGATTCAAACCCCGACAGAAATGGACAATGGCCTGGTTCGTGACCAGCGTGAAGCGCTTTGGTGCTCGATTGATAACGATGACTCACGCGACCTGGACCAACTGACGGTTGCCAAGTCTCTACCTGAAGGCAAAGTCATAATGAAGGTCGCCATTGCGGATGTCGCGGCATTTGTCAAAAAAGACTCTGCAATTGACGATCACGCCCGTATCAATACCACCTCGGTCTATACTGCGGCCGAGATGTTCCCCATGCTTCCCGAAAAACTTTCCACCGACCTGACCTCGCTGAACCCGAACGAGGATCGCCTTGCGCTTGTGGTCGAAATGGAAATTGCCGTTGATGGGTCTCTTCTAAATTCCGAGGTTTACGCGGCACGTGTCCGCAATCACGCCAAACTGGCCTACAACAGTATTGCCGCATGGCTGGATGGGAGTAGGACGATCCCCGACGCTGTCTCTGCCATACCCGGATTGGATGAAAACCTGCGTTTGCAGGATAAAACCGCGCAGAGCATGAAGACCCTTCGCCATAATCACGGGGCGCTGAGTTTGGAAACCATCCAGGCCAGGCCAGTCTTCGATGGCGATCAAATGCAGTCGCTCGAAATCGAGGAACCCAACCGCGCCAAGCAGATCATCGAAGATTTCATGATCGCCGCCAACGGCGTGACCGCGCGTTATCTCGCGGCCCGCAAGTTTCCGTCTATCCGCCGCGTGGTCCGGACGCCGAAGCGCTGGGAGCGGATCGTTGAAATCGCCGCCGACTATAAGTATAGCCTGCCGCCCGATCCAGATTCAAAAGCGTTGGAGGCGTTCCTTAGCAAGCAAAAGGACGCGGATCCGCTTCGCTTTCCCGACCTATCGCTGGCGGTGATCAAACTTTTGGGAAATGGCGAGTACGTTGCCGAGCTTCCGAATGGAGATGCTCCAGGCCACTTTGGATTGGCGGTCAAAGATTATTCCCACTCCACTGCCCCAAATCGCCGCTATCCCGACCTGCTGACCCAGCGTTTGTTGAAAGCGGCCCTGAACGGCGAGCCTGCGCCCTACAGCAAAGATCAGTTGGATGAGTTGGCAACCCATTGCACCGAAGCGGAAGACGCGGCCAATAAAGTGGAGCGACGCGTCGAAAAATCTGCCGCCGCGCTCCTTCTCGAATCCAAAATCGGACAGCAGTTCGATGCAATCGTCACCGGCGCTTCCGAAAAGGGTACGTGGGCGCGTCTCCTGACAATCCCCGTGGAAGGCAAACTCGTAAAAGGATTTGAAGGCATGGATGTCGGCCAGCGACTACGCGTGCAGTTAATATCCGTTGACATTCAACAAGGATTTATTGATTTTAAAAATGTGAATAGATCATAGCAATAAAACCCACTTGAAAGGAGAAACATTATGTTACCGATTGGTGATGATAATAGCGCCCGTAGGATATTCCCATTGGTTACCTACGCGTTGATCGCCCTGAATGTCCTGTTCTTCTTTGTGGAATTGGCTGGCGGAGACGCGTTTATCCAGGCATGGGCTTTCGTTCCCACCCGCTTCCTTGCCAACCCCATCGCAGATTTTCCAACGCTCTTCACTTCCATGTTCATGCACGCCGGATGGCTCCACCTGGGAGGCAACATGCTTTACTTGTGGATTTTCGGCGACAATGTGGAAGACCGCTTTGGGCACGTTAAGTTCACAATCTTCTACCTGCTCTGTGGACTTGCCGCTACGTTTGCCCAGCTGGTGTTTAGCATGGGCTCAAATATTCCGAATTTAGGAGCCTCGGGCGCGATCGCGGGTGTGCTCGGCGCTTACATTTTACTGTTTCCCCAAGGCAGGGTTAGAGTATTACAAGGCCAACGAGTGATTCAAGTATCCGCGCTGATCGTTATTGGGCTTTGGGTCATCCTGCAGTTATTTAGCAGCGTCGGTTCCATCGCCAATACAGCAGAGACAGGCGGCG
This sequence comes from Chloroflexota bacterium, assembly GCA_016234485.1. Lineage (GTDB taxonomy): Bacteria > Chloroflexota > Anaerolineae > Anaerolineales > Villigracilaceae > Denitrolinea. Next base: position 11,574 of record JACRBL010000004.1, read on the forward strand.
TAGCCTACATGGCGCATGTCGGCGGATTTGCCTCCGGTTTTGTTCTGACCTTTTTATTCAGAGGAAATGCACGGCCGCAGTTGGCAGGGTAAATCGCTGCGCCATCGTTGGCAATTGCGCGCTGAATCGTTTCAAACGTGTCGGTTCGTCCAAATATAAATAAGGAGAAAATCATGAAAAAGGAAATTGGTTTATGGATTGACCATCGAAAAGCCGTCATTGTGATCCTCAACAATGGTGAGGAGGAAGTAAAGGAAATTATTTCCCAAATGGAGAAGCATGTCCGCTACAAAGGGCATAACGACACGGAAAGAAGCGCGGGGGAAGACGTGCGGGATCGCAGGTTTGGAAATCACCTAAATGGGTTTTACGATGAAGTGATCGAGGTCATTCGTGATGCGACCTCCATCCAGATATTTGGTCCGGGCGAGGCAAAAGGCGAACTGGAAAAACGCATTAAGCACGAAGGACTCAAAGCGCGCGTCTTTGCCGTCGAAACAACGGACAAGATGACCGATCGTCAGATCGCCGCAAAAGTTCGCGACTATCTTCCGGCGTAGAACGTGCCATCAATAAAGTCAGTAAATCACAGATTCATCCGTCTCTGTGAGGAGGGCGATCTCCCAACGGCACTTGCCAGTAGCGTTTCTGTTAAACTGTGATTTACATGACTGATGTTACGCAGTACCGCAAGATAAATCTTGCGGTACTGCGTAAGGTGATTTACAGAAATTGAGAGTGTCGTGTGCAATCGAGGTGAGTGAAGACGAAATTAAGTTCATGACTTTGTGAAGAGGTCTCTGGATGGGCGAAACAAAGTAGTGACACTTGTAATATTGCCTCTTGACAAATGTCAGGATTTCGAGAAAATAGGCCAAACCATATCAACGAGAGATACATACGAGCAATCTCAAGTTCCCCCCCTTTCTTTTTCAAACGTCCGCAACGGACGTTTTTTTGGTTAAGGGTTTGGGATGGTCGGAGGAGGTGAACCAAACAAATTGACGAACTGCTTTCCCATAAGGTTTTCAAAAATTAGTTACGCCCAATCCAGAGGAGATTCCATATCATGTCTAAGAAAATGATTCAGCGACTGGCGGCAATCGCCTTGATCGTTGTGATCGTGGCAGGTTCGTTCATGGCCTATGGCCGTAATTCGCAATATGCCTACGATGTCCCGCAGATGATGGGGATGGAAGGCAGTGAGGAAGTTTTCAGTATTGACGCTTCGGCGCCCTCCCGCGGCATTCGCGGACCATTCGTGGAGACTCACGCCAAAGCCGTTTCGCTGGACCGCGACCTGCGCCAAATTCCGCAGGTTGGCCCCGCCGAAAAGCGCCTCGCCCGCGAAATGGGACAGCGCCCCACCCGCGTCCAGAACCAGGAAGCGGATTCCGTGGTGCAGACCAATAAGGCCGTCGGCGGACGTTTGATCGGCCCGGGCGCGGCTGTCGCTCCCGCTCCTGTCAACACCTTCAAGGGTCTCGATCTTCAAAACTGGGGCGCCGGCTGGCCGCCCGATACCCATGGCGATGTTGGCCCCAGCCACTATATCCAGGCCGTTAACACCTCCATCGGCATCTTCGATAAAGCCACCGGAACTCGTCTGGCCGCGTTCACCTTCGATAACTTCTTCATTGCCGCGGGCGGCTCTGGCGCGTGCACCACATTGAACTACGGCGACCCGATCGTGCTTTACGATCAGATCTCTGGCCGTTGGATCATCACCGACTTTGCCTTCGCGGGCAACGGCACCACGCCTCCCTATTATGAATGTATCGCCGTCTCGAAGGGCGCCGACCCCGTGAGCGGCGGCTGGTGGCTTTATGAACTCGTAGCCAGCACCACCGCGCTGAACGATTATCCCAAATTGGGCATTTGGAACGACGGCATTTACATGTCGGCCAATATGTTCACGGGCGGCGCTTCCTATGGCGGCGTGAAAGTTTGGAATCTCAACCGCGACGACATGATCAGCGGCGCGCCTCTCCGCACTGTGGCCTTCACCCTCGGCACGTCCTACTTCAGCCTACTTCCCGCCAACCTCAAGGGCGCGCTTGCCCCGGCTGGAACGCCCGAATACTTCATGTCAGACTACGGCTCGAACACCAGCATGAAGTTGTGGAAGTTCACCACCAACTGGACGACGCCCTCCGCGTCCACCTTCACCGGTCCCACCAGCTTCGCCGTGGCTTCGTTCACCCGCCCCTCTTCGAACTCGGTACGCCAACTGGGGTCCTCGATTCGTCTTGACACCCTCGGTGACCGCCTGATGTCGAACCTGCAATACCGCAACGTTGGCGGCGTCCAATCCTTGTGGGTCTCCCGCACCGCCAAGGTCTCAAACTCCAATTACGGCATCCGCTGGATGGAAGTCCGCAACATGAGCGCTACTCCCAGCGTGTACCAGCAAGGCACCTACGCGCCCAACGCTTCGTATCGCTGGATGCCTAGCCTGGCCGTGGACAAATTCGGCAACATGGCCGTCGGCTACAGCGTTTCCACATCCACGATGTATCCCGCCATCCGTTATGCGGGACGCCTCTCCACCGACGCCCTCGGCACCCTCGGCCAGACCGAGCAGATCATGTTCGCCGGCACCGGCGCGCAGACCTCGTACAACCGCTGGGGCGACTACGCCTCCATGTCCGTGGATCCGGTGGACGACTGCACCTTCTGGTTCACCACCGAATACTACGAGACCACCGGCACCAACTGGCAGACCCGCATCGGCTACTTCCGCTTCCCGGGCTGTCAATAAACTGTAATCTCAATCTCAACGACTGGCGACCAGTAATGGTCGCCAGTTGCGTTTATTTATCTTCAATTTCACTCTTTCGATTCACTTGACAAACGCCTGATTTACGAGAAAATACTCGCGAGCGCCCACCAAAAAGAAGATTTCGCTCACCATTCATTTTCAACCATCCGCGAGGATGCAAAAGGAGGCGCAACCTGAGATAGCGATTTTAGTCCTTAATAATTTCAACCATCGGCCTACATTACAAGGAGAAAATTCGATGTCTAAGAAATTGATTCAACGATTGGCAGGGATCGCCCTGATTTTGATCATCCTCGCCAGCTCGTTCATGGCTTACAACCGCAAGTCGCAATATTCCTACAACGTCCCCCACCTGCTTGGCATGGAAAACGGCGAAACCGCGGTCCAACTTGACGGCCCGCGCACCACTACCACCGAAGGCCCGTTCGTGGAAAATCACGGCGCACCCGAATCGCTCGATGTTGACTTGCGTACGCTTCCGCAGGTTGGCCCCACTGAAAAACGCATCATGCGCGAGATGGGACAATTCCCCACCGCCCAGCAGGAATCCAACGTTGAAGACGGAGCCCTGCAGGTGGAAAAGCCCTCCATCAACGCTCCTGCCCCCACCAAAAGCTTCAAAGGCCTCGACTCGAACAGCTGGGGCGCTGGCTGGCCTCCCGATACGCATGGCGATGTTGGCCCAACCCACTACGTTCAGGCTGTGAACACTTCCATCGGCATTTTCCGCAAATCCGATGGCGCTCGCCTGGCCGCCTTCACCTTCGATAACTTCTTCTCCGCAAATGGCGGAACGGGGATGTGTGCCACCAACAATAACGGCGATCCCATCGTGCTATACGATCAGGTCTCTGGCCGCTGGATCATCTCCGATTTCGCCTGGGCCGACATTCTGAACGGGCCGTATTACCAGTGCATTGCCGTCTCCAAGACCGGCAACCCGGTCAGCGGCGGCTGGTGGCTCTACACCTTCAAAGCCCACGATAACTGGTTGAACGACTATCCCAAGCTCGGCGTCTGGCGCGATGGCATTTACATGTCTGCCAATATGTTCGATTGCACAAGCCCGGGATGCGGAAGCGCCAGCTACAAAGGCGTGCGCGTTTGGGCGCTCAACCGCACCAACCTGATCAACGGCACGGCTCTTAAAAGCGTGGCCTTCAACCTGGGTTCAGCCTATGGCAGCCTCCTGCCCGCCAACGTGCGAGGAACGCTTCCCCCCGCCGGAACCAGGGAATATTTCCTCGCCGACGCCACCAGTAACAGCATGTATATGTGGAAATTCAAGGTTAATTGGGGAACCCCGTCTTCTTCCACTTTCACTGGCCCACAAACCTTCTCCGTCGCGGCTTTTACCTACCCAAATTGGAGCGCCGCCGTGCCTCAGAAAAACACTAGTCAAAAAGTGGATACCCTCGGCGACCGCCTGATGACCTGGTTGCAATACAGCAACGTCGGCGGAACGCAATCGCTGTGGGTTTCGCGCACCGTGCAAATTGGCGGACGCACAGGCATCCGCTGGTACGAGGTCCGCAACATGAGCGCCACGCCCAGCACCTTCCAACAGGGAACCTACGCTCCGAACGGCGCCTGGCGCTGGATGCCCAGCCTGGCCGTGGATAAACAAGGCAACATGGCTATGGTTTACAGCATGTCGTCTGGCAGTTTGTTCCCGTCCATTCGTTATGCAGGCCGCCTCGCCGGTAACGCGCTCAACACCATCGGCCAAGGCGAACGCGTCCTCATCAACGGCACAGGCTCGCAAACCGGCATCAACCGCTGGGGCGACTACGCCTCCATCTCCGTGGATCCCGAGGATGGCTGCACCTTCTGGATGACCACCGAATACTACGATGCGACAGGCTCCAACTGGCAAACGCGCATCGGCGCATTCAAATACCCGGGCTGCAATTAGTAGCCCATACGCAACAAAAAAACTGGCGACCAGAAATGGTCGCCAGTTTTTGATAGTGGGTCGCGCTACATGATGAGCAAGGTGAAAAAACGCTTGCTATCATTTATCCAAATCCACTACCAAAACTTCGTCAAGGGAAAAACTTGCACGGAAAGCAGGTCAACGCCTGCAATGGCCGCCCCAATGCCATATCGCAATACAGAAAAACTCAATCCGATCAATACCATCACGAAATACAAAGCAAAGAAGAATCTGAAATTCCCATTCAGCATACGAATTCCCTGAATCGCGTTTTTGAACGACCCATCTCCACTGTCGAGAAGAATTCGTGGCCGAGCGAGACCGATCCAAGGCCAAGAAATCCGCTGATGAAAAGCCATAAAGGATATACCGTCAAATAAAAGGGCGTATTTTCGAGCGCTATCGAATACAAAACCAGGAACAAGAAAGGGAATGAGTATAAAAGCGTCAAGAACAGGCCAGCGAGTTCTTGGCGAAAGAAACTCCAAAAGAATTTTCTGTTGACGTGAAGTATTCCGCGAGGAGCATTACCTTCCTCTATCTGCAAAATCATCAAAATTAAAGCCAATGGGATTCCCACATGCAAAATAACGCCAACAATGAAGTCAACCCAATTCAAGGCGACAACCAATCCAAGCGATGTAAACCCTTTGCCCATGCGGTTAAGGAATTAATCGCGAAATAATATAGATGATTGACCAAGTATAAAATCCAAATCAGGGGATATTGGAATATCATCCGCAACGAGCGCGAGTAAAGATTCCCAACTTCGCGAAGCATGGTTTCCTCTCCTATTACTTCCCCAACGCCTTCTTCAAATCGCGGTAATGGATTTGGTTGTGCAAGTACAACATCTTGATCATCTCGCGCATGGTCGTCTGTTTAAGAAATGGGTGACGGCCAATTGTTTCGAGATCGGATTCCCGCAAACCCAAAACCCACGTCACCGATTCGGCGCGCACGGATTTGTACTGCTCCAGCAGTTCGAGCGGAGTCAACTCTTTGGTCTTTTCCTGCTGGCTGGCATTGTAACGATCAATCGAGAAATCGTCCGCCGCCCCCGCGCCGCCTAGGCGGACTTGCTCGAACAGTTTCACCAGTCCACGCTCGGAGGTGACGAAATGCGAAAGCACGTTACGCACCGTCCAAACCGTCCCTTCGGTGTAGACGTCTGCCTGCCACTGCGCGTCGGTCAACGCGGAGAAGATGGCGGCAAAGCGCTCGCCTTCGGATTTGAGTTTTTCAGCAAGGTCGGTGAGTTCGGACATGGAATTCTCCTCAATAAAATTCGGCGGGGGATTGAAATCCCCGCCTCAGTACATGGAAGCCCTACGGGGCTGGCGCCAGCCCGAAGGGCTTTCACGAACTGAGCAGGGACTTTAGTCCCGCTCGGTTACACCAACGAATATCCCCCATCCACCACGATCGTCTGGCCTGTGACATATTCATTCTTGACCAAAAACTCCAGCGCGGACGCGATCTCCTCGGGTCGCGCGGGACGTTTGAGGGGCAGCCGCTCGATTAGCCGATCCCACTCTTCGGGTGTCACCACGTCCGATTTCAAGACGAAGCCAGGCGCGATGGCGTTGACGCGAATGGACGGGGCGAGCGAACGCGCCAACACCTTGGTCAACGTCTCCAGGCCAGATTTGCTCACCACATACGAAGAGTAGCGGCTCCACGCCTTGCTCGCGCCGACGTCGCTCACGTTGACGATCAGTCCGCCCTCGGGCATCAACTTCACGGCCTCCTGCGCCATCAGGAACGGGGCGCGCAAGTTCAGGTCGAGAGCCACGTCCCAATTTTCGAGCGACAACTCGCGCGGATTTCCCACAGGCATCACCGCCGCCGAGTTGACCAAGACCTTGAGCGGCTCATTGAACTCGCGGACAATGTCGAACAGGCGCGCGATGCGCTCAGGCTTCGAGAGATCTGCGCGCAAGAGGTACGCGGGGACGCCCAAGGCCTCGATCTCTTTCTTCGTCCAGTCTGCTTCGTGGGCGGAGTTTAGATAATGAAGGCCGATGGCGTATCCCATGCGGGCAAGCGCGAGGGCAAAGGCTTTGCCAAGTCTCTGCGCGCCGCCAGTGACGAGGGCGAGGGGTTGGGTCATGGGTCGATTATAAAGTAGACAAGTAAACACGTACACACGGAAACAGGGAAAAGAAAACGGGTACACAAGTTTTCACCTGTGTACCCGTCTACTTTATGTACCTGTGTACTTCTCTATCCCCGAAAGAAATTCGACACAAAGAACCAAATATTCGCAGGCCGCTCCGCCAGGCGACGCATGAAGTACGGATACCAATGCGTCCCAAACGGGACGTAAACGCGCACGGGGTAGCCTTCTTTTACAAGTTTTTCCTGCAAGTCGCGGCGGATGCCGTAAAGCATCTGGAATTCCAGTCCGTTCTTGGGCAGGCCAACTTTGGCGGCATAGGTTTTCGCGAACTCGATGCGCTTCTCATCGTGACTCGCAATGGCGGGGATGGGCGGGAGGCGTCCATCTTCGCTCAACTTCGAGCTTTCGGCCAGCGACGCGTCGATCATCAATTTCGTCAGCAGGTCGTAATTCGCGTCCACGTCGGCTTTCTTGGGGAAGGCTTTATCGGGCGGTTCCTTGTACGCGCCTTTGACGAGACGGATGGTGGTCTTATTCGCGAGCAAAGACTTTGTATCCGCTTCGGCGCGGTAGAGGTAGGACTGTACCGCCATGCCAAAATGACGATTGGTGAAGCCGCGCTCGAGCATGGCCTTGTAGATGGCGATGGTAGTATCGGTGTAGGGCGTGTCTTCGATGTCCACGCGCACGAAGTTCTGGTGTTCCTTTGCCCGCTGGAGAATCCGCCCGAGGTTGTCGCGACACACCGACTCGTCCAGCCCCATGCCGATCTGCGTCAGCTTAATGGAGACGTTGGCGCGCACGCCCGCGCGGTCAATCTCGTCCAGAGCGGCCAGAATGTCGCCTGTGGCCTGTGAGGCTTCCTCCATCGTGGACGTATGTTCGCCCAGATGATCAAGCGTCACGTTGATGCCTTTTTCGTTCAACTCACGGATGGCTCTTATGGCGTCTTCCGCCTTTGTCCCCGCAACAAAACGGGAGGCCGCCTTCCAGGCGAACGACCAACCCGTTACGATCCTCTGCGCCCATTGCGCCTTGGAAAGATAGATCAAAAAGGAGCGAAGCATGTTTCATTCCTAATTTTTGATTTTTCGTGCCTTGGTCTGCCTTCCGCATCCAGCAAACCGCCCCCATTCTACCGCCAACTGCCATTCTCGAATATGTTATACTTTTTATGACATTCATCACTTTCGGTAAAAATGAACAATCGAAACACATCCTTAATTCTCCGCTTCGTGGCTGTACTCTTTCTGAGCGCGGCCATTATTTTAACCATCCTCGCCCTGGTCGGATACAGCCGCCAGCGCAACAACTACCCCGCGGGCATGACCATCGCGGGCGTTTCCGTCGGCGGCGTGGATCCGCAGACAGCCTCCCAGCGCGTCTTGCAGGTCTATTCCTCGCCCGTGGAATTGCAGTACGCGGGATCGAGCATCCTCCTGACTCCCAGCCTGATCGGTTTTCAATTGGACATTGACGCCATGCTCGCCGCGGCAGACCTGACCCGAACGGGCGCGTCCTTCTGGGGCGGATTCTGGAATTATTTGTGGAACCAGGCTCCCGCCGCGGACAATGTCCCGCTCGTCGCTTCGATCTCCGCGGAACGCCTGCGCGAGTTCCTCGTCAACGAGATCGCCACGCGCTACGATACGCCACCCGCGCCCGCACAACCCATCCCGGGGACGGTCAACTTCGTCCCCGGCGAACCAGGCCAGACGTTGGACGTGGACCGCGCCATCGTCCTGATCGAAGACGCGCTGCGCTCGCCCACCAACCGCGTCGTCGCGTTGACATCCGTCCGCACGACGGCCTCGCGTCCCGCGCCCGCCAGCCTCGAGATACTGCTCAAGCAGGTTATCCAACTGTCCAAGTTCGACGGCGTGGTCGGCCTTTACATGCTCGACCTGCAAACGGGAGGGGAGATTCACTTCGCGCAAAATAACGGCCAACCGCTTTCCGTCCAACCCGACGTGGCTTTCACCGCTTCGAGCGTGGCAAAGATTCCCATCATGGTTTCGTATTACAGCGAATACGGCGCGGACGGCTTGAGCGAGCAGACCATCAACGCGATGATAGACATGATCCGCCGCTCCGAAAATCCGCCCGCCGATAAATTCATGTCCGCGCTCAACGAGAACCGCGGCCCGCTGGTCGTCACCGACCGAATGAAAGCGCTCGGCCTGAGCAACACTTTCATGGCGGGCTACTTCTACGTCGGCGCGCCGCTCTTGCAGACGATCAAGACACCATCCAATGAGCGCGCGGACGTCGTCACCAATCCCGACTCGTACAACCAGACCACGCCCTCCGATATCGGCATGTTGCTCGAAGACTTGTATCAATGCGAGCAATCGGGCGGCGGCGCGTTGGTGGCCGTCTTCCCGCAGAAGATCAACCAGCAGATCTGCCAGCAAATGGTGGATGTTCTCGTGCAGGATAAACTCGGCGCGCTCCTGCAAGCGGGCGTTCCCGAAGGCACGCGCATCGCTCACAAACACGGCTGGATCACAAACTCCGCCACGGGCGTGATTGACAACGTCAGCGACGCGGCCATCGTCTACTCGCCTGGCGGAAATTATGTCCTCGTCGTCTTCGCCTATCATCCCGTCCAGATCATTTGGGATACGATGGCAAACCCGCTCTTCGCGCAAATTTCGCAAGCCGTTTATAACTTTTTCAACGTCCCAACACAGTAACACAACCCGTTGTCCTGCAGTTGAACTGTGTGACAACGGGTTGTAACGCAAATTGCCAATTTGCGTTTACAATCGCCCCCATGAGCGCTGCCCTCGGACTTTACCGCCTCCAGCAAATAGACACGCAACTCGATCACGCGCGCGTCCGCCTGGAGGCGATTCGCGCCACGCTCGAGAATGACGTGGAGTTGCGCGCCGCGCTGGATCGCGCCGCCGAAGCGGAGAAAACGCATCAGGAAGCTGAGCGCGCCCAACGTCAGGCCGAAGCGGAAGTGCAGGCGCAGAAGATCAAGATCGAGATGGCCGAGTCCAGTTTGTATGGCGGCAACGTTCGTAACCCGAAAGAACTTCAGGATCTGCAACATGACGTGGCCTCGCTCAAAAAATATTTTGCCACACTGGAAGACCGACTGCTCGAATCCATGCTGAAGACCGAAGCAACCGCCTCAACCCTGACCGAGGCGCGGGGCGCGCTGACCCGAACCGAATCCACCCGCGGCGACCAAACCCGCGCGTTGACCTCCGAGCAGGCGACCCTCATCCACACGCTCGAACGATTTGACTCCGAGCGCAAAGCCGCCACCGCTCCCATTGACGCGAAGGCGCTCGAACAATACGAATCCCTCCGACGCGACAAACGCGGCCTGGCAGTGACCACCGTCAGCGACGGCGCCTGCGCGGCCTGCGGAACCACGCTCACGCCTGGGCATCAACAATCGGCCCGTTCCAGCGCGGCGATCGCGCGTTGCCCCACCTGCGCTCGAATCCTTTTTGCAGGTTAAGTAATAATCAACAAATCACCAAACTTTCCGTCATTGCGAGGAGCGATAGCGACGAAGCAATCCCCTCGCAAAGATGAAATAAGTTTACGAAGAACTTTCTGACCCTACTTAATCCATGCCTTTCACCCTGCCCTTCGAGATTGACCCCCTCTCTTTTGGAATCGGCTTCGTAGCCGCCAGCCTGTTCTGGCTACTCGTCAGCCGAATGCGCCCCGCGCTGAAAGAATGGCGCGAGGGACGGGTTGTGCGTCGAGAGACAGCACAGGCGAAACGCGCTTCGGGCGTGGAGGAGAATCACCGCCGCATCACCTTGCGCCGCGCGCAGGGCATGCACCTGGCCGCGCCGCTCTTCGCGTTGGATGAGATTCTCATCCCGCCGCTTCTCATGGCCCCGCCGCCGCGCGTGGAACCGAACGGCCCGATCGCCACCGATGAAATTGTTACGCAGACCGTACCATACCTGCCCGCCTGGCCCGAAGTGGGGACAGCCTACCACGCGCCCACCATGACGTTGGAGCGCGCGCTCTCGGGCGGAAGTCACCTCGTCATCATCGGCCAGGACGGGATCGGCAAGACCGTGGCTCTCGCGCACCTGGCCTCCCTGCTGGCGAATCAAGATATCAGCCTCGGCGCGCTCAGCCAAAACGTCCCGTTCCTCATCCACGTGGCGGACTTGTCGCTACCCGTGAAGGATGAGAAGGCCGTCCTCGACCCGATCATCGTTGCCGCCTCGGAACAAATCTCCTTCCTCGATAAAGGCCGCATGGAAGATTTCATCCACCTCGTTTTCAAAAGTGGACGCGCCATGCTCCTGCTCGATGGCTTCGACGAACTCGCGCAGGATGGTCAAAAAGCAGTCGTCGAATATTTGACCCTTCTATTTAAAACGTATCCATTGCCGCGCGTCGTCGCCACCGCCCTGCCCGAACAAACCGAAGGCTTGTTGGAAATGGGATTCGCGGCCATGACGTTGCTCGGCTGGAACGAAAACCGCCAGGCCGAATTTGCGCGCAAATGGGGCGAGCATTGGACGAACTTCGTCAGCCGCGAGGCCTGGGCGCAGACATCTTTCGAATCCATTGACCCGCTCTTGCTGGAAGCCTGGCTGGAATTTGGCAACCAGCGCCTCACGCCGCTCGAATTCACGCTCAAACTTTGGGGCGGATTTGCGGGCGACAGCCTCGGTCCGCGCGCCAGCGACGCGATCGCCACCCACATCCGACGCGTCGCGCCCGTGGACACGCCCGCCGCCGCGCTTGAGACGCTTGCCCTGCAAGCCGTCATCAGCACGCAACCCGTCTTCGACACCCGCAAGGCGCGCGATTGGGTGCGCAAGTTTGAACCCGCTGAAGAGAAAACCGCCGAGGGAGTCATCGCCAGCGAGGACGGGGAACCGTCCAAGACGGGTCCGCTCGGGCAGAAAAAAGAGACGACCACCGTCCAAACGCCCACCAGCGGCCTGCTCGGAAAAATGGCAACCAGCGGACTTTTGCTCACGCATCAAAATAATCACATGCGCTTCCTGCATCCCATTTTGATGGGATACCTGGCAGGCCGCGCCATGACCGCCTTCAACGCCGAAGAAACTTTGCTTAGCCAGCCCAACTGGAGCGGCAAACTGCTCGCCATGCGAAACCTGGCCGCCCACGGCGACGCCACACGCCTGGCCGAGAATCTTTTGAAGAACGAAGATCGCATTCTCGAACGTCCGTTACTCACCGTGGCGCGCTGGTTGCGCGAAGCCCCGCGCGAATCACAATGGCGCGGAAAAGTGATGGCGGGGCTGGCACGCGTCATGCAAGCCGAAGACCTTCCCCGCGGCCTGCGCGGACAGGCGATGGCGGCCTTCGCCCTGAGCGGAGACCCAGGCGCGGCGGCCTTTTTCCGTCAGTCTCTGCAATCGCATTCGTTTGAACTCATCACGCTGGCCGCGCTCGGAAGCGGCTTGATGCGCGACGTCAAAGCGGTGGACTTGCTCGCGACCTCGCTGGACGCTCCCAGCGGCGCGACGCGACGCGCCGCCTGTCTCGCGCTGGTGGCGATCGGCTCCCAGTCCGCGCTCGAAGCGGTGGCAAACGCCCTGATGGTTGGCGATGACGATCTCCGTCGCGCCGCGGCCGAAGCGCTCGCCAATGACACACACGCAGGCTACGAAACTCTGAAAGATGGCGCCACCTTGCCCGACATCATCGTCCGCCGCGCGGTGGCGTATGGACTCGGACGCGTCCCCGAAACCTGGGCTCTGGAAATTTTACAAAACCTGCAAGTGCAAGACGACCAGTGGATCGTCCGCACCGCGGCCACAGAGGTGCTGGACAGCCGCGCGCCCGCCAACGATCCGCGCGTGCCGCGCGCGTTCGCGGCCCCGTCGGAAACGCCGTGGCTGATCGAGTTCGCGGGCAAGCAGGGAGTGGGCATCACGCCCGGCGCGCCCGCCACCGACATTTTGTTGACCGCGCTCAGAAACGGCACATCGGAAGAACGCCTGGCCGCGCTGGCCTATCTCAAACGCACGCCAAACGAAGGCGTGATCAAAGCCCTGTACGAATCCCTGCACAACGACGACGCGGACATCCGCGAAGCCAGTTACCAAACCTTGTGGGAGATCGCGTCCGACGGAGCGAGTCTCCCCAATCCCATTCAATTCGGACTAGCCTGATGCTGATCACAAACGCCACCCTCGTCACTTGGGAAAGTCCTAATCGCATCCTCGCCAGCCACGCCCTCTTCATCGAGGGCGGCATCATCCGCGAGATCGGCAAAAGCGCGCAGTTGGAAAAGAAATATCCCAACGAAGAAAAGTTGGATGCGCGCGACCAACTCGTGATGCCCGGCAATATCTGCGCGCACACGCATTTCTACGGCGCGTTCGCGCGCGGCATGGCCATCCCCGGCGAAGCGCCCGAAGACTTTAAACAAATTCTCGAAAAACTTTGGTGGCCGCTCGATAAATCGCTGGACGAGGAAGCCGTCCGCTATTCCGCGTTGACCTGTCTCGTGGACGCGGTCAAGCACGGCACGACGACTCTCATTGACCATCACGCCTCCCCCAACTTCATTGACGGGTCGCTGGACGTGATCGAAGAAACCGTCGTTCGCGCGGGACTTCGGGCCTGTCTCTGCTACGAAGTGACCGACCGCGACGGGACAGAGAAAATGCGCGCCGGCGTCCGCGAAAACGTCCGCTTCCTCACGAAGGCGAAGAGTCCGCTTCTCGCCGCCACCTTCGGCCTGCACGCCCCGCTCACGCTTTCCGACGCGACCCTCGCAGAATGTCGCGTTGCCGCGCCCGAAGGGACGGGCTATCACATCCACGTTTCGGAATCCGAAGACGACAAGTATTCTATTTTCGATGGAATCAAATCTGGCGGAGGCGGCTGGCCCGTGGACTGGCTAAATGCTCATGGCATTCTCGGCCCGCGCACCATCCTCGCGCACGGCGTCCATCTCGACGAGCACGAAATGGCTCAACTCGCCGACACGCAGACCTGGGTCACGCATCAGCCACGCTCGAACATGAACAACGCTGTCGGCGTGGCAGACGTGGAAGCCATGTTTGAAAAGGGCATCAAAGTCTGTCTCGGCAACGACGGATTCTCCAACGCCATGTGGGACGAGTGGAAGGCAACCTATCTGCTCCACAAAATCCACGCCCTCGACCCGCGCAAGATGAACGGCATGACCGTGACGCAGATGGCGATCTACCACAACGCTGCGCTCGCGGACGTCTTCTTCCCCGAAGCGCGGGTCGGCCAACTCACCGTTGGCGCGACCGCGGACATCATCTTCGTGGACTACCACTCGCCCACCGAACTGACCGCCGGCAACCTGCCCTGGCATATCCTCTTCGGCTTCCAATCGGATTTGGTCACGACAACGATTGTCGCGGGCAACGTCCTGATGAAAGACCGTCAACTCGTCACTCTCGATGAAAAAGAGATTGCGGCTAAATCGCGCGAGTCTGCGGCGAAGGTTTGGAAACGGTACAACGCTTTGTTTTAGTAAATACGTAGACAGAGTACACAGGTAGACACGTGCACACGCACATAGGTTCTGATAATTGATCACTGAAAACTGATCACTGGAGTTCCATGACCGAACAATCCCTCCTCCTAAAAATCGCCGTGCTTGGCGGAACTGGCAAAGAAGGCAAAGGACTGGCCTATCGCTGGGCGAAGGCTGGTTATCACGTCCACATCGGATCACGCGAAGCGTCCAAAGCGGAAGCCGCCGCGTCCGAATTGATGGGCTTGCTCGAAGGCGAAGCCCGCGTGGACGGGATGGCGAATCTCGAAGCCGCCCAACAATCGGACATCGTGGTGGTGAGCGTCCCGTATGCCGCGCACAAGTCCACGCTGGAATCGGTGAAGGACGCGCTCATAGGGAAGATTCTCGTTGACGTGACTGTGCCCCTCGTCCCGCCGAAAGTGGCGACGGTGCAGATGCCCGCCGCAGGGTCCGCCGCGCAGGAAGCGAAGCAAATCCTCGGCGCGGAGGCGCAAGTCTGCGCCGCGTTCCAAAACATCTCGCACGAACATTTGCTCGAAGATGGCGAAGTGGAATGTGACGTGCTGGTGACTGGCACATCCAAGGAAGCCCGCGCCGAAACGATCAAACTCGTGGAAGCCGCAGGACTCACAGGCTGGGACGCGGGTCCGCTCGAAAACTCGGTCGTGGTCGAAGGCCTCACCAGCGTGCTGATCGGTATCAACAAGAAGTACGGAAGCACGCACGCGGGGATTAAGATCACGGGCGTTGAGAAGAAGTAATGAAGCCCGCCTACTGCGTATTGCGTACTGCGTACGCCTAAGGCAATACGCAATACGAAACACGCAATATGCCTCTCACCCTCACTCCCCTGCACGGAATCCCCCTCATCCGCCAAGACGACGACTTGGCGGATATTCTTGTCGCGGGACTCAACGCATCGAGCATCGCGCTTGAAGATGGCGACATCCTCGTCGTCACGTCCAAGATCGTCAGCAAAGCCGAAGGGCGGATGGTGGACCTCGCGACCGTCACGCCCAGCGAGCGCGCGCAGGAACTCGCCCGTCAGGCAGACAAAGACCCGCGCGTCGTTGAATTGCTCCTGCAAGAAAGCGCCGAAATTCTGCGCGTGCGCGTTGGCACGATCATCGTCGAGCATCGGCTCGGCTTCGTCTGCGCGAACGCGGGGATTGACCATTCCAATGTTTCCCCCACCCCAGATTCCCCTCCCCAAATGTACCCATTTGGGGAGGGGCTAGGGGAGGGGCTTGTTCTCCTCCTCCCCCTTGACCCCGACGCGTCAGCTCGCGCAATCCGCGAAAAAATTGAATCCAAAACGGGCAAGCGCATCGGCGTGATGATCATTGATTCGCACGGACGCGCCTGGCGCATCGGGACGGTCGGCGTGTGCATCGGCCTGAGCGGCATCCCCGCGCTCGTGGATGAACGCGGCTGGAAAGACCTCTTCGGCTATGAATTGAAGATCACCGTCGTCGGCGCGGCGGACGAATTGGCCGCGGCCGCCTCGCTCGTCATGGGTCAGGCCGCGGAAGGGACTCCCGCCGCGCACGTGCGCGGCTTCCCGTATCCCCTGCGCGAAGGCTCGATGAAAGAATTACTCCGTCCCAAAGATCAGGACATGTTCCGATGAAAACCATTCCTCCCGAATTCCACGATCTCCTCAAAGACGAAACCAAAGCATTCCTTTTTCTCGCCACCACCATGCCCGACGGCTCGCCCCAAGTCACGCCCGTTTGGTTCAACACGGACGGCGAATATATCCTCATCAACTCCGCCAAAGGCCGCGTGAAAGATAAAAACATGCGCGCCCGTCCCAACGTGGCCTTCGTCATCCAAGACCCCAGCGATCCCTACCGCTTCGTTCACATCCGCGGACGCGTCGTCGAGATCACCGAAGAGGGCGGTTTCGAACACATCCAGGCGCTGTCCATGATCTACTACGGACGCCCGCTGAAAAACCTGGAAGGCCAGACGCGCGTCATCTACAAGATTTTGCCCGAACATGTCAATGCCCACTAGCGCAGACGACTTCCACGCCTTCCTGCGGACGCGGCGCTCGATCCGCCGCTTCAAACCCGACCCCCTAGCGGACGAGGTCGTGACGCGCGTTCTCGCCACCGCCATCCACGCCCCGTCCGCGCACAACACCCAGCCCTGGAGATTTGCCGTCGTGGGGCGGAATGGCATTCCGCCAAAAGAAGAGCGGATTGCCAATCCGCTCCACAATACTCGCACCCGCCTCGCCCACGCCCTCACCTCCTCCATGCGCGCCGACATGACCGCCGAAGGCGCGCCCGAACCCGAAATCGAAAAGCGCGTCGCCACCTCCATCCGTCGAATCAACGAAGCGCCCGTCATCATTCTCCTCTGCCGCGACGTGACCGCCGTCCGCGAGCACAAGCGCGAAGATGAGATCATGGCAATCCAATCTGTCGCGAACGCGGCCACCTATCTCCTGCTCGCCGCACATGCCGAGGGACTGGGCGGAAATTGGATCTGCTGGCCGCTATACGCACAAGAAGAATCGCGCCAGGCGCTGGATTTGCCAGAAACCTGGGAACCGCAGGCGATGGTGTTTTTGGGATATCCTAATGAAACCCCTGGCTCAAAGGCGCAAAAGAATCTCGAACAGGTAATAAAAACTGTATGACCACCACTTCAGATCAGACTTCAAGTTTTGAAACCTGGAATTCCCAATTCCTTGCCAACAAGATTGAGTATGGAAACTCTATTTGGGAGAATATTGGAAAACACCCACAAGATATTCTGTTCCTTGATCTAGGAGAAATATATATCACGGCAAGTTCAGAATTGAGAATGAAGATAAAAGGTCTGTTTGAAAAACGTCCTGAACAAACTTGGCAATTGGTTCTGTTTATCAGACGAATTGCGAAAATGATTAACTTCGATACTCAAACGAAGTTAGTAAAAATTGGATTAGCGATTGCCGACATTGTCATGGAGAATGAAGATTATAGAGATATTTCTATTTCGGTGGCAATTCTAAAATATGGTTCAGAAAAAGTTGGCATTAATGTGACCGAACTAATTGAAAACGAAATTTCGAATTATTCCGCTGAATTAAGCACTCTGCTTAATAATTTGATGAAATGGTCGAAAAACGATATGAAGTTATCACTTTTATGGTTCGGCCCACCTGAGTGGCGTTAAGATACACAAACTTCCCGCCAAGTTACTGCATCCACCAAAACAGAGTATTAACCTATGCCTCCCAAGAAAAAGGTTCTAACCGAGTCCGAAAAGGCTTCAAAAACGCGGCAGACAAAATCAACCAGCGACGATTCCACCCTCCCCATCCTCCTCGCCGAACTGAACATCATCGCCGCGCGGACGGAGCATGCCGACCAGATCGCCGAATCGCGGCTCAACATTCTCCTCACGAGCGCCACAGGCGCGGGGGCGATTTTGATTTTGCTGGATCAACTCGGCGTTTCCCCCAACAACCTGCTCGAAGTAAGCGCGATCGTTTTCCTTGTTCTCTGGATGCTGGGATTGCTCACCTTCATCCGCATGTTGGAACGCAACATCATCACGATCCACTCCAACCGCTCCATGAGCCGCATTCGCAAATATTTTGTCAAGAACCAACCCGAACTCTCGGCCTACATTAACCTTCCCAAAGAAGAGACGCTTCGGAATCCGCATGACCACAAGCCCGCGCTCATCCGCTTTTGGGGATCGCGCACGCTGGCGGCGGTGGTGTCCAGCGCGGCCATCGGTTTGCTGATTGGGACAGTCATCGGGTTGTTCTCGAATCAAATTATCGCGCAAAGCATAAATGCCGCGCTCTCGTTTGGATTCGGCCTCGTCCATTTGGTGGGTTTGGAATGGTATGCCATCAACCAACTGAAAAGGTTGTAAGAAAATGAAAATCGTCGCTCTCGCAGGCGGGGTTGGCGGCGCGAAACTCGCGCATGGCCTCGCCCAAATTCTCCCTCCTGAAGACCTCACCGTTATCGTCAACACGGGCGATGATTTCGAGCATCTCGGCCTCGCCATTTGTCCCGACCTCGATACGGTCTGCTATACGCTCGCGGGACTCGCGAATCCCGAAACAGGCTGGGGGCGCGCGGGCGAGACGTGGCAGGCGATGACGAATCTCAAACGCCTCGGCGCGTCGGACTGGTTTAATCTCGGCGATCAGGATTTGGCGACTCACCTCGAGCGGACGCGGCGCCTCAAAGCGGGTCAGCCCCTCTCTCGCGTCACGCGTGACTTTTGCGCGGCCTGGGGCATCCGACACGCAGTCCTGCCGATGAGCGACAATCCTGTGCGGACGATGGTGGACACGGACGAGGGCGAGTTGCCCTTTCAGGAATATTTCGTCCACCGCCGCTGTGAGCCGCGCGTGAAAGGCTTTCGGTTCGCGGGAGTCGAAGTCGCCGCGCCCGCCGCGGGGACGCGCGAAGCGATCCTGTCGGCCGACGCGGTCGTCATCTGCCCGTCGAATCCCTGGGTCAGCATTGACCCGATCTTGCACGTCCTCTCCCTCACCCCGCCTTCGGCTCCCCTCTCCCGAAATTCGGGAGAGGGGTTGGGGGTGAGGGCAGTCGCGGTCTCTCCCATCATCGCAGGCAAAACCGTCAAAGGCCCCGCCGCGAAAATGTTTGCCGAGTTGGGCATCGAGCCTTCTGCGTTGGCGGTGGCAAGCCATTATGAAAAATTTCTCAGCGGAATCGTAGTGGATTCGTTGGACTCAGAACTCGCAAAACAGATTAGAATCCCCACGCTCGTTACCAACACATTGATGACGTCCGACGCAGAACGCGCCCGACTGGCGCAGGAAACTATAAATTTCATCGGAAAACTTCCATGACACTTTGGGCGATTGTCCCTGTAAAACCTTTACGGCGCGGAAAATCCCGTTTAGCGGGAACTTTGACGGATGACGAACGCGCCCACCTGAACGAACTTCTGCTCGAACATACGCTGAAAACGCTGGCCGACTTGAAAGAGTTGGAAGAGGCGCTGGTGGTGAGTCGCGACCCGCACGCGTTGACGCTGGCGCGCAAATACGGCGCCCGCACCGTGCGCGAAGATGGACAGCCGCACCTCAACACCGCGTTGACGCGCGCGACCGTGGTAGCAAAACTCCACGCGACAAGCGGCGTGTTGATCCTGCCCGCGGATTTGCCATTGCTCACTCCCGAAGACGTGTTGACGTTAATCGAGCGCGCATCCAACCCACCCGTGGTGGTTATCGCGCCAGACAGACATCACCGCGGCACCAACGCCCTGCTCATGTCGCCGACAGGATTGATCGAATATGACTTCGGCGAAGACTCGTTCCAACGCCACTGCGAGCGCGCAAAAAAAGCAGGCGCACGCCTCGAGATCGTAGACCTGCCCTCGCTCGGCCTCGACCTTGACCTGCCTGCCGATCTGGAACTCTTGCGCGATCAGATTGAAAGTTGGGATCTGAAGGTTGAAATGTAACATTTACGTTAAATGTTAAACGTTTAACGCCCACAAGGAGAATACCCATGACCGAACGCGTTGCCCTCTATTTGCAAGACTCGCATGACCTTCGCGATGGATTGGATTACGCCAAATACGCGGAGGAAAAAGGATTTGAGGCCGTCTGGCAGGCCGAGAGTCGCCTTGTTCGCGATGCCATTGTGCCAATGGCCGCTTACGCCGCGGTGACGAACAAGATCAAGGTCGGCTCAGGCGTGATCAACAACTGGACGCGCAACATCGGCCTGCTCGCCGCCACCTTCCTGACCCTGGACGACCTCGCCCCGAACCGCGTGATCTGCGGCCTCGGCGCCTGGTGGGATCCGCTAGCCAAGAACGTGGGCATTGACCGCAAGAAACCGCTGACCGCGATGAAGGAAACTGTGCAGGTGATGCGACGTTTGCTCAACCTGGAACGCGTCACCTTCCACGGCGAATTCATCCACGTGGACGGCATCGAGTTGGATGTGGTTTACGGTCGCCGCGAGCCGCGCAATGTCCCGATCATGATCGGCGCGACAGGCGATAAGATGATGGAATTGACGGGCGAAGTGGCCGACGGCGCGGTGTTGAATTATTGTGTCGCTCCCGAATACAACGACAACGCCATGGAATTGTTGTACAACGGCTTGAAAAAGTCAGACCGCAAAATGGAAGACTTCGACCGCCCGCAACTCATTGTTTGCTCGGTGGACGAAAGCCACGATAAGGCCATTGATTACAGCAAGATGCTGTTGTGCCAGTACATCGCCCAGCAGCCGCACATCGCCAAAGCCTCCAACGTGTCGGATGAGGTGGTGCATGAGATCCAGTCCATTCTGGGCTGGCCTGCCACCAAGGAACAGGTGATGAAGGCCAAGGACTTGGTTCCGCACAGCCTTGTCCACAAGATCACCGCGTCAGGGACGCCCGAAGAGGCCAAGGCCAAAGTGCAGGAATACATCAAGCGCGGATGCACCTGCCCGATCCTGTACCCCGTCGGCGGAAATTTCAAACTGCTGATCGATACCTTCGCACAGAAATAAACAAAGTGGAACGCGGACTTGCGTCCGCAACTCGTGGCGGACTTAAAGTCCGCGCTCCGAAATTCGAAATGACAGTCACAATCGTGACTGTCATTTTTTATTTAAGAGCCATGTCACTTGACGCGACTTCGTCCGTCCGTTATCTTTCGGCGCTATAGACCGACCAGTCGGTTTGGAGAATCCATGACCAGCCAAGACCACGCACAGGAGACGCGCACCCGCATTCTCGAAGCGGCCGTGAAGGTATTTGCCACAAAAGGCTATCACAATGCCAAAGTGGACGATATCGTCAGCGAATCGCACACGTCCAAAGGGGCGTTTTACTTCCACTTCCCCAGCAAGCAGGATATTTTCCTCGCGCTGAGCGATACCTTCTCTGACCTGCTCGAAAACCGCCTGACCGAATCGATGCAGGGACAAACCCACGGCCTCGAACAGATGGACGCCGCGTTGACTTCAATCCTTGGCTTGTTCAGTCAGTATCGCGGCTTGGCCAAGGTCGCGCTTGTGCAGGCGGTGGGACTGGGCGCGGTCTTCGAGGAGAGGCGGCGCGCCATCAACGACAAGTTGACGCGTCTCGTAAAGATGCGGCTCGATCAGGCCGTCTGCGCGGGCAGTGTTCCGCGTCAGAATACCGAGATCGCGGCGCGGGCGTGGGTCGGCGCGTTGGGCGAGGTCGTCACACATTGGATCTACGCGGGTGAACAGCCCCTGGAAGAGTCATTGCCCGCCTTGCGTCAATTTTTGGCGCGCTCGGTCGGCATCCCCGAAGAACGGATTCCGTCTCTCTAGCATTCGCGACTTTTGTCGTCATTTCACAATTCACACTGGAGATACTACATGCGCATTTTACGCTCGCTCGTCTTGTTCGTCCTCGTCGCTGGCTTAACGCTCTCGGCCTGCGCGCCCGCCACAGAGATCCCGACTGAAGCGCCCGTCGCGGAGACGGTCACGCTGAAACTCGCGGTTCTGCCCATCATTGATACGCTTCCGATGTATGTCGCGCAACAGGAAGGCCTGTTCGCCAAACATGGCGTCAACGTGGAATTCGTGCCTGTCGCGTCCGCGCCCGAGCGCGATCAACTGCTCGCCGCGGGTCAGGCTGACGGCGCGGTCAACGAAACGCTGGCTGTGATGAACTTCAACAAAGAGACCGTGCAAATGCAAGCCGTGCGTTACGCGCTCGTGCCCACCGAAGGCCACGGACACTTTTTCATTCTCGCCTCCGCGCAGAGCGGCATCACCACACCCGATGGATTGAAAGGGGTTGAGATCGGCGTCTCGCAAGGGACAGTAATCGAATACGTGACCGAGCGCCTGTTGCAAGCCTCGGGGCTGAGCAAGGATGAGATCAAGACCATCGCCGTACCGAAGATCCCCGACCGTATGGCTCTGCTCGCCTCGGGCGAACTCAAGGCAGGCGTGATGCCCGATCCGCTCGCGTCGCTCTCGATGCAACAGGGCGCGGTCAACGTGTTGGATGACTCGGCGCATCCTGAATATGGTTTCAGCGTGATCTCGTTCCGCAAGGCCGTGATCGATGCAAACCCCGAAGCCATTCAGGCCTTCCTCGCAGCCATCGAAGAAGCGACGGCGCTCGTCAACGCCGACCCATCCAAATACAACAACCTGTTGAGCGAGCAGAAGCTCGTCCCCGAACCGTTGATCGGCAAATTCGCCGTGCCGCCCTTCCCGACTGCGGGCGTCCCCACCGAAGCTGAATGGGCGGACGCGCTGGCCTGGGCGAAGGAAAAAGGGATGCTGACTGTGGACGTTTCGTACGCGGACTCAGTGAACGGCTCGTTCCTTCCCTGACGTTTGGGCGGCTACCGTTATAATCGGCGTCACCTACGGGACGCGGACTTCCTCGTCCGCGTTCCTTTTTTTAGAGGATGTTCTTCGGCAGTTCGATTTGCTTGGCAAATCGTGCCGACGCCCAGCAGTCCAACTGCTGGGGAAACAAACACAAAACATGATCCGCCTCTCATCCATCACCTTCGGCTACTCACACGCTTCTCCCCTTTTCCAGAATTTCAACTGGGAGATTGAGCGCGGCGAGACGTGGGCGATTCTCGGTTCCTCGGGTTGCGGCAAGACGACTCTGCTCTACCTTTTGGCGGGACTGCGCGCCGCGAACGCGGGACAAATTTTCGTGGACGGCGAATCGCTCACGCGTCCGCGTCCGCGCACGGGACTCATTTTGCAAGATTATGGTCTGCTCCCCTGGGCGACGGTTCGCGAGAACGCCGAGTTGGGATTGCGCGTGCGCGGCTTTTACGGTCCCGATGGCAAACACACGCCGAAGGATTTCCAAACCGAGAACCGCGTCCCGTATTGGCTGGAGCGGCTTGGTCTCGCGGAAGTGGCAGATAAATTCCCATCGCAAATTTCGGGCGGACAACGCCAGCGCACGGCCATCACACGCACGTTAGCCGTCTCGCCGGATTTGCTGTTGATGGATGAACCGTTCTCGTCCCTCGACGCCATCACCCGCGAAGACCTGCAAAACCTGACGCTGTCGTTGTGTGAGGAGCAAAGGTTGACGCTGGTCATCGTCACGCACGCCATTGAGGAAGCCGCGTCATTGGGACGGAAGATTCTACTTTTGGGCGACACGCCGAATCGGCAAGCGCGGGTGTTCGAGAATCCAAACGCGGGGGTGGAGGGGCATCGTAATTCGCGGGAGTATCGTGAGTTGTGCGAGTTGTTGTGGAGGGAGATGAGAAATGAAACGGAGTGACGTATTACTCGCTGCGCTTGGACTGGTCTTCGTCTGGCAGATCGCGGCGATGTTGATCCAACGTCCCATCTTGCCCGCGCCGTGGGTGGTGATGACCGTCTTCTTTCAAGAAATGGGAGAGAATCTTGTCATCCATTTTGGAGTCAGTTTGTGGCGCGTCAGCGCGGGGATGTTCTTATCTGTGCTGGCCGCGGCTCCTGCGGGTCTGGCAATCGGCGGCTCGAAGACGTGGAATCGAATCCTGTCGCCCGTCATCTATCTGCTATACCCCATCCCGAAAGTGGTGCTGGTCCCGATCGTCTTTTTGTTTTTGGGAATCGGCGATACCGCCAAAATTGCCATCATCTTTCTGATTTTATTTTTTCAAATCGTTGTGCTTGTTCGTGACCAGGCCGCGGGGATTCCGCCGCAACTTCTGCAAAGCCTCCGCAGTCTCGGCGCGGGACGGCGCGCGTTGTTTCGCTTCGTCTATCTCCCCGCGAGTCTGCCCGCCATCTTGACCGCCCTGCGCCAGTCCATTGGCACGGCGGTGGCGGTGCTGTACGTGACCGAGTTATTCGCGACGAAATATGGATTGGGCTATTACATTTACTATCAAGGCAGTACGCTCTTCAATTATCCCGCCATGTACGCGGGCGTCGTCGCCATGTCTTTGTTGGGGTTGGGAATGTATTTCGCGGTGGATTGGTTGGAACGCAAACTTTGTCGGTGGAAGTTTGTCAGTTAGTCTGGTAGTCGCGTAGTCTGATGGTCGAATGGTTACATAATCTCACTCAGGCAATTGACCACCCGACTATTCAACTACGAGACTACAAGACCAACCCCAAACAACAAACTAAATGACAACGCGACCTGTCCCGTCCCTGCCAGCGCGGCGTTGAGCGGACGGCCTGCCTGCGTGAACACCGTCCGCGCGGTTTTGATCGCGAGCGGAAGGGAGAGCCACGCGAGCAATCCCGCCCACGGGATCAGCCCTAGCGCCGCGGCAAGCGGGACAATCAAGTACGCGCCAACCATGCACAGCAAATATTCCACGCGCGTCCCGCGTACGCCCAGGCGGACGGCCAGCGTCAACTTGTTTCCCTTGCGATCGTTTTCGATATCGCGTAAATTGTTCACCACCAAAATCGCGGTGATGATGAGTCCCACCGGCAAAGACATCCACCACGCCGCGGCGCTGACCGAACCCGCCTGCACAAAATATGTCCCTGCCACAGCCGCGACGCCGAAAAAGATAAAGACGAAGAGATCGCCGAGTCCATAATAACCAAGTGGGAACGGCCCGCCCGTGTACGCGATGGCCGAGAGGATCGCCGCCAGCCCAATCGCGATCACCACCCAGCCGCGCAAGAATGCGAGATACAAACCCAGCCCAGCCGCCAGCGCGAAGATGATCCACATGCCGCGCTTCACCTGCGCGGGCGTCAACAGTCCCGCCTGTGTCACGCGCAACGGCCCCTGCCGCTCGGATGTATCCGTACCGCGCTCGAAATCGTAAACGTCGTTCGCCACGTTGCTTCCGATTTGTAAAAGGAGCGCAACCGCCAACGCGGCCAGCGCGGGCAAAAGTTGAAAATGTCCATCGCGCCACGCCAGCGCGCTTCCCATCAACACGCCCGAAGCCGCGGCGGGCAACGTCTTGGGGCGCATTGCCATCCACCAGATTTGTAAGAGAGTCGGTTTTTCCATAAGTCGCCGCATTGTAACATGCGTTTATAATTGGCCGAGTTTTACGCCCGTCATTGCGAGGAGGGCGTTCTCCCCGACGAAGCAATCCCCGCGTCGTGGAGGAGATTGCTTCGGGAAGATCGCCCTCGCAACGACGACATAAACACAGGAGACCGATGACCCAATTGACAGGACAAGAACGCGCGACATACGTTCAAAACATGTTCACCCGCATCGCCCGACGTTATGATTTAATGAACCGCCTGATGACGGGATTTCAAGACGTGCGCTGGCGCCGACTCGTGATTCAACTCGCGGGACTCAAACCCAACGCGTCCATGCTGGACCTCGGGGCGGGCACCGGCGACTTGGCGCGCGAGGCCCTTCGACAGTTCCCCGCCACGCGCGTCGCCGCCGCGGACTTCACCCTCGAGATGATGCGTGCTGGACAGCGCCTCGCCCGCCTCGATTTCTCCGCCGCCGACGCGCTCCATCTCCCGTTCGCGAACGCGTCGTTCGACGCGTCCGTTTCGGGGTTCCTGATGCGAAACGTCATAGACTTGCACAAAGTGCTGGAGGAGCAGTATCGCGTCCTCAAGCGCGGCGGTCGGATCGTCATCCTCGACACCACGCGCCCGAAGAAAAATATCCTTTCGCCGTTCATCTGGATCCACATGCACTTCATCATCCCCACGCTGGGGCGACTCATTTCTGGCGAGAGCGACGCGTACAACTACCTGCCCGACACCACCGAAAATTTCGTCACCGCCGAAAAGATGAGCGCGCTGATGGCCGCCGTCGGATTCAAGAAGGTCGGATTCGAGCGATTGATGTTCGGAACCATCGCCATCCACTGGGCGGAAAAATAATCTCTCACCACAAAGGACGCAAAGTGCACAAAGGAATAAAAGGCAGTAAAAACATGCGTTTGCCTTCGTGACCTTGGTGTACTTTGTGGTAAAAAAATCACCCATGAAAACCAAACAACCCAACTCCCGCCATTGCTTCGTATGCGGACTCGAAAACCCCATCGGCCTGCACATGCACTTCTACGAAACCGCGCCCGATGAAGTGACCGCCGAATACACCGCGCCCGAAAATTACCAGGGTTACCCAGGCATCTTGCACGGAGGCATCACCGCCGCAATTTTAGACGAAGCCACGGGCCGCGCCTTCATGGGAAGCGACCCGAAGACGTCCAATTTTATGTACACTGCGGAATTGAAAGTGAAATATAAAAAGAAAGTGCCTATCGGACAGCCGCTCAAAATTGTGGGCAAACGCGGCAGGCGCATGCGCTGGACCGCCGAAGCGACAGGCGCCATCTACGACATGAACGGAACTTTGCTTGCAGAGGCATCCGCCACCCTCGTGGATTTGCCCGAACAACTCCCCGCCGATGATTTGGATCAATTAGGGTGGAAGGTTTATCCTGATTAAACCCCTCACCCGACCCTCTCCCAAAGGGAGAGGGTCGGGTGAGGAAATAGATGGGGTTCAGGTTTTTAACTAATTGCCCAACAGTTTTCCCCGATACTTCGCAAACACAAATAGCAACGGGATTCCCACTCCCAGATACGCGCCGAAATATAATAACCCGCCTGGGCGCGCGGAGAAGTCAAACAGGTTGAGGTAGGCGAACGCGGCGATGGTGATGAAGAAGATCAGTCCATACGACGCGATGCTGTGATGCAGAAGCGCGTAGAGATTTTTATCGCGCAGATACGGAGTCACTGCCAACGCGATGGCGAAATAAAACACGCCGAAACTCCGCAGGGTGAACGGGGACATGAGTTCGGGGAAAATTCCGCCGTTCGTACCGACCGCGCCGCTTTGCGCGATCATCCCGTAGAAGCCAAGAAACCCGACGAACAAAACAAAGAGAACCACCGCCACGTTATGGCCTGTTCCCAACTGCGGGCCGAAATGTTCGCGCGCGGGGCGAAGTCGTAACCAGTCCACGAAGCCGACCAACGCGGTCAACACATTGACAAGCAAGGTGGCAAGATACAGCCAGGCGATGGGATGCGAAAGGTTGAGTTTGTCGCGGAACAGAAATAGGACGGCGATCTCGAAAATGCCGAACAGCCACAGATAGATCAGTGTGGAGTAAACCACCTTCCAGTCCCAGCGACGCGCAGAGAGGAAGGCCAGCCATGCGTTGCCGAGGCACCATCCGCCGATGGTCATCGTCATGAAGGCGGTCACTTTCCACGCAAAGACGGGGGCGAGGGATGCCGGCAGGAGGAAGAGCGCTCCCCCAAGAACGAAGTAGAGAACGGCACAAGCGTAAGTCAATAAACGGGAGGTTTGGCTGAGCATATTTTTTCCTTTACCGGTAAGATGTGATTAAGAACACTCAAACGCTTCTTTGGTGGCGAAAAATACTCGCCATGTTAGCTCGTCGGATTCCACAATCCCGTCACCTCAAAGGCCTCTCCCGTTCCGGGCCAGGGCGGCATGGTGACAGCCACCGCTTTGAGCGAATCTGGCCCAAGCGAGCGGAACTGGAAATGCGTCCCGCACGGGATGGTGATGCACACGCCCGCCTCCACGCGGACCGTCTCTTCGTGTGCGTCCAATTTGCGCCACATCACGCCGAGGCCTTCGATGAAGTACCAGATCTCGTCCACGGTTTTGTGGGCTACGGGTTTCGAAATTCCGCCCGCGGTCAATTCAAAATGCGCCATACTCCCGCCTTTCAGCGAAAGCAAAACGCGCACGTCGGAGCCGTCCGGCGCGGTCACATCGGGACGATCGGGAAGCAATTTGATCTGGAACATGCGGGAGTCCTCCTAACCTTCTACGAATAATGCTGGCGAAACCGTGGCTTCCATTTTCCTAGTTCAATTGTAGGAAAGAACGCGCAGAAAAGCAAGCGCCAGCACGGACTCGAAAGTCTCCGACTTTCGGGGCGACTAGCCCCACAGGGGTGCATCGCGAAAGTCGCACCAACATTTGCAAAGCCGACCTTCGTCGGCTATGGAAGCAAAGTGGATGTCATCGCCGTGGAGGGAGAGACGGGCGAGGCGAAGGTGGTGCATTTTGAGAATGTAACTGGATAGCAAAGTGACAGTCATCTTGGAGATGACTGTCACTTTGCTATCAGGGCTGGCGCGATTCAGAATTTCAGAACAAAAGGGAACAGAATTCCAGAATCAAGGAAGCGAGCGGGCGCAACGGAAACCAATGTCGTAGTAGGTAACGACAGGAGAGTACCAGTTCCGAACCGAGGAGCGAATGTCGCTACCGTCGTTGCCCAACGATCCACCCCGCAGCACGCGATCACCACTCACAGATAAATCCTCACGCCCGTCACTTGAATTATAAGGATACGTTTGGTAAAGGCTGCCCACCCACTCCCAAACATTGCCTGTCATGTCCAGCAGACCGTAAAAACTAGCGCCAGAGGGATAATTTCCAACGGGAGATGTATCAGCGTACCCATCGTCTGCACTGCTATCCCTCCACAAATAAAACGAACAGTTCTCATCACAAAAATTGAGTGAAGAACGAACAAAGGTATTTCCCCACGGATAAATTCGTTTCTCCTGTCTGTCAGCATCCCAACTGGCGGCCTTTTCCCATTCGGCCTCTGTGGGCAGGCGCGTCTCGTCGCCGCGCCAACCGCAATAATTTTTTGCATCATCCCAGGAAACGTAAATCACAGGAAAATCATCAAACTCAGAATTGCCATAATAACTTTGCCGAGTATACGAACTCGTTGGGTTTGGCGCATCGCATTGCCCTGCCTCTACGCATTTGGCATACATCGCGTTAGTCACTTCGATTTTGTCTATCCAATAGGAATCGAGAGTTACATCGTGAACGGGTTTTTCATCGTCAGAACCGCTATCGCTTCCCATCGAGAATTTGCCCGCTGGCACGAACATCATTACCATGCCATCTTTGGGGGAAGTCCAAGTACTGCCAACACCAAGATTGGAAGCGGGAGGATTTGTCGGCGATTCGGTAGGCAAAAGGCGTGTGGGTGCGACCAATGAGACTTCCGAGGTCTCGGAGACTTCGGAAGTTGGAGTAGAAGCGGGAATTGTCGGTAAATTCTCAATCACAAACCTGCCGACAAAAAACAAGGCAACACAAGCACCGATAATTCCACCAATGGCAAATAAACGCTTGAAATTGATCTTGCGAAAAGCATCGGCAATTGCTTTTCTGCGTTCCTCGGCTTTCTGGAGCGTGAGTCGATCGCGTTCGGCTTTGGCCTTACGCTCTGCCTCGGCCTTTTCTCGGGCAATGCGCTCGTCTTCGGCTTTTTGGGTGGCAAGGCGCACACTTCGTTCGCGTTCTTCCTTTGCTTTGCGCTCCCGCTCGGCTTTGACGGTTTCATTTTCATCAGGCTCGTCAATCGGATTGCCAATCCGACCTACGGAAATTCCAATTTTCCCCGCACGGAGTTTCAGACTTTCGAGCAAACGCGCATAAGCCCGTTTTTGATTGGCCTTCGGGAAGTAGTCCACATATTGCCAGGCACGGATTCGGCGCGGCACCTGGCAATCATCCAAGCGCAGGGGAACCACAAAGATCGTCCCCTCAGGTTTTTCATCGGCAATGTTCAGAACGAAGCGAATTTCTTTTTGAACGTATCCCTCTTTGCTCACCGAAAAGGACGAAAGGCAAACGATCACCACGTCCGCCGCTTCCACGGCTTTCTCGATCTCCATGTCCCATTCCTGGCCAGGGAAGAGATTCTCCTCGTCCAGCCAAACGTCCATCCAGCCTTCGGCGGTCAACTGGCGATACAGTTCGCGCACCGTCGGCTTGTCTTCTTTGGCGTGGCAGAGGAATACGTTGAGTCTACGATTGGGCATGGGGGCTTTCCCGCGAAATGGATTGAGGAGATTATACGTCAAATATTTTGAATGGGTATAATCAGATTGATATGCCCCTTCCTCCCCTCATCCTCATCATCGGCCCAACCGCGGTTGGCAAGACCGAGTTCGCGATTCAATTAGCGGAACGTCTCAACGGCGAGATCGTCAGCGCGGATTCGCGGTTGTTTTACCGCGGCATGGATATTGGCACGGCCAAGCCCACGCGCGCGGAGCAGGCGCGCGTCCCGCATCATTTGATTGACGTGGCGAATCCCGACGAGACCTGGTCGCTGGCGCAGTTTCAGCAGGAGGCGCGCAGGATCATCGCGGAGATCCACGCGCGCGGGAAACTCCCCTTTTTGGTGGGCGGCACGGGTCAATATGTGCGCGCGGTGACGGAGGGATGGAGTCCGCCAGAAGTGAAGGCAGATGAACGGCTCAGGGATGAATTAGGGAGGATCGCTTTGCGGGATGAACGAGGGATATACTGGCTACACGATAAACTCGCATCTCTCGACCCCGAAGCGGCCGCGAAAATCGACGCGCGCAATGTGCGGCGGACGATTCGCGCGCTGGAAGTGATTTTGACGACGGGGCGGAAATTCTCCGAGCAACGCGGGCAGGTAGAGTCTCCTTATCGGTTGGCGACGATTGGGTTGACGCGGCCGCGCGAGGAGTTGTACGCGCGGGTGGACGCGCGCATCGAGGCGATGTTCGCGACGGGCTTTGTGGACGAGGTGCGCGGCTTGCTCGAAAGTGGCTACTCACCCGATTTGCCGTCCATGACCGGGATCGGGTATCGCGAATGCGTCGGCGTGGTGAAAGGCCAAATGACGGAGGACGCGGCCAAGGTCCAGATTAGACGCGCCACGCGGGTTTTCGTCCGCAGGCAGGCGAATTGGTTCAAACCGTCGAATGAGGCGATCCGCTGGTTCGTCGTTCGCGAAAATACGGCGAATGAGATTTTTGATTTTCTCCATAAACTTGTTGACTTTTGAAATTATCGTGTATATACTAAGACATCAATCCACCTAACCCAAAGTGAGGAGAGGCCGTAATGAATGAGAAACCCTGGATCAAGAATTATGATAAGGGAGTGCCAGCCACAATTGAATACCCTGCGGGGCCTGTGTTCCAATTTTTGGATAACGCGGCCCAAAAGTATCCTGACCGCGCCTGCACGATCTTTAAGGGCGCGGCCATTTCGTACAAGGAGATGAACGAAATTTCGGATCGCGTCGCGGGCGCGCTGGTTGCGATGGGGGTGAAAAAGGGCGACCGCGTGGGCATCTTCATGCCGAACACGCCACAGTTCGTGATGGCCTATTTCGGAATTTTGAAAGCGGGCGGCGT
This sequence comes from Chloroflexota bacterium, assembly GCA_016234485.1. Taxonomy (GTDB): domain Bacteria; phylum Chloroflexota; class Anaerolineae; order Anaerolineales; family Villigracilaceae; genus Denitrolinea. The sequence continues at coordinate 42,999 of JACRBL010000004.1, forward strand.
GGTGGTGGCGACGAATCCGCTTTACACGCCTCCCGAAATCGAGCATCAAGCCAACGACTCGGGCATCGAAGTGATGTTCGTGATGACCAACTTCTACAAGACGATCAAGGCTGCGCAACCCAAGACCAAGATCAAAAAGTTGATCGTGACCAATTTGAAAGAGACCCTGCCTCCGCTCCTGCGCTTCCTGTTTACACTGGCGAAGGAAAAGAAAGGCGGATTCCGCATCGAGGGCGGACTGGCGGATGGCGATATCTGGTTCCAGGATATGCTCGCCAAACACGCGAACACGCCTCGTCCCAAAGTGGACATCGGCTCGGACGACCTGGCGCTCTTCCAATATAGCGGCGGCACCACGGGCGTGGCAAAGGCCGCAATGGCAATGCACAAGAACATCGTGGCCGATACGCTCCAGATCAAAGCCTGGATGACGAATCTGAACGAAGGTAAAGAGGTGGTGCTGATGGCGATTCCGCTCTTCCATGTTTATGGCATGGTGGCGGGATTGCTGTTCGCGATGGCGGCTGGTTCCACGATGGTAATGGTTCCCAATCCACGCGACTTGAAGGATGTTTTGGATAACATCTCGAAATACAAAGCCACCCTCTTCCCGGGCGTGCCAGCGCTTTACAACGGCATCAACAATCATCCCGACGTGAAGGCGGGCAAGTACGATCTGTCATCGGTCAAAGCCTGCATCTCTGGCTCGGCTCCGCTCCTGCGCGAAACAAAAGAGACCTTTGAAAAATTGAGCGGCGGAAAAGTGTTCGAGGGCTTTGGCCTTTCGGAAGCGCCGACCGCCACGCATTGCAATCCGCTCAACGGCGTGAACAAGACTGGCTCGATCGGCATGCCGCTCCCCGACGTGGACTGTCAGATCATCAGCCTGGACGACGGCGAGACCATTTTGCCGCAGGGCGAGATCGGCGAAATCATCATCAACGGCCCGCAGGTGATGAAGGGCTATCACAACATGCCCACCGAAACGGCCAACACCATCCGCACCATGAAGGATGGCAAAATCTGGTTGTTCACAGGCGACATTGGCCGCATGGATGAGGACGGCTATTTCTACATTGTGGATCGCAAGAAGGAACTCATCAAGCCGGGCGGATTCCAGGTTTGGCCGCGCGAGGTGGAGGAAGTCCTCATCACGCATCCCAAGGTGATGGACGTGGGCGTGGCTGGCATCCCCGATCCATATCGCGGCGAGACGGTGAAGGCCTGGATCGTGTTCAAACCAGGCGAAACCGCCACCGAGGAGGAACTGAAATCCTTCTGCAAAGAACGTCTGGCCGCCTACAAAGTGCCCACCCACTTTGAGTTCCGCGCTGAATTGCCCAAGACCACGGTCGGAAAGATCCTCCGCCGCGAGTTGGTGAGACAGCATAAGGAAGCAAATCCATCGTAGTCGGCGGGTTGGTTAGTTTATTGGTCGCGTGGTTCCTGCGAAGTTAAAGAATAAAGCCTCCTGATGTTTCAGGAGGCTTTATTTTCAATTTATTCCAAACCTGCGTGGCTAACCGACCAGCAGGCCAGGAGACTAACCAGCAACTTGCGGCGTGCCGCTCTTCTTTCCAAACGGCGGCGGGAAGATGGATTCAAACTCTTCGCGGGTGATCGTTTCCACTTCGAGCAGTTTCTTGGCAACGGCATCTAACTCGGCGCGATACTTTTTGAGCGTGACTTTCGACTGCTTGTAGGCCTCGTCCACGATCCTGCGGACTTCGCGGTCAATTTGTTCGGCGATGGATTCGGAGTAATCGCGCTGTTCCGAAATCTCGCGGCCGAGGAAGATCAACTCTTCCTTTTGGCCGTACACCATCGGGCCAAGTTCGTTGGACATGCCGAGGCGGGTGACCATGGCGCGGGCCATGCGCGTCACCTGCTCGATGTCGTTGGACGCGCCCGAGGTGATGTCGTCAAATACCAATTCCTCGGCGGCGCGTCCGCCCAGGGCGTAGGCCAGCGTGGCGACCATCTTCTTGCGCGAGGCCAGGATGCGATCCTCTTCGGGGCGGAACCACGTCACGCCACCGGCCTGTCCACGACCGACGATGGTCACTTTCTGGACAGGGTCCGCTTCGGGAATGGCATTCGCTACCACCGCGTGACCCGCCTCGTGGTAGGCGATGATGCGCTTCTCTTCGTCCGAGATGAGGCGCGACTTGCGTTCCGGTCCCATCACCACGCGCTCGATGGCTTCTTCCAAATCGGGCTGGGTGATGGATTTTTTGTTGCGGCGGGCGGCGAGAATGGCGCCCTCATTGACGAGGTTTTCCAAATCCGCGCCCACGAAACCAGGCGTGCCGCGCGCCAGCGTGCCAAGATCCACAGACGGATCGAGCGGCTTGCCTTTGACGTGAACTTTCAGGATGGCCTCGCGTCCCTTCACATCCGGACGGTCGAGCGTGACGCGGCGGTCGAAGCGGCCCGGGCGCAGAAGCGCGGGGTCCAGCACATCGGGACGGTTGGTGGCCGCCATGATGATGATGTTGGTGTCGGTGTCGAAACCGTCCATCTCCACGAGCATCTGATTCAACGTCTGCTCGCGCTCATCGTGCGAACCGCCGAGGCCCGCCCCGCGTTGACGTCCGACCGCGTCGATCTCATCCACGAAGATGATGCAGGGCGAGTGGCGCTTGGCCTGATCGAACAGGTCGCGCACGCGGCTCGCGCCGACACCCACGAACATTTCCACAAATTCCGAGCCAGAGATGGAGAAGAACGGCACGCCCGCCTCGCCCGAAACGGCCTTGGCGAGAAGCGTCTTACCTGTTCCAGGAGGGCCGACCAGCAAAACGCCCTTCGGGATGCGCGCGCCCAACTGGATGAACTTCTGCGGCTCTTTCAGGAACTCGACCACTTCCTTCAGCTCGTCTTTCGACTCTTCCACACCCGCCACGTCATTGAATGTGACAGTTGGATGATCGCCGCTGAACATGCGGGCGCGGCTCTTGCCAAACGACATGGCCGCGTTGTTCGATCCCTGCGCCTGACGGAAGATGAACCACAAGACGCCGCCCATCAGCAACACCGGCAGGACAAAGGCCAGCGAACCTAAAAAGCCCGTCCACGCGGAGGGCGGCTTCTGCTCGATCTTCACATTTTCAGGGGAAAGTTTTTCGGGAGAAACGCCCAACTTAAGGAGTTGATCCACAAGCGTGGCGTCCGGCTCTTTGTGGGAAGGTTGTTCCAAAGCCTCGGCAGAAAACTCGCCGCCTTCCTTATAGACCACGATGAGGCGATTGTCGCTTTCAATGGAGATACGCTCCACTTCGCCGTTCTGAACGGCTTGCGCCACTTCATTAATTGTCTTTGGCGTGCTGGCAGCGCTCGCTTCGTTTTGAAAGGCCATGTAGATCATAGCTGCAATTGCCACGACAAGAATAAATGTGACTAAAAATGATTGACCGCGTTGTTGATTCAAAGGAACCTCCAGGTAACGTCGCCATTATACAACCGCGGATGGTTTAATGACGGCGATTCGTAAATTCTTATATGATTCTCTAACGAAATGCACATATGAATGTTCCGTCGGCAGTACAACTGCTGGGGAACGCCAAAACTTTTACTCGATCACCAATTCCACAGGGCAGTGATCCGAACCCATCACTTCGTCATAAACCACAACATCCTTCACGCGCGGGAACAGCGCCTCGCTGACGAGGAAATAGTCCAACCGCCAGCCAATGCCGCGCTCGCGGGCCGAGAAGCGATACGTCCACCAGGTATATTGTTCCTTTTCGGGGTAAAGCCTGCGATACGCATCCACGAATCCATGATCGAGAAATTTCTGCACCCACTCGCGCTCCTCGGGCAAAAATCCCGAAGTCTTTTCATTCTCTTTGGGATTCCTCAAATCAATGGGCATGTGCGAAGTGTTAAAATCGCCCGTGATGATGATATTCTCGCCTTTGGCATGGAGTTCATCGCAAATCTCCAAAAGGCGCGCGTAGAATTCGAGTTTGTAATCCACGCGATCCTGTCCACGCTGACCGTTGGGGAAATAGATGTTAAACAGCAGGAAGTCGGGATGGCGGGTTCGAAGAACGCGGCCCTCGATGTCGAAGCGCTCCACGGACAGACCCGGCTGAACGTCGAGGGGCGAAGCGGAATAATAGGAAGCAACGCCGCTATACCCTGGACGTTGGGCGGGATTCCACGTCACATCGTAGCCCGCGCGCGTCCGCTGGGCTTCGGTCAACTGCTCGGGACGCGCTTTGATCTCTTGCAGGCACAACACGTCGGGGTGGCGGTCAAAAGCCCAATCCAGCGCGCCTTTGCCGAGCGCGGCGCGAATGCCATTTACGTTCCAGGTGATGATTTTCATTGTTAAATCGCTTTATATGGTAAACTTAATTTGGCAGGTATCTATGACTGAAAAGAATAAATTCATTTTATGTATCGAAGATGAACCAGAGATGATTGACTTGATCCGTCTCATCCTGGAGCGACGCGGATTCAACGTGTTGGGCGCGGCAGGCGGCACAGAAGGGATCAAGAAAGTTCGCGAACTTCATCCCGACCTGGTATTGCTCGACCTGATGATGCCCGACTTGGACGGCTGGGAAGTATACCAGCAAATGAAAGCCGATGAAGGCACACGCAACATTCCCGTCATCGTGGTCACGGCCAAGGCGCAAAGCATTGACAAAGTGCTGGGCCTGCACATCGCCAAGGTGGACGATTACATCGCCAAACCGTTCAGCCCGCAAGACCTGCTCGCCTCCGTGGAAAAAGTTCTCGGCAAACACTCCTAAACACGGCCAACCAAGTTTGGGGCGTCCCTTTCACCAAGCAGGGCCGCCCTTTTTTCATACCTTATGACGACCCATCGAATCATTTTCATACAACCTCAAAACGGGATGACCGACCCGCCGCGCGCCAAATGGTGTGAATCGTTCCTCTGCCGCCTGCGCGGCCTCACCTTCCGCCCTGCGCTCACGCGTGACGAGGGCTTGCTTCTGGCATTCGGACGCGATAGCCGCGTCGATTCGTCCATTCACATGCTGGGCGTCAAATTCGACCTGGCGGTTTTTTGGATCAACGAAAAAATGCAAGTGGTGGATAAAGTTGTGGCGCGCGCTGGCAAGCCTGCCTACATTTCAAAAGAACCTGCCCGTTATGTGTTGGAAGTCCATGCCAGCCGCATTGACGATCTCGCGCTCGGCCAAACCGTTCAATTCCAAAATGCGTAAAACCATCATCATCACGCTCATCATCCTTGCCCTGCTCACGCCGCGTGTCGTCGCCGCGCAGGCTGGCGGGCCAGTGTACATCGTTCAAGAGGGCGATACGCTCTGGTCCATCGCGTCCCGCTTCAACGTCAGTCTGGATGCGTTAATGGCGGCCAATGGTCTCACCAACGGGAATTTACAGGTCGGCCAACAACTCGTCATCCCAGGTCTCGAAGGCTTGACGGGCATCCTCGACACCGAGGTCGTCGGCTTCGGCGATTCACTGCGCGGGCTGGCGCGTCGCAGTCAGGTGGATATTGCCCTTCTGCAAAGGCTCAACCACATCATCAGCCCATCCGAATTATATGTAGGCGTCTCTCTAATCGTGCCGCAACAAAACGGAACCGCCTCGTTGCCCGCCTCAACCACCGCCGCCAAAGGCGAGACGTTGCTCGAGCTGGCCGTCAAACAGGATTCGGATGCGTGGACGCTTTCGGCCCTCAACGGTCTCGCGGGGACCTGGTCCGCTCTGCCCGGCGACACGCTCTACTCGCCGACAGGTTCCGCGGCCGCGTTTGCGAGCGGACTCCCATCTGCCTTCCAAAGCGCGTCGGTCAAAGCGCTTCCGCTCAAACAGGGCGGCACCGCCGAAATCATCGTTAAACCCGCGAATGGCGCGATAATTAGCGGGTTTCTCGCGGATCGCTCCTTGCACTTTTTCGACATGGGCGACGGCAATCAGGCCGCCTTGCAGGGAGTCCACGCCATGCTGGAGCCGGGCGTCTATCCCCTGCATTTGGACGCGACACTCCTCGACGGAAGCATCCAATCGTACGAACAAATGGTTTTAGTAGCATCAGGAAATTATCCACTCTATTCTATTACTGTGAACGATGTCACCACGCTCGACCCGGCTGTCATTGAACCGGAATATCAACAGATTCTCAATGTGGTCACGCCAGTCAACCCGCAGAGATATTGGCAGGAGCCCTTCCGCTCCCCTGTGGACGATGTTCCGAACAACATTACTGCGTGGTTTGGAGACCGGCGTTCTTATAATAATGGAGTGTACAGCAATTTCCATTCCGGCGTTGATTATTGCGTCTGCTCGGAGGCCAAGCCCTACGACATCTATGCGCCCGCGCCGGGGATGGTTGTCCTTAGCGAGAAACTATTCGTGCGCGGCAACGCGACCCTCATTGACCATGGTCACGGTATTTACAGCGGCTTTTGGCACCAGGAGGAGACCTACGTCACAGTTGGGCAAATGGTGGCGGCAGGCCAGTTGATCGGCAAAATTGGCGGGACAGGACGCGTGACAGGCCCGCACCTCCATTGGGAGATCTGGGTCAACGGCGTGCAGGTGGATCCGCTCGATTGGCTGGATGTTCTCATTCCCTAACTTGGACGACGACTAACCCACAGGGCGCTACGCGGAGTCGTCACTACATGGACAGAGCGAACGAAAAAGATTCGACGAGGCAAAAATGGCTCCAACCACGATCATCAATTTTCTGAAACAAAGCGACATCTTCTACATGTTCACGTCCACGCAATTGGAATTAATGGCCAATTTGTGTCAGGAGGTTGTTTACCAGGAGGGCGAGACGATCTTTCGCGAAAACAGTGAAGGCAAGGAACTTTACGTGATCGCACAGGGCGAGGTGGATATTCTGATCAACCCCGCGCTGGTCGGAGGTCCCTCGAACGGTGAGCAAAAAGAGACACGCATCGCCACGCTCCGCCGCGGACAATCATTCGGCGAGGTCGCGCTCGTGGACGAGGGCTTGCGCTCCGCCACCGCGCGCGCCTTGCAAAAGGATACGCGCTTACTTGTCATTCCGCGAGACAAGATCATCATGTTATGCGAGACTTATCCACAGCTCGGCTATCGCCTCATGTACAATCTGGCGGCGGACCTGGCAATGAAGATCCGTAACACAGATTTACGCATCCGCGAACAATTGCTATACAAGCCCGCCTCAAAGTAAAAATTTAAGGGAATCCTCCTCTTGACCTGAAAGGCGATTTCCCGTAATATTGCGAGAAACTTGTCAGACATTCCCGCATGAAGGGTATTAACGGCCGTGAGAACTTGCTTTTCGCATTTTTCTCCGGCTTTCTTTAAAACCCTTCCCATAAGGAGGTGATGCCGACACCAATCCGCTTTGTCAGCCGCTTCGTCAGACCCGCGATCGGGTCATTTTGAACCACCTACCAATTCGGAGGAGAAAGAATGTCTAAACGTCTGTTCGCTGTACTATCCCTGCTGGTTATCGCCAGCGTCCTCGCCGCCTGCGGTGGCGGAGGCGCCACTGAGGCCCCCGCGACCGAAGCTCCCGCGACCGAAGCTCCGATGACCGAAGCCCCCGCGACTGAAGCGGGTCCCGTGGGCACCCTCAAGATCGTCTCCAGCCTGCCCATGACCGGTTCGTCCCTGACCCAGACCCAGACCATCGTCAACGCCATGCAGTTGCGCCTCGAACAGGCCAACTACAGCGCCTGCGGTGGCAAGTACACCCTCGAATACGAAGCCTGGGACGATGCCTCTGCCGCTCTCGGCAAGTGGGATCCCGCTGTTGAAACCGAAAACGCCAACAAGGCCGCCGCCGATCCCGCGATCGTTGCCTACCTCGGCACGTTCAACTCCGGCGCCGCCAAGCTTTCGATCCCGATCCTCAACGCCGCTGGCCCGCTGGTCATGATCTCCCCGGCCAACACCAACCCTGGTTTGACCAAGGCTGACAAAGACCTGCCCGGCGTGACCGATTCCTACTACCCGACCGGCACCCGCTCCTATGCTCGCGTCGTCGCCGCTGACGACATCCAGGGCAAGGTTGCGGCCAACTTCGTGAAATCCCTCGGCGCCACCACCGTCTACATCCTGGATGATCAGGAACTCTACGGTAAGGGCGTTGCCGATGTGTTCGAAGCCACCGCCAAAGAAATCGGCCTGACCGTTGTCGGTCACGAAGGCATTGACCCGAAGGCCGCCGACTACAAAGCCCTCATGACCAAGATCTCCACCAGCAACGCTGGCGGCCCGCCCGATGCCATCTACGTTGGCATGGTGGTGGACAACAACGCCTCCCAGCTGTTGAAGGACAAGGTCGCGATCATGGGCGACAACGAGACCGTTAAGTTCGTCGGTCCCGATGGCATCCAGACCCAGGCCTTCATTGACGGCGCTGGCGCGGATGTGGCCGAAGGCGTGTATGCGTCCGTCGCTGGCGTCCCGCTCTCCGAGCTTCCCGATTCTGGCAAGCAGTTCGTCAAGGACTACGAAGCCAAGTTCGGCCCGCTCACCGAGCCCTACGCTGTGTACGGTTACGAGGCCATGAACGTGGCCTTGCGCGCGATTGAAGACGTGTGCGCCGCTGGTGGCGATCCCACCGACCGCGCCGCCATCAACGCCGCCGTGTTCGCGATCAAGGACTTCGCTGGCGCTCTCGGCACCTGGTCGTTCGATGCCAATGGCGACACCAGCTTGACCGACATGACCTTCTACCAGGTCAAGGGCGGCAAGTACGAGTCTGTTGGTACCTTCAAGTAAGTCGCGCGTTGCGCGAATGGGGGCGGCATCTTCGGATGCCGCCCCTTCATTTCTTCCAAGCAACTGGATGGTAATGAGGAATTCATGGAAAGCATAAAAAAGAAAATCAATTTGCGACGTCTTGGCACGCTGGCAATCACTCTTTATATCGTTTTCCTGATCGGACCGATAGCCGGTTTAGACGTCCCCGCCATTGCGGCCGCAATCAAGGCCAACCCATTACAGTTAGTTCAATTCCTCATTATTGGCATATCCAACGGAGCGATCATTGCCATCATTGCATTGGGGTATACGATGGTATATGGCATTATTGAACTGATCAACTTTGCCCACGGCGATGTATACATGATTGGCGTCTTCACATCGCTTACCGTATTATCTGTGACTGGGACGCTGGATAGCAAAGATCCCGTAAAAATTATTCTTGGCCTAATTCTTGCCCTGGTTATCGCAGTTGCATTCTGCGCGGCGTTGAACGCCAGCATTGAGCGTCTCGCTTATCGGCGGCTTCGCAACGCCCCGCGTCTTGCTCCGCTAATTTCTGCCATCGGCATGTCCTTCATTGTCGAAAATGTTGGTTTGATGTGGGCCGCCCAGGCCTGGCTCGTTCCTTCCTTTGGAACGACAGGTGGAGCTTCTCAAAAAGTATTTCCAGATATGATCGGCGCCCTTTTTAAAGCCACTGGTTTTAATGGCGGAGATGTAAATCTCTTTGCATCCACAGATATTGCCTTGCGCCTGACGGCAAAGGATGTATTGGTCATTGTACTTGCCGTAGCGTTGATGATCGGCCTATATCTTTTCGTCCAGCGCACAACGCTTGGCAAGGCCATGCGCGCCACTGCCCAAAATCGTGACGCCGCCAAGATGCTTGGCATCAATATTGACTGGGTCATTACGGCCACTTTCCTGATCGGCGGCGGACTGGCCGGCGCGGCAGGATTAATGGCGGGTCTTTATAACAACACAGCCTGGTGGTTCATGGGCTTTCGCGCGGGTTTGCAATCGTTCACCGCGGCGGTGCTGGGCGGCATCGGCAACATCACCGGGGCCATGCTTGGCGGATTTTTGATCGGACTGCTGGCTTCCTTCAGCGACGGCTACTTAAACGCCCGCTGGACGAACGCCTGGGTGTTTGCCACGCTCGTTCTGATCCTGCTCTTCCGCCCGACTGGTTTGCTCGGCGAGCAAACGGGTCAGAAGGCTTAGGAGGCGTCCCGTGATAAAAAATATCAGAACTGGCCTTTCGTTTGGTATCGTCGCCGGCTTGATGACCTTCCTCTTCGGCGGATGGTCGGTGGCAGTCTTAGGTACGTTGATGGGCGTCGGCCTGGGGCTGGGACTTGGAGGAAGGTTCCCGCGCAAGGACCCGCTCAAAATCGCCGCGGCCGCTTTCCCGTCTGGTTTGGTGGCGGCGGTGGTACTTATCCTGCTGAGTCTCTATCAGAATAGCAATGTGATGGATGCGATCGGAAAGAAACCGTTCGCGGAAGATCTCGCCTTGAAGGCCAATTTGTTGGGCTTTTTCGGCACGGTCATTTTCACATCCCTGCTGGCGGCGTTGCATGGACTGCCCGAAAAGCAGGAGCGTTTCTATAAGATGATCCTGCTGGCGATCCTCGTCGTCGCGTTCCCGTTTGTAGACCAGGCGACTTCCCTGCGTTGGACGGCGCAGATCATCTTTGCGCTTATCTTCGTAATCCTGGGCCTCGGTTTGAATATCGTGGTTGGATACGCGGGTCTGTTGGACTTGGGATATGCCGCGTTCTTCGCCATTGGCGCTTACACCACAGGCATCCTGTCCTCCCCTGTTCATAGCATCGAGCTGAATTTCTGGCTGGTGATATGGATCGCGGCGGCAATGGCGGCTATTTGGGGTCTTTTCCTCGGCGCGCCAACACTCCCGTTACGCGGCGATTATCTCGCCATCGTCACATTGGGCTTCGGTGAGATCGTCCCCGTGCTGTTCAAGAATTTGATTGACGTCACGATCAAGGAACCTCTCACCTGCTGGATTTTGCCCCTCTTCCGCATCCAGACGAAATGTATCATCCTGGTGGAACATGAGGATCTGACACTCGGCGAAAAAGGCATCAGCCCAATCGGCCGCCCGTCGCTTCCACTACTTGAACTGGGCGAACCGATGGGAAGCGCGTATCTCATCAAACTGGCGCTGATGGGCCTGGCCCTCGCGCTGGTGGTCTTCCTGCTTGTCCGTTCCATTCGAAGCGGCAATAAGAGCATTTCGAGTCTCATCGGCTACGGCGTTGCGCTCGTTGGCATCCTGCTCGTGTTCATCCCCATTCCGCTCACTGGCGTCAAATTCATCGATTCGCTCCTGGGCGTTCTTCAGCCTGGCGAGTTTGAATCCAGCCGGCCTGTGACGTGGTACTTCCTGATCATCGGCCTGATCCTGCTTTCGATCTTCATCATCAGCCGCCTGCGCGACAGCCGACTCGGACGCGCGTGGATGGCGATCCGAGAGGACGAATTGGCCGCGGCCCAAATGGGCATTGACCCGGTCAAGACCAAACTGGCGGCTTTCGCCATGGGCGCGACCTTCTCGGGTTTCGCGGGAGCGTTTTACGCCGCGTACATCCGAGGCATCTTCCCCAGCGTGTTCGACTTCAGCGCATCCATCATCATCCTGTGCGTGGTCATTCTCGGCGGCATTGGCAACATCAACGGCGTGATCGTTGGCGGCCTGGTGTTGATGATGGCCGACCGTCTTTTCCTGCCCGCGCTCAAGGACTTCCTTTCGCTGTTGTTGACGCATACCGTTCTGCCTTCCATCAACGATCCTGTCGTTCAAATGGCCGTCAAAGACAACGCTAATCCAATACTTTACAGGTTCCTGTTGTTTGGCCTAACGCTGGTCATCATGATGGCGGTTCGCCCCGAAGGCTTGATTCCAAACGCGCAGGTGCGCGCGGAATTGCACGCGGCCGACGAGGAAAAGAAAGGTTAATGCCATGAGTTTCTTCGAAGCAAAAGCCATCACCATGGTATTCGGCGGTTTGACCGCGGTCAACAAAGTCGATTTCGAGATGGAAAAAGGCATGATCGCCAGCGTCATCGGACCAAACGGCGCGGGCAAAACCACCTTCTTCAACACCATCACCCGCGTCTACAACCCGACCAGCGGAGATATGTCCTTTGATGGACGCAGTCTGACAGGCCTCAAACCCTTCCAGGTAACGGCGCTTGGAATCGCCCGCACCTTCCAGAACATTCGTCTCTTCGCGAATATGTCTGCCATGGAAAACATCCTGGTGGGCGAGCATTGCCGCATGAAGTCCAACCTGATCGGGCAGATTCTGCACACTGCCGCGACCATGAAAGAGGAAGCCGACGCCCGCGCCCGCGCGCTCGAGCTGCTGGAATACGTGGGCCTCAAACGCAGCGACGCGAACGTCACGGCCAAGAATCTTCCCTACGGCTTACAGCGCCGCCTCGAGATCGCCCGCGCGCTGGCATCCCAACCGAAAATGCTCCTACTGGACGAACCCACCGCCGGTATGAACCCCAACGAGACTATTGACCTGACCAACTTCATCCAGCGCCTGCGCTCGGAACTTGGCTTGAGCATCCTGCTGATCGAACATCACATGCGCGTGGTCATGGCAATTTCGGACCGCGTTTCGGTGTTGGATTACGGCGAAAAGATCGCCGAAGGAACGCCCGCCGAGGTGCAAAAGAACGAGCGCGTGATCGAAGCGTATCTTGGCAAAGGCAAAGACACCAAATAAGAGGCGAGGATAAAATGCTTGAATTAAAAGATGTACACACCTACTACGGCAACATCCACGCCTTGAAGGGCATCTCCATCACCGTCAACGATGGAGAAATCGTCACCCTAATCGGATCGAACGGCGCGGGCAAAAGCACCACCCTGCGCACCATTCAGGGATTGATCCGCCCGCGCTCCGGCTCCATCGTCCTCGACGGGATCGCGCTCGACAAAGTCGCGCCGCATAAAGTGGCCGAACTCGGCGTGGCGCAAAGCCCCGAAGGCCGCATGATCTTCCCGCGCATGACCGTGCTGGAAAATTTGGAAATGGGCGCGTATGCCCGTAAAGAAAAATCGGGCTTCCAGCAGGATTTGGATCGCGTCTTCTCGCTCTTCCCCCGCCTCAAGGAACGCATTACGCAAAAAGGCGGCACACTCTCCGGCGGCGAACAGCAGATGCTCGCGATGGGACGCGCCCTCATGGCCCACCCGAAGATCCTCCTGCTCGACGAACCTTCGATGGGCCTGGCGCCCATCCTGGTGGAATTGATCTTCGACACCATCGTCGCCATTAACAAGGAAGGCACGACCATCCTGCTGGTGGAGCAGAACGCGCTCATGGCGCTCTCCATCGCCAATCGCGGCTACGTCATCCAGACCGGCGAGATCATTATGAGCGATAGCGCCGCCAGCCTGAAAAGCAACGAAATGGTACAGAAAGCCTACCTCGGCATCGAGTAGGAGCGCCCACTCACGATCAACGCAGAGGACGCGCGTCCTCTGCGTTTTTTAATTATGACTGACTTACCAACCACAGCGGACATTGTCATCATCGGCGGAGGCGTGATGGGGGCCAGCGCGCTCTACCATCTCGCTTCACGCGGACATCGGAGCGTGGTCCTGCTTGAACGGGAGGAAGCCTTCGGGACAGGCGCCACGGGCCGCTGCGCGGGCGGCGTGCGCTACCAATTTTCCACCGAGATCAACGTTAAACTTTCACAGGCCAGCCTGCCGATGATCGAGCGCTTCAAAGACGAGATCGGGCAGGAAGTCAACTACCGTCAGTGCGGATACCTGCTGGTCGCGACGAACGAAGCGGACGCATCGGCCTTCCAGCGAAACGTGAAATTGCAAAACAGCCTCGGCGTGGGGACGGAATTGTTGAGCGGAGACGAAGTCCGCGCGCGCCTGCCGCAGATGCGCTTCGACGACGCGCTGGCGGGAACCTTTCACCAGAAAGATGGCTTGGTGGACCCCAACAGCGTGGTGATGGGATACGTCTCCGCCGCGCAGAGATTGGGCGCGAAAGCGCTGACGAATGCGGCGGTGACGGGGATACGCGTCCGCGAGGGAAAGGTCGAAGAGGTCGCGACCCGCGCGGGGTCCATAAAGACGCGGACGGTCATTAATGCCGCGGGGCCGTGGGCGGGTGTCGTCAGCCAAATGGCAGGAGTCCACCTCCCCATTGTCCCGATCCGCAGGCAGATGTTTACGACGACGGCCATGCCAGATGTCCCGCGTGATTTTCCGTTCGTGATTGATTTTTCGCAATCGCTATATTTCCACCGCGATGGCGAGGGCTTGCTGGTGGGCATGTCGAACCAGAACGAGAAACCCGGCTTTGACCAAAACGTGGACGAAGATTTTGAATTGGTGAATTTGGAAGCGGCGATTCAGCGACTGCCGATGCTGGAGCGCGCCGGACGCGCCGCGCATTGGGCCGGCCTCTATGAAGTGACGCCCGACGCTCATCCGATTTTTGGGCATACACACGTGGACGGATTTCATGTGGTCGCGGGCTTTTCAGGACACGGTTTCATGCACGGCCCCGTGGCAGGAAAGTTGATGGCCGAATTTATTTTGGACGGCGCGTTCAAAACTGTGGATGTCTCGGCTCTCGATCTGGCAAGGTTCGAGGAAGGGCGGTTGATACGAGAGTACAACGTCGTCTGAAAACGTCGCAAACGATTTAACGCCAAAAAAATTAGAAGGAATGCAATGGAAGTTTTGACCCCGGATATCATCAAACTTGGCATCGCCGTTCTTGTGGGCGGAGCGATCGGGTTGGAACGCGAAGTGCAATACAAAGCGGCGGGATTCCGCACGATTATTTTGATCACGCTTGGCTCCACCTTGTTCACTTTATTTTCCATCGCCCTCGAGCCAGATGTCAGCCCGTCGCGCGTCGCATCGAACATTGTGACGGGCATTGGCTTCCTCGGCGCGGGGACAATTTTGCGCGAGGGCGGGCGCATCGGCGGGCTGACCACCGCGGCCACCATCTGGCTGGCCGCGGCGCTTGGCATGGGCATCGCCGTGGGACAGATTGATTTTGTGCTGGCCGCCACTGCCGTCACGCTGATCGTGTTGGTCTTCTTCCCCATCTTCGGCGGCTGGGTGGATCGCATGCGTGAAGCGCGCACGTACAAGATCGTGATCTGCTCGGGCGACATCACCCGCATCGAAGACTTGCGAAAAATCTTCAAGGATTGCCGCCTGCGTGTGGCCGAGGATCATTTCGAGATCACAGAGGATTCCGTCACCAGCACGTGGCGCACCATCGGAAAGCCGCGCAACCAGAAAAAATTCATCGCGCTGATGGCGCAAGACAAGAGTATTTGCAGATTGGAATATTAAGGCTTGTAAATTTCGGGGTTGACGCAATTCGGCAAACGCTCGCCGCGCAAACCCGCCAGCAAATTTTCGCAAGCCATTTCGGCCATGCGTTTGCGAGCGCCGTGCGTGGCCGAGCCGATGTGCGGCACGATGAAGCAATTCGGCAATGAAAACAAAGGATGGCTGGGCGGCAGGGGTTCGGGGTCGGTCACGTCGAGCGCGGCGGAGGCGATCCAATTTTCCGATAACGCGCGCGTCAACGCGGAGGTGTCCACCACGGGGCCGCGCGCGGCGTTGACCAAGATGGCGGAGGGTTTCATTTTTCGCAACGCGGATTCGTCAATGAGTCCGCGCGTGGATTCGTTGAGGGGGCAATGCAAGGTGACAAAATCGCTGGACGACAACAACGCCTCGAACGGGACATATTCCGCGCCGCCCGCCTCCCCCTCTGGACTTTGGTGGGGTTGCCAATAGCGGACGCGGAGTCCAAACCCGCGCGCCCGCTCTGCCACCGCCCGGCCGATCTTCCCCAGGCCGATGATGCCGAGGGTCGCGCCGCGCAAGTCCGCGCCGAGCCAGCCGGTAGGAGACCATGTTTGCCAGCGGCCTTCGCGCGCGTCGCGCGAGGATTCGGGCAAGCGCCGCGCGGCCGCGAGGAGGAGCGACATGGCGAGGTCGGCGGTCGCGTCGGTCATCGCGCCCGGCGTGTTGCCGACGGGGATGCCGCGACGCGTGCAGGCTTTCACGTCAATATTGTCCACGCCAACGGCCATGTTGCTGACTATACGCAGACGGCTTGCCTTTTCGAGAATCGCCTCGTCAACGCGGGCGGTGAGGAGGGAGAGGATGCCTTCGGCTTGCGGGAGAGCCTGCAGGAGGTTGTCTCGCCAGCCTGGTGTCTCTTCCTGCCCAATGATGAGGGTCACTTGGCCTTCGAGGGAGGCGATCCAATCGGGGGGAAGCGGATGTGTGAGGAGGACGGTGGGTTTCATGGTTTGGTTTGGGTTATTTGGCAGTTCAATTTGCTTGGCAAATCGTGCGGAGCATCCAGCAGTGCAACTGCTGGTGGAACAATTCGGGTCGGAATGCCATCACCGCACTGGCGTTCGGCGCCGGTGTCCGACCTATAAATAGGCGTCCCGAAGGAAAAGGATCGGGGCGAGGCGGCCCGCCAAAGGTCAAGGATGAAGCGAGGGGTTTTTTCAGAGTATATCAGCGTCTGTAATTTTTATGATATTTATCTATATTATTGACAAGGGGAAGAGGCGAGGGTATACTGCCAATCATGAAAAGTACGAGAGACAAGATTTTACAGACGCTCCTGCGCCAGCCACGCTCCACCATTAATGAATTGGCCGAGGCAGTGGGAATCAATCCGATTTCGGTGCGGCATCATTTGAGCAACCTCCAAATGGAAGGCTTGGTGGACGCGCACGAGGAACGCCATGGCGTTGGCCGGCCGCGCCTCGTTTATGTGTTGACCGAGGATGGCATGGAGCGCTTCCCCACGCGTTATCTGCGGCTGACGACGCGCCTGCTGACACAGATGAAAGAATCCATGTCGGGGCCGATGGTGACGAAATTGTTTTCGCAGGTGGCCGAAGACCTGGCCGCGGATTATGCAAAGCAACTTAAGGGAATGAGTATGGAAGAGCGGCTCGATACCGTCAAGGAATTGCTGGCGGACGAAGGCTTTACTGTGGAATGGGAAAAGTCTGACGACGGCTATCGCATCCACGAGATTACCTGCCCGTATTACCAGATTGGGCAAAGTCATCCTGAAGTCTGCACGGTGGATCAAACGTTGATCTCAAGAATGTTGGCCGTGCCTGCCAATAAGGTGCAGTGCATTTTGGAAGGCGGCGCGCATTGCACGTATCTGGTGCAACCGAAGTAGGCAGGGAGCAGTTAGCAATTTGCGATTAGCGATTAGCAATTACCAGTAATTGGTAATTGGCGCGGCGAGTTTTTGAAATTTTGAAAGGAAATATTGAGTAGCTATGAGCGAGAATTCTGAGGTGAAACCGATTCAGTGGACGATCCATACCACCCACCCCGATAAGGTGGATGCGGCGCGCGCGGCGTTGTGCGAGGTGGTGGATCCTGAAATTGGAATGAATATCGTCCAGTTGGGGCTGGTGCGCGATATTCAGATCGAAAACGATATTGCGCGTTTGAAGATGATTCTGACAACGCCGTTCTGTCCATATGGCCCGGCGATGATCGAGATGACGAAGGCAAAAGCAGTGGAAGGATTGGGGATGCCGGTCACGATTGAGATGGGAATGGAGATGTGGGATTTCTCAATGATGGAGGATCCCTCGGCTTTGGACTGGGGAATGTACGCGTAGCCTCAGATTATGACAATTTAGTCCAAGTTTAGCCCGTTGTAATAATCAACGGGCTTTTTTGCGCTTTTGGGTGGAACAACACAATATGACAACGCGCCTTGTGAAAGATGACACATGTCACAACCCCAAAAATCGGATTCTGTTGTAATATTAGCCCTGTATTAATAACAAGACTATGTTAGTCTTTATTACAGAATTCGGAGGTGCCAGCCACGAATATGTATTAGGAATTTCAACTGTCAAACCCAAATAGGAGAATCAAAATGTTTAACAAGAAAATGCTCGTTCTAGTCGGTCTGCTCGTACTGACTGCGTTTGCCATGACCGCTTGCGCCGGCCCCGTCGGCCCTGCCGGCCCCGAAGGTCCTCAAGGCCCTGCCGGCCCGCAAGGTGAGCCCGGCCAGATGCCCGCTGTCACCGATTTGTCCTGCGCCGAATGCCACAACGACACAGGCACGATCGCCGTCAAACGCGCTGGATGGGAAATTTCCAAGCACGGTAGCGGCATCGCCATGATCGAAGAGTACAATCGCAACTCCTGCACGTTCTGCCACTCCGGCAATTCGTTCCGTGCCGCTGTTGCCGCTGGCCAGAACTTCAGCCAGGTTGAAAACGGCGCGACCGAACCCGGCCGCCAAGATTGCTACACCTGCCACCAGATCCACACCACCTACACTGGTGAAGACTGGGCTCTTCGCACCACCGATGCTGTGACCATGGTCGTCAACGGCGCCACTTTCGATGGTGGCTTGGGCAACCTGTGCGTGAACTGCCATCAGGCCCGCCGCTACATGGCGAACTTCGTTGACAAGACCGATCCCACCAAGTATGCCGCCAACGTCCGCTTCAACACCCACCTTAGCCCGCAGGCTGACAGCCTCATGGGCACCGTTGATGTTGCCGCCGTACTCGGCATTGAAGGCAAACCCGGCGCGCACTACAACATGGTTGAGAACACCTGCGTGGGCTGCCACTTCGGTGACGGCAAGAACCACTCCTTCAAACCGCAGCTTTCCACCTGCGTGGCGTGCCATGCTGATGCCACCAACTATGATGTGAATGGCTTCCGAACCGCCTTCGAAGAGAAGTTCCTGAAACTCGAAGAGGCTTTGGTAGCCAAGGGCATGCTCATCCATAACGAGGATGGCACCTTCTCCTCGGTTCCTGGCACTTACGACGCACAGGCCGCCGCCGCTCTGTTCGCCTGGGGCTACATTGAAGAAGATGCAAGCATGGGTATTCACAACCCCAATTACTTCAATGCCCTGATTGACGCCGCTCTTGCCGCGATCGGTGAGTAATTCTGCCCCCGAAGGCAAGTAACAAAAAAACAGGGCTGTCGCAAGGCAGCCCTGTCTCGTATTTATAAAGTACAATTTCTACGCATAAAAAAACAAACGGCAACGCCAAAGATTTATCGAGAAACGCCGCCAATTGAGGAGTTACAGAATGACCATTAAAGATTCTATCCGAAAGTTTTTCTTCCCTCCGCCTGGTTCGCCGCGCTGGAAGATCATCCTTCCGCTCGTTACTCTGGGAGTCGTTATCCTGCTGGCCTTGATGGGCGGAACCTACGGCTGGGAATACTCCAATTCCCCTGAATTTTGCGGCGGGGCCTGCCATACCATGCCGCCACAAGACGCGGTCTATGTGGAATCGCCGCACGCCAACGTCACCTGCGAGGAATGTCATATCGGGCGCACATCCTTCGTCAATCAGGTGGCTCGCAAGTCGCAAGGACTCAAGGAACTTTATTATCAGACCTTCAATCTTTACGAACTGCCCATCCGCGCCCAGGCTTTGCGCCCCGCGGTGGATACCTGCGAAAAGTGCCATCGTCCCGAAACCTTTTCAGACGACAGCCTGCGGACGATCCATCATTATGGAACCGACGTTGAGAACCAGCATACCGCCACCTACCTTGTTATGAAAACGGGCGGAGGCACAAAGCGCGAAGGGCTGGGATTCGGAATCCACTGGCACATTGAAAACCCCGTCTACTATTACGCGACGGACGAACTCAGCCAGGAAATTCCGTACGTACGCGTGATGAACGAGGACGGGACATTCACCGAATACGTAGACGTGGAATCCGACTTCGACAAGTCCACGCTGGACGAGAGCCTGCTCAAGCCCATGGACTGTATCACCTGCCACAACCGCGTCACCCACGACTTTCAGCCGCCCTCCGTTTCGATAGATGAATCCATGGCCCGCGGGCTGATCAGCCCAGCCATCCCCGAAATCCGCAAGCGCGCCGCCAGCGTCCTTGAAACCGTCTATCCCGGCCGCGAGGAGGCCTTCCAGGCGATAGAAGCGATCGTCGGCGATTATTATCGCGGGACTGATTATTACAACGGGCATGAAACCGAAGTGGAAGCCGCCATCCAAGAGATCAAAGACATCTACGATCACACGGTTTTCCCTGAACAAAAAATAGACTGGACGACGCACCCCAACAATCTCGGCCACATCAACTCGCCGGGCTGTTTCCGCTGTCACGATGGCAAACATCTCAATGACCAGGATCAGGCCGTGCGCCTCGAATGTAATCTCTGTCACTCCATTCCCGTCGTTGCGGGCCGGCAGGATTTCACCGTCAATATCGAGATCAGCCGCGGACCCGAACCCGAATTACATCTCAACGCGAACTGGATCAGCCTGCACAACCAGGCCATTGATTCCACTTGCGCCAACTGCCACACCACCGCAGACGCTGGCGGGACGAGCAACACCTCGTTCTGCTCCAACTCGGCCTGTCACGGAAGCGTCTTCACCTTCGCGGGGTTCGACGCGCCCAAGTTGCGCGAAATTCTCCTATCGCAACTTCCTCCGCCGCCTCCATCCACCGAGTTGCCGCCCGCGCCCGCCGACCCCACCTACGACAACTATATCGGTATGTTGTTCGCCGCGCGCTGTTCGGAATGTCACGGCGCGACCCCGTCCGCGGGGCTGGACTTCTCCACGTACGCGACCGCCATGAAGGGAAGCGAGAACGGAGCCGTCATCCTGGCGGGCGATAGCGCCAGCAGTCGCATCGTCATCGTGCAGAGCGGCGATCACTTTGCGCTCTTTTCCCCCGATGAGTTGGCCGCCCTAATCGCATGGATCGAGGCTGGCGCTCCAGAAAAATAGATCGAAGCAAGCAAAACGGCGGACGAAATGTCCGCCGTTTTTTTATTCCTGCGTCTCGTGATGCGCCGTCAGGCCGCGTTCTAATTCCGAAAAATCTGCCAGCATGATCAGCGCGTTGACCACCGTATTGCCTGGGTTGCGCCATCTGTGACGGAGGCGCGCCGCGAAGATCAGGCTATCTCCAGGTTCCAACAAGAAAGTTTGTTTTTCAACCTGATATTCCAGCGTGCCGCGCAGACAGAAGACAAACTCGTGTCCTGTATGCACCATGGAATGGGGGCCGCTTCCACCGCCGTTTTCCAGTGTGAGAATGAACGGCTCCATACGGCCAATAAAGTGCGAGCCGCCCAAATCCTCCCACATGCCGCGCTGAAACGAAACACGCGGACGCTCCGAAGCCTTCATAAAAACGACCGGTTGCCTTTCGAGTGGTTCGCCAAAAAAAGCCGTAATATCCACCCCCATCGCATCCGCCAGTTTATAGAGAGTGCTGACCGAAGGGCTGGTTTTGCCGCGCTCAATCATGCTTAATGCGTTGGCCGAAAGGCCGCTTTTGCTCGCCAGCCCGCGCATCGAAATTTTTCGTTCCTCGCGCAATTCGCGCAGGCGGCTTCCTACATTAACTGAGGGGGCTTCCTTGAGTGACATTGTCATATTTGGAGGTCTCCTAAGGTCACATTATACAAGGAATTGAAATATTAATGTCAATTAATCGAAAATGACATCCTGCAACATTATTTGTGACATGTTTCACTATAAGACTGTCCAAGCAAATGTTACGATATGAGCGAAATTGTATATATTCGATTATACACATAAAGGTATGCAATGATAACCCCCACCCTCGCTCAGGAAGTATCCCAACTGGAAGCCGAACTCTGCTTTGCGCTGGCCGACCCGACGCGCATTTTAATGCTCTACGCGCTCGAGGACGGGCCTCGCAACGTGACCGACCTGGGCTCCGCGCTCGGCATCACCCAACCCACAGCGTCGCGCCACCTCAAAGTCCTGCGCGACCGCGGCCTGGTCCAGCCAGAACGAAGCGGGGTCGTCATCCATTACCACCTGCGCGACCGTCGCATCCTCGAAGCGTTGGACCTGCTTCGATCTGTCCTGCGCGACCGACTGGTGGAGCGTGCCAACTTGATGGAAGAAATTCAATCCTGAAAAGGAGAAAGCAATGAAGAAGACCCGTTCGCTCTGGACCTTGGGGCTGGCCGCCATTTTATTGGTCATTATCCTGCCCCTGGCGATCTTCTGGCCGAAAAACGCCGAAGCCGCAGACAACCCGTGGGACAATGTCCCGCGCCATCCCACCCATGTAAGTCATGCCGACATCATCGAAGGCGAATTCGCCACCGGCCAGGATGTGACCCGCGCCTGCCTCGAATGCCATCCCGACGCGGGCAGCGAGATGATGGTCACCACCCACTTCACGTGGGAAAGTAAGGAATTTGATGTGCCCTGGCGCGACGAACCCGTCACCATCGGCAAGGCCAATCAGATCAACAATTTCTGTATTGGCACGCAGGGCAATGAACGCACCTGCATGACCTGTCACGTTGGCTATGGCCTCGACGACAAAGACACCTATGAGTTCAACAATCCCGAAAACGTGGACTGTCTCGCCTGCCATGCCGACACATCCACCTACGCCAAGAGCAATTTCGGCAACCCCGCGAAAGGCATTGACCTTTTGGCGGCCGCGCGTTCGGTGCGTGCGCCCACGCGCGACAACTGCGGCAAGTGCCACTTTGACGGCGGCGGCGGCAACGGCGTGAAACACGGCGACCTCGACGAGAGCCTCTACTTCCCCGCCGACAATCTCGACGTGCATATGGGCAAACTCGATTTCCTTTGCACCGATTGTCACCGCACGGAAGAACATGTCGTCAAGGGACGCATGATCGCGGACAATTACACGATTGACCCCGCCGAACAGGTGGCCTGCACCGACTGCCACGCGCAGAAACCACACGAGGATGAACGCGTCAATTTGCACACCGACGCGGTGGCCTGCCAGACCTGCCACATCCCCGAGATCGCCACCAAAGACCCGACCAAAGTTTCATGGGACTGGTCCACGGCTGGAGACGATCGCGGCGACGATCACTTCACCTATCTCAAGATCAAAGGCTCGTTCGTTTACGAGCGGAATTATCGGCCTGAATATCTCTGGTTCAACGGCAACAATTCGTATCGCTACTTGCTTGGCGACAAAATTGATCCGCTGAAACCGACCTACATCAACCTTCCCGCGGGAAGCATCAATGATCCCAATGCGAAGATCTTCCCCTTCAAATTGCACGTCGCCAAGCAACCCTACGACACAGCGAACAACTACCTGCTCCAGCCGCGCACCTCGGGCGAGAATGGCTTCTGGACAACCTTCGATTGGCTTTCGGCGCTCACGCTCGGCTCGCAGGATACTGGCCTGGAATTTTCTGGTCAATATGGCTTTGCCGAAACCTGGATGTATTGGCCGACAACGCATATGGTTCAGCCCGCCGAATACGCCTTGCAATGCGACGCCTGTCACAGCGACAATGGCCGCCTCGACTGGGAAGCGCTCGGCTATCCTGGCGACCCGATTGAGTGGGGAGGGCGATAACGTATTTCGTAATACGTATTGCATAAGGACAAAATATGAAGACATCCATCAAACTCTTTTTGCTCGGCGCGCTCGTCCTTGCATTGGCGGTTGGAATTGGAACAGCCATCGCGAAAGAAAATAGCGCGCCTGCCGAAGCCGCGTCGCCGATCCACCCCACCTTTGCGTTGTTGGATGCGGATGGCAAGCATGTTTTGGAAAGCGGCCAGCCCATCTCCACCATGCAAACTTGCGGACAGTGCCATGACGCCGATTACATCGTCTCCCATTCGTATCACGCCGACCTCGGCCTGAGCGATTACAAAGAGACGGACGACTCCTGGAACACGTCGAATGGACTGTTCGGAAAATTCGACCCGATCGCCAACCGCTATCTCTCGCAGAAAAATGACTCGCTCCTCGACCTGACCACGCCCGATTGGTTGATGACCTTCGGGTGGCGCGTCCCTGGCGGCGGGCCGGCGGTCAATAGTCGCAGCGGCCAGCCCCTCGTGAGTCTGAAGCCGAGCGCGGAAAATCCCGAAGCGAGCGCGTACGACGCGGCCTCCGATTCGTATCAAGCCTGGGACTGGAAAAAGTCGGGCGTGATCGAAATGAACTGCTTCCTCTGCCACACCGCGAACCCGAACAACGACGTGCGCGTGGAAGTCATCGCGAAGGGCGAATTTGGATGGGCGAACACGGCCACACTGCTCGGTTCTGGAATCGTCTTGCGGACGACGACCGAATGGGTCTACAACGAAAAAGCCTTCGACGCGGACGGCGAACTACTGGCCGACTACGTCCAGTTGCAGGAACCGACCAACGGGAACTGCGCGTCGTGCCACGGCGAGATTCACGAAGAAACGACGCCTCTCACTCTCGACGCTTGCGACGCGACCCAAACCCAAACCGCCACCACGGGACAGGTTGTCTCCTCGCAGAAAATTTCCGAGTCTGGCATCAACCTGGCCGACAAAGCCAACAAGCCCTACGCGTGGGATGTCCACGCGGAGCGCGCGCTGAAATGCACCGATTGCCATTACTCGCTCAACAACCCTTCGCACGCGCTCGATGAAAAAGCCGCCAATCCCGATCACCTGACCTACGACCCACGCAAATTGGAAATTGGCGAATATCTCGAAAAACCGAATCACAACTTCACGCGCGGCGCGAGCGCGCAATTCACCGTCGCGCCCGAATTGAAAGCCACCATGCGCCGATGCGAATCCTGCCACGACACCCAGGCGGCGCACGCGGGCTGGCTCCCCTACAACGAACGCCACATGCAAGTCGTCGCGTGCGAATCCTGCCACATCCCACAAATGTATGCGCCCGCCTACGCCTCCGTGGATTGGACAGCCATCCGACTCGACGGCTCCGCGAAAACCGAATGTCGCGGCATCACAGGGACAAACACCATCACCGATCTCGTCAGCGGCTACCAACCCGTATTGATGCAACGCGACAACCTCGACGGCACGACCTCGCTCGCGCCATACAACCTGGTGACAACCTTCTTCTGGACGTACGACGACGCGGACGGCAACGCGCGTCCCGTTCGCCGCGCGGACCTCGAAGCGGCCTACCTCGCCTCTGGCGCGTACGCCGCCGACGTCCTCTCCGCCTTCGACGCGGACGCGGACGGTCAACTCTCCGACGCGGAACTCGCGCTGGATACGGACGCCAAGCAAGCGCTGATCGCTGGCAAGCTCGAAGCGCTCGGCCTGAAGAACGTCAAAATTTACGGACAGGTACAACCCTACTCGATCAACCACAACGTAGCCGAGGGTTCCTACGCCACCAACGAATGCGCCACCTGTCACGATGAAAACTCGCGCGTCACCGAACCACTGCCCCTCACCGACAACGCCCCGCTCGGTGTGACGCCTGAATTTGTAAGCGACACGAACGTCTCATTCACGGGAAGCATCGAAAACAGGGACGGCGCGCTGGTTTATCTGCCTGCCAACGAAAAAGACAACATCTACATCTTCGGCCACAACCGCATCACGTGGATTGACTGGTTCGGCGCGCTGGCCTTCGTCGGCACGATCTTCGGCGTCGGCGGACACGGCACGATGCGTTATCTCGCGGCGCGCAAACACAAGAAGGGTCACACAGAGACGCGACGCGTATACATGTACGAATCCTACGAGCGCTTCTGGCACTGGCTCCAGGTCGTCGCCATCGTCATGCTCCTGCTGACGGGACTCGTCATCCACCGTCCCGATATGTTCGGCGCGTTCTCCTTCCGCAATGTGGTGATCGTCCACAACGTGCTGGCCGCCCTCCTGGCGATCAACGCCGCGCTCTCGCTCTTCTGGCACCTCGTCAGCGGCGAGATTCGACAATACATCCCGCACCCGCGCGGCTTTATCGAAGATGCGATCACACAAGGGCTGTTCTACATCAAGGGCATCTTCAAGCACGAGAAACATCCATTCGATAAAACCAAGGACGGCAAACTGAACCCGTTGCAGAAGGTCACGTATTTCGGCCTGCTCAACGTCCTGCTCCCGCTACAAGGACTCACGGGCATTTTGATGTGGCTGGTGCAAAAAGTCCCCGCCATTCAAACCACGCTCGGTGGACTGCCCTTCCTCGCTCCCTTCCACACACTGACGGCCTGGTTATTCGCGGCCTTCATCGTCGGCCACGTCTACCTCACCACCACCGCCGGCCCCAAGCCGCTGGACGGCATCCAGGCCATGGTGACAGGTTGGGAAGACATGGAAGTGCATGAATACAGTGATCAGAGAACAGTAATCAGTGATCAGTGATCAGTGATCAGTCTCGCCCGTCATTGCGAGCGTTCGTTGCGAAGCAATCTCCCCCCTACGACAGGAGATTGCTTCGTCGGGAAGACCGCCCTCCTCGCAATGACGATCCAACAGTTACGCAACACGCAATACGCAATACGTAAGGAGTTTACATGACTACCTTCAAGAAATCCCTCTTCAATCGCACGCCCAAGGCATACGTGCATCCGTATTTCGGAGGCATGGTTTTGGGAATCATCCTCTTCCTGGCCCTGCTCATCACAGGCAACGGCCTGGGCTCCTCGGGAGCCACCAGCCGCATCGTAACCGCGGCCACCGACCTGGTTGCGCCCGAACACGTGGACACGACTCCCTACCTGCTGAAACTGGCGGGCGGAGACAAGAATCCCTTCGACGATTGGATCGTTCCCGTTTTCTTCGGCGCACTGCTCGGCGGATTTTCCTCGGGCATGATCTTTGGCCGCGTCAAACTCGAGACCACCAAAGGCCCCAACATCTCGGACCGCACGCGCTGGTTGATCTCGTTCCTCGGCGGCGTGCTGTTCCTCTACGGCGCGCGTCTGGCACGCGGATGCACCTCAGGCCAAGCGCTCACAGGCGGCGCAACCCTTTCCGCTGGCTCGTGGGTCGTCATGTTCGCCATCTTTGGCGGCGCGTATGCAATGGCCTACTTCGTCAGGAAGTTTTGGAACTAGGAGTCTCCCATGCAATTCCCACTCACAGCCTTCAACAATGTCAGCGCGGCCAACCCGTGGACGTACGTCATCTTCGGGCTGATCGGCTTCGCCTTCGGCTTCACGCTCGAAATGTCGGGCTTTGGCAACTCGCGCAAACTGGCGGCACAGTTCTATTTCACCGAAATGACCGTCCTTAAGGTCATGTTCACGGCCATCGTCACCGCCATGGTTCTACTCTTCGGCGCGGTCAGCCTCGGCATCCTTAATTTCAACCTCGTCTGGGTCAACGAGACCTATCTCGCCTCGGGCATCCTCGGCGGCCTCATCATGGGCGTCGGCTTCATCGTCGGCGGGTTCTGCCCCACCACTTCGCTGGCCTCCGCCTCCACAGGCAAGATTGACGGAATGCTCTTCATGCTCGGCGGCTTCGTCGGCGCATTCCTCTTCGGCGAGACTGAAAAATATTTCGACCACTGGTACTCCACCGCGGGCTACTTCGGACGCGTCACGCTCGACCAGGTCTTCGGACTTCCCGTCGGCGTGGTCGTCCTGCTCGTTGTCCTCATGGCGCTGTTCATGTTCTGGGGATCGGAACAACTGGAGCGGATCGTCGGCAAGCGTGACATGTCGCGCGAACCCAAACTCCGCCTCGTTGGCGCGGGACTTTTGGCGGCCACGGCCCTCGCGATCGTCTTCATCGGGACGCCGACCACCGAAGAGAAATATGACCGCGTCTCCTTCAACCGCACCGTGGAAAAAGAACAGGTCGCTTTCACCGCTGACGAGATGCTCTCCTCGCGGCAAGCCTTTGTTCACCCTGGCGAGTTGTTGAAAACAATGGCTGACGACCGCCTGATCGCCTCCATCATTGACGTGCGTTCCGAAGCGGACTACAACCTCTTCCACATCGTCAACTCGATCAATCTCCCCGTCGCGGACATCAAGAGCGCCATCCCGTCCCTGCTCACCGACCAGACGCCGAACAAAGTCTATATCGTGGTCAGCAACGACGAGGCCGCCGCCACCGAAGCGTGGAAGATCCTCGTGGCGGAGTCCGTGCCGAATGTCTACATCCTCGAAGGCGGCATCAACAATTGGATCGCTGTCTTTGGCAACGACGAGGACGGCATCACCCCGCTCGCGAGCGCCATTATGGACACCCTGCAATACGCCTTCAACGCCGCGCTGGGCGATCGTTACGGTTGCGCCAATCCCAGTCCCTTGCTGGAATGGGAGATCGAGTTCGAGCCGAAGATTCAATTGCAGTTGAAACGCGATAAGTCTGGCGGAGGGTGTGGGTAGGGGCAGTAAACAGTGAACAGTGATCAGTGATCAGTTTTCAGCGGTCAGTGATTGGTAATTGAAACTTCCGAGTGTGGGGACTCGGAAGTCTTTTTTTGTGCGCGCATAACGGAGTCGAAAGTCTCTAACTTTCGAATTTATTTCTTGTGTCCAAAAGGATTCCGAAGTAATATAAAATTGTCGGAATAGTTGAAAGCATTCGCCCATTGTTTATTGGTTATCGCCACACGAGGAGAATCTCATGGACTTGAACATCTACAACTGCCACATCCACACCTTCACGGCGGAACACATCCCCGACAAATTCCTGCCGCTGGGATTGGTGCGCGCTATGCGGCTTCCGTTCTTGCGTGGACTCATCCTGTGGGTGTTCGGGAAACTCGTCCCGCACGCGAACAAAGATGCCGCGGCCCGCACGGGACGGTTCCTGGCGCGCGGCGCGTTCGAGAGTCAGGCGAAGGTGTTCGAATACGTCCAGAAGCAATACCCGAAGGAGACGCGCTTTATCGTCCTCCCGATGGATATGGCCTACATGGGGGCCGGCCAGCCCGAGGTACAGTATGAAGCGCAATTGCAGGAGCTGGCAGACCTGCGCGACGCGTCGAACGGCGCGGTCATCCCGTTCTGCGCGGTGGACCCGCGTCGTCCAAATGTCGCCGCGGATTTCCCGACCTGGCATCGCAAGTACAAATTCAACGGGGTCAAAATTTACCCGCCGCTGGGGTTCCGTCCCGACCACCCAGCGTTGTTGGAAATTTACGCGTATTGCGAAAAACATAAACTGCCCGTGATCGCGCATTGCTCGCCTGGGGGAGTTCGCGGCGCTGGGCTAAGCAAGAGTCAGGCGCGGGCGTTCGCGCATCCTGCCAATTACAAACTCGTCTTGAAGCAGTTTCCAAAATTGAATTTCTGTCTCGCCCATTTCGGCGGCGCGGAGGAGTGGGAGCGCCACCTGACGGGCGAAACTCCGCGCGAAGGGACGGATTACGTCGCCACCTGGCTGACGGTCATTTTGGACATGATGCGTTCGGGAGAGTATCCCAATCTTTATACGGATGTCTCTTACACGCTCTTCACCGAAACGCCCTTGTACCGACCTTTCAATTATTTTGATTTCCTGAAGGTGTTGCTCACCGATAAAAATGTGCGCGAGCACACGCTCTTCGGCACGGACTATTACATGGTGGAGCGCGAGAAAGTCAGCGAGAAGGAAGTCTCGATCGCGTTGCGCGCCCATCTCGGCGAGGAGGTCTATTTCCAACTCGCGCATCATAATCCGAAGAAGTATTTATATGAGGAGAAGAGGAGCAACACGAAGAAAAAGTTAAAGGCGTCGTGATTATCGGTTAGAATCCAACCATCGCAACGCAAGGTAATATCATGCCCACAAGAAAAAACACATCCCCAAAACCGAAAAGAATCAGCGAAGTTAAGCCCGTTTACAAGGCGCTGACATCACGCCCAGCCTCTCCTGCCAAAAGCAAACTTCTCGTCAAGTGCAAGAAAAACCTGGCACAGGCTTATGGAGAACGGCTTAAAGGCGTTATTCTTTATGGCTCAATGGCTCGCAAACAAGCCGCGCCTTCCAGCGACGTGGATTTACTTGTATTGCTTGCTCCACCCGTAGATTACTTTGCGGAACTCTGGCGCTTGGTGGATATTCTTTATCCTATCCAACTGGAATCGGAACGGCTAATTTCCGCGAAGCCTGTTTCAATAAGCGACTTTGATGCTGGAAGTATTTCGTTATATCGAAACGCAAAAAGGGAAGGGATTGCCGTATGAGCGACGACATTGATGAAATTGCATCCAACATACAACGTGCGAGAATTTCCATCCAAGCCGCGAAGGATATGATCGAAAAGGAATATTACGACATTGCCGCGTCGCGCTC
The DNA here is from genome assembly GCA_016234485.1 of Chloroflexota bacterium. GTDB lineage: Bacteria > Chloroflexota > Anaerolineae > Anaerolineales > Villigracilaceae > Denitrolinea. The sequence continues at coordinate 72,810 of JACRBL010000004.1, forward strand.
CTACTATGCGGCGTTCTATGCTGCCAGCGCCCTGTTACTCAACGAAAAAGTGGATACAAGCAAGCATAGCAGCGTCATCGCGTCCATTCATCGGTTGTTTGTGAAAGAGGGAAAAATGGACAAGGAACAGGGGAAGAGTCTCAACTGGCTATTTGAACTTCGAGGCATTGGGGATTACGGCGTTTCGGAGCATGTCTCATCTGGAGAAGCGCATAAGTCCATTAAGGTCGCGGAGAAATTTTTAGAATCTGCGATCAGGATTTTAAGCGAATAGTCAGCGCAGGGCGGGCAATTTGGCAAATCGCCAACCAACAAAATTCGCGACAAATCTCCCGCCAAATCAAGACCCTAAAGGTTTCCAAAAACCTTTAGGGTCTTGATTTGGGAATATAATCACGGCGTGAACAAACAACCCCTCTTCAACCGACAAATTGCATTGCCGCAGGATCATGGCTCGTGGGTGTTTATTTTCAGTCCCCTGCTGATTGGAATCTTCGCCAGTGGAAGTTTCAACTACGCCTCGCTCGCGTTGACCGTCGCGGCGCTGGCCGCGTTCTTCATCCGCCAGCCAAGCGCGATGATGGTGAAAGCCTACGCGGGGAGACGTCCGCGCGGCGACCTGCCCGTGGCGCGATTCTGGTTTGTGGTGTATGGCGTGATCGCTTTGCTCGCGCTGGCAGAACTTTTCTATTTGAAGCAGGGATATATTGCGCTACTGGCCGTTCCTGGGATTCCCGTTTTCGCGTGGCATCTTTATCTCGTCAGCAAGCGCGCTGAGCGGAGACAGGCTGGCGTGGAAGTGATCGCGACGGGCGTGCTGTCGCTGGTCGCGCCCGCCGCGTTTTGGGTTGGACGCGGCGGGTATGACTCGCTAGGCTGGTGGCTGTGGGCGCTGACGTGGCTGCAATCCGCCGCGAGCATCGTCTACGCGTATGTTCGGCTTGAGCAGAGGGAACACGTCCCGCAGGCCGCGCCCGCCTCAAGTCAGGAAAGAAGCGAGAGGTGGAAGATGGGGCGACGCGCGTTTGTGTACACGTCGTTCAATCTGGCCGTGTCAGTCATGCTCGGGTGGAGTCAACTCCTGCCGCAGTGGATTTTTCTTCCGTTCCTTTTGCAATGGCTGGAGACGGTTTGGGGAATCCAAAATCCCGCCACGTATTGGAAGCCGACGCGCATTGGCATCCGACAGTTGATCGTCAGTACGTTGTGGACAATTTTGTTCATCGTTGCATGGAGGCTATAATGGAAGAAGTAAAGTGGGTCATGTTTATTGATGTCAACAATAAAGCGCACGCAGATCTAGTGGAGAGTTACCTTAATGCGCACGGGATTGAAACCCATCTGGTACAAGAAGCATATTATCAATACAAATTTAGCGCCTACACTGGACCTGCGCAAATCCTTGTCCCGAATTTTCAACTTGCCCAGGCAAGAAAATTGTATGAGAGGACTGGCTGGGATTTCGATACCACAGAATCAGAAGATGACGAGTACGAGGGTGAGGATGAATAGTCCTTTCCTCTGGAGGCAGTAATGAACGAAATGAAATGGGCAAAACTCACCGAAGTCTACGGGCGCATGGACGCCGAGTTGATCGAAAGTTATCTCGAAGCGCATGGCATTGACGTGGAATTGTTTCAGGAAGCGGTGGGGCATCACATTTATCCCACCACGATTGACGGGATGGGAAGAGTGCAGATTTTTGTGGAAAAAGAAAATTTGCATGAAGCCAGAAAAATGATCAAACGATTCAACGAAGAGACCGAAACGGAAATTTCTGACGAGGAGTGAGAGATGGATTTCGACCTGAACGAAGAACAACGCATGTGGAAGAAAATTGTCCACGAGTTTGTGGCGGCCGAGTTGCAACCCAAGGCGCGCGAAGTGGACGAGACGGGCGAGTTCAACTGGCCTGCCGTCCGCAAGATGGGGCCGCTGGGTTTGCTCGGCTTGAGCGCGCCAGAAGAATTTGGCGGCGCGGGCGTGGACTCGATCAGCGCGATGATCGCCATCGAAGAGATCGGCTGGGCGTGCGGCTCCACCGCGCTGGCGATGGCCGCGCACAACGGCCTCGGCACCTCGCCCATCGTCAAATATGGGACGGACGAACTCAAGAAAAAATGGCTTCCGCTCGTTTCCAGCGGCAAAGGCAAACTCTCCGCGCTGGTGATGACCGAACCGCAGGCTGGCTCAGACTTGCAGGGCGGGATCACCTGCCGCGCCGAAAAATCGGGGGACGAGTGGATTCTGAACGGCGCGAAGATGTGGTGTACCAACGCGTCCATCGCAGAATACATCATCGTTGTCGCTCGCACCGACCGCGCGGGGGGTTCGCGCTCGCTGAGCATGATCCTCGTCCCGACCGACACGGAGGGGTTGCACATCGCCCCGCCCGAAAAGAAGATGGGATTGCACGGCTCCCCCACCCACGCCATCACTTTCGAAAATGCGCGCGTCCCGCTCGGCAACCTGATCGGCGAGGAGGGACGCGGCCTGCAACAGACTCTCGCCACCCTCGACGGCGGGCGCATTTTCATCGGCGCGATCTCGCTGGGGCTGGCCGAGGCCGCGCTCGAAGCCGCGCTGACTTATGCCAAGGAACGCAAAGCCTTCGGCAAGCGCATCGCGGACCTCCAGGCGTTGCAATTTAAATTTGCCGACTCGGCGATGGAAATCGAACTGGCGCGCAACATGCTTTACAAAGCCGCGTGGTTGAAAGAACAGAAACGTCAGTTCACAAAAGAGGCGGCCATGGCAAAACTCTACGCCAGCGAAATGGCGGAACGCGTCTGCTACCACGCCATCCAAATCCACGGCGGATATGGCTACAGCCGCGAATATCCCGTGGAACGCATGTACCGCGACGCGCGCCTGATGACCATCGGCGAAGGGACGAGTGAGATTCAACGGATGGTGATCGCGAGGGCGATGGTGGGGAGTTAGAGAGTAGAGATTGGTAATTGGAGATTGGTGAAATGAAACGGCCTGACGGGTGATTACCGTCAGGCCGCTTTTTGCTTCATTGTTCGCGAGGAGTTGAACTGCTGACAAAACGAGGAACTTGTTTTTACACGACCACTACACAAAAAGCGGTTCCATTTTTAGACGCTCGGAGAGTTGACTCATTTGCTCGTCTGAGGGACGCGTTTCGAAGCGATGGGCGGCGTCGAGGATGCGCGGCAGGAGGTTGATGTCGCCTGCGGTGTTGAGGAAGGTCTGCTCGTTTCCAAGAATCCAATGGACGGCCAGATCAATATCGCCTTGCTCCTCCAGCGGACGATACCAGGTGGTGCGATTCTGGGTCACATCGTTCCACGGGGAGCGCGTCACGCCTTTGATAGTCTGAAGCGCCACGTTGCGTTCCTTGCAGAGCGCCGCGAGGTTGTTGAAGTTCTCGGCGTAAAGCGGATTTTGCATCATCACTTGGTTGTACGGAAGGAGCACAGAGTCGAAATCAAATTTCTCCAGCGAGCGCAAGTGGAAGCTCGGCACAGGCACGCCATGTCCCGTCACGCCGATGAAGCGGGTCAGTCCCTCCTCCCGCGCCTGCACGACCGCTTCGATCACGCCATCGGGCGCGAAGGCGGTCTGCCAATCGGCTTCTTCGTGCAACGCGTGGAGTTGGATCAGGTCCACTTGTGGCACGTGCAAAAGGTCCAGCGAGCGGCGGATCTGATCGTAGGCGGCGCGCTTCGTCCGTTCGCCCGTCTTCGTGGCGAGGAAAAATTGCTTGCCGTGACGTCGAATCCAATCGCCGAGCAGTTTCTCCGATTGCGCGTAACTCGATGCCGTGTCCACGTGGTTGATGCCGTTTTGCAGGATCAGGTCCATCGTCGCGTCCACGTCGCGTTGCGGTGTCTCCCAAAACGCGGCCGCGCCGAAGATCGTCCGCACGCTTTGATGACCCGTCCGTCCAAAGGAAAGAGATGGAATCATATTTGCCTCTTTTTGGCGATTCAAATCGCCTCAACGATTGCAAAGTCCACCTTCGTGGACTAACTCTGAGCCGACGAAGGTCGGCTTCGCAAGTTTGGTGCGACTTCCAGTCGCACTACGGTTTCAGAGCCGTCTCTTCTGGCTTTGGCTTGGAACCGATCTCCACCAACTGCACCTGCACCTGGTAGCGCTTTCCGTTAAACTCCACCTTGCCCATGCCAAAATATCCCCGCGAGCCTGTCTTGAATGCTTTTTCAGGCGCGGCCAACATGGCAACCACCTTATCGTTTTCCTTGATTTCAATGGACAACATAATTTATCTCCTTTCTTGTCTGGTGGGATTCTACCATTGCATCGCCTCCCAAACACAAAGAGCCGCCCGTCGCGATGACAGGCGGCTCTACGTTATAATTCTTCCAACGATGGCTACTTGGTGTGGCTTTCGATGTACGAGACCGCGTCGCCGACGGTGGTGATCTTCTGGGCGTCTTCGTCCGAGATTTCCATCTTGAACGTCTCTTCGAACTCCATGATGAGTTCCACGAGATCGAGCGAGTCCGCTCCCAGGTCCTCGCGGAAGCTGGCTTCAGGCGTCACTTTGGACGGGTCGTCAACGCCCAACAGGTCCACGATCACTTTTTTGACATCTTCAAATTTTGCAGACATGGTTCCTCCGAATGCATGAGTTGGTAATTTAGGCGGCTGGGATTATACCAGCCCAATCATTGACAGGAAACACCCCCTTATGAAAAAAGATACGGAACTGGTCAACCGAAAAGCCGACCACATTAAAATAAATTTAGAGCAGGATGTCCGCTCTGCGTTGACGACCGGCCTCGAGGACTTTTGCTTCGTCCACGAGGCTTTGCCTGAGTTGGACTTAAACCGCCTCGACGCGTCCCTGCGCTTATTCTCTCGACGTTTGGCCGCCCCCATCCTCGTCAGCTCGATGACGGGCGGGACAGAGGAAGCCGAAACCATCAACCTGCGCCTCGCGGAGGCCGCGCAGGAAGTGGGCGTGGCGATGGGAGTCGGGAGTCAACGCGCCGCGCTCGAACATCCCGAGCAGGCCGCCACATTCCAAGTCCGCCGCGTCGCGCCCGACATCCTGCTGTTCGCGAACCTCGGCGCCGTCCAACTCAACTACGGCTACACGCTTGACCACTGCCGCCGCGCCGTGGACATGATCCAAGCCGACGCGCTCATCCTGCACCTCAACCCACTGCAAGAGGCCGTGCAAGCTGGCGGAGACTTGAACTTCGAGGGGCTGGCGAAAAAGATCGAAGAAGTATGCAAGAAGATGGACGTCCCCGTCATCGCCAAGGAAGTCGGCTGGGGCATCTCTGAACGGACGGCTAAACTGCTCGCGGATTGCGGCGTCGCGGCAATTGACGTGGCGGGCGCGGGCGGCACGAGTTGGTCACAGGTGGAAATGCACCGCGCGCCCGACGAGTTCACCCGTCAACTAGCCGCGACCTTCGTCGGCTGGGGCATCCCCACTGCCGCGTCCATCTTGAACGTGAAGCGGGCCGTCTCCGAAATGACCGTCTTCGCCAGCGGCGGTCTCAAAGACGGACTCGACATTGCCAAGTGCGTGGCATTGGGCGCGACCCTCGGCGGCATGGCGGGACAATTCCTGAAAGCCGCGGCCATTTCCACCGAAAAAGCCGTGGAGATGATGAAGTTGACGAAGCGCCAGATCGAAGTTACCATGTTCGCGTGCGGCGCGGCAAATCTTGAAGAGATGAAGAACGGAAAGTTAACAAGGCTACAATGACCAACCCCATCCAAGCCATCATCTTCGACTTCGGCGGCGTCCTCATTGAATGGGACCCGCGCAACTTGTATCGTCAATGTTTCCAAACGCCCGAACAAATGGAACGCTTTCTGACGGACGTGAACTTCTCGCAATGGAATCTCCAATTTGACAAAGGCGTTCCATTTGCCGAAGGGATCGCTGAACTCTCGGCGCAATTCCCGCACTACGCCACATACATCCACGCCCTGGGAACGCGCTGGGAGGAGACCCTCGGCGACTCCATCCGCGGCGCCGTGGATATTTTGCGCGAACTCCAGCGGGCGGGCTATCCCCTGTATGCGCTCAGTAACTGGTCGGCAGAGACCTTCCCTATCGCGCGCCGCAAATTCGATTTCTTCGATGCCTTCCGCGAGATCGTGCTTTCGGGTGAAGTCAAAATGATCAAACCTGAGCGCGGCATCTTTGAGTTAATGCTCCAAAAGATCGGACGCCCCGCGCACGAATGTCTCTTCATTGACGACGCGCAGGCAAATGTGGAGGCCGCGCGTGCGCTGGGAATAACATCCATCCTCTTTCATTCACCCGACGAATTGGAGATGGATTTGAAGGCGCTGAAAATTTTATAGCGCGTAAATGCAAACCATCATTCCTTCGCGAAAGAAAACCACAACCTTCCCACCAGAGTAGCATAAAACACAATTATGACGATCATGACCCAGGGCAGGTAAATCAGTGGGTCGGTCAACATGTACGAACCATCGTAGATAACGGCATCTCCAAATGCAATGTAACTCAGCAAACGCCAGATATCCGCAAGCGCGTAAGGCAAAAAAATAATCCACAGGAAATTGATTAGCTTTTTGTTTTCCATCGTACCAACAAGATAAGCGAACACCGCAATGCCGAGCGAGAGTTCCCAGACCATGTCCAACCAGAGAAACGCCCCGAGGTAAAGGGCAAACCCAAGGTCAAGAGCGAGGCGGGGAATTTCATCCCCGCGCTTATTCAATGGGCGAGTCAAAAAACGAATCGAAACCAATCCCAATGGAACAAGAAACAACATCTTGACCAGCGTTGCCGCCTTCATCATCAAAGGCGAAACGCCAAAATAAAACATGATTGTTTGCAGGATGGAATGGTTGTATCCCAAAAACAGTTTATCAGGACCCCGCCAGGGGAAATCGCGGCTCAAGCGCGCAAGGAACCCGAAATAATCCGAGTATTGTTGAAGTCCATACTTCAGGCCGCCAGTCCATATCGTCGCGCTCGCAACCAAAAGATAAACTACAATCGTCCCCGCCACAAGACGGAAGAAAAACCTGGTACGACCAAGCAACAATGGGAGCATGGCGGCAAAGGCCCAGTGCGGTTTGATGGGCAAAATAATCACACCCAGCCAAAAAATCGCCCAGCCGAGTTTCTCCTGCAACACCGCGTCAATAAAAAGCGTGCCAACCAGCGCCATGATAATGTAAATGTTGAGATATGCCACATCGTCCCAAAACCCGGTAAAGACGATCCAAAGCGGAAGCAAAACAGTCATGGCGCGTGAGGCGTTTGCAAATCCGCAACGTTTGAAAATTCTTGCCCACCAAATGTACATCAACGCATACGCCGCAACGTGAAACAGCGCATCTAACGGAATGAGCAACGGCAGGGGAAGCAACAAAACAGGCATGAACAATAAAGCAAAGGCAGGGGAATATGGATAATGCGTTTCGAGACGCTCAAGCGAACCCTTGAGATACAGGTCCTCACGCGCAGAAAAATTTTTGGCGGCATTCACGTAGATATGCAAATCCGACGCCACCTGTCCTTCAGGCGCGCTCGCGGATGGCGAGGCCATGTCCGCAAGCAGAATGGCCTGCACGCCGATTCTCAACACCACATAAACAAGCGCCGCGATCAGCAAGATGCGGAATGTTTTTGAATTTTTCCATCGCAACTTTAATTCATCCATCGCGACCTCCATGAGAATGAGTAATGCAATTATCCTTTGAATGGCATACTTTAGCTTTGCAGTTTTGTTAATCAGATTACTGCAATGTAGCCGTAAAATTCGGAAAGTAAAATGGCTTCGTGACAAACGCCAACGCTCCGAATCTTACCATTCGCATGGCGCACAGCATTAACGAGATCGATCGCGAAATTTGGGATCGCCTTTCCGCTGGCAGGCCTTTCCAGAGTCATCGCTGGTATCAATTTGGCGAGCGCGTGATGAGTGACTGCCAACCGATCTATGTGCTCGCGTATAAGGATGATGACCTGATAGGCCGCGCGGCCTTGTGGACGATTCGCAACGAACCGCTTCCTATCGGACCCGGAATCTGGCGCGCTCTATTTCAAGCGATTCTCCGCCGATGGCCTTTGCTTATCTGCCGTTCGCCGCTATCCAGCGCAACCGGGTTGATCCTGCCATCCGGGCAGTTGCATGATCAAGTGTTGACGGCATTAAGTCAGGCCGCATTAACAGAAAGCGCCCAAAGGCGTTGCCTGATGCTCCTGTTCGATTTCCTGGGCGAGAAAGAAAGCCAGAATTGGTCCAACGAGTTTCAACAGGTCAAAGTCCCCAATCCTGGCGCCGTCATGCAGAATCGCTGGGCCAGCCTCGAGGAATATCTCACAAACAGAAATAAAAAAGACCGTCAGCATTACAAACGAACCCTGCGCGAAGCGGAAAAACTCAATATTAGCCTTGAAAGATTCAGAACCGTGCCAGACGTGGACGCTGCGTTGGAATTAATCCGAAATATAGATCGTCGCCACGGCAACCCAACCAATCCATGGATGCGCAACCTGCTCGAAAACATGGAGATAATCGAAGGAACCTGGCTGGATGTGCGACAGGAAGGAAGACTCGTCGGCGGCGGCGCTATTTTCGAAGACAACGACGCGCAGATGACAACCGCCCTCGGTCTTGCAGAAAATTCCCCGTATGTGTATTTGTTATTGACATACGCAAGCCTGGAGGAAGCCTTCAAAAAGAAAGTCCGACTCCTTCGCTGGGGAAGCGGAGCATACGAGGTGAAACAACAACTGGGTTTCGAGATGGAGTCGAATGAATATATTGTAATCGCAAGCGGCAATCCATTTGTTCGAAAGATCAGCCAATGGCTGGCAGGATGATAAAAGAATCATGGACATTTCATTAGAAAAATTTCTCGGCTTGACCGCCAAAGAGGTTGCCGCGTTAATGCAGGCAACAGGCTCTAAAGTTTGCGTCTTTCCAATCAACAACACGCGCAGATGGTTCGTATTGGAACATGGCGCACAAAAATTTGACGACCCGATTAAGGCCTATCTGGATATTTCAGGCAGGGAGCATATCCGCATTTACAAACTTTTATTCGATCATGGCCTCAATACGCTGATCAACCCTGTATTTGGCGAAGAACTTTTTCGACGCGGCGAGGATTACCTGAAAAGGGTCGCCGCCGACGGGCTGGAGCATCTGGTTTCCCACCCGGACTTCGTGGATTTTTACGATGCATATCAAGTACGCGTGCATTTCTATGGCGATCACAGAAAAGTTTTGCATGGAACACCATACGAGTATTTATCAGCCAGATTCGAGGAAGCGGCCCGCCGCACCCAGCATCATAATAAATATCGTCTCTTCTTCGGCGTCTGCGGGACGGACGCGACAGAATCAGTCGCCAAATTTTCCGTTCAAAATTATAAGGAAACAGGCGTCATCCCGAATCGAGACACCATCATCGCGGCATACTATGGCGAATTCGTGAGCCCTGCCGATCTTTTCATCAGTTCGGACAAATTCTGGGTGTTCGACTATCCCCTCCTGAGTTCAGGAGAGGAGGATCTGTATTTCATGGCCGTGCCTTCTCTGTATCTCACAGAAAAACAACTGCGAGAAATCTTGTACGATCACCTGTACGCTCGAAAGGAAGATTATCCCGACTATGAGGGGATGTCTGCCGAAGACTTTGCCACAATGAAGTCGTTTTACAAAAAACATCGAGAAAAGACCCTCGGCGTGGGCGAATTAATAAACAATATTTGGTATCCAGCGAGTATTTAATCATGGCCGAAGAACAAATCTACGATCTGAAAAGCTTGCTAAAAGTGATGGGATCTGGTCATATGGAAAACACAACCTATGACACAGCTTGGATCGCTCGCCTCAACGAGATTGACGCCGAAATCAGCAATAAAGCGCTGGAGTGGATTTGCGAAAATCAGCTCGAAGATGGCAGTTGGGGCGCAAAGGGAGTACGATATTATCACGATATAGTTATCAGCACACTTTCAGCAATGATTGCACTCAATTATCGCGGCCGCCGCACACAAGATCGCATCAAGGTCGAACGAGGCATGCAAGCGCTTGAACGAATTACAGCAGGCGCGACGCAGGGATTGTCTGCTGATCCAAACGGCGCGACGGTCGGATTCGAAATGATCATACCAACGCTCGTATCCGAAGGCGAGAGACTTGGGATCATCAAACAACAGGGAGATCGGATCCTTGGAAAATTGGCTCGGCAAAGATCCGCGAAAATGGAAAAACTCAAAGGGTTAAAAGTCAACCGTCATCTCACCGCAATTTTTTCAACTGAGATGGCTGGCAAAGACTCGTTGCACTTGCTCGACTTGGACAAATTACAGGAACCGAACGGTTCGGTCGCTTACAGCCCCGCATCAACTGCATATTATCTATTAGCAGTCAATCCAAACGACAGATTGGCTTTAAATTATCTACAAGAGACCATCAAAGACGGAGGAGCGCCATTTGTAAAGCCGTTCGACATTTTTGAGCGATGCTGGATTCTATGGAACTATACATTGGTGGAAGGAATTGATGACGAAATGCGTCAATTAATTTTCCCTCACCTAGAGCATATCAAGAATAACTGGGTATTTGGTAATGGTGTAAGTTTCACTCAAGATTGCGCGTTATTTGACAGCGATGATACCAGCGTAAGTTTCCACATCCTGAAACATTTTGGCTTCCCAGTTGATATTAACGCACTTCTGGCATACGAAGAAGAAAATCATTTTCGTTGTTATCAGTATGAGATCAATCCGTCAATTGGAGTCAACGCGCATGTCTTGCATGCGCTAAAAGATGTGAAGTACACAAAAAATCATCCGACGGTCACCAAAATCTTGAAATTTCTATACGACACCAGAATTGGCGATACTTACTGGTTTGATAAGTGGCACATCTCACCGTATTACATTACTTCACACATCATAATCTGCTGTAGTGATTACGATCAGAGGTTGTGCCAATCTGCAATAAACTGGATTGTCGGGAACCAACGCGAGGATGGGGCTTGGGGATACTACGAGAACCCGACAGCCGAAGAAACGGCCTATGCTTTACAAGCCCTCAAGTTCTGGCAAAAGCGAGGCGGCCGCGTATCAAAGGAAATCATCGCCAAAGGTGGAAACTGGCTTAAACAAAACGCGGCCCCCCCATATCCATGGCTTTGGATTGGAAAATCCATATATTACCCTTATCTCATTGTTCAGTCAGTGATCCTTACAGCGCTGGCAATGATTGAAGAGTAGGACTATGAAAAATAGATTATCTATCCTCTTTAATAGGTTGACCGATGTGCCAACCGACTTTCCGGATAATGCACGCCGGCAAAAGATTCTCAACATATTGATCGTGAGCATTTTCTTCCTCACTGCTCTCGCAATAATTTTGATTTTGGCACTGCAAAACCTCGTGAGCTTGGGGCTACAGGGAAACGAATTTTATTTGGCGTTTGTTGTCTTGATAGGATTGGCTATTGTTTATTTTATCAATCGAAGCAAACATCTCCCAAGTTGGCTGGCAAGTTTCTTATTCCTGGTTTTTCTTTCCGCGGCATTTGCGTATACAGACACACCAGAACAACTGGCAAACGGGCGCAGTCTGTTTGTATTTACCATTCCCGTTATCATGTCGAGCATGCTACTTGTTCCAGCCGCAAGCTTCTTGTTCGCCGGTCTGGTCACGGTGGAATTGATTATTATTTCCAATGTAAGCAGTGTTGTCCCGAATGGCTTTGCCATCGGCGGTTTCTTCCTTGTGGCTGTCGTAACCTGGCTTTCTGCCCGTAGCCTTGAGCAGGCCATCAAGGATCTGCGCGTTGTCAACGCCGAGTTGGATCAGCGCGTCGTGGAACGTACCAGTGAACTCGCCACGGCCCTCTCCCGCGAAACAGTTGAAGCGGGACGCCGCGAAGCCATCTTGAATAGCATCGCTGATGGCGTGATTGTCTTCGATAGAACTGGCACAGCAATCCTGTCAAATCCTTCCATTACGAATCTGGTCAACAAATCGCAAACCGAAATCATTGGCAAGGGACTAAGCGATCTGCTCGATTCGGAAGATGTGAAGGCCAGCGACCGCGTCAGTCTAGCCGCGTTATTGGAAAAATCCGCGCAAAACCTCTCCAACCTTCGGGTGAAATGGGGAAGGAAGACGCTTTCAGTCAATGCGGCCGAAGTCCGCGACGGCGCTAGCCAAGCCATTGGCACAGTTGCAGTATTTCGCGATTTCACACGCGAGGCCGAACTGGAACAAATGAAGAACACCTTTATCGCGATCGTATCACACGAATTGCGTACTCCGCTGAACGCGATTCTTGGTTATGCAGAGATGTTGAAAGAAGCGGTTTATGGTCAGATAAACGAGAAGCAAAAAAGTGTCTCCGGTCGGATCATGACAAATACTCAGCGGTTGCTTGGAATTGTCAGCGATTTGCTGGATCAGGCTCAAATCGAGGCGGGGAAATTAAAAATTCAGATGATTCCCTGCAAACCGGCAGAATTACTTGATAACATACACGGCGTTATGGAGAAAACTGCCTCAGACAAAAACCTTAGCCTAATCTTGAAACTCGATCCTGCCATGGACACTACCATCATTGGAGATCCGCAACGCCTGCAACAAATCATGGTTAACCTGACGAACAACGCGGTCAAATTTACTGATAGCGGCAGTGTCCAGGTAAAAGTTGCTCCAGTTGGTACAAAAAACTGGCAAATACAAACCATCGACACAGGGAATGGCATCCCCCAAGATGCGCTTGAATACATCTTCGAAACATTTCGCCAGGTGGACGGCATGAGTACCCGTCAGCACGGTGGGGTTGGCCTGGGACTCTCCATCGTCAAACAATTGGTTGAACTGATGAATGGAAAAATCACGGTAGAATCAGAGATCGGCAAAGGCAGTACGTTTACTGTCACATTGCCGCTCATCACCCACAATGGATCGCCTACAGTACCATCAACAAAACAGGAGTAAAACATGAGCGAACTTGCACTAATTATTGAAGACGATGAAGATCTTGCCGAGATATTTGGGGAGGCATTGAAAGCGGCAGACTACACAATAGAAATCATCCGCGATGGACTCGCCGCGCAGGAACGGATCAGCCAGGTTGTGCCGACCGTAATCACCCTTGACATGCACATTCCACACGTTTCCGGCAAGGCCCTTTTCAATCAGATTCGCGCGGACGAACGACTTAACAAGACACGCGTGGTCGTCGCCACTGCTGACGCACAAATAGGGGAAGCCATGCGAGGATTGGCCGACCTTGTTCTCATTAAACCCATTACATTTACACAATTGCGAGACCTGACCTTTCGTTTACATCAACGCAAATGAGCCTATCCTGTCAACGAGGTGAATTGTGATCATTGAACAAATAATCAGGCTAATCAAATGAACATGATCTCAAGACTCCTTCCTAAAATTGAATCCGAATTACAAAATCAGGTTGCGCGCCTCGACCAGCCCGGTACCCATCACTTTCACGAGATGCTCACCTACCACATGGGCTGGACGGGCGAAGGCGCTGGCCCCGAAGCCACAGGCAAACGCATCCGCCCGTTGATGGTTTTATTGTGCGTTGCATCTTGTGGTGCAGACTGGCAGTCCGCATTGCCCGCCGCGGCCGCGGTGGAACTCGTCCACAACTTCTCGCTCGTCCATGACGACATCGAAGATAACAGCGACAAACGCCGCGGGCGGACGACCGTCTGGAAGAAGTGGGGACTCGCCCAGGGGACGAACGCCGGCGACGGCCTCTTCGTCCTCTCGAACCTCGCTCTCACCGACCTTGAGGCGGGTTACTCGCCCGCGATCGTTCTCCGCGCCGCGAAGATTCTCCACGCCACCTGCCTCGACCTGACGCGCGGCCAATTCCTCGACATCTCCTACGAAGACCGCACCGACCTCAGCGTGGACGATTACTGGCCGATGGTGAGCGGAAAGACCGCCGCGTTGATCGCGGCCTGCTGTCAGCTCGGCGCGTTGCTCGGCGGCGCAGACGACGCGCAGCAGGAGGCCTATCGCGCCTTCGGTCACTATCTCGGCCTCGCCTTCCAGGCGCAAGACGATATCCTCGGCATCTGGGGCGACGAAGCCCTCACAGGCAAATCCGCCGCGAGCGATCTGGTGGAAGGAAAGAAATCTCTGCCAGTGTTATACGGATTGGAGAATAACGGCGCGTTCGCCAAACGCTGGCGGCAGGGACCGATCCGCGCCGAGGAGGTCCAAAGGGTGGCGGCGCTGCTCGAAGCAGAGTCCGCCCGAACGTCCGCGCAGGATGCGGCGCGTCAGATGACCGATCTCGCGCTGGAGAATCTGCGCGTCGCAAATCCGCAAGGCGAGGCGGGCGCGTCCTTAAAATCATTGGCCGACAAACTACTTCAGCGCGGCGCTTGACATGCCTCCTCGCGCTGGCTATAATCCCGCTCGTTCGCGGGTGTAGTTCAGTGGTAGAACGCTTGCTTCCCAAGCAAGATATCGTGGGTTCGAGTCCCATCACCCGCTCTGACGCCGAGTTTTTACAACTCGGCGTTTTTGTTTTGCAAGGTTGCTGATATGAAACAAAGGTTTCCTACAGTTAAAATCATAGGCGGAGTTACTATGCGTGAGAAAAGCATCATTCTTTATGTGGAAGACAATCGCGAAAACCGCATCCTTGTGCGCCGCGTACTCGAAGCCGAAGGGTATGTTATGGACGAGGCCAGCAATGCCGAAGACGCCATGAAAAAAATTCATTCGGTGCGCCCTAGCCTGATCTTGATGGACATCAATATGCCCGATGTGGACGGCTACGCGTTGACCGCGCGCATTAAGGCGGAACCAGGATTTGCCTCTGTGCCGATCATCGCGGTTACAGCCAACGTGATGCGCGGCGACCGCGAGCGTTCGTTGGAAGCGGGGTGCGACGGTTATATTCAAAAGCCCATTGATATAGATATTCTATCCCAGCAAATCGAGCGTTTCCTGGGGAGGTCATTATGACAGAATCTGTTCGTTCCTCTTCGCAATCTCATCAAAAATCCAGCGCTTCAGGCGAGACCACTGTGCTGGTGGTGGAAGACAATGTGTCCAATTTCGTCTTGATCGCTCGCATGTTGGGCTATTTGGGCATCCACTGTGAGTGGAAGACTTCGGGCTACGAAGTGGTGGAATATGCCGATACGCTGCCCCACCTCGATTTGATCCTGATGGACATCCGCCTGCCTTATGAGGACGGCTATGGCGCGTTGCGAAAGATCCGCTCGGCGGAACATTTGAAGTCCATCCCCATCGTGGCGGTGACGGCCGAGGCCAGCGACGAGCAGATGCGCAAAGCGCGCGATGCCGGCTTTGACGGTTTCCTCGGCAAGCCACTCGACCCCGACCGATTCCCTGAGCAGATCCGCCGTATTCTAAGCGGCGATCGGGTCTGGGAATTGGCCTAACCTGAAATGAAAGAAGCGAAACCCTTTCAAAAATTTACTAATCGGCCTTTGAGGCCAGGCGGTTTGGCGCGTCGCATCATCTGGAGATTGATGGCGGCCACGCTCATCCCGCTGGTCTTGATCGCGGGCGCGGTATTCTTTCGCACGCGGCAAGCGCTCGAAGGGCAGGCCGTGAACCAGATGCAGAACCTGGTTCTCACGGAAATGGGCGCGGCGCAAGAGGCCATGAAGGTCAAACAAATCCGCCTCGACCACATCTCGCGCCGAACGGATTTCA
The DNA here is from genome assembly GCA_016234485.1 of Chloroflexota bacterium. Taxonomy (GTDB): domain Bacteria; phylum Chloroflexota; class Anaerolineae; order Anaerolineales; family Villigracilaceae; genus Denitrolinea. Next base: position 88,502 of record JACRBL010000004.1, read on the forward strand.
TCGCGGCCCTGGAGATCATCATCCGCGAGCCGCGCGGCGCTCCCGCATTTAATGAAGCCCGCGATAAGGCCGTTTCCATATTTGAAGTCATTAATCGCGAAGAGGGGAATCCTATCTTTAACCTTTACTTTATCGCCGACCCCAATGGGACGATCCTGGTTTCGAGCGAGCGAAAATTTGAGGGGACGAGATTGACCAATTTTACGCGCTACGTGGATATGTTTGCATCAGACGACCAATCTTATGGCGTGTTCGATTTTGTCCCATTCCGGCCAGGCGAATTCACCATCGTAACGGTCAATCAATTTCAATCTTCCGACGGCGCCACCCAGGCGCTCATCGGCGGCGTTTCAGACGAGCAGTACGCGGTGGCTATTCTCAAATCCATCGTAGACCTGACGCCATCCTCGCGCGCTTACTTTATTTCGCACTTTGGCGGCTACGTGGGTTTTGACCCCTACACGGGCGGCATGAAATCCTTCACCACGGTGAAAGAGCAAACCGACAAACTGGCTGATGCGATCAATGCGATGAAAGCCCCAGGCGTGGAGTTTGCCCCAGCCACCGTCAAATATAAAAACGAGAGCGGCGTATCGGTCATCGCGCAGGTCATCTGGCTGGAGGAACTAAAGACGGGCGTGGCGCTCGAAGTGCCAGAAGACTCGATCTTTGGCGATATCAATGAACTTGTCCCCTTCCTGCTTGTGATCTTCTTCGCCGCGTCCTTCGCGATGGGTTTCACCATCATCTGGATCGCGAACCAGGTGGTCAGGCCGATCCGTTCGCTGGCCGATATCACCAGCCAGTTTGCTCAAGGGAAATTCAGCGAACGCGCTAACATCACCAGCCGCGACGAGCTGGGTACGCTGGCCTCTTCCTTCAACCGCATGGCCGATGAATTGAACGCCATGTATCAATCATTGCGCGAACAGGTGGCCGAGCGCACGCGCCAAATCCGCACGGCAGCCGAAGTGGCGCAGGGGTTGACCTCCACCTTCAAACTGGACGAACTCCTGGACAAGACCGTCCGCCTGATCGTGGAACGGTTTGGCTTCTACCATGCGGGCATCTTTATGATTGACCCCACAGGGACGACCGCCTCATTGCGCGCCGCTCACGGACCTTCGGCGGAGGAAATGCTCAAACACGGACACCAGCTTGAGGTCGGGTCAGACTCGATTGTGGGGTGGGCGTCATCGCGTCTCGAACCACGCGTCGCCGCGGACGTGGAGCGGGATCCTGTCCACCATAAAAATCCGCTCCTGCCTGAAACGCGCGCCGAGGCGGGCATCCCCATTGCGCTGGGCCAGGTGGCTCTGGGCGTGCTGGATGTGCAAAGCGTGGAGCCGTTCATCTTCGACGATGAGATGATCATTGTTTTGCAGACTCTCGCCAACCAGATCGCGGTGGCGATTCAAAACGCGTCGCTGGAAGAGGGCGCGCGCGCCGAAGCGCCAGAGATCGAACGCATGTATCGCCAGGGCTTGGAGATCGTGGGCGCCGAAACCGTTTCGGAAATGTTGGAGTTCACAAGCCGCGCGCTGAACGAAGCGCCAAACCCCACCATCCTGTTACAGATGGATGGAAATACAGCCCGTGTGATCGCGGTCAATCATCCCCTTCGCGATTTGGGCGATGGCATGAAAAAACAGGCGAGCGTGGACGCGGAAGAAGCCGCGCGCCAAATCTCCCCGTCCCTGCTGGTGAGCGATTTATCGCGGGCCGAAAATGCGCCTGCCACGCTGGTGGGCCTCTTGCGCGAAATTGGCTGTCGAAGCGGGGCCTTCCTGCCGGTCTTCGTGCAGAATCGTCTCGTGGGAATTGCGCTCGTCGGCGACCAGCCTGGACGGCCTCTTACCATGCCGTCCATTCGCCCCTTCATCAATATCACCAACCTGCTTGGCTCAACGCTGGAAAAGATCGAAGCGTTGCAAAGTTCGCAAGCGCGTTTGACTCAACTGGAGGCCATTTCTTCATTCAACCAGGCCGCGCTCTCCTCCGCCAATATCAATATGTTCTACTCCATCCTCCAGGAGCAGGTGCAACGCGTCATCGGCAACTATAGTTTTGTGGTGGCGCTCTACGATGAAAAGACCAACTCCATCAGCATCCCTTATCTTTATGAGGATGGCCGCATCCAAAAAGTGGACCCCTTCCCACTCGGCGAAGGGTTAACGTCCGTCATCATCCGCTCGCGCCAGCCGTTGCTGTTGGTGGAAAACACCGAAAGGCAAGCCCTCGCCCTGGGAGCCAAGATCCACGGCAAGGCCGCCAAATCTTGGATGGGCGTTCCACTGCTCGTGAACGAACAACCAATCGGCGCGCTGATCGTGCAAGACCTGGAAAATGAACGCCGCTTCGATGAGAGTCACCTGCGCTTCCTGGTGGAGCTCGGCGCGCAAATGGCGGGCAGTATTCAAAACGTGCGCCTGCTGGAACAGAGCCGCACCACCGCCCTGCAACTTCAAACCGCCGCTGAGATCGCGCGCGATATCAGCGGCTCGCTCAACCTGGACGAGTTGCTGTTGCGCGGCGTCAACCTCATTCGCGAACGCTTCAACTTCTACCACGCCAGCGTCTTCCTGCTGGACCTGCACGGCGAATTTGCCCTCATCCGCGAAGCCACGGGCGAGGCGGGCGCGCAACTCAAACGCACGGGACACAAACTCGCGGTCGGCTCCAAGTCCATCGTCGGTTACGTGACGGGACGCGGTGAATCGCTGGTGGTGAACGACACGCTCAAAGACGCCACCTATTTCGCCAACCCCGTCCTGCCCGATACGCGCAGTGAGGCCGCCATCCCCCTCAAAGTGGGCGAACGCATCCTCGGCGCGCTGGACGTGCAAAGCGGTCTGCCCTACGCCTTCAACGACGAGAACCTGCGCACGCTCGAAATTCTCGCCGACCAACTGGCGGTGGCCGTGGTCAACACGGAATTGTTCGCCGAAACGCAGGAACACCTCTCGCAACACCGCCTGCTTCACCACATCACCACCTCCGCGGCCTCCGGCGCCACCCTCGAAGAAGCGCTGGAGACGACCGTGCGCGGCCTGCAAGTGACCCTGGGCGGCGATCGCGTTTCCATTCTGCTCCTCGATCGGGACAGGAAAATGCTTGAGATGCGCGCCTTCGTTGGCTACGCGGAAGACGCCAGCGCCATCCGCATTCCGCTTGGGACGGGCATCACGGGTTGGGCCGCCACCCACCGCAAACCCCTGCGCGTGGACGATGTGACCCACGACGCGCGCTACATTCAAGTAAGCGAAAACACCCGCTCCGAACTTGCCATCCCGCTCATCTATCGTAACGAACTGCTCGGCATCGTCAACGTGGAAAGCGAACAGGTTGCCGCGTACACCGAAAACGACGAAGAGATGCTCGGCACGCTGGCGGGCAGTCTGGCGGCGGTCATTGCGAACGCTCGTCTACTAGCACAGATCCGCAGGCAGGCGGAGCGCGAACGCATGCTCTACGAAGTCACCAGCAAGATCCGCCGCTCCGTCGACGTGCGCTCCATCCTTGCCACCACCGCCAGCGAATTGACGCGGGCTGTTGGAGCGCGCTACACCCAGATCAAGATCACTTCGGAACAGGAAGCAGAACCCAGCGCCGAGCGTTCCTCCGATGGGGCATGAGCCATGAAAAATAACTTCTCATTTCCCCAGCCCAAAATCTTCAATCGCCTGCTTCAACAGAGAGGCGGTTACTACATCATCATCGTTCTTGTTGCGATGCAGTTTTTCACCATCCTGCTGGTCGCGCCGATTGCGGCCTTGGTGCAAGGGAACGCCAGGCTTGCCAGCGAACAACTATCCAGCACGATCATCGCCACCATCCTGCTTTCGCTCATCAGCAACGCCATTCTACTTCTCCTGTCCTGGCGGATGAGCCGCAACGCCTTTGGCCGTTTACAGGAATGGAAGGAAAACGGCAAACTCTCCCCCAACGATCCGCGTGAAAAACTCGCATGGCGAGAGATCACCAGCCTGCCCTGGCGCTATGGCCTGGCAGTCATGATCACATCCGTCGCCATCGTTCTCATCCCGCTGATTCTTTATCAAGCCTTTGCCCTGCGGCTCGAAACCGACCAGGTCATTTACAACGTGTTCGGCGGAATCATCGGCGCGCTGGCCATCGTCACCACCAGTTCCATCGGGTTGGAGCGCATTCTGCTCCCCGCCCGCGAGATTCTGCTTCCCGATGATTTTGAAACGCAAATCAGCGGCGTGCTGGGGGTGAATATTTTGTGGAAACTGTTGATCTTCGTCCTCGCGCTCATTAGCATCGGCATCCTCACCCTCTCGCCGCTGGGTTACCGTGAAATTGTGGAAGTGGTGCAGGGAATGGAAGCCGACGAAGCCCTGCGCGAATACCAGGCGCAATCGCTTTTACTCGCCATTGGCGTGCTTGCATTGGCCGCGGGCTTAACCGCCATTGTGGCGCGCATCTTCGCGGAGCCGTTCCAATTGCTGGTGGAAATCTTCAAGAAAGTGGAAAGCGGCGAACTGTATCAGCGCGCCCGCGTCATCGCCACCGACGAGGCTGGCGAGTTGGAAGTCCACTTCAACCGCATGATCGCCCAATTGGAAGGTCTGCAAACCTCGCTGGAACAACAGGTTGCCGAACGCACCGCCCAACTTTCGGCGGTGAACGAAGTGGGACGCTCGGTCAGCGCGATCCTCGACCCGGATGAATTGATCGTAAAAGTGGTCAACCTGATCACCAATCGTTTCGGCCATTACTACACCGCCATCTTTTTGGTGGACGCGACGGGCAAGTGGGCCGAGTTAAAAAGCGCCACAGGCGAAGCGGGACGTGTTCTGCGCGAATCGCGTCACCGCCTGGCATTGGATAGCAAAAGCATGGTCGGGACCGCCATCAGTCAAAGAGAAGCCCGCATCGCCCTCGACGTTGGGACGGAACCCGTCCGCTTCAACAATCCCCTGCTCCCTTACACCCGCTCCGAGATCGCGCTGCCCCTCATCGCGGGAGATCGCGTGTTGGGCGCGCTGGACGTGCAATCCTCGCGCGAAGCCGCCTTTGGTCCCTCAGATATTGAGACATTCCAAAACATGGCAAACCAGGTTGCCATCGCCCTCGAAAACGCGCGTCTCTTCCAGGAGATCAACCTTCGCTTGCATGAATTACAGAGCGCGCAACGCGATTACGTGCGCGAAGCGTGGGGTTCGCTCGCCAAGTTGGAAAGCCTCGAATACGGCATCGGCGAGGTGACGGCCGCGACGTCTGAGAACACCCTCCAGGTCCCGCTGGCGTTGCGAGATGAAGTCATCGGGCAGATCAACATCGAAAGCGCTGAAGTATGGTCGCCCGAAGAACGCGCCTGGGTCGAATCGGTCGCCACGCAGGCCGCGGTGGCGCTCGAAAACGCCCGCCTCATGGAAGCCAACCGCGCCCAGGCCAACCTCGACCGCACCGTGACCGAGATCACTACCAAGATCTGGTCGGTCTCCACCGTGGACGGCATCCTGCAAACCGCCGCCAGGGAAATCGGACGCGCCCTCAACCTTTCGGAAACCGTGATCGAGTTGGGCGTAAGCGAGAAGGGAAACGACGCCAATGAATAAACGCGCATTCTTCCCCCTGCGATGGAAACTGGCCGTGAGTTTCGCCCTGCTCGCGGTTTTGACCGTTGGCGCGGTTTCTTATTTTGCATATCAAAACACGCGTGAACAATTGAATCTGGATATCCGCGCCCGCCTGCGCGACGCCGTTTCCATCGCCGCCCTCCAAGTGGATGGAGATCTGCACGCCACAATATCTCAACCTGAACAGGAAACTACGCCCGAATACCTGCGGCTTAAAACCAGCCTGCAAAATATTCGCGACGCCGGCACAAACTTCCGCTACGTCTACACCATGCGGCAGGACGAAAACGGCAATGTCGTCTTCATTGGCGATGCCGAGGAAGACCCCACGCTGGTATCCCACCCTGGAGATATCTACGACGATGCCAGCGACTTCTTGAAAGCAAACATCGCGACCATCAACGAAGCCGTGGTGGAAGACGAAATGTACACCGATAAATGGGGAACCTGGCTCACAGGCTACGCCCCCATCTATCGCTCCGATGGTACGCGCGAAGGCATCCTGGGCATGGATATTTCCGCGGCAAATGTGATCGCGCAGGAACGAAGAGCCCTCTATCGTTACCTGGTGATTTTCGGTTTATCAGCCGTTCCCATCGCGATTGTCGGTTTTCTGCTCGGCATGACCCTGGCATCCCCGATTGCAAAACTAACCGCCAGCGCAGCCAAATTTGCCGCTGGCGACCTCAACCATAGCGTGGACATCCGCACGAACGATGAATTTGCCATTCTGGGCGCAGCCTTCAACGCCACCGTTTCGCAACTCCACAGCCTCGTCACCGGCCTCGAGCGCCGCGTGGAAGAACGAACCGTGGCCCTCACACGCCGCACCTCCCAGCTACAGGCCTCCGTCCGCGTCGCGCGCGCCGCCGCGGCCATCAAGGAACCCGCCACCCTGCTCAACGAAGTCGTCCGTTTGATCTCCGAACAATTCAACGTCTACCACGCGGGCATCTTTTTGCTCGACGACAACAGCGAATACGCCATCCTACAGGCCGCCTCCTCCGAAGGCGGAGAACGGATGTTGGAACGCGGACATCGCCTGCAAGTGGGCGGACAGGGCATCGTGGGCTTTTCCGCCGCTCAAAAACGCCCCCGCATCGCCCTCGACACGGGAGTGGACGCGGTCTACTTCGACAACCCCGACCTCCCTCACACCCGCTCCGAAGCCGCCCTGCCGCTGATCGCGCGTGATCGCGTCATCGGCGTTTTGGATATCCAATCGGAAAAACCGCAAGCCTTCACTCCCGACGATATCGAAATCTTCCAGACCCTGGCCGATCAGATTGCCCTCGCCATCGAAAATGCGCGCCTCTTAAATCAAATGGAATTAACCCTCAGCCAAATGGCGCGGGCGGATACCATGCGCGTAAATGAAACCTGGGGAAATCTCGCGCGCGCCAAGGCGCTGGCCTACCAATATACCGCGCTGGGCATCCAATCCATTCCGCAACTGGATCCCAAAGAAGCCCTGGATGGAAAAATTAAAATACCCATCCCCCTGCATAACCAAAAGATCGGCGAGATCAGGTTGAAACAAAAAGACGAGTCCGATCGCTGGACAGACCGCGAAAAGAACATGCTCGCCGAAATCGCCGCGCAAGTGGGCCTCGCGCTCGAAAATGCCCGCCTGTTAAGCGACGCCCAACAACGCGCCGCCCGCGAACGCGCCATCGGCGAGATCGCCGCGCACATTGATTCGGCGCACGATGTGGATGCCATTTTACGGATAACCGCCCAGGAAATAGGAAAAGCCATCGGAGACTCTGAAGTGATCGTGCAAATCCGCGAACAGGAAGTGAGCTGACCTTCGCGGATCGGCGGCAAACGCGTCTTATTGGAGCAATGATTCATGTCTAACACGATTTCCCCTCCCAAAAAGAAAAGTGGCGCCAGGCCGATCTATTTGATTCTTTTCATCATACTCATTACCCTGGTAGCCATATTCGTCAACGCCGCCATTCGCCGCAGTCTGGACACAAACGAAAAGACGATCCAAACCATCCGACACCTTTCGAGTCAGGCCTATAAACTTTCCGCGCTGGAATGGCAAATCATCGGCGAAGGGACCACCACGCCAGAAATCATGGAGGATATCGAAACCACCCAGCAGGAAATTCAAGCCGCTCTTGCTGAATTGGAAGTGCAAGACCCGGAAAATATTCAACCGATTCAAACGGCTTACTCGGCTTACTTCTCTGCCATTTCAGAGGAGATTGAATTAATCTCAGAAGGCCAACAGGAAGCGGCCATGGAACTTGACGAGGAAAAGACAGACCCGGCATTCGAAAAACTGGTGGAGGCCATTTCCTCGACTCATTCAATCTACGATGCCAGATTAACACAGATAAAACAACAAAGCAACCTTGGCTTCAATTTCCTCCTGCTCTCCATCATTGCAATCATGACAGTGGCATTCTGGCAATTCCAGCGGACCCAAATCTCCGTTGAAAGAGAACACCTGGATCAACTGAACGACATCAACCTGAAATTGGAAAGCAACCAGAGTCTCTTGGAACAGCGCGTCATCGAACGCACCCGCGAATTAGAGAGCCGCGTTTCGCAAATGGAAATCATCGCCACCATTGCGCGTTCCATCACCACCATGCAAGACCTGGAGCAACTGCTACCCTTCATTTGCCAGGCGGTAAGCCAGCAGTTCGATATCTACCACACAGGCATCTTCCTGCTCGACGAACGCAACGAATACGCCGCGTTGCGCGCCGCCAACAGCGAAGGCGGAAAAAGGATGCTCGCCCGCGGACATCGCCTGCGCGTGGGGATCTCGGGCATCGTCGGTATGACAGCCGCCCAGGGCGAAGCCCGCATCGCCCTCGACGTTGGGACGGACGCGGTCTACTTCAACAACCCAGACCTCCCCGACACCCGCTCCGAAATGTCTTTGCCCCTCAAGATCGGCGGACAAACCATCGGCGTGTTAGACGTGCAAAGCCGCGAAAAAGACGCCTTCAACCAAGAGGATATCGCCGTGCTGGGCATCCTCGCGAACCAGATTTCCGTCGCCATTGAAAATACCCGTCTCTTCAGCAAAACCAGACAGGCTCTGGCCGAAGCGCAGGCCATTTACCAGCAATACGTGGCGAACGACTGGGCGTATTTCGGCCGAACCGCCAAGCGCAATGGCTATACCTACGACGGCTTGAGCATAACGCCGCTCGAAAACCAGTCCATCATTCCAGCCATCGGCTCGGTGAACCTGCCCATCAAAATCCGCGGGTTGACGATCGGCAATGTCATTCTACAATCGCCCAACCCCTCTCGGCAGTGGTCTCAGGACGAGGTCAACCTGGCCCAGGCCGCGGCGGAACGCGCGGGCCTTGCCATTGAAAACTATCGTTTGCTCACCGAAGCCCAACGCCGCGCCGCCAAGGAACGCACCATTGGCGAGATCACAGGCCGCATCGTCGCATCGGTGAACGTGCGCGAGATCATGCAAACCGCAGTCGAGGAACTGGGACGCGCCCTGCCCGGCGCAGAAATAGTTCTGCAACTCCAGGAACAGAAATCAAATGACAACTAACTGCGTTGCCACCCATCCAAGTCAATGAAAAGCGAGTCGAGGAAAAAGCCTGACCGCACAACCAAATGGATTTCATGCAAACTACCAAAGGAACAACGCCATGTACAAACGAAACTCTCTTTTCCCAATGGTCCTGATCATTTTCGCTCTCGTGTTGGCCGCCTGCGGCAGGACAAACTCGAGGACTCCACAGTCTACTCTGCCCACCCCGGTAACACTCCAGCTACAATGGGTTACGCAGGCTCAATTTGCAGGATATTATGTTGCCTTGGATAAAGGCTGGTATTTAGAGGAAGGGATCAATCTCACCATTCGCCCTGGCGGCCCGGATATTTCACCCATTGATTCAGTCCGAACTGGCACTGCCGAGTTCGGCACAAGTCTGCTGGCTGATATTATCGTTGCCAGCCAACAGGCAAATGATCTTATCAGTATCGCACAAATACAGCAGACAAATGGGTTATTGCTGATCGCTAAAAAAGATTCAGGAATTACTGGCCCGAAAGATTTTGCCGGCAAGAAAGTTGGCGTCTGGCTGGGAAACTGGGAAGCACAATTTGATGCGCTGATCGCAAAAGAAGGGATCAAGGCTAATGATTTCACATTAGTATCTCAAGGATTTAGCATGGAGTCATTTATTAATGGCGAGTTGGATGTAGCCTCGGCTATGATCTACAACGAATACTATGTAGTGTTGGAAAACGACATCAAACCAGAAGATATTACTATTATCAATTACGCGGATTATGGTTTGGATTTTCCGGGAGACGGCCTGTTCACCTCAGCCAAGATCGCACAGGAAAACCCAGACTTGTGTACTCGAATGCTACGCGCCAGCCTACGCGGATGGCAATATGCCATCGAAAATCCAGAAGAAGCGACTGACATCGTCCTGAAATACGACAAGAGCGGTGTGCAAACACGCGACCACCAACTTTCGATGATGCGGGAAATCATTAAACTGGTGCAAGTTAAGCTCCGCCCATTGGGTTACACAGATCGCAATGACGTAAGGCGCGTGATTGACACGCTTTATTCTTACAAGGTTCTGAACACCCAGATTGATCCAGACATTGTTTTTACCAATAGTTTTTGGGAACAGGTACAACCCTAAAAGCAGGAAGGCCCCAAGAAATGGCAAATCAAGTGTTCGATCGACTTTTGCGGCAAATGCCGGTTCGCAGACGAATTATCGGCGGTTTCCTGTTGATTCTGGTGATCGCCGGTTCAGTTTCTCCGACCATTCTATTAAGTTTCAATTCGCTTGTCCAGCAATTGGAACAATTTACAAACGTGGATGTCAAAATCGAACGCCTGCTTCTGCTTACATCACGCCAGGTAACAACCTCACAATTGAATCTCACTCGATACATTCAGGATTATGTTCCCAGTCCATATGAAGCCCTGGATGATGTGGAACAAGCCCTTCAAAATCTAAATGAAGCGCAAGCGATTTCAACCAATTCCGACCAGACAGAAACCATCACACTGATCATCCGGTCACTGGAGGAATACCAACAACTTATTAGTAACCTGCAAAAAGCACGCACATCCGGAAACGATGATGAGGCAACGCGCTTGCAATCCGGGTTGCAGAAACTTGGCAATGATATTAGTATGCGCCTTGAATTGGTGGTTAACAACAACGTAAAATTGGTCGCCACGACAAACGAGAAAGTGCTCAGTGATGCACGGCAAAGCCTTGATCTTGGTCTTGTAATTATTACCGTCAGTTTTATCCTGGGGGTAACGTTTTCAGCGCTCATCTCTCTCAGTATCACTCGTCCCCTCGCTGAACTTCGCACAGGCACAGAGGCTTTCCAAAAAGGCGACATGTCTTCAACAATCCGCACAGCAGGCGCCGACGAGTTTACCGTCTTTGCCCAAATACTCAACAGCCTGACCAAACAAATACGTGAACTGGTTTCCGGCCTTGAAACGCGCGTCGCCGAACGCACTGCCGATCTGGCAAGTGCCAACCGTCAGAACGAAAAACGCGCCAATGATTTGAAGACCGTCAGCGATGTAGCACGCGCCGTCTCCACCGAGACCAATCTCGAAAAACTGCTCATGTTGATCACAGACTTGGTCAGCGAACGATTTGGTTTCTATCACGTCGGTGTTTTCCTGTTGGATGAAGCATCCAATTTTGCTGTTCTGCGCGCAGCCAACAGCCCGGGCGGACGGAAAATGCTCGAACGCGGCCACCGGCTTGAAATCGGCCAGGTTGGCATCGTTGGGAAAGTGGCATCCACCGGCCAGCCGCGCATCGCCCTGAATGTGGGCGAAGATGTGGCGTATTTCAATAACCCGGACCTGCCCGAGACACGCTCTGAAATGGCGTTGCCGATGACCGTTGCCAACAAAATTATCGGCGTACTGGATGTGCAAAGCACCAAATCATCCGCCTTTACAAACGAGGATATATCCACCCTTTACATTCTGGCCGACCAGGTAGGCATCGCCATCGAAAACGCGCGCCTCTACAAAACCACCCGCCTGGCGCTGGAGCAGACAGAGTTCGCGTATCGTCAATACGTACAGAACGAGTGGATGCGATTCTCTCGCGAGGAAAAACTTTCGGGTTACCAATACGCTGATGGAAACTGCACCCCGCTCGAGGTCCCGCTAGACCTAGGGGAGGCGGCGCAGGTTGCCGCGGAGGGAAGCATCTACCAGTCAAATGCGACATCGGGCAGTTCAGCGCAACTGGCGATCCCAGTCAAATTGCGAGACGAAGTCATTGGCACATTGCACGTCTCCAGCCGACTCAGGCCGCGCTGGACCGACGACGACATTGACATCGTGGAATCAGTGGCGGAACACCTGGCGCTTGCCATCGAGAACGCGCGCCTGTTCCAGGTCAGCGCGAACGGCGCGGCGCGCGAACGAATCGTGTCGGATATTTCATCCAAAATCAGCGGCAATATCCGCATTGATAACATTTTGCGGACAGCCGCCCAGGAACTTAGCCAGGCCTTGAACGGCTCGGAGGTGCTGATCCAGCTAACGAAACGCGAGTCCGCCGCGGAGGTCCAGGAATGAACGCTGTAAAGAATCCTGAATTTTCCAGGCGAGGCCGTTCGTATCGCACCCGTTTGAGTTGGGGCATCGTTTTGGTGGTTGCTTTTTCCGCGGCGATCATCATGGCGTATACGTTCTATCGAACCAGCCTCACTAACGACTTCTTGGCAGACCAGGTGAATAATCAGGTTTTGGCGTTGACAGAGCATGAATTGGGAAACGCCGCCGAAGGTCACGCGGACAATCTGGAAATTTTCTTCGATTCAGCAGGTGAAGGAATTTCCACGCTGGGGGCGGTCGTCCAATCATTGCTAATCGAGGAAAGCGCCGCCGTAGAAGGCACAGGCTGGGACGCACGCACCAAGCTATCCCGCCTGCCTCAGGGCAGTTGGGATAACGCCAACGAGGATACAGGCTCGATCTTCGTGCCAGCGCGCGAACAACTTTCGGATGTAATGGTCGCGGAATTAAATACCATCAAGCGTCTCGACCTCTTTGCCCCCTCGGTGAAGAATAAAAACCCCGACATGATCGCCCTCTATTTTGGAAGCCTGGAAGGCGAAACGCTGTATTACCCCAACATTGACCTGGCGAACCTCCTGCCGCCCGATTTCGACGTGACGAAGCGCCCCTGGTTCAACGACGCCGCACCTTTGCAAAACCCCAAACGCGGCGTGGCTTGGTCCGAGCCATACGTGGACGCGGCGCTGAATGGATTGGTCGTGACCGCCAGTTACCCCGTCTATGGAACGGATGATCGTTTCCGCGGCGTGATCGCGGCCGATTTCCAACTTGTAAAGATCGCAGAGCATATATCATCCATTCGATTTACCAAATCAGGCTACGCTTTTTTATTGGACAAAAAGGGACGTGTGATCGCCATGCCCTCGGAGGCCTATGCCGATTTTGGCCTGACCGCGGCTGACCTGCAAGATGAAGAGGGCATGAAGTCAATTATCAAGGCGGTGGATATCAAAGATATTGATATCTTTGAAGTCCTCACTAAAATGACATCTGCCCAGACTGGCATCAGACGGGCTTCAATGAATGGCGTGGATAAATATATCGCCTACCGCCCCATTCCATCGGTTGGATACAGTCTGGGGATCGTGGTCCCTGTGAGCGAAATGCAAGGGACGGTGATCGCCACACGTCAGAGAATGGAAAAAGAAACGAGCGCAACACACATCAACGTCTTGACCACGGCGGTCGTCCTGTTGGCAGTGGCCCTGCTGGTTTCACGTGCCATCGGCAACGCGCTGGCGCGTCCACTGACGCAACTGACTGAAACTGCCACACGTCTGGCCGAGGGCGATCTAAGCGTCGAGACTCCTGTGCGCTCGAACGATGAATTTGGCCTGCTGGCAAACGCGTTCAACGTGATGGCCGCGCGCCTGCGCGAGACCATTGGCTCGCTGGAAGAACGCGTGGCCGAACGCACCGCCGAGTTGGCGCAGACCTCGGCCCTCAGCGAAAAACGCGCGACCGAATTGAAGGCCGTTTCAGACGTGGCGCGCGCCATTTCCACCGAAAGTGATTTTGAGAAACTGCTGGATCTCATCACCAACCTGGTCAGTTTGGAATTTGGCTTCTACCATGTGGGCGTGTTCCTCATTGACCACGTGAACAACCAGGCGGTCTTGCGCTCGGCCAACAGCCCGGGCGGAAAACGCATGATGGAACGCGGACACGCGCTCGCCATCGGACAGGTGGGCATCGTGGGCAACGTGGCCTCCACCGCCGCCCCTCGCATCGCCCTCGACGTGGGCAGGGACGCGACCTTCTTCAACAACCCCGACCTGCCCGAAACGCGCTCTGAAATGGCCCTGCCCCTCCGCCTGCGCGGACAGGCAATCGGCGTGCTGGATGTGCAAAGCCGCCAGCAAAACGCCTTCACCCAGGCCGACGTGGAGACCTTAACCATCCTGGCCGACCAGATCGCCATCGCCATCGAAAACGCCCGCCTGCTGGCCGAATCGAAACAGGCTCTGGTCGAATCGCAGATGCTGTATGGCGAATACATCGGCAGCGCCTGGGAACGCAAGACCAATTGGAAGGCGACTGGATACCATTACGTGCCTGGATCGGGGCGCGCGTTGGAAGAGCCAGTGGAATGGGACGAGGCGCAATCTGCCGTCCGTAGCGGGCGCGTCACCATTTCTGAACGGGAAGATTCCACCCTCGCCATCGCCGTGCCGATTCGACTGCAAAATCAGGTAATTGGCGTCTTGGATATCCGCTCCACCGAACTCACCCGCGAGTGGAGCGAAGACGAAATCGCCATGCTCGAAGCGATTGCAGACCGTCTGGCCCTCGCGCTGGAAAACGCCCGCCTCTTTGAAGAGACCTCCGGACGCGCCGCCCGCGAACACGCCGTCGCGGAGATCACCACGCGCATCCGCGAAACAAACGACCCGCAGGTGATGATCCGCACCGCCATTGAGGAACTACAACGCGTTTTGAAGGTCAGCCGCGTCGAGATCATTCCGCAGGTGGTTTCCGCACATCTGCCTGGACGGGAAGCGGGCCAGCAGGCCGCGCCCTAAGTTGGAGAATTATCATGACATATACGATTGCCATCTCGAATGAAAAAGGCGGAGTCGCCAAAACCACCACCACTTTATCGCTGGGCGGCGCGCTGGCCGAATTGGGACATCGCGTCTTGCTGATAGACATGGACCCGCAGGCCAACTTGACCCTGGCGCTGGGCTTCGAGCCGGGCGAGGCGGCGAAGACCTCCGCGAATGTGTTGATCGAGTCTTTACCGTTGCAAAGCGCCATCCATAAATCGGATTTCGAGCGCATCGACCTGGTTCCCTGCAACGCGCGCATTGAGAGCGCGGAGCAATTCCTGCCTGTGCGCAGCGCCTATCTCACCACCCTGCGTTCCGCGCTGGCGCAGGTGGCGGGGCTTGGCTACGATTACACCCTGCTCGATTGCCCGCCCGCGCTGGGAGCCATTACGCTTAACGCGCTGGCGGCCTCGGACTTGTTGTTAATCCCCACCCAGGCGGAATATTTTTCAGCCTACGCTCTCCGCAACATGATGACGGTGATCCGCCGCATCCGTAAAGAGGCCAATCCCAACCTGGCCTACCGCATTCTTGTCACCTTGCTGGATCGTCGCAACCGCACCCATCGAAGCATTTACGAGCAATTGATCTCCACCTTCGGCGATGGCATCTTCGAGACCGTCATCGAACTGGATACTAAATTGCGCGAAAGCCCCATTGCCGGGCAACCCATTACGAGTTACATGCCCGCCAGCCGCGGCTCTTTACAATATCGCGTGCTGGCCGAGGAGTTGATACAGTATGCCAAAGAAACCCACCAGCAAGCGGCTTGATAAACTCTTCGACAACATGGAGCAGGAATCGGTTGATCCTGCCGCCAAGGTTGAGAAGAAGAAGCCGCTTCGCCCCGGTGAAAGAAAACCGCCTCTCAGCGCGGCGCATGCCGTTCCCACGCGGCCGTTGCCTCGCGCCTCCGCGCCCGCCCAGACGGGCGCGCTCGAACCGGCGGAAACTGTCGCCATAGCCCAGCACGGCGGCGGAGGGTCGCCATCCAGCATGTCGCTGGCTTTTCAATTGGATCATCGCAACTGGGCCACCCTCCAGGTGGTGGACGAGGCGGCCGAACGCGAGTGGGATTCAAACGAACAACAACTCGTGAAGCAGGTGACGGAACAGCTCACGCAGGCGCTCGAAAATGCGCGCCTCTTTCAGGAAACGCGCTCGCGCGCCGAGGAACTCGCCATTCTCAACGAGATGGGGCGCGAACTCACTTCGCTCTTTAACGTCGAATCCATCGCCGAGGCCATTTACCGATACGCCAGCCGCCTGATGGATACGACCAATCTGTTTGTAACCCTCTTCGATGAAGCCAAACAGGAACTCAAACCCGTCTATGTGATTTCGAATCGCGAGCGCCTCGAAATTCCGGCGCGCAAAGCGCAAAATACCCTCACCGATCACGTTCTGCGCACGCGCAAGACGCTCTTCATTCCAGACGACCTGACCGCGCGCATCAAAGACCTGGGCATTGAAATGTCCACTTACGGCAACAACCGTCCCGCGCTGTGCTGGCTGGGAGCCCCCATGCTGGCGGGCGAAACGGCCATCGGTGCGATCGTTTTGCAAAATACCGATCTCGCGAATGTATTTACCGAACGCCATCGCGACCTGCTGACGGCCATTGCCGGCCAGGCCGCCATCGCCATTCAAAATGCGCGCCTGTTCGAGGAGACCCAAAGGCACTCGGAGGAACTGAGCGTTCTCAACGAACTCAATCAGCGCCTTTCGGCCCAGTTGAATGTGGATCAGGTGTTGCAGGAAATTTACGACGGCGTGACGCGCCTGATTGACGCCAAGAACTTTTATATTGGCTTGCATTCCCCCGAAAAGAACGAAATCTCATTTCCTCTCAATGTCTCCGAATCGGTAGTGGATAAATCCATCGTCACCATCCCGGCCGATAAAGGCATGACGGGGCATGTTCTTCGCACACGAAAACCCCTCTTTGCCCCTGAAAATGTGGTCGAAGTCATGCAAAAACTGGGCATCGCCGTGGTAGGCGAGCCTGCCAAATGCTGGATGGGCGTTCCCCTGTTCCTGGGCGAACAGGTCATTGGCGTGATGGCTGCGCAATCCTATACGGAACCGAACGCCTACAGCGAGCACGATCTCGAATTGATGACCGCCATCTCCGCGCAGGCCGCCATCGCCATTCAAAACGCGCGCCTGTTCAGCGAGACCGAGCGTCGCGCCCGGGAGATCAGCGCCCTGGCAGAGATCACCGCCGCCGCGTCGCAATCGCTCGACCTGAAAAGCATCCTGAACGACGTGCTTCAAAAAGTTTTGAAGACGCTGGAATTTGAAGCGGGATTTGTCACCATCTTTAACCAAAAGCGCGGCGTATTGGAACGGGCGGCGCGGTTTGGTCTGCCAGGCGAAATGCCCGCCGACCCCGCCGAGGGCCTGGAAGGATCGCTGTGCAATTACATATACAAGCATGGGCAGATGTTCGCCACCCATGATCTGCGCCAAAATTCCCCCGTGGACGCGAGCGATTCCATCGCCCAGGGATTCTTGGGCTACCTCGGCATTCCGCTGACCTTGCGTGGCGCAACCATCGGGACGCTGTGCGTGTTTCGTAAAAACGTCGAGCCGATCCCCGAAAACTCAATTGTGCTGGCGCGCTCCATTGGCAACCAGATTGGGTTCGCTATCGAAAACGCGCGCCTGTTCGAGGAGATGCGCGTTTCGCAACAGGCGCTGACCCGCTCCGAGGGCGACCTGCGCGCCCTGTTCGCTTCAATGCAGGATGTGGTTTTGGTGATTGACCGGGATACGCGCTACGTCCGCATCGCGCCCACCAACCCGTCGAAGTTGTTCCGTCCGCCCGAGGAGCTGATCGGCCAGCGCATGGACGACATCCTGCCCCCCGAAACGAGCGAACCGTTCCATGCCGTCATCAAGCAGGCCCTCGAAACAGGCGAAGCCGCCCAGATTGAATACAAACTTCCGATCGGCGATCAAGAGTTCTGGTTCCTTGCCAGCGTCAGTCGTTTGAACGAAAACGAAGTCTTTTGGGTTGCACGCGATATCACCCAGCGTAAAGAGTCGGAAGTGGAATTGCAGAAATTCAAACTGGGCATTGACCAGTCGTCCGACGCGGTCTTTATGACGGATATTAACGGCAAGATCACCTACGTGAACCCTGGCTTTGAAGCCGTTTACGGATATACAAAAGAAGAAGCCGTCGGTCAAAATCCTCGCATTGTCAAATCGGGGCTTCTGACAAAAGAAAATTACGAGCAGTTTTGGGATACGCTCCTGCACAAGCATAGCGTGACGGGCGAGATCGTCAACAAGACCAAGGACGGCAGGCTGGTCACCATCGCGGGAACCAACAGCCCGATTCTGAGCGAGAACGGCGAGATCCTTGGCTTTTTGGCCGTGCATCACGACATCACCGCCGCCAAACAGGCCGAAGACACGTTACGCCGCCGCAACGAATACCTCTCGGCCACGGCGGAAATTTCCCGATTGGTCACGTCCACGCTGGATATGCCCACGCTCTTCTCACGGACTGCGAACCTGGTGAGCCAACGCTTCGGCTTTTACCACGCTGGCATCTTTGTCACCGAAGAGACGGGCTTCCGCGCCATCCTGCAAGCCGCCACCGGTGAAGCGGGCGCGGAAATGTTGCGCCAGAAACACAGCCTGGCGGTCGGCTCAAAATCGGTGGTTGGCGAAGTGACCGAAAGCGGGCACGCCGTGATCGTGAACGACACCGTAAACAGCGCCGTCCACAAATTCAACCCGCTCCTGCCCGAGACGCACGCTGAAGCCGCCCTGCCCCTGCGCGTGGGTTCGCGCACCATCGGCGCGCTCGACATCCAATCCATCCACCCGAATGCCTTCTCGGAGAACGACATCGCCGTGCTGCAGATCCTGGCCGACCAGGTGGCAATTGCCATTGATAACGCGCGCTCCTACGAGCTCTCGATGCAAGCCGTGAAGGAAATGCGCGAGGCCGATAAACTCAAGAGCCAGTTCCTTGCCAACATGAGCCATGAACTGCGTACGCCGCTCAACTCCATCATCGGTTTCTCGCGCGTCATCATCAAAGGCATAGACGGCCCTATCACCGACTTGCAACAGCAGGATCTGCTCGCCATCCATAATTCCGGTCAGCACCTGCTCGGACTCATCAACGACATCCTCGACCTCTCGCGCATCGAAGCCGGCAAGATGGAATTGACCTTCGACGAAGTGAACCTGGGCGACCTCATCACCAGCGTTCTTTCCACCGTGACGGGCCTCATTAAAGACAAACAAATCACCCTGCACCGCGACATCCCCTCCGACCTGCCCACCGTCCGCGCGGACGCGATGCGCGTGCGCCAGGTGTTGCTCAACCTGCTCTCCAACGCGGCCAAATTCACAGACGAGGGCGCGATCACCGTTCACGCCAGCGTAAAAGAAGCCGCCACCGGCCACCCCGAAATCACCGTGCGCGTGACGGATACGGGGCCGGGCATCTCCGCCGAAGACCAGACGAAACTCTTCCAGCCCTTCTCGCAGGTGGACGCTTCGCCCACGCGCAAGAGCGGCGGGTCGGGTTTGGGACTCTCCATCTCCAATCACCTCATCCAGATGCACGGCGGGCACATCGGACTCGAAAGCGAAGTGGGCCAGGGCAGTACCTTCTATTTCACCCTGCCCGCCTTCCGCGGCAAGAGCGAGAGCGAACACCCGCACGGCAACCGCGTTATCCTCGCCATTGACGACGACCCGCAGATCATCAACCTGTATGAACGCTATCTCCAGCCGCAGGGCTACCAGGTGGTGGCGCTCAGCGACCCCACACGCGCGGTGGAACGTGTTAAACTTTTGAAACCGATGGCCGTGACGCTCGATATCATGATGCCGGGCTACGACGGCTGGCGCGTGTTGGCCGATTTGAAATCCAATCCCGAAACGCGCGATGTGCCGGTCATCGTTTGCAGTATCATCGAAGACAGGGAAAAAGGATTCAGCCTGGGCGCGGCTGATTACTTGGTGAAACCCATCATCGAAGACGATTTGCTCAACTCGCTCGACCGCCTGAACTCCGATGGCCGCATCCATGACGTGCTGGTGGTGGACGACAATCCCGATACTTTGCGCCTCATCGAGAAGATGATGTCGCGGCATGGTCAGTACCGCGCCATCACGGTTCGGGGCGGGAACGAGGGCTGGACAGTCATCCAAACGCGTCCACCCCAGGCCGTGATCCTCGACCTGTTCATGCCGGACATGAACGGTTTTGAAATCCTGGAAAAAATGCGCGCGGACGAAAAACTGCGCGACGTTCCCGTCATCATCGTCACCAGCGGCGAACTGACGGTGGAACAGGCCCGGCAATTCCAGGAGTTTGGACAGCGCATGATTCAAAAAAGCGCGTTGAATGAAAAGCAACTTATTCAGACATTGGAGCGAACGCTCCAGCGCGCTCAAAAATAAACGCTTCAGGACACCCTTTATCCATGCCTTTTTCCGTCAAGTGTATTGACTGCGGTCATGCCGCTCCATTCACGCCAGGCTCCATTAATTGCCCTCGTTGCAATAGCCAATGGCGTGAAGCGGATTACGACTTCGAGACCGCGGCCAAGTCGCTCCTCTCTCAGATTTCGGTTCGCCCCTTTGACTTATGGCGGTATCGTGAATTGTTACCTGTCCGCAACCCCAACCCCACCCTCAGCCTGGGCGAGGGTGGCACGCCTTTAATCCGCGCCGTGAACCTCGGCATGATGCTGGGCAACCCCAACATCTACATCAAGGATGAGCGCCAGGGGCCGACCGGCTCCTTTAAAGACAGGCAGGCCGCCGTCACGATCGCCGCGCTGAAAGAGGCGGGCATCACCGAGATGGTGGCCGCGTCCACGGGCAATGTCGCCATCGCGTATTCGGCCTACGCGGCGCGGGCGGGCATCAAACTTTGGGCGTTTGTCACCAGCCTCGTCCCCGCGGTGAAGATGCGCGAGATCGCGCTTTATGGAAGCCAGGTGGTAAAAGTGACCGCCTCCTACGACCAGGCCAAACAACTCGCGGCCGAGTTCGCCCGCCAGCGCGGACTCTACCTCGACACCGGCGCGCGCACCATCACATCCATCGAAGCCATGAAGACCATCGCCTTCGAGATCAGCGAACAGATTACCGCGGCCATCGGCCCGACCACGCATGGAACGCCCACCCGTTGGCGCGCGCCCGATTGGTACATTCAGGCCATTAGCGGCGGGATGGGACCGCTTGGCGTTTACAAAGGTTTTCGTGAATTAAGACAAATGGGACTGGTGGATCGCATCCCCGCGCTCGCGCCCATTCAAGCCGAGGGTTGCGCGCCGATGGTCAACGCGTGGAAGAAGGGACTCGAAAAGGCCGAGCCCGTCACCACGCCGCGCACACGCATCGAGACGCTCGCCACCGGCGACCCCGGCCGTTCCTACACCCTGCTTCGCAACCAGGTACTGGAAACCAACGGCGACTTTGAAAGCGTGACGGACGAGGAAGCCTTCCGCGCCATGCACGTGCTGGCGAAAATGGAGGGCATCTCGGCTGAACCTGCCGCGGGCGTGGCCTTCGCGGGCCTGTTTAAACTGATTCGCGCGGGGCGCATCAAAGCCGACGACGTGGTGGTGATCAACTGCACAGGCCACACCATGCCCGCCGAACAAGCGGTGCTGGGAGACAACTGGTCGCGCAACGTGATCCTGCCGCCCAAAGAGGAGACCAAACCCGAAGACGGATTGCTGGCCGCGCTCACCAGCGTCGCGCCCGACCGCTTCCAGCGCGTGGCGATTGTGGACGACAGCCCCGAGTCGCGCCGCCTCATCCGCCGCATTTTGCAATCGCAGGGCGACTTCCACATCTCCGAGGCCGATAACGGACAGGCTGGCCTGACGCTGATTCAAAAAGAATTGCCCGACCTCGTGATCCTCGACCTGATGATGCCCGATATGGACGGTTTCGCCGTGCTGGACGCGCTCAAATCCAACGCGGACACGGCGCAGATCCCCGTAATCGTCGCATCTGCCAAGGAATTGACGCCCGAAGAGAAGACCCGCCTCGAGGGGCAGATTCAGGCGCTCATGCAAAAGGGCGATTTCTTGAACGACGAATTCCTCCAGGAGGTCCGGTCATTGCTGCGTTGACCGGGTAGTTCCCATGCAAACGGAGCGCGCGAAAGGGATTCGGGCCGCGCTAATTTCGGCCTTCCTGCTCGGACTGTCGCCCGTGTTGGGAAGACAGGCCATCCTGTTTGGCTTCTCACCGCTGGCGGTGGTGGCCCTGCGGACAGGCTTCGCGGCCATTTTGCTTTTTCTCATCGTTGCATTATTCAGGCGACAATTTCTATTCATCTACCCCGTCGGTTTGATGGGGTGCATGTTGGCGGGAATTATCAACGGCTTTGGCTCCATCTTCTATTACATGTCGCTGGCGCGTTTACCCGCCTCCATTGGGCAGATGCTCTATTCGCTCTATCCGTTTTTCCTGGCCTTGTGGATGTTGCTCGAGCGTCAGCCCATCAGCCGCATGACACTCTTTCGCATCACGCTCGCGACGGTGGCCGTGATCCTGCTCACAAGCGACTCAGCCAACCAGGTGGATTGGATCGGCGTACTGATGATGCTGACTGGCTCGCTGTTCTACGCCCTGCACCTGCCCATTAACCAACGCGTCTTATATGACGTACCAGCGCCGACCGTGACCCTTTACACCCTGCTCGGCATGAGCGCGGTCGTCATCCCGGCGTTCATCATCTTCGATCCGCAACTGCCTACTTTTCTCGAAGTTCCCTGGTGGCCGGTTCTCGGCCTCACGCTGGTGACGTTCTTTGCGCGCCTGACCCTCTTCCTCGGCGTGAAGCATCTGGGCGGCATGCAGACCGCCTTGCTGGGATTAAGTGAATTGCTGGTGGCGATCTCTTTCAGCTACGTCCTTCTGGACGAAAGCCTGACCCCCATGCAATGGCTGGGCGCGGCAGGGTTGGCGATCAGCCTGCTACTCGTGCGCGTGGATTCGCTCCAACCGCCCGCGCGCCGTCCCAAAGGCGGGTGGCTGAGCTGGATCCGCCCGCCCAACTCCCCGCCCGATTTCCCCTGGGGGCCGAGGGATTAACTTTCCTCCTCATACACATACCCCGTGCCGCGCACGCTGGAGACGCGGCTCATCAGGTTGGGAAAATCTTCCAGTTTGTGGCGCAACCTGCTCACGAGCGGACGTAACACTTCGGGCGCTTCCTGCGGCGAGGTGTCGTATCCCTGCACGAGCAAAACGAGATCGCGATGCGAGAAGACCTTGCCAGGGTTTTCCAACAGCACGCGCAACAGGCGTCCCTCGGCGGGGGTGAGATGCGCCATCTTTTTGCTCTTGCGAATCACGCGGCGCGAGAGGTCGGCGGTCGTCCCGTCTTTGAAGCGATACTCCGAAGCGGCCTCCTCGGCTGGGGTGGCCGCGCCCGCTCCCCGTCCAGAAAGACGCGCCTCGCGTCGGGAGAGTCCCTTTTTCACGCTGGCGATAATCTGCGCGGGGGGCGCGGGTTTGAGTAAATAGTCATGGATGCGTAAACGTAGCGCATGAATGGCCGTCTCGGTGGAGCCGTGCGCGGTGAGCAAAATCACCTCGGTATCGGGCGAGGACTGGTTGACCACTTGCACCACTTCGAGGCCGTCCATGCCTGGCATACGCAAATCCACGATCATCAAGTCCACGGGATGCGTGCGAACGTATTCGACCGCGGCCTGCCCGTTGGGGACCGAGTTCACGCTATAGCCTTCCAACCGTAAAATGTCTGAGAGGGAATGACGGGCGACTGGCTCATCGTCCACGACCAGAATGACGGATTTCATTGCGATCCTCCAAATGGCAAAAATACACGGAAACAGGCGCCGCGGCCGCGCGCTTCCACCAACTCCAATGCGCCGCCGTGCGCGCTGACGATATTGTAACTCACGGTGAGGCCGAGGCCCGTGCCGCCATCCTTTGTGCTGACAAACGGCTCGAAGATGTTGCGCCGCTGGTTGGGCGGGATGCCAGGGCCGCTATCTTCAAACAAAATTTCCACGCCGTCGCGCAGGGCGCGGGCGGTGATGGTCAACTCGCCGCCCGAGGACATGGCGTCGTGCGCGTTCAGAATTAAGTTGATGAACACCTGTTGCACCTGGCTGTTCACGGCCTGCACGGTGGGTAAATTTTCGGGGATGGTTTTTGCCACGCGAATCTCGCGCTCGTCCAACTGCTTCGACATCAGCCCCAGCACGTGCGCCAACAAATCGGCCACGTTCACATCCTGCGGGGTGGCCGCGTTGGGGCGGTAAAAATCGAGCATGCGTTTCACCGTCAGGCGCAGGCGCTCGAGTTCGGAGCGCGCCAGCTCAAAATATTCCTGGCGCTTTTCCATCGGCAGGTCTTCGCGCCCCGCCAGGTGGATGCAATTTTGCACGGCCTGCAACGGGTTATTAACTTCGTGCGCGATGGAGGCGGTGAGCCGGCCCGCGGCGGCCATCTTTTCGGCCTGCACCAGCGCCTGTTGCGATTCTTCCACGCGGCGCACGTAATCGCGCAACTCGGCATACAGCCGCGCGTTTTCCATCGCGACCACGGCCTGACGCGCGAGGATCTGGAACATTTCCAGGTCGGCTTCGCGGAATGGACTCTGCGTCTCCTCGCGCCCCGCGTAGACAAGACTTCTTCCGCCTGGACGGTTGACCGGTACGAACATGGCCGAGACCAATCCGCGTCGCTTCAGTTCCGACTGGGTGGCGGGGTCGCCGGGACCCTGAACATTGACTAACGCTGGGACGTCGAGCCGCGCCAACCCCGCGGCCATCGCGGAAGTCTCGCCGTCGAGCGGAAGAGGCCCGCGCGAGGCCAGCAGGACGAGCGAAGCGTGATCCGCGGCGGGGCGGTAGTACGCGGCGCGGGCGCAGGATAAATGTCCGCAGACGGCAGAGAGGATCAAGTCCAAAAGATGCGTGGGGTCGGTTTCAGCGAAGAGCGATTCGGTGATGGAAAAGAGCGGGCGGAGAGTCTGGATGCGGGCGGCGTCGCGTTTGTTTTGCTTATCCACGAGCGCCTGCTTGATGGAGGCGATCAACTCCTCGCCCTGCGCGAACGGTTTAAGGATCAAGCCGTCCACGCCCTGGCGGAGGGCGCGGATGGCCGTCTCGACGGTGCCGAAGCCCGTCATCACCAGCACGGCGATATCGGGCTGGTTTTGCTGGGCGTGGGCGATGATCTCGAAGCCGTCCACATCTGGCATGCGGATGTCCACCAGCAGAATGTCCACGCGGCGACGCGTCAGTTCGTCCATGGCGGCGCGTGGATCGGAGAAGTCCAGCACGTCGAAGCCCGCGCGCGTCAGCAGGCGTTTGCAGAGGAGGACGATGCCAGGCTCATCGTCGAGAACGAGAACGAGGGGATTATCCATTAGTTTTCCGAGTTCGCGAGCAGTTGAACCCCTGGCGCTGACCGCCAGGGCAAGTGTGCGAGCCGTCAGCAGTCCAACTGCTGACGAAACATGGAACGAGAACGAGGGGATTGTCCATTAGAGCGGCAACCAGACTGTGAAGATGGAACCGTCGCCTGGCTGGCTGGCCACTTCGATCCTGCCGCCGTGGTCGGTGACGATGCCATAAGTGACGGATAGCCCAAGCCCCGTGCCGCCCTGATCGGACTTGGTGGTGAAGAACGGTTCGAAGACGCGCTCGCGGTGTTCGGGCAGGATGCCCTCGCCGCTATCGCGCACCGAGGCGATCACCCACTCGCGGCCACCGTCTATGGCTTTGCGCGTGTGGATTTTCAACGTGCCGCCCGCGGGCATGGCTTGCAGGGCGTTGTGGAAAAGATTAAGGAAGACCTGCTTCATCTGGTTGGCGTCAATGGAGACCCACGGCAGTTCGTCTGTGAGATTCTCGATGAGTTGCACGCCGCTGGTCTTCAGGAGGTGACGCGTAAGTTCGATCACGTCTTCGATCACTTCGTTGAGGTCGGCGCGGGCGCGGGTGGACTCGGTTTGACGCGCAAAGTCGAGCAAGCGGCGGACAACATCGCGGGCGCGGCGGGACTCGTGCAACACCATCTCCAAATCGGAGCGCAGGTCGGAATCGGCGGGGAGGTCTTCGAGGGTGAGTTCGGCAAAGCCCGTGACGGTGGTGAGCGGGTTATTGAGTTCGTGCGCCACGCCCGCGGCCATCTCGCCGACGGCGGCCAGTTTAGCGGCCTGAATGAGGCGGCTCTCGGCGGAGCGCTGGGCTTCGATGCGGCTCTTGAGTTCCTCCTGCGCGGCGCGCAACTGACGGATGGACTCTTGCAGGCGCTGATACTGGTCGGCGCTGGAGACCACGCTGGCGAGGATGCCCGCCAGCGATTCGAGATCGAGCAGGTCGTTTTGGGTAAAGGCGTTTTTGTCGCGGCGCTCCACGGTGACAAGGCCGAGGGTCTGCCCGCCATCGCGCAGGGCGACGCTCATCAGCGAGCCCGCCGCGCCGAGAGAGGCGAGACGTCCGTCGGTGTGGGCGGAGGCGTCGTTGACCAGCGCGCTCTTGCCCGTGAGCAAGACGCGGCCAGGGACTCCGTCGAGCAATGACCTTTCGTTTTTGGCGTAGGCGCGCTCGGCGCTGGAGGCGCTCTTGCCGCCGAAGCCGCGGATGGCGGGAGTCTGTTTTTCGTCGAGCAAAAGGACGGTGGCGAGTTCGTAGGCGAAGTATTGCGTGAGCAGGTCAGCGGTGATCTGGGCGATCTCGCGCTTGTCGGTGAGGCCGACCACCTCTTGCACCACTTCGTGGATGAGGCCGAGGTTGCGGGCGCGGCCTTCGGCTTCTTCGCGCAGGCGGCTGTATTCCACGAGGCCCGCGAGGTGGCTGGCGATGACGGTGAGCAGGCGCTCGTCGTGGATGCTGAAGGCGTCGGCGCGGGCGCTTTCGAGGACGAGGGCGCCGATGATGCGGGCGCGGTATTTTAGCGGGATGAAAAGCGCGGAAGCAGAATCAGGCTGGGCGGACGGGAACCCGGCCGAGGTCACGTCTGCGAGGCGCAGGGTCTTGCCGTTTTTGAGCAGGGGCGCGAGGCTGTGTCCTTTCAACTCCATGTTGGTCGGGACGATCTTGCCTTCGCGGTTGAAGTATTCGCGCAGGAGGGAGCCATCCACCGAGAGCAGATGGAGGGCGATGCGCTCGGCGCTGAAGACGCGCGCCATGAGGGCGAAGACGCGGCGGGCGATCTGATCGAGGTTTTGGGCGGAGGCCACGGTGAGGGCGAAATCGTTCAGCACGGCCAAGCGACGCAGATGGTCGGACATGGAGGCGAAGGTGATGACGATCTCGATGACGGGCGCGACCTGCGCGGAGAGGTTATCGAGGGCGAGGGCGAGTTCGTCGTCGAAGGGCTTTTGACGCCAGAGGGTGACGGCGCCGATCATGCGTTGACCGATGAGGAGCGGGAAGCACGCCCAGGCCTTCGCGCCACGCGTCTCCTCGCGCGGGACGCGGTTCCAATCGGGCGAGTCGGCGTCGAGGCGGAGGGGCTTCAAATTTTTGTTGACGCGGCGCCAGAGCGTGTCTTCGCCGATGGACATGGACAGACCCGCGGAGGAGGGGCTGTTCCACTGGGCGGCCACATCGAGCATATCGGCGCGGCGGATGGCGAGCCAGCCCCCCTGGGCGCGGGCGCGTGCCACGAAGGAGCGCAGGACGCGGCTGAGGAGGCGGGTCTGGTCGTAGGGCGATTCGGTTTGCAGGTTGGGCAGGAGCAACTCGGACTGGAGGAGCGAGACGCCCCCCTCGCTTTCGGCGCGGACGCACATGGAGGAGGCGAGCTTCCACACGGACTGGAAGCGGGCATCCATTTTGCGAGCGGCGACGATGATGACCGAAAATGTATTGGGGATGGGGTAGACGAAAAGGGTTGTTTTTTCGAGCAGTTGGATCTCGGACGCGGGCCGCGACTTTGGCCTGCCCGCGTTGACCGCGCCGCACAGCCACGAATCCACTGCGGGACGGGAGAGGCGTTCGAGCAGGCTTTCGCGCAGGGGCTTGTTGAGTTGATGCGCGGCGCGTAACTGCCAGCGTCCGCTTTCACGGTCTACGAGCGCCGCCCACTCGGCGTTGGTGATGGAGGAGGTTTCTTTAAGGAAGTCAAATTCCGCAGGCATGGGGGTATTTTACACGGAATTTGGGGAGAAACCTTTTGAATTGGGCGGCTCTGACTGAGGATTTTTTGGTGGGAAATGGTTTCCTGGATATTCTTCCCTTTTCAGGTTGTGGGCTGAATGCTATACTGGCGATGTAGGAAGGTTTTCAGCCCTTGCAGTCTAATTCCTAAATTAATTTGGGGGATTAGGCTGCAGGATTTGGAGAGGTCTAAAAGGAATTATATTCGCCGCAGCCTAACCGTTGTTGGGCGATAACCACTTTGCACTTGGAGAAAATAAAATGGGACAATCCAACGAAATAATTACGTGGTTAATTAATCTATTTACAAATAATCCGCCTTTCGTTTTGGCTATGTTTATTTTGAGTGTTACGGCAAATCTAATACAAGTGGGCACTTATTTTCGAGAACAAAGAAGATTGAAATCAGAGCAGATTGAAAGAAATAAACTAGCACAACTGGTCAGCACCTATGAAGATGTTTTGAAAATTGCAAAAGAAACTGTCCAAGATAAAGATAAATTAGAAAAACTGAAAGACGAAATACAAGCATCATCATCGAAGGCAACTTTACTAACCGAAGAGATTAAACAACTAGAAAAAGCCGCCCAGAGAAAATTAATTACCCAAACAATAGAATACAATCGAAACGAATTGACTCGCTTATATAACGAAATAAATGACCTGCAAAGCCAGTATAAAGATATAGGTGAATTACCTAATATTTCACCAGAAAACAAGAAAGCGATAGAAAGCCAGGTGGAGTTAGTACTACGAAAGCCCTACGAATTTCCTCGGGAATTCGTTTTCACCAGTACATTATTGGTTTTGTTTCTAATGTTCTTACCGTGGCCAGTAGATACATTACTCCTCCCATTCCTTATCAGATATTTCATAATCGCATTTTTTGAGGCAGTATGGCTTTATCCAAATCGAAGAGTCCAAAGTACAATTGTCAAATATCATTCACCAATTGTATTTTTCGCATATTTTGGAGTTTGGTTTCAATTTTTCAATGCCATCGAAACACTGATACAGCCATTATTGAATAGCGTGTTGGCGACTCAATATGGCAACCCTGCTTTGTCTATCTCGCAGGTACAATTTATTGCATCAATATCCCCGATTGTAAATGCCCTTCCATTACCTCTGGCTTTTATTTTAGCAATAGGCGATTGGCGGTTTCTCCGAAATGAAATTCGGGAAAAATCGCTTGACAAGATTCGTGTCGCATTATCGAAATCAGATAATGTTGCCTAGAAACGAGTAATTGAATTTGGGCGAAAACTTTCCTTCTTGTGCTCTTGTACTTGTCATTCTGATTGGCAGTATGTTTCTGTTTTATAGATGGGTACAAAAAATACAAGAAAAAAGATATTATGGCTCTTCGGATGAAACAGAAGAATCTTCCAAAAAATAATCGCCCAACAAAGCGTTCTCAGAAACCGTCTCCTCATGAGCGCCTCTGACATTCTCCTCAGGGGCGCTTTTTCTTTGCGAATGGTCACGATCTAGAGAGCCGCGGGGAAAACGCAACAAAATCGCGCAAGTCATTAAACGCAAAGCGGACGTTCTCTCCTGAGGACGCCTCTTCCTTCGCCCCGCGTCACACTACGCGGGGACGAGTTCGTAGCCCAGTTTTGCCGCCTTCTTCTTCATGTACTTCACTTGCTGGGCTTCATACTGCTTTTGATACTCGTTCACGCTCAGCGGGTCGTACTCCACTTTGTACTTGAGCATTTTGTACACCACCCGCGCTATGGCATGCGCTGTGGCGACTGTCGCTTGCGCCGGTCCCAGCCGTGCACGCAACCGCCGATATAGCGCCCCAAACGGGTTATCCGCTCTCTTCACCGATTGCGCCGCCATTCGAAACGCCTGCCCTGCACGATTCTTCGTCTTGATCGTTCTGTTTTTCAACACCTTGCCCCCCGAAATATCATGCTTCGGCGCCAGTCCCAGCCACGAGCAGAAATGCTTCTCCGTTGGGAACTTCTCCCCCACGTTGCTGCCCACTTCCATTGTCACTGTTTGCGCCAGCGACGCCCCGAACCCATCCACCACCGTCAGATCCACACCATTGATCCTATGCAAATGCTGGCGGATTTCCAGGCTGTTCTTCGGCTTGTTCTTGCTGTGCGCATTCTTCTTTTTCTCCGGCACAACCGGCAACTCCCCTCTCTCCCAATCCGGACGCGTCAGGGCATACAACCGATCCACTTCCTCGTCACAGGCTTCGATCTGCTCCGTGTAGAAATCATATAATGCCAGCGATTGTTTCAGCACGAACAGATGCTCCTCCCGCCACGTCCCGGTCAAGGCCTTTTCGATCTCCTCCTCGCTCTTCTTGCACCCCGGGTCTCGGAATGCCGCCAGAACCTGGGCGTTGCGCACTCCTTCCACGATGGCTCGGATGATCGCCAATCCGCTCACGCCCGTTACATCACTCAGCGCCTGCGACAACTGGATGTTCATCTGCAACAACGCCTTTTGCATATGGAGAATGTGCGGCGCTCTGTGCTCCATCATTTGCGCTCTGTGCCGCAGCATCGTCCGCAAGGCAATCAAGTCCGCCTGTGGACGAAACGAACTTTCCAGCAATCCATAACTGTGCAGAGTCTGGATCCATTGCGCATCTTCGATGTCGCTCTTCCTCCCCGGCACGCGTCGGATGGAACGCGAACTGATCAATAGACACTCAAATCCCTCCCGCTCCAGTTCCTCGAACAATGGAATCCAGTACACGCCGGTACTTTCCATTGCCACCATCTTGATCCCATGCTCGCCAAACCACTTGCCGATCGCCTGCAAATCCATGGTGTAATTCCCAAACGCTTTCACGATCTGCATCCCATCACTGCCGGATACGCTCGCCACGATCTCCGTCGCTCCAACATCCACTCCCGCCGCATTCTCGTTCACCCGGCTCATGCCTTCAAATGGACGCGCTTCTTCCACGCCCTTCGTTCGCCTGCCTTTCCTTTTCATCGCTCTTCTCCTGTGTTGGTCTCGCGCGGGAAAACCGCCCGCATCTGCGACAGATCCCGGTCACTGACGGGGATTAGCTTTCTCATCGGGGTCTTCTCCCCCCTCGCCTCCAGTGTATAAATCAATTTGACCGGCAACCACGGTGCACCTCGGGGCTGCGACTTTACGCGCCTCCACTGCTTTGTACGGCTTGTTGATCTGTCTTTCGCGAGTATACTTGGCCTATCCGCTGGACGGTTTCTGCCGTGAAAAATGAGCCCCCGCTCTTTCGTGGTGCAGTGGACGGTGGGGATTCTGCGGCATTTTCGAGCATTTTTCTGGCTTCGGGTTTTTCCTGCTCTCGAATAGAATCTCGTCCCGCCCACACGCCACTAACGCACACCGTTCGGCGGCTTCTTCGCAACAGCCAAAGGTCATCATATTTCAGCATGTTTCAGCATGTGAAGGAGATTCTCATATTATGACTAACCAAGATGTTATTTTGTCATTAAAAAATTCATTCAATGAATTCACTAAAACCATCGTATTGTTATCCAATGAAAAATTCACATCCCCTATGCACGGCTGGTCGCCAAAAGGTGTTGTCTCACACTTAGCGGGTTGGAATAGTTTTATGATTGAGGCTTCATTGTCTATTCTCGCTGGAAAGACTCCTGCATATTATGATGACGCTCCAAACAATTACAGCAATATAAATGCAGGCTTTGTAGCAAAATATTCTTCCTACTCGAAAGAAGAACTCCTCACAGAACTTAAATCTTCCATAGAAAGTTTAGAATCTTTTATTCTCGCCTTACCACAGGAAGAATTAATTGCAAGCCATAATGTCCATCACTATAATGGTAGTCCAGCCACAGTTAACAAGATTATCGAGTCTCTTACGGGTGACTATCAATACCATATCCACGAAATAAAAGAGTGGTTAAGTGAAAAATAAAATATGGATCTCTCAGTCAGCGAGTTTGAGGGCATAGAGCCGCCGAACAAAGCGTGCAGGCGACGGGTGGGAGTCTGCGGCTTCGACAGGCATTTTTCTGGCTTTGGGCTTTTTCTGCTCTCGGAGTTTTATCTCGTCCCGCCCACCCGCCGCTAACGCAGATAGTTGGGCGAAACCATGGCAACTCACAAATCCAACCTTGTTCCTTTGTTCACCTTACATTTTCAACTCTTTGAAAAACCGCAATTTATGACCATATGAGGTATTACAGCGCAACGGTGTTGGATGCCGCGCAGAAATAGATCTAATTCGCTTGTAAATGAGGAAACATGAAAAAGCCAACTCTGCTTGTTTTGTTTGTTTTGACACTGTTGGGGAGCATTTCCTGCCAGTTTATTACCCGATCCCCGTTGCCATCATCCACAGGCACGCTTGACCTGACTATTAACTACACTGGCTCATGGTATCGAGAGACATTTAACTATCAACCCGACGCGCAGAATATTCGACATATTGCAATGATACTCCCCTCGAATGTTGATTTTAACGATAGTCCAGGTCGGGTTTTTACAACCCTGGAATTTACGCCATCTCCAGAACCACTTGCGTTTCAAGAGGTAACTTATGCTGGGGATCCAAATCCTTACAAGCTGCTGTTGGAATACATGCATGATGTGCCACAGGGACATGCAACTCTGGACCTTGCGCCCGGCATATACCAATTGGCAGTTTCCTTTATAGCCGCCGCCCTTCCTCCACCAAACGAAGATGCCTTCTTGTATCCAGGCGTGACAGGCGGCGGCGCATCCAACGAATTTCAAGAAATCGCGATCGAAGCAGGTAAGACCCTGACACTCACCATCGAATTGACAGATGAAAACGGCTGGGGCTATGTCATGCAATTGGCTCTCAAATAGCAGTTTCGGGAATTTTCCAACCCATGCGGGCGGAGCAATAGCACCCTCGTGAAAGGATGAGACAACCGGGAATATGGTTCCGTCTACAAAGACATCCGAAAATTGAGTTGTGCGTAAAAGTTTGGTGTGTTGGCGGCGGAGTCTTTTTTCAGCCAGCGAGTCTTCCCGCCGAAAACGCCCACCAATAAACAGCAGTGTCAAGGGTAAAAGGCAAGCAATGGTCAGCGGATGGCTTCGCGAAGCGGACACCTGCAGAGAACCGCGGGCGCTGTGTAAACGGATGGGGTGGCTTCCCGTCCTGGCGACTTTCATCCGCTTATCCGCTTCAATCCGCTGACCATATTTTTGGTGTGCGACCTCACCACACATCGCAAGCTTTTTCTGGGTGGACGGATTTGATGTCCCTGCGGTGGAGGAGTGTCTACACGAAGAATCAGGCGTGATGGGGGTCAAATCCGAGCCTATCAAACCAAAATCCGAGCCTATCGGATTAAAGTTTGAGCCGCTCGGATTCCAATCCAAGCGGCTCGGGTTGGCTAAAAAGGCTTGTCTACTGTACTGATACCCTGTAAAATGTCAAATTTTCGCTGTTGATATTACACAAGATGTCATATATAATACCAGCATGAAGACGCCTGATATTGTCCTGGATACAAACGTAATCATTGCCGCCCTGCGTTCAAAGAAAGGCGCATCCAATAAGTTGCTATCCCTTGTTGGAACGAACAAGTTTGAAATCCACGATTCGGTTGCGCTGATTCTCGAATACGAAGACGTGATACAGCGTCACCGAGTAGAACTGGGATTAACGCAAGATGATGTGTCAGAGTTTATTGACGCTCTTTGTTCCATGGCTCATCATCATAAAATTTACTTTCTTTGGCGTCCGACTCTTTCTGATGTAGGCGATGAGTTTGTCCTTGAATTGGCAGTAACAGCAGGCTGTGAATATATCGTGACGCATAATATCAGCGACTTCAAGAATCTTTCCAAGTTTGGCATTCAAGCAATCACGCCAAAAGAGTTTTTGCAAGTTATCCGTGAGGTGAAATAATGAGCGCACTAAGTCTACGTTTACCGAAGTCTTTACACGAACAACTTCGTGAATTGGCGCAAGAAGAGGGCGTTTCCGTCAATCAATTTGTTGTGCTGGCGGTCGCCGAAAAAGTGGCCGCGATTTCCACAATCGAGTATTTGGAAAAACGCGCCAAGCGCGGCAGTCGTGAAAGATTTTTGGAAATCCTTAATAAAGCCCCTGATGTTGAACCCGAAGAGTTCGATAAATTATGACGATGGCTAACAGGTTGAGCGGCTTCGCCGCTCTGCCCCATTATTCCGTGGAGGAGAGTCCAGGCGAAGGGATGGACTGGATGGGGGTCAAATCCGAGCCTATCGGATTCAAGTTTGAGCCGCTCGGATTCCAATCCAAGCGGCTCAAATTGGCTAAAAAGGGTTAGATTTCGAGCAGATCGTCGGAATGTTCGGAATCTCACAATTCCTTGTACTGCTCCCGCGTCCAGCCGATGCGGTCACGGTTTTTTACTTCACCCTGATAGGCATTGGTATCGTTAATGCCGTTCTTGAGTTCGGTATCGGCGCGGAAACCGATGTTGTACGTCCCGTCCCCTTCCACGCTGGGAGTGAACGTCCCCACGCCAGGCAGTTTGACGGGAATGCCGTCCTTGTTGAAGTAGAGAATGGCTTCGCTTTGTTCCTGCAAAACCATCATCACTTCGGACTTGTTGAGTCCCGTCCGCATGGCCATCCACTCCGCCACTTTTTCAGTTGCGCGGTGGTTTTGAGCTCGACACGCGGGCCATATTGGGAAACTGCTTGAATGAACTTTGCCATTGGAGCCTCCTTTTGACTGTGGCAAATTGTATATCAGGAGGACATCCGTATCCCCCTGTTTGTGTATATTTTAACAAACGATTTTGCCAGGCGGTATAATCCATTCATCGGACGCTTGGCCGCTAGGCGCTGTCCGAAGGGCGTGCGACACGCTCCGCACAAGCATTTTTCTGGCTTCGGGTTTATACTGCTCCCAAGCAGAGTCCACGCCTGTCTACACGTAGGTCAACGCAAACTGTTGGGCGCTTCGTTGCAAAACCAAAAAAAGGAGATGACATGAAAAAGTCAATTTGGTTCGTACTTATGGTTGTTATTCTGATAACAGTTTTAGCGAGTGGATGCGCTCCTACGACTACTTCTGCGCCTCCACCCACATCCACGAGCGCCCCGCCCCTCTGTGACTATAATGGCGAGACAACTCCAGCCGATAATTTAGAGTGCAAGGCGGAGGAGAAAAAACATGTCACAGGATGCGAACGACAAGGTCAAGGAAGAAATGCCCAACACAGAAGTAGTGGCTAAAGCGAAGCG
>JACRBL010000038.1 GCA_016234485.1 Chloroflexota bacterium
AGAATTGGCTTGCGCAAACAAACTGCACGACTCGATGGATGAGGTACTGGCTTCTGCCGAATACATGCTGGCACAACAGAATAAACCAACCAGCACTTTCCATTTGTCGTTTTCTAAACTTCTATGAACGACTACTTAAAAGCATATGGGTTTAAAGCGCTTTGGCCAGACCACATATCAGTAGAGGAGTTGTTTGATTTGATTTCCCCACCACGACAAGATGGCGTCATAGGTTCTTACTGGAGCTTTCTGGATCATTCTTTGATACAAAACCTCAAGGTGCAAGATATCCCCACTGCGCTTAATTGGGTTATCAAATATTCTGCAACACATATGATGCCTGCAACTCCCCTTACCGATTTGACAGACAAGATTATGCTCTTGGGCTGGGAAAACCTGAACCAACCAGGAATATTACGGCAATTTACACTTGCCGCTTTGGCGAGGATTAAAAACCACTATGGAATTTTTGGCTGGGAATTTACGCAGAGAACGTCGGATCATGGCCGACCTTCTGACATTATTGAAAAGGATGATGACAAAAGACATGCTCTCGTTCTTGAAATATTTTCAACCAAAAACCAAGTGCCCGTCGATTTTGATTATCTAATATACGGGCATACTCCAATAATTTATCGGAAGGATTTTGACTGGCTAATCAATATTTATTCAACTATAGATGACGCTTCCCAAAAAGCTGTCATTGCTGATTGGCTTAGCAGAATTTGCGACCCCGCCAATTCCAAGCAGACAAACATTTTGTACACTTGGTACCAAACAGATTCGATTTTCAGGGAAAAATTGAGCGGGTGGTTTGACGCCATCGATTTCGACTCTGAGCAGGCAAAACGGTTGAAACAATGGTACGCAGCCACTCAGGGCGAACCTAAAAAGCCAGTGAAAGTAATTCCATCGCTTGCTGAACGAGTAAAAATTCTCTTAAATAAAAATGAGGAAGGTGACACATCAGCCTGGTGGATATTAAATCGCGACTTGATAATAGATGAGGCTACAGCCATGCATGGAAATGAGTTCGAGCAAGATATTACTGAATTGCCTGGCTGGAAAATTTCTGACAATAGCGTTCGTGAAAGGATCGTTTCGGCAGCAAAAAGATACATTGTTGATGGCGAGCCAAACAATAAAGAATGGATGGGAAAGAATATTATTTATTATCCCGCAACGGCGGGCTATCGAGCATTAAGGCTGGTTCTCAAAACAAGTCATGAAGATATCTTGGGATTGGACGCTCAAGCATGGAAAAAATGGGCACCTATTATCTTAGCCTATCCGATGCGAAGTAGCGAAGAAGCAGACATACTGGATGATACTTTGATAAAAATAGCCCATATTTGCGCCTCTGACGAAATCAATAATTCCCTAGCCTTTTTTATCAAGAAGGAAAACCGTGTAAATGGTTACATAGGTTCACTTTTGAATCGCCTTAAATCCATTTGGAACGAGAAATATGAGCGCACACTATTGAAGAGCTTGAAATCAAGAAAGTTGTTACCAAATCTATTCAGAGAAATATTGGTTTTCCTGCTTCAGCACCATTCGATTACTGCTAAAGAACTTGCAATTCGTAAAGCTAGACTGTATAAGGCGGGTAATACGAAAGCGGAAAGAGAGATTTCGATCGCTGCTATCCAACTCTATTTAATCTACAGTGATGATTTAAATTGGAACGCTGTTTGGGATCTGTTGAGAGATGATTTTGAATTTGCGAATGCTGTAATTACAACTGTAGCCAGCCATCACGAGCCGCAAAAAATGTTCGTTCACCTGACTTACAACCAACTCGCTGAACTCTATTTGTTTCTATTAAAACACTATCCGCCCGAGGAAGACCCAAATCATAGTAGCCCAGGATTTCATAACATAACAGATCGAGAAGAGATTGGAGAGTGGAGAGATGCTATTCCAAGTTTCATGGCAAACAGTGGATCTCCTGAAGCTTGTGCTATCTTACAAAAATTAACAACCGATTTACCTCATTCCGAACATCTTCAACACATGCTTTTCAGGGCACAATTTAATATGCGGCAAAAAACATGGATGCCGCTAAACGAAACAGAACTGTTGAATCTGTTCTTAAAACCAGAGACAATCCTAATTGAAAGTGGTCAAGATTTATTAGATGCAATTCTTCAATCATTGGAGAATTTGGATTCCCTTTTCCAAGGGGAAACTCCGATGGCAATTTACTTATGGAACGAACGGAACAACAAGGGCGTAAATTTGTACAGACCAAAAGACGAAAATCGACTTTCAGATTATGTCAAAGCACATTTAGAGAAAGAATTAAAACAAAAGGGCATTATTGTAAATCGCGAAGTTGAAATTCGACGCGGTGAGGAAACCGACATTCGCGTTGATGCATTAAAGAAAACGACAGAAAACCACACTTTCGATGTGATAACAGTCATTATTGAAACAAAAGGATGTTGGAACAGAGAACTTACAACTGCAATGAAAACTCAATTGCGAGATAGGTATCTCAAGAATAACGGCCATAGGTTCGGGCTATATTTAATTGGATGGTTTAAGTGTGGCAAGTGGGATAAAACAGATCACCGTTATAAAGCTTCTCCAAATTACAGCCTGAATAAAGCAAAATCAAAATTTGAAAGTCAATCAGCAAGTTTGTGTACAGAAGAAATACTCTTAAAATCGTACATTTTGAACCTGTCAATTTAGAAGACCATCTGCGCCACGCCATCCTCATCCATCCCCACCTCCTCCTACCTCACCACCACGGGACGCGTCACTGGCAAGCCGCACGAGATCGAGACTTCTAACCTATCCCCCCTGCCCCCTTCCCTGATAGGGAAGGGGGTGACGCTTTAGCGTCGGGGGTTAGGTATAATTTCCTCCGTAGGAAAGCCCTTTAACTCTTCGTGGCTTGCGTTAAAAATATTTATAGGTGTGCCATGACAACTGACGAAAGTACTTCTCTCCTCGCCAAACTCGCGAACAAAGATTACTGCTACCTCACCACCACGGGACGCGTCACTGGCAAGCCGCACGAGATCGAGATCTGGTTCGGCATGATCGGCGAGACGATCTACCTGCTCTCTGGCGGCGGGGATGAATCGGATTGGGTGAAGAACATGCGCGTCCAGCCGCAGGTGAAGGTGAGAATTGCCAAGCGGAAGTTCACGGGGCAGGCGCGCTTTGAGTTGGGCGCGGAGGAAGAGTCTCAGGCGCGGCGTCTGTTGGCGGGCAAGTATCAAGGCTGGCGCGAGGGACGTCCACTCAGCGAGTGGGCGCGGGAGGCGTTGCCCGTGGCGATTCAGATCTATCCCCCCGCCCCCCTGCCCTGATAGGGAATGGGGAGTCCCGAAGGGACGGGGGTTAGGTATAATTCCGCCGCTATGGATTCAAAAACCCTCTCCGTCCTTGAATACCCCAAGATCCTCGAGCGCCTCGCGGGCAACTGCGGCTTTTCGGCCTCGGCGGAATTGGCGCGCCAGTTAAAGCCCTCCGTGAATCTCGAAGAAATCCAACGCCTGCTCGCGGAGACGTCCGAAGCGCGGCTATTGATTACGACCAGCGACGCGACCATCGGCGGCGCGCACGACGTCCGACCCGCGGCGGTTCTCGCCCAACGCGGCGGCGTGATCGAACCGACCGACATGCTGGATATCAAGTCCACGCTCATTTCGGCGCGCAACCTGAAGAAATTATTCGACAAATCCACCAAAGGCGAGACGGATGAACCCACCGAGACGAAACCGCGTAGGGGGCCGCGTCCTGCGCCCAAACATTCGTTTCCGCGCTTGACCGAGATCGCGCGCGGCCTCCCCGAAACCTACGGCCTGGTGGACGCGATCACGCGCACCCTCTCCGACCGCGGCGAAGTGCTGGATTCTGCATCGCCCAAACTCGCCACCCTGCGCCGCGAGATCCGCGTGGCCCACGACCGATTGATGACGCGCCTGCAACGCTACATCACCGATGCCAGCACCGCTTCGATGTTGCAAGAGTCCATCATCACGCAACGCGACGGGCGTTACGTGATTCCCTTGCGGGCGGAGAACAAAGGCAAGATCAAGGCCATCATCCACGACCAGAGTTCCAGCGGCGCGACGCTCTTCATCGAGCCGATCCCCATCGTGGAAGCCAACAACGAACTGCGCGAGTTCCAACTCAAAGCACGCGACGAGGAACGCCGCGTTCTGGCCGAACTCAGCGCCGTCGTCGCCCAACACGCCGACGAGATCATCTGGGGCGTGGAGACTCTCGCGCTGCTCGATCTCGCGTTCGCGAAGGCAAAGTATGCGGAGGAACTCCATGCGTCGGAGCCAGTGTTTCGGAGTGCAAAGTCTCCGACTTTGCATCCGAAGTCAGAGACTTCGGACTCCGCTCACATCCGTCTCTTCCAAGCCCGCCACCCGCTCCTCGACCAATCCAGCGTCGTTCCGATAGATTTCGACTTACCAGAAAATACGCGCGCGGTGGTCATCACGGGTCCGAACACGGGCGGCAAAACCGTCGCGCTGAAAACTGTCGGGCTGATCGTGTTGATGGCGCAATCGGGACTCCACGTCCCCGCCGCGAGCGGCTCGGAGTTGAGTCTCTTTCAGGCCATCTACGCCGACATCGGCGACGAACAATCCATCCAGCAATCGCTCAGCACATTCAGCGGACACATCACCAACATCATCCGCATCCTGAAGCACGCCGACGGGCGCGCGCTGGTCATCCTCGACGAACTCGGCGCTGGCACCGATCCGCAGGAGGGCGCGGCCTTGGCGCGCGCCATTTTGTCGCACCTGCTCAAAAAGGGCGTGACGACCCTCGTCACCACGCATCACCCCGAACTGAAACAATTCGCGCACGACACCGAGGGGGCCATCAATGCCTCGGTGGAATTCGACGTGAAGACGCTTCGCCCGACCTACCAACTGACGATCGGCCTCCCTGGCCGCTCGAACGCCATCGCTATCGCCACGCGTCTCGGCCTGGACGCGGAAATTGTCGCGGCCGCCAAAAGCGAGGTCCACCCCGACGACCTCCGCACCGACAAACTGCTGGACGACATCCGCAAGGAACGCAACCGCTCGTCCCGTGAACGCGACAAGGCCATCAAGGCGCGTCAGAAAACGGACACGCTCAACGCCGAGTTGCAGAAGCGTCTCGAAAAAATTGAAGATGAACGCCGCGAAGTCTTGGCCCAGGCCCGCGCCGAAGGCGAACTCGAAGTGGCCGTGCTAAAGCGCAATCTCGATTCGTTGAGAAGTCAATTGCGGAAGGCGCGTCAACCGCTCGAAGCGTTGAAAGAGATGGAAGAGAAAGTGGAAGTGATGGAAGCGCGTGTCGAAGAACCCGTCGAACGTCGCATGTCGAAAGTCGAAGCGCAATCGAAAATCGAAAATCCGCAATCTCCAATCCGATTGGGCGAGCGCGTTCGCGTCAGCACGTTAAACGCGGAAGGCGTAGTCACCGCTTTGGGGGAGTCGGATGCGGAGGTGCAGGTGGGGAGTCTGCGCGTGCGGGCGCGTCTCGTTGATTTGGAGAGGAAGGCTGGGGAAGAGTCGAAAGTCAACGAGTCAAAGGTCAAAAGTCCAAAGTCAACCGACCTTCGACCTTCGACCTTCGACGTGAAACAGTCCCCCGGACTCGAAGTGAGCCTGCGCGGGATGATGGTGGAGGATGCGCTCGATGCGTTGGAGCGTTATCTCGAAAAGGCGTACCTGGCTGGCCTGCCGTTCGTGCGGATCGTGCACGGCAAGGGGACGGGCAAATTGCGCGCCGCCGTGCGTGACGCGTTGCGCGGACATTCGTACGTGCGCGCATTCGAGGAGGCGCATCCCAACGAGGGCGGCGAAGGCGTGACGGTGGCGTTGATCGCGGGGTGAGCTCCCATGCTCCTTGCCACCCTCTGCTACCTCCACCGCGACAACCAGACCCTCATGCTTCACCGCGTTAAAAAAGAGAACGACATGCACGCGGGCAAGTGGAACGGATTGGGCGGAAAATTTGAATCAGGCGAAACGCCCGAAGAGTGTGTCATCCGCGAAGTACGCGAAGAATCGGGGCTGGAGATTCGCAACCCAAAACTCGTCGGCCTGCTGATGTTCCCCCACTTCAAAGGCGACGACTGGTACGTCTTCGTCTTCACCGCCAATGAATTCACGGGCGAGTTGATCGAATCGAACGAGGGACATCTCCAATGGATTCCCGATGCGGAAGTCGAGTCGCTACCGCTGTGGGAGTCGGATCACGTCTTCCTGCCATGGATCCGCGATGGCAAATTCTTCTCGGCCAAGTTTGTGTATGAGGGGGATGTGATGAAGGGGCATGAGGTGGTATTTCATTGAGCCAGAACCCCCATCCCGTCCTTCCCCCAAATCGAAGAGCAGATTTGGGGGAAGGTGAAGAAGTGATTTGGATGAAAACAATACTTCGCATTCGAGATGCTGTTTTATGTCCTCCCCCATTTCTGCACTTTGAAATGGGGGAGGTGTCCGAAGGACGGAGGGGGTAGGGAGCGGGTTATAATCAGCCCATGCCCCCCTTCACAGACAAACACATCCTGCTCGGCGTCACGGGTTCGATCGCGGCCTTCAAAGCCGCCGATCTTGCCTCCAAGCTCGCGCAGGCGGGCGCGCGGGTGGATGTGATCCTCACCACGGGCGCGGAGAAATTCGTCACGCCGCTCACCTTCCAATCGGTGACAGGTCGCCGCGCCTACACCGAATCCGATCTGTGGGGCGGCGAAGCGCATGTGCTTCACGTCGGGTTGGCGCACACCGCCGACGCGCTCGTCATCGCGCCCTGCACGGCCAACACCCTCGCCAAACTCGCGCACGGCCTCGCCGACAATCTGCTGACCATCACCGCCCTCGCCAACCGCGCGCCGCTCGTCCTTGCCCCCGCGATGGACGGCGGCATGTTCGACGCTCCCGCCACCCAAGCCAATCTCGCGACTCTCATCGAACGCGGCGCGACGGTCATCGGACCCGCGCAAGGACATCTCGCATCAGGCCTGACAGGCAAGGGACGGATGGTGGAGCCCGCCGAAATCCTCGGCCAACTCCGCCTCGTTCTTGGACGGGGAGGCGCGCTCGCTGGACAATCGGTCGTTGTCTCCGCTGGCGGAACTCAGGAGCCGCTCGACCCCGTCCGTGTGTTGACGAATCGGTCATCTGGCAAACAGGGATTCGCCCTCGCCCAGGCCGCGCTCGACGCGGGCGCGCAGGTGACGTTGATCGCCACGCCCACCTCGCTGACTCCGCCCGTCGGCGCGAAAGTCATCCACGTGGAGACGGCGCGCGAAGTGCTCGAGGCTGTGTTAAAAGAATCTGCCAACGCGGACGCGCTCATCATGGCCGCGGCGGTAGCGGACTTCCGCCCGAAACAGGCCGCCGCGAGTAAAATGAAGAAACGCGACGGCATTCCGCAGGTGGCGCTCGAAGCGACGGAAGATGTCCTCGAAGCAGTGGCCCGCCAAAAGTCCAGAACGAAGCGACCGAAAGTCGTCGTGGGCTTCGCGGCCGAATCCCGCGATCTGTTGTCGAATGCGTCCGAAAAATTGAAGTCCAAAAAGTTGGACATGATCGCCGCCAATGACATCTCCGCCGACGACGCGGGTTTTGGCGTGGACACGAATCGAATCACGTTGTTGTTTGCAAATGGAAAACAGGAAAGCCTGCCGCTGATGAGTAAGATTGAGGTGGCGGAGACCATTGTTGCGCGCATCGCGGCGCTGGAGACTTAATGCGTATTCTCGTCATCTCGGATATTCATGCAAATTATGAAGCGCTCGAAGCAGTGCTCACGGACGCGGGCGCAGTGGACGCGACCTGGTGCCTCGGCGACATCGTTGGCTACGGCCCCGACCCCAACCTGTGCGTGGAGATTGTGCGCGAACAACCGAACCTGACCTGTCTGCTCGGCAATCACGATGTCGCGCTGTTGGGACGCATCCCGCTGGCGGCGTTCAACGGGGAGGCGCGTCGCTCGCTCGACTATCAGACGCGCGTGCTCAACGCGGACAACGTGGATTTTTTACGCTCCCTGCCCGAAACTTCGCTCGTGCGCGGCGAGGTGACGTTGGCGCACGGTTCGCCGCGCGATTCAATTTGGGAGTATGTTTTGAATTCACTCACGGCGCGTTTGAATTTCGATTATTTTGAAACGCCATTTTGTTTTGTGGGACACGCGCACGTGCAGGGCTTATTCCAAATGGACGAGGAGCAAAACCGCATCGTTTCCGAATCGCCGCGCGTGGGCGAACCCTTCGCGATGACGCCGCGCGCCATCCTCAACCCTGGCTCGGTTGGACAGCCTCGCGACCGCGACGCGCGCGCCGCCTACGCGATCTTCGATCCCGACGCGCGCACGTGGGAACCGCGCCGCGCCGCGTATGATATCGTCGCCGTCCAAAAACGCATCCGTGACCTGGGTCTGCCCGAGAAACACGCGGTGCGGATTGGCGAGGGGTGGTAGGTTGGAGAGTTGGCAGATTGGTAAATTGGTAGTTTGGTTCATGAATCAAAAGACGACCTTGTCGGGTCGTCTTTTTGATTCTTACTCTGGTTTTGGATGCAGTTGCACTGCATCCTGCTCGCTCGCAGTGCAATTGTTCGCGGACGGGCTTTGCATTGTAATATCACATCGCCTGACGAAAATCGTAGATCCCGTCGCGAAATTCGTACGCGCGTCCGCAGGAGGGACACTCCACCCGCGTCTCTTTTTCGACGAGGGGGCTGTGTCCACATTCGGGACAGCGGAATGCGATCCCGTTGTAGGGCGGAATGGCATTCCGCCCCACGCGTTTTGCGCGCACAAACACCGACGGTGTGAACTGGAACCATTCCCCCGTCGGCTGAAAGAGACCGTCCAGCGCGGCCAGCCATTTCGCAGGGACGAGGCGCTTCAGCAGTCCGAGGCGGAAGTGCGAAACTGTCCGCCTGGCTTCGACGGAGAATCCCGCCTCCGCCAGCCAATCGAAGACCGCGCGCGGATGGAAGTCGAAATTGAGTTTCACAAATTCCACAGGCTCGCGCGTGAACGGGCTCCATTCCTGCCGCCGAAAAATAAAGCGCAGGATGGATTTCAGGTTCTTCTTGTTGGCAAATTCCAAAATGAACATGGAGTCGTTTTGCATCACGCGCGCGGTCCCTGCTAGAATCTTTGGCGCGTCGGCCATGTGATGCAGGGCGCGGATCATCGTCGCGCCGTCGAAGAGACCGTCCACGAAGGGCAGGCGATACGCGTCCGCCGCGACGTAAACGTATTTGTCCGAGCGTCCAAGCCGCGCCTGCGCCTGTTCGAGTTGCGTGCGCGAATAATCGAGCAAAACGATTCGCTCGAAACCCGCGTAGCGCGGCGTGTTCCGTCCCGCGC
The DNA here is from genome assembly GCA_016234485.1 of Chloroflexota bacterium. Lineage (GTDB taxonomy): Bacteria > Chloroflexota > Anaerolineae > Anaerolineales > Villigracilaceae > Denitrolinea. The sequence goes on from JACRBL010000038.1 coordinate 9,358, forward strand.
CCGCGCCGATTTCGAGCATCAACTTTCCACTCTTGGGCAATAAATGTTTAAGCGCGATGGCTTCGGCCGCGTCTTCATACGCGCGTCCACCCTGATCCCAGAAGGAAGTCTGGTAATCTGAATCGGTGTAATCGCAAACAGGGGGAGTTGTCATGTGGTCGAATGGTCTGGTAGTCTGATAGTCGAGTAATCGTGTGGTCAGGTGGTTTCAAAAATCGTCGGATAATCGGTCAGGCCGACTATCCGACGATGTGACCACGCGACGAAGCGACTATTTCCCGTTCGTCCCGCGCCCGATGGAACGATAGTTGAATCCCATTTCCTTCATCGCCTTCGGGTCGTAGATGTTGCGTCCGTCGAAGATGACTGGGGATTTGAGCAAGCCCTTCACTTTTTCGAGATCGAGTTGCTTGAACTCGTTCCACGGCGTGACAACAATCAGGGCATCGCATCCCTTCGCCATTTCATACGGATCGCCGATGATGTCCACCGCGGGCATGTGCGGGCGCGCCGTCTCGAATGCGACGGGGTCATAGCCGCGCACTTTCGCGCCCGCCTCGAGCAATTCCGTCGCGATGTCAATTGAAGGAGCGTCGCGCATATCGTCCGTATTTTCCTTGAAGGCCAGGCCGAGCAAACCGATGGTCTTGCCTTTGAACGAACCGCCCAGCATTTCTTCGGTGCGTTTGACCGCCGCCTTGCGTCGGTCATAGTTGACGTTCATTACCGAATCGAGAATGGGAGTTGTGAGCGATTGTTCCTTCGCCATGTAGGCCAGCGCCTGCACGTCCTTAGGGAAGCAGGAACCGCCCCAGCCGAGGCCTGCATCGAGGAAATATTTCCCAATGCGCGCGTCGTAGCCCATGCCCGCGGCCACTTCCTTCACGTCCGCGCCGAGGGCTTCGCAAATATCCGCCACTTCATTAATGAAGGAGATTTTCGTCGCAAGGAAGGCGTTGCTGGCGTACTTGATCATTTCCGCCGTTCGCAAATCGGTGATGACGATCGGCGCGCGCAGGGGCAGGTGCAGATGCGCCACCTTGCCCGCCGCGTCTTTGTCCAGCGAGCCGATCACTGTGCGATGCGGCGACATGAAATCGCCGATGGCCGATCCCTCACGCAAAAATTCAGGGCAAGACACCACCGAGAATGGAATCGGCTTGCCCTGCGCGCCCCGCACAATGTCGGCCACCCAGTCCCCCGTCCCGATCGGAACCGTGGACTTGTTGATGATGATGAGCGGCGCCGTCATTTCCTTCGCGATGGATGCCGCCGCGGCGGCCACGTATTGCAGGTCGGCTTCGCCTTCCACACCCGATGGAGTCCCCACCGCGATGAAGGCATATTCCGCGCCCTTCAACGCCTCTTGATAAGATGTAGTGAACGACAGCCGTCCCGCGCTCACGTTGCGCTTCACCAGTTCATCGAGACCTGGCTCGTAAATAGGCATGATGCCTTTTTTGAGATTCGCGATGCGTTGCTCGTTCACGTCCAGCGCGACCACTTTGTTGCCCAGGTCGGCAAAACATGCGCCTGTCACAATTCCAACATACCCAACGCCGATGACACAAATTTGTTTCATTCGATCCTCTTTTAGAAAAATTTGCCTGCCAGAGGCAGGCATGGGATATTCACTTTACAAACCAGCCCGCGCATGACGCACCAACGTGGACACCAACTTATCGAACGAAGCCACATTGATAGGCTTGGAAATATACCCGTCACAACCCGCGTCAATGGCGCGTTTGCGTTCGCTGGGCAGGGTGTGGGCGGTGAGCGCCAGCACGGGAATGTGCCGCGTCGTCTCTTCCGCTTTCATTTGCGCGGTCGCCTTCCAGCCATCCATTTCGGGCATCGAGAGATCCATCAAGACCAGGTCGGGCTGTTCGCGCTTCGCCGCAACCACGCCCTCCACGCCATTGGCCGCAGACAACACTTCATATCCTGCGCGCTCCAGTAAAAAACGCACCAGTTCAAAATTGTCCACGTTATCTTCAACAATGAGAACTCTTGGCTTAGCCATGCCTTAAATATACTACAATTGGCGACATGCGATTAATTTTCGTAGCCGACGGACGCTCGCCCACCGCCCGCAATTGGATTCAATACTGGATCGCGCGCGGCGACGAAGTGCACCTGGCCTCCACCTTTCCCTGCGATCCCATTCCGCATCTCGCGGGACTTTACGCGGTCTCCGCCGCCTTTAGCGGACGCGGCCCTTCAACCTCCCCCGCCCCACGCGTGCGTGACGCGCGCCTCATCAAACTCCGTCAAACCATCCGCCACTGGCTGGGACCTCTCACCCTCCCGCGCGACGCAACGCGCCTGCGCGAGATCGTCGAACGCGTCCAGCCCGACCTCGTCCACGCCTTGCGGGTTCCCTACGAAGGGATGCTGGCCGCGAACGCAAACCTGCGCGTCCCGCTCCTCGTCTCCATCTGGGGCAATGACTTCACCCTGCACGCCCCGTCCACGCCGCTGATGCGTATCCACACGCGAAGGACGATGCGCGCCGCCTCCGCCCTCCACGCCGACTGCGAACGTGATATCCGCCTCGCGCGTGCGTGGGGACTCGCCGCCTCCAAGCCGACGCTCGTCACGCCAGGCAACGGCGGCATCCACACCGACATCTTCTTCCCGCCCGCGCGTCCCGTGGACGAGCCTGTCATCTTCAACCCGCGTGGCTTCCGCGTCTACGTCCGCAATGACACGTTCTTCCAGTCCATCCCACTGGTGTTGAAAGAAATGCCCCACGCAAAGTTCGTCTGCGCGAGCATGGAGGGACAGGCCGAAGCGCTGAACTGGGTGAACAAACTCGGAATCGAAAAATCGGTAGAGTTGCTTGGCCCGCGTCCGCACGCCGAAATGGCGGACGTGTACCGCCGCGCGATGATCCTCGTCTCCCCGTCCACGCACGACGGCACGCCCAACACTTTGCTCGAAGGCCTGGCCTGCGGATGCTTCCCCATCGCGGGCGATCTCGATTCCATCCGCGAGTGGATCACCGACGGCGAAAACGGCCTGCTGATTGACTCAGGCAGTCCCACCGCGTTGGCAACAGCCATTCTCCAAGCCATTAAAGACAAAGACCTGCGCGCCAAAGCGGCAGGTCTTAATCAGGCCATCATCGCCGAGCGCGCGGGGTACGCGCGCAATATGGCGAAAGCGGAAGAGTTCTATCAGGAAATCATTACGCAGTACGCAATACGAGATACGTAGTCCGTACTGCGTATTTCGTAATTACCCTTTCGGCGCCCTCAGTTCCTCCAACCTGCTCTGCAACTCGATCCGACGGCTGTCTGCCGCGTGGCGAATATCTGCCAAAAACAGGTTGCCGCGCTCGCGGATCTCGCCGCGCAACTGCTCGCCCGATTCGGGCGTGAGCAACAAAGCCACCGTCGAGCCGACCAACGCGCCGACCACGATGCCAATCAAAAAGCCAAACATTCTACGCATGAGGAATCTCCTGAATTGAATTTCTTTTCTTGCCGCAAAGAACGCGAAGGGAAAAAGCATCTTTACGGCGATATTTGAGAGTCAATGAGAGTCGAACTCAGACAAAATTATTATAGGCGAAAAATCGGATTTATGGAATAATGTAAATCGCCGCGCGTATCTATCGAACGCGACGACGAAGGAAGAAGTAGGAATCTGAAAGTTCTACTTTCGGATCAGGCCTGAAGTAAAACTTCAGGAATTCCCAAAACCAAGCCTGGCCGAAAAGGGGAAGAGCCAGCGCGGACTCTACCGTACTCGGAGGGTACCATGTCCACAGTTAGCGTTTCTGCTCCCGCGCAACCGCGCAAAAAAGTGACCACGCTCACGTTCCGCCAAAAGAAGGAACGCGGCGAACCCATCTCGATGCTGACAGCATACGACTATCCCACCGCGCTCTCCATGGACGCGGCGGGCGTGGACGCGATCCTCGTCGGCGATTCGCTGGGGATGGTTGTGTTAGGCTACGCGAACACGATTCCCGTCACGATGGAGGAGATGCTCCATCACTGCCGCGCGGTTTCGCGCGGCGCGCGCTCGGCCTTGCTGATCGGCGACATGCCTTTCATGTCCTATCAAGCGGACGTGAACGAGGCTGTCCGCAACGCGGGGCGCTTCCTGAAAGAAAGCGGCATGGACGCGGTCAAACTCGAGGGCGGACGCGAGCGCGCCGAGGCCGTGCGCGCCATCGTCGGCGCGGGGATTCCCGTGATGGGACACCTCGGCCTCACGCCGCAATCTGTGAATCAACTGGGCGGGTTCCGTCCGCAAGGCAAGACCGCCTCCGCCGCGAAAAAACTACTCGAAGACGCGCTCCTGCTCGAGGAAGCGGGCGCGTTCAGCCTCGTGCTGGAATCTGTCCCCGCGCGGCTGGCGGAACACGTTTCCAAACAACTTTCCATTCCCACCATCGGCATCGGCGCGGGCGTGGGCTGTGACGGACAAGTGCTCGTCACCCACGATCTGCTCGGTCTCTTCGACCGCTTCACTCCCAAATTCGTCAAAAAATACGCGGACTTCCACGGCGAGATGCAACGCGCCTTCGCGGAGTATTTATCCGATGTGCAATCGCGGCAGTTTCCTGGGGCGGAGCATTCTGTGGAAATGCCTGACGAGGAATGGGAGTCTTTCATACGCAGTACGAAGTAAGCAGTATTGCGTACCACGTACTGCGTATTGCATAACGAGGTAATTATGAACAACGAACCGATCTTAATTGTTGGAACTGGCGCGCTGGCAACATTGTTTGCTGTCCGACTCGCGGAACAAGGCCACGACATCACCATGCTCGGCACATGGGACGCGGGACTCGACGCGTTGATGCGCGACGGCGCGCGTCTCGCGGACGCGACGGGGCGCGAACTCTCCTACCGCGTGCGCGTCACGCGTGACCCTGCGGCGGCGCGCGGCTCGAAGGTCGCCTTCGTGCTCGTCAAGTCCTGGCAGACGCAGCGCGCCGCGGGTCAATTGGCCGTGTGTCTCGCGGATGACGGGCTGGCCGTCACCCTGCAAAACGGACTCGGCAACGACGACATCCTCGCCCGCGCGCTGGGACGCGAGCGCGTGGCCCTCGGCATCACCACCACCGGCGCGACCTTGCTCGGCCCGGGTCTCGTGCGCGCGGGGGGCGAGGGAATCGTCTCGCTGGGGGCGCATCCCCGCGTCGGCGTGGTGGAAGGCGCGTTACGGCGCGCCCGCTTCAACGTCGAGGTGGTTGCGGACGCGAAGTCTTTGGTCTGGGGCAAGTTAGTGGTCAACGCGGCCATCAATCCGCTCACGGCGCTGTTGCGAGTCCCGAATGGCGAGTTGTTGAATCGTCCATCGGCGCGGATTATGATGAAGGCGCTGGCGAACGAAGCGGCCGCGGTCGCGTTTGCCCAACGCGTGCGATTGCCATTTTCCAACGCCGGCGAGGCCGCGGAAAGTGTGGCGCGCAAGACGGCCACGAATCATTCTTCGATGTTTCAGGATGTGCGCCGCGGCGCGCCGACGGAGATTGACGCCATCTGCGGCGCGGTGACGCGCGTGGGCGAACGTCATGGCGTGCCGACGCCCGTGAACCGCGTCTGCTGGCAATTGGTGCAGGCCATCGCGACGCGATAAAAAGGCCCAAAGGTTATCCCTGCGAACCAGGGCCAGGAAAAAAGAAAACCTTTAGGGTCTGCTTGTGGTAAGATTCGCCCATCTTTTTTGAGGAGAATTGACATGAGGCGAATGCTTGCCCTGTTATTGCTTGCGGGGATTTTAATCTCTGCCCACCCTGCCCGCGCCCAATCGGAAGCGGGATTTCTCATCGCACAAGTGAAGGTTTGGCCCGAATATGATAAGCCGGGCGTGCTGGTTATCTACCAATTGATCGTCTCTCCGCAGACCAGCCTGCCCGCGGAAATGACCTTCCGCATTCCCAAGTCCGCGGCCAAACCGAACGTGGTTGCCATTGGCCCCACGCTTGAAACGGTCTCCGACCAAAACGTGGACTATTCGCTGGAAGAGAACGGCGCCTGGGTGAACTTGATCGTGCAGGTGACGGCGCCCGCGATACAGTTGGAATATTACGATCCCACCATTCTCATCAACGGGACCCAGCGCACGTTCACCTATACCTGGCCTGGCGATTATGCGGTGGAAAAATTTTCACTCGAATTGCAACAGCCGTTCGACGCTTCGGCTCTAAACAGCGCTCCCAACCTGCCCAGCAGTTTGACCAGCCCCGATGGCTTGACCTATTATTCCGACAACTTCGGCTCGCTACCAAAGGGGCAGGAATTTTCGCTGGAAGTGAGCTACCAAAAAGCGTCCGACGCGCTCAGCGTTTCCTTCCTGACCGTTCAGCCGTCCGCGCCCGTGGACGAAACCACTGCGGGACGCGTTTCGCTCAACACCTACCTGCCCTGGTTGCTGGGCGTGATCGGCGTGGCGATGATCGCGGGCGGCGCGTTCTACTACTTCCGCAGTTCCGCACAGACGAGTCGCGCGGCGCGGCGCAGGCATCGCGCCAACGCGGAAAAAGAAAGCGTCGCGACCTATTGTTCGCAATGTGGCGCCCGCGCCCGAAGCGGCGATCGTTTCTGCCGCACCTGCGGTTCACGCTTGCGCGTGGAGAACGAGGAATAACAATCACAAACCCTAAAGGTCTTCGCGAAGCGCCCTGTAAGGGCCGAGACCTTTAGGGTTTTTTAATTTGGAAACATCCCATGCTCACCAACGTCATCATCTACTTCTTTTATGGCCTGGCGTTTTTCTGCATGGGATTATTGGTCGCGCTCGAGGGCGGACGTTCTTCGGACGAGCGATTAAGAAAAGCATTACGCCCGCTCTACGGTTTCGGCCTCGTCCACGGCATTCACGAATTTCTGCGGATGTTCGACGAGATATTAAAAGAAATGGGACACGTCAGCCACCCCTGGCTTGTAGGCGTGGAACTCATCATGCTGGCCTTCTCGTTCCTCTCGCTGGCGGCCTTCGGCAGTTTCCTGCTTTCCAAAACCGAAACGGCGCAACGCGTCAGCCTGATCGTGCCGCTGGCGCTCGAAGCCATTTGGGTCTTTGGGCTGGCCTATTTCCTTGGCCAATACTCGCACAAGGAAATACTGGCCGTGGCCGACGCGTGGACGCGCTACGTCCTCGCCATCCCTGCCAGCATTCTGGCCGCGGTGGGGCTGGTGGCCCAGCAACGCGCCTTCCGCCGCGCGGGCCTCGTCCGCTTTGGGCAGGATAGTTTGTGGGCCGCGGTGGCCTTCGCCTGGTATGGCCTGGTGGGACAATTCTTCGTCGCGCCCAGCCCGCTCTTCCCCTCGAACATCGTCAATATCGAACTCTTTCGCCAATTGTTCGGCTTTCCGATTCAAATTTTCCGTGCCATCACGGCCAGCGCGGCCGCGTTCTTCGTGATCCGATTCATGCGCGCCTTCCAGGTGGAGACCGAAGCCAAGATCGAGGAACTGAAAGAGGCGCGCCTGCAGGAAGCCGAACAACGCGAAGCCCTACGCGGGGAATTATTTCGACGTGTGGTCAGCGCGCAAGAATCGGAACGTCAACGCATCGCGCGCGATCTGCACGACGAGACCGGTCAATCGTTGACCGCGATCGGGCTCGGCCTGCGCGGGCTTGGCAACACGCTGACGAAGAATCCTGCCCTCGCCGCCGACACGTTGCACCGTCTCGAAGCGCTCACCTCCGATTCGCTCTCCGAACTCCAACGTCTCATCGCCGACCTGCGTCCCTCGCACCTCGACGATCTCGGCCTGCCCGCCGCGCTGCGCTGGTACGCGGGCAAAGTCGCGGAGCGGACGGGACTCAAAATCCGCGTGGACATCTTCGGCGAGGAGCGTCCCGTTTCCGAGTCGTCCAAGATCGCCACCTTCCGCATCGTGCAAGAGGCGCTCAACAACACCATTAAGCACGCGAGCGCCACGAGCGTCTTCGTGCAACTTTCCTACGAGAATCACGGAATCCACATTTCCATGCGCGATGACGGGAACGGCTTCGACCCCGACCTGATTAAGATGCGCCAAACCAGCCGTCCCTCGCTGGGACTGGCGGGTATGCGCGAACGCGCCTCCCTGCTGGGCGGGACGGTGTTCCTGCAATCGGGGCCAGGGCAGGGCACGTTGATCGAGGCAAAAATCCCCTATTCGCACGAAAGCGAGGCGCACGATGACGATTCGTCTGTTGCTGGTGGATGACCATGCCGTCGTCCGTTCGGGCTTGCGGATGTTGCTCGCCAGCGAGGCCGACGTGGAAATCGTCGGGGAGGCGGGAAGCGGCTCGGAGGCAGTGTCCGCCGCGGGGTCCGCGCGACCGAACGTCATCCTGATGGATATCGGCCTGCCCGACATGACAGGCATCGAGGCCGCGCGTCTCATCAAATCGAAGTTCCCCAATATTTTCATCGTGGCGTTGACGATCCACGAGGACGAGGAATATTTTTTCAAGATGCTGGAAGCGGGCGCTTCGGGTTATGTGCCGAAACGCGCCGCGCCCGAGGAACTGCTGACAGCCATTCGTGCCGCTTCGAGGGGCGAGGTGTATTTGTATCCGTCGCTGGCGAAATTGCTGGTGAAGGATTATCTCTCGCAGGAGCGCCAGCAGGAGAACAAACCCCTGCTGGATGGCTTGACCGAACGCGAGCAGGAGGTACTGTCCCTGCTAGCCGAGGGCGCCACCAACGACGAGATCGCGAAGTCGCTGGTGATCAGCCCGAAGACGGTGGAGCGCCATCGCGAGAATATCATGCACAAGTTGAATTTGCACTCGCGCGCCGAGTTGGTGAGGTATGCGATTCGGAAGGGGATTATTAAGGCGTAGGCGGGTAGTTAGATAGTTGGAAAGTTCCGTAGTTTGTTAGTCTGGCCTGCCTGTTGGCAGGCCTTTTTTGTTGGGACAACTCCCCCAACCTAGCCTGGGGAAGGCGTGGGGCATCGCTCCCATGTTCACGCGTGGGGGATTCGCCTGCGGACGCGAAAAAGATGGGGGAGCGCCCGAATTTACTTCTCATTAGGATAAGCCTAAACTAAGGGTGAAAGTTCACAGAAAAGGAGAATGCCATGAACGCCTTTGAAACCATTTTTACCCTGTTCGTCTTCCGACTGATCCTGCCCTTTGGGGCGCTTCTCCTGCTCGGCGAGTGGATCCGCAGTCGCGAACCCCGCCGATTTGGAATGTGAGGTGGATGATGGAATGGATTAACTCCGTTCTTGTTGTACTGGCTGGGCTGGGATTGCGCCTCGCGATCCCGATCGGCATCACCCTCCTGGCGGTGTACGTTCTCCACAAGGTGGACGTGCGCTGGCAGGAGGAAGCCGCGCAAATGCCCGCGCAGGTGGATGGGGATAAGCCCCATTGCTGGGATATCAACGCCTGCCCCGCGGAAAAAGTGAAAGATTGCCCCGTCCCCGCTTCCCCTGAACCTTGCTGGCAAATGCATCGCCAATCAAACGGCTATCTCGCCGAGGCCTGCCTCAATTGCCAGGTATTTCACCAGGCGCCCATCCCTGCGCCCATTCACGCTTAATGGAGGAACCATGTTCAAACGTCTCGAACGTCTCATCGTAGCCCTCATGTTTGCCCTGCTCGCCGCGGGCGCGACCATGATCATTGCCAGCGCGCAGGACGCGACTCCGCCGGTTGTCGGCGCGCAGGGAGAAGGTAAAGAACCGTGCGCGGGCTGTCACGCCGAATACCAGACATCCTGGCAGGCCGGCCTGCACGGACAGGCTGGCGACGACCCGATCTTCGTTGCCGCGTGGGAAGAACAAGGCAAACCTGGCGCGTGCCTCGTCTGCCACGTGACGGGATACGACCCCGCCACCGCCACCTGGACCGCGGACGGAATCACCTGCGACGCGTGCCACACTACCCCCGAAGAACACCCCAAGGCGCCCTCCAGCGTGGATCGTTCGCCCGACCTGTGCGGACGCTGTCACAGCGACACGCGTTTCGGCTGGCAGGACTGGCAGGGAAGCACTCACTACCAGCGCGGTATGGACTGCGCCGTCTGCCACGATCCGCATAGCGCGTCTTTGAAACATCTCCCTGTTGCGGAAGGCGCGACCGAAACAACGTCCGACCCCTCGCAACTTTGTATCAACTGCCACAAAGAAGTGAGCATGGAATTCCCCTACTCGCAACATCACGAGCAGGGCGTCTCTTGCGTGCAATGCCACGTGGAACACATGGAAGACCAGGAACGCGAGCCGCACTCCATGCCCGATCACTCCTTCCAGGCCAGCTTGAAGACCTGCAACACCTGTCACGCGGACCAGATGCACGGTCCCACCAGCGCCGCGTCCGTTCCCACGGGTGAGACCGCCGCGCCCGTCGAGACTGAAGCGGCTCCCGTCGTGGTGGAACCGGCCCCCGCCGAAGTGAGTCCCGAGCCCGCGCCCGTCAGCCCGATCGGCTATGCGGGTCTCGCTGGGTTGGTCGGCCTGGCGGCTGGCATGGTGTTGGCTCCCTGGCTCGAGCGCTTCTATCATCGTGTGTCCAAGCATCACCACGAGGAGGAGTCATGAGCGAGATCAATTTTTCCCGACGCGATTTCCTGAAGTTGACAGCCTTCGGCGCGGCGGCCATCGCGGGAACCCGCCTGGTAAAAGAGGTGGGCGCATCTGGGGCGGTCCAGGGAGGCGAGCATCAATGGGCGATGGTCATTGACCAGTCCAAATGCACGGGATGCGGTTACTGCACGCTGGCCTGCCAGGCGCACAACGACACAAACCATGAATGGAACGTGGTGACACAAGTGAACGATGTGGGCCAACACCACGTCTTCCTGCCCCGCCCGTGTATGCACTGTGAACATGCCCCTTGCGTGGAAGTCTGCATGGTGGGCGCGAGCTACTACCGCGACGACGGCATCGTGATGATGGACTACGACAAGTGCATCGGCTGTCGGTATTGCGAAGCCGCCTGCCCCTACCAGGCGCGCGTCTTCAACTGGGAGACCTTCGAAGGCCCCAACCCCGCTGTCCCCGAATGGGGCGAACCCGAAGTGGAACGATGCCCGCGCGGCGTGCCAGAGAAATGCTCCTTCTGCTACCATCGCATTGACCGCGGCCTTTCGCTCGGCCTCACCCCCGGCGTGGACGCGGACGCGACCCCCTCCTGCGTGAACGCCTGCCCCACCCACGCGCGCATCTTCGGCGATTTGAACGATCCCGAATCGGAAGTGAGCAAAGCGCTCAAGGAGCATGTCTCGTATCGCTTGCGCGATGACCTTGCCACGGGCGCGCGCGTTTACTACCTGCCCGCGGACGCACATGAAATGGACTTGGAGGCGGAATCATGATCGCCAACCTTCGCTCTAAATTCTCGCTGAATGCCTGGGCGCTCTGGCTGGGTTTCCTCGGCCTCATGCTCGCCATCGGCCTCACCAGCGGCATCATCGTCTTCTGGAAGGGACTCATCGTCACCAACCTGACCGACCTCGTGCCGTGGGGCTTGTGGATCACGCTTGACCTCTCGTCCATCGCGCTGAGCGCGGGCGCGTTCAGCCTGTGCGCGGCGGTTTACCTGATCGGCCTGAAACGCTACGAGCCTGTGGCGCGCACCGCCACCTTCATCGGCCTGATCGGGTACACGATGGCGATGCTCTCGCTGATCCTCGACATTGGCCGCCCCGACCGTTTCTGGCACGCGCTGGTGTATTGGAACACGCACTCCCTGCTCTGGGAAGTGACCATGTGCGTCTGTCTCTATCTCACCGTTTTGCTTCTCGAAACCATGCCCATCCTCGCCACCTTTGAATGGCTGAAGAACCGCTTCCCCAAACTGGCGGCAATGATGAGCCGCGTCCATCACTACGCGCCGTACCTCGCCATTGCGGGCTTGTGTCTCTCCATGCTTCACCAATCCTCGCTGGGCGCGGTGTATGGCGTGTTGAAGGCCCGCCCGTTTTGGTACAAACCTGAGATGGCTGTCCTCTTCATGTTCTCGGCCATTCTCGGCGGCATTTCGATGACGGTCTTCGCCTCGATGCTCTCCTCTCGCCTGACCCCCCGCGCCCGCGTCAACGACTCGACCCTGGAGCGCGTCGCGCATTTCATCGGCTGGGCGCTCGTCCCGTACCTTTACTTCCGTGCCTGGGACTGGCTTGCGATGACGTACACGCATCACCCCGGACGTTCAGAGGGACTCGCCCTCATCACGAGCGGACCACTCTCCTTCAACTTTTGGGTGGGCGAGATCATCCTCGGAACCATCGTCCCGATGATCCTGCTGCTCAAGCAGACCACGCGTCAAAACCGCTTCTGGCGGATGGTGGCCCTCCTGCTGGTGGTGGGAGGCGTGGTGGCCTATCGCTGGGACGTGAACCTGAGCGGCTTCCTCGTGGTCGTCTCGTACCTGCCTGGCATCCCGACCGTCACCTACGCGTCGTACACACCCTCGCTGATCGAGATCGGCGCGGCCCTCGGCGTGATCGGCTTCGGTCTCACCGCCTTCTCGCTCGGCGTCCGCTACCTGAAAGTGGTGGATCACCGCTACGCCGCGGAGGAGCATGTGGCTGTGCAGGAAGAAGCGCATGGGAGAGTGCCAGCATAAACGTAAAACGTAATTTGTAAAACGTAAAAACCGAGCCAACTTGTAGTGAGTTGGCTCGGTTTGTTTTTTGGGGCGGCCTCTTGATTTTAGAGGCGGAATACTGTAATATGTGAACTGTAAATTAGCTTTAAACTAACTTCTGGTTCAAATTATGCAAAAAGGCCAGTATTTCGAAGCCATTCTACGGTCGCCCAAGACCGTTTTCACCCTCAAGGACATCGTCTTGTTGTGGGGAGAGTCCAGCGCGGGTTCGGTGCGGGTGCGCCTAAATCAATACGTCAGACGCGGCAAATTGTACCGTCTTCGAAAGGGCTTTTACGTCAAAGATAAGAACTACAACAAGTTGGAGTTCGCCGCGCGGCTCTATCCCCCCGCTTACGTCAGTTTCGAGACCATCCTCGCACGGGCAGGGCTTATCTTTCAATTCCACGCGCAAATTAGCGTGGCATCCTATTTGACGCGCGAGATCGAAGTGGATGGACAGGCCTATTCGTTCAAGAAGATCAAAACGTCCCTCCTCACCAATCCGATTGGAGTAGTGAATGAAAATGAAACTTCCTTCGCCACCACAGAGCGGGCGTTTTTAGACACATTCTACATCCACCGCAATTATCACTTTGACAATCTTAACGGGTTGGACTGGAACAAGGTCTTCAACATGCTTCCGATCTACCAGAATCAAAGCATGGAAAAACGCGTCTGCAGGCTTTACAAGCAAGTTACGCAAAATGGATAGCAGACCATGAATCTCGATATTTCCACCCACAAGACCATCCTCTTCCAAATCCTCAAGACATCTATTCGGATAAGATGTTCGCGCCTTTTCTGGGGTTCAAGGGCGGAACCGCCGCGTTGATGGTCTACGGGCTGGATCGTTTTTCTGTTGATCTCGATTTCGACTTGCTGGACGAGTCGCAAGAGGAGGTCGTGTTCGAGCGGGTGACGCACATCATCGAAAAATACGGAACCATCCGAGAGGCGAATCGCAAGCGGTTTGGCGTCTTCTTTACGCTCTCTGACGAAGATAAGGCACGGACGTAAAAATGGAGATCACGGTGGAGCATCACCGTCAACACGCGCCTGCGAAGGTGGTGAAGTTGCCGTTCTATGAGCCTGAGTGGAAAAAACGTTAGACGTTAAACGTTTAACGTTGCAAAGGAATTATCCATGACATCCAATCAATACGACGCAATCATCATCGGCGGCGGGCACAATGGACTTGTGGCTGGCGCGTATCTCGCACGCGCGGGCAAGAAGGTTGTTGTGCTCGAGCGCCGTCCCATCATCGGCGGGGCGGCGGTGACGGAGGAGATCTTCCCTGGCTACAAGTTCACCGAGTTTTCGTACGTGGTGAGCCTGCTCAGGCCAGAGATCATCCGTGACCTGGAACTGCCGAGGCATGGATTGAAGATCCTGCCGTTGCCTTCCACGTTCACGCCAATGGACAACGGCGATTACCTCGGCCTGTGGGACGATCACGATCTCACGCGGCAGGAGCTGTATCGTCATTCGCCCAAGGATGCCGAGGCTTACGACGAGTACTCCCGCGTCATGGCGCGCGCGGCGAAGGCCATCAAGCCGATCATCAATTTGATCCCGCCCGACCCGTCCTCGATGAGCGTCCGCGATTTGATGGGCTTGCTCAAGGTCGGTCAATACGCGGCCTCGCTCTCCGAAAAAGAACTGTATATGATCGCCAAACTCGCCACGCAATCTTCGGCGGATTTGCTCGAAGAGTGGTTCGAGACTGACGCGCTAAAAGGGACGAAGGCCGCCAGCGGCATCATCGGCACGTATCTTGGACCGCGCTCGCCTGGCACGGCGTACGTGTTGCTCCATCACTACATGGGCGAAATTGACGGCGCGTTCCGTGCCTGGGGTTTTGCCAAGAACGGCTCAGGCGGAGTCAGCGGCTCGATCTTCAACGCCGCGAAGGCGCTTGGGGTGGAGGTCAGAGTCAATAGCGCGGTGAAGCAGGTCAAGGTCAAGGGTGGACGCACTGTGGGGGTTGTCCTTGAAAATGGCGACGAGATCGAGTCTAAAGTCGTGATGTCCGCCGCCGACCCGAAGCGGACGTTTTTGCAATTTGTGGAGCAGAAACATCTGCCCGATGATTTTGTCACATCCATTCAACACTTCCGCACGCGCGGCTCGTCGGGCAAGGTCAACATCGCGTTGAGCAAATTGCCGAACTTCACCGCTCTGCCGTATGAAGGAAATGGCGCGAACTCGGTTTTGCATCGCGGCGCGGTTTCCATCAGCCCAAGCATTGAATACATCGAGCGCGCCTTCGACGACGCGAAGTATGGACAGATCTCCAAACACCCGTACATTGACATGATCTTCCCCTCGATGATCGACCCCGATATGGCGCCGCCTGGACATCACGTGATGTCGTGCTTCGTGCAGTACGCGCCCTACGACATCGAAGGCGGCTGGGACGATACCAAGCGCGACCAACTCGGCGAGGCGGTGATTTCCACCATCGAGCAGTACGCGCCAAACATCCGCGAGTGCATCGTGGGGATGCAGGTCATCTCGCCGAAAGATATCGAACGCATTGCGGGCATCACGGGCGGCAACATCTTCCACGGCGAGTTGCTGTTGCACCAGATCTTTTTCCTGCGTCCCACCCCGCAATGGGCGGACTTCCGCACCCCGCTCAAAGGGTACTACTATGGCGCGAGCGGCGCGCATCCTGGCGGCGGCGTGATGGGCGCGCCTGGCATGTTGGCCGCGAAGGAAATATTGAAGGATGGGTTTTAGAGAGTAGAGAGTAGAGAACAGAGAGTAGTAAATGAATATCTCAAAAAGGTTTTCTTCTTTTACTTTGCTTTTGGCTTTTATCCTGGTTTCTTGTGTTCAACCGCAAGAAACCCCTGTTGTCATCTCGACGGTAACAAATGAAGCCATGTACACTTCCACCCCAACGATGCTTCCGTCAGAAACACCTTCCCCGACAATTTCTCCTTCAAAGACGCCACGCCCAACTGAACCCCCATCGCCTACCATTCCTCCGTCAACTTTAACTGCGGTTGCTACACTTCAATCACTGATGGCCAGCCTGATTAATCAATATCCAGAACTTGAAAAATATGGTTACATCTGTTACCCAGAGTATTGTTACAGCATAATAATTTCTCCCGATGGTCAATTTACTGCCCTCACCAACGTGAATGTGATAGAGCTTTTTCGCACTAATGGACAGAGAATTGGCACGTATCCATTCTATGATCTGTACGGATATCAAATTGACTATAGGGATGGTTACGTTTCAGTGGCGCACTGGTCAAAAGATGGAAAACTTCTATACATTGCCACTTCTGCTGGAGGCGATGGAGGTCCTGAGCCATATTTTGGGTACGAAAGTTCCCTTGCCCGAGTAAATTTGAAAGATGGGACTTGGGAAGACACAGGTATTTCAGGCGTATTTTCATTTTCTCCAACCGACCAATATATTGCCTACAGTACGAATGAGAGTGAAATTCGAATTCTAGATTTGCAAAGCCACGAAGAATCGATTTTCAACACAGAGGATTATTATCAATTTTTCAGCAAGTTTGTGTGGTCGCCTGATGGAAGAAGGATCATTTTTGCCGCAACGCCTGAACATTGGTATGAGGAAGGCACAACAGCCACCCTATACATGATCGATCTTGATAATGAGACCCTCTCGAAGGTGTATGAAGCCGTAATGCCGTTTTATTATCCTGTTCGTTGGACAGAAGCCAACAAAGTCATATTGAATCTGGAAGGCGAATCTGGCGAATGGACTCTCGATTTATCGGTCAGTCCTCCTCAAATTACATCATCGCAATAAGTTTACAAGGAAGTAAGTATGACACAAACCTATCACACCATCATCATCGGCGCGGGACACAACGGACTGGTCGCCGCCGCGTATCTTGCAAAGCAGGGCAAAAAGGTTCTGGTTCTCGAACGCCGCGCCATCGTCGGCGGCTCGGTGGTGACCGAATCGTTTGGGTACGGATTCGCCGTCGACTCGGTTTTCACAGGCGGTAGTCTCCGCGCGGATATTGTGAGGGATTTGGGTCTCGGTACGAGCGAGAAGAGCGCTCGCTCTACTCGACCCGCGTTTATTTCCCTGCAACCCGATGGCAATCACATCACCCTCGACGCCGAGTCCATCAAACGCGTCTCCGCAAAGGACGCGGCGCGCTGGCCTGAGTTTGTCCGCTTCATGGACAAGTCCGCCAAGATTTTGGAGAAGGCATATTCCTCCATCATGCCGCGCCTGCCGATGAACTTCGGTCTCAAGGAAGGCTTCGGCTTGATGGAACTTGGCCTGGCGCTGAAATTTGCAGGCCGCAAGGACATGCTCAACTTCATCCGCGCCCTGCCGATGACCGCGCAGGAACTGCTCGATGAAAATTTCGAATCGGACGCGGTCAAAGCCGCGGTCGCGTCGGTTGCCATCCACGGCTTCACGCTGGGACCGATGTCCGCGGGAACAGGCTACACCCTCATCCACAACTGGATGAATCGCGGCGGGCTAACCCCCCTCCGTCTCCCCCCAATTTCTCCGAAAATGGGGGGAGAGAAAGAGGGGGGTATCGGCGAGATCACGTCTGCGCTGGCGAATGCCGTGAAATCGTTCGGCGGCGAGATTCGCGTCAATGCGGAAGTGGCGAGCATCAAAATCGAAAATCAAATTGCCAAAGGCGTTATTCTTGCGAATGGCGAAGAGATTTCTGCGGACGTCATCCTCTCCTCCGCCGACCCGAAGCACACCCTGCTCAAACTCGTCGGTCCGCGCGAACTGCCGCCCGAATTTGTCTGGCACGTGCAATCCATCAAAATGCGCGGCTCGGTGGCGAAAGTCCACCTGCTGACCAAGGGCAAGCATGGTCTCCCCGAAGGAACGCTTGTCGTCGCGCCATCCATCAAATATTTGGAAAAAGCCTACGACGCCGCGAAGTATGGCGAAATTTCCGAAAAGCCGTATCTTGAAATCAGCGCCTCAGGCAAAACGATCTCCATCCATTTCCAATTCGCGCCATATCAATTGAAGAATGGTTCATGGAGCATGGAAAATAGGAAGGTGGAGAAATTAGCGATCGACACCCTGGCGGAATATTTCCCCAATCTAAAATCCAAAATCGTAAATCGTAAATTAATAACGCCTCTTGATCTTGAACAAACCTACGGCCTCACCGAAGGCGATCTCAATCACGGACAACTGATGCTCGACCAGTTCCTGTTTATGCGTCCGATCCCAGGTTGGTCGAATCACAAGACGCCGATTGACAACCTCTATCTCTGCGGAAGCGGAGTCCACGGCGGAGGGGGAGTCAGCGGCGTGGCAGGGCGGAATGTGGCGAAGATTTTGAAATGATCAAAAATATCCGAAGCCAACGCGGCTTCGGATGTTTGCTTTATTTATGCAGTCGTCGCAAAACCCACAACGACGTCCCTTGAACGGTCAGCGCTACCGTGATAGCCGAAAGGAACGCGGCCGCAAGGCCGGCGCGTTCGAGCAGGAGATTCAACGTGAGGAAAAACCCCGCGAAGGCAAACAGTCCGTAGAGCAGGCCGCGCAAGACATGCGACGCCGCGGCGGTTCCTTGATGGCGATGCGCGAAGACTGTCAGGATGGAGGCGTAGAGCGGGATGGTCGTCAACAGCCCGGTCAGGCGCGGACCGATGAGGGGCGCGACGCCCGTCAGGGTCAGGATGAAGCCCGTGCCGATCAAAATGCGCGCGGGGATGTCCCACGGCCCGGGTTGCGCGTCGGTCGATTCGACTTTCTCGTTGGGGACCAGCCGCAACGCCAAAACGATCGCGCCGAGCACGGCAAAGAAAATGGGGAACAGCGGGAACGAAAGGTTTTGCAGGATGGCCGTGCAAACCAAAAATGCCAGCAGGCTTCCGACGATGGCGGCCAGCCAACGGAAGCGCTGCGCGATCCAAACGTATGCGAGCGCGTAGGCCACGAGCGAGAGGCCGCCGCTGATCACGCCCAGCGCCGCGTCCGCCGCGAAGGCCGCGTCGTGGCTGAGCGCGAGGAAAAATACCACAGGCCCCGAGGTGAGCGGCAGGCCGATGATCCATCCGCTCACGGCTGGCCCCCATTTTCTTCCCGCGAGGCTGGCCGAGCCGATGATGACGGGCGCGAGGATCAATTTCAAAACGAAGATATTCATAAGCGCACATCGTAATTGCCCGCCAGGAGTTTGTCAAATTAGCGAAATGATTTTTTGGGTCACATTCCCTTATAATGAAATCCATTTGGAGGCCGCATGGCAAAAACCAAAAGCGAAAGGTATTATCAAATGTTATTCGACCACGCGCCCATCTCGCTCTGGGAGCAGGATTTCAGCTCCATCAAAAATCTCTTCGAAAGCCTCCGCCGCCAGGGCGTCCAGGATTTGAACCGCCATCTCGACGAACACCCCGAACTGATCGAAGAGGCGATGTTGCTCATTAAAGTTGTGAACGTCAACCTGCAAACCCTCGCCATGTTCGGCGTGAAGACGAAGGACGAGATGCTCGCGAATCTCGGTCATTTTTTTCGAGACGAGATGCGCGTCCACTTTCGGGATGAACTGCTCTCGCTCTGGGCTGGACGGTTGGCGTGGCGCGGCGAAGGGGTCAATTACACGCTGACGGGCGAGCCGCTCGACATCTTGCTCTCGTGGCGCATCCTGCCTGGCTCGGAGGAGACGTGGAAACAGGTTCTCGTCACCATCGAGGATATCACCACCCGCAAGCAGGCCGAACGCGAATTGGCGCTGAGCGAAAACCGCCTGCGCGGCCTGTTCGAAAATTCGCCCATCTCCCTGTGGGAGGAGGATTACAGCCAGATCAAGAATTTCTTCGACAACCTGCGCGCCGTGGGCGTGAAAGACCTGATGGATTATTTGCAAACTCACCCTGAAGACGTGGCGCGCTGTATGAGCATGATCCGCGTTCTGGATGTGAACCAGAAAACCCTGACGATGTTTGGGGAGCGGTCCAAAGCGGAATTGTTGCAGAATCTCGACAAGGTATTCCGCGATGAGATGCGCGCCCACTTCCAAAATGAATTGGCAGACCTGTGGAGCGGAAAACTTTCCTACGAGACGGATGGCGTCAATTACACGCTCGGCGGCGAGCCGCTCCATGTTCACCTGTATTTGTCCGTCTTCCCCGGCTACAAGCAGACGCTTGGCCGCGTCCTCGTAGCGCTGGAGGATGTAACCGCGCGGCGCAAGGCCGAGGAATACCTGCGCTATCTTGGCTCTCACGATGTGATGACGGGACTCTACAACCGCGCCTATTACGAGGAGGAAATGAAGCGTCTCAGCGGAGGGCGCCGCCATCCCGTCAGTATCATCATCGCGGATCTCGACGGACTGAAGGAGGTAAATGACAAATTTGGGCACAAGGCAGGGGATAATCTCATCCGCCGCGCGGCTGAGACCCTCAAGGCAGGTTTTCGACAGGAGGATGTGCTCGCGCGTATCGGAGGGGACGAGTTCGCGGTGATCATGCCCAATACCGATGCGGCCACCGCGCGAGAAGCCGCGGCGCGCATCGAATCGCTGACGGCGCTTAACAATAAATTCTACGGCGAGCCGACTTTATCCATTTCCCTCGGCGCATCCACGGGCAACAAGGGCAGCGACCTCGAGGCCATCATGCGCGCCGCCGACGACAATATGTACAAAGAAAAACGCATCCGTCACCAACGGAGCGAGCCGCCGCGCAATTGAAAAAATCCCCGAAGACTGAAAGTCTTCGGGGATTTTTTTAAAACAGATTTTTATTTTCCTGTACCCACTCGAACAACTTGCGGATGCCTTCCTCGACGCCGACCTGCGGCTTCCAGCCCAGTTCGCGCTCCGCCTTGCGGACATCGGCTACGAAGACGCGCTGGTCGCCTGGTCTCCAGTCGCCGCGCGCGACGGGGATGGGGTGTCCGACCAACTCTTCGAGTAGTGGCCCGAACTCGGTCCAGATCGAGAGCGTGTTGGCCGAGCCGCCGCCGAGGTTGTAGACCTGTCCCGCGGCCACGTCAATTTTTTCCACGGCGAGGTCGTAGGCGCGGATCAAGTCGCTGACGTGGAGCAGGTCGCGAATCTGCTTGCCGTCGCCATAGATGGTGATCGGGCGCTCCATCACTGCGGCGATGACAAACCACGCCACCCAGCCCTGATCTTCAATGCCAAATTGGCGCGGGCCGTAAATGCAACTCTGGCGATAGACGACCGTGGGCAGATCGTAGATGCGCGCATAATCGCGGACGTATTGATCGCCTGTGCCTTTTGAGCATCCGTACGGCGAATGGAAATCCAGCGGCTGAGCTTCGGGCGCGCCGAAGGGCAGGCTCTCGTATTCCCAACGCCCGCCGCGCTCGACGACGTTCACATCGTCCATCCCGCCATACACCTTGTTCGTGGACGCGTAAATCACAATGGGATTTCTCCCTGAAAGCCGCGCGGCCTCGACCACGTTGAACGTGCCGAGCGCGTTGTTTTCAAAATCGTCACGTGGATTGATGACGGACGTGGTCACCGCGACCTGTCCCGCCAAATGCACGATCACATCGGACCCTTTGGCGGACTCTGCCACGAGCGACGCGTCGCGCACGTCCCCGCGGATCAGGCGGAAGGAATCCTTGCCGAAGGTTTTCTCCAGCCAGTCCAAATTGCGCGGCGCGCCGCCCCGCGAAAAATTATCGAGGATGGTCACGCTCTCGCCGCGCGACAAAAGTTGATGCACATAATTCGAGCCGATAAACCCGGCGCCGCCCGTGATGAGGTAGTTTTTGGTCATAAAGCCTCTTGCCCCGTCATTGCGAGGAGGGTGTTCTTCCCGACGAAGCAATCTCCTCGCGGTGGAGGGGATTGCTTCGGGAAAACCGCCCTCGCAATGACGGATGAAAATGTGTTATTTCCCGGTGTCCGTTTTCCTCAACGCCATCAATTCCCGATACAGTCCGCCGATCGTTTCGCCTTCGCGGGCGAGACCAATGCCGCCGATCACGCCACTGTTGAGGTAGTTGTAGAGGCGCACCGTCAACGCGACGGCCAGCGCGGTGGATTCGTCGCCGGTGAGGACGGTCAGCGCGGCGGTGATGGCCCCGTCTGCGGTGCCGACTCCGCCGGGCAGGGCGGGAATCGCTCCGCCAAACGCGACCGCGCCGAGGGCGAAGAACGTCCAGATGAATTGCGCGTCGGGGAAGTAGGCTCGGATCATCAGGTAATACGCGGCCACGGCAATGCCCCAGTTGAGGAGCATCCAAAAGAGGAAGCGCAGGAAAAGCCATCCATCGGTGAGCACGCCCAGCCCGTCGAAGAATGATTCGAGAAATCCACCGCCGAATTTTTGCAGGGACGGCCAGCGCGCGCTCAGTTTGTGGAACAAGTCCAGCGCCCATCGGTTGTAGCGCGCCAGCACGTACATCATCGCCAGGCCGAAGAGAACGATCCCGCCGACGATGTATCCGATTTGCCCTGAATCCTCCGCGCCCACCACAAACGGCAGGGACGCCAGCAGGATGGCGGCGGTGATGCCCAAATCTACCACGCGCTCGATCACGATGGTCGGCAGGACTTCGCCAAATTGAATCTTCGCTTTGCGGCTGATGAGGAAGGCGCGTCCCAACTCGCCGAGGCGGAAAGGCAGGATGGCGTTGAGCAGGTAGCCTTCGCCTTCGGTGAAGAATGTATCGGCGAACGAGGGACGGTCGCGCAGGAGCGTCTGCCAGACTTTGGCGCGCAAGGCCATCCACGCGAAGGACAGTGCGAACGAGACAGCCAACATGCCGTAGTTCGCGCCGCGCACGGCATTCACCATCTCGCCGAGGTCAACGAAATATAAAATAGCGCCGATCAACACAAGGCTGACAAGCGCGCCGGGGAGCCAGGATGGGATTCGGGATTTTCTGGGTTGGGATTTGCTCACAATGTCCTCGTTTCGCAATACGCAATACGAAGTATGCAATACGTATTGCGTACTTCGTATTGCATACCCTCTTACTCATCGCCCAGTCGCAACACCGCCATAAACGCGTCCTGCGGAATTTCCACGTTGCCGACCATCTTCAAACGGCGTTTGCCCTTCTTTTGTTTCTCGAGCAATTTCTTTTTGCGGGTGATGTCGCCGCCGTAGCATTTCGCCAACACGTCTTTGCGCGTGGCTTTGACATTGGCGCGGCTGATGATCCGTCCGCCCGCGGAGGCCTGCACGGCCACGTCGAACAACTGGCGCGGAATCAACTCTTTCAGTTTGGTGATGAGACGTTGGCCTTTGTGGTACGCGTCGCGCTCGTGGACGATGGCCGCCAACGCGTCCACGGGTTCGCCGTTAACGAGGATCTCCAGTTTCTGCAACGTGTCGGGACGATATTCGAGGAACTGGTAATCGAGCGAGGCGTAACCTTTGGTGCGTGACTTCAACAGGTCAAAGAAGTCAATGATGATTTCGGAGAGGGGAATTTCAAAATCAAGTTGGACGCGATGCGGCGCGGGATATTCCTGCTGTTTGAAGACGCCGCGGCGCTTCGTCACCAAATCCATGATCGGGCCGTAATAATCTGTCGGCGTGATGATCTCGATGTTCATCCACGGCTCGCGGACTTCGAGGATCGTGCCTTCGTCGGGCAGGGCGGCGGGTGAGTCCACGGGGACGGTTGTTCCGTCGTGCAAAACCACTTCGTATTCCACCGACGGCGCGGTGAAGAGACAATCGAGGTTGTACTCGCGTTCGATGCGTTCCTGAATGATCTCCATGTGAAAGAGACCGAGGAAGCCCGCGCGGAAACCGAAGCCCAGCGCCTGCGAAGTTTCGGGCTGATAGGTCAGCGCGGCGTCGTTAAGTTGCAGTTTGTCGAGCGACTCGCGCAGGTCGGAGTGATCGTCCGCGTCCACGGGGTAGATGCCCGCGAAGACCATCGGCTTGGGCGTGCGGTAGCCCGGCAACGGGTCCGCGGCGGGAGCGGATGTGCGCGTGATCGTGTCGCCCACGCGGCACTCGTGCACCGTCTTGAAGCCCGTCGCAACGTAACCCACTTCGCCAGAGCCGAGAGTCTGGGTAGCCTTCATGCCTGGCGCGAAGATTCCAATTTCAACGGGCTTCATGTCTGCGCCGGTGGCGAATAAATGAAGAACGTCGGTATGCTTGAACGAGCCTTCAAAAACGCGCACGTAGGCGATGACGCCCTTGTACGAGTCGTAATGTGAATCAAAGACCAGCGCGCGCAGGGGAGCCTCATCCGCATCCTTCGGCGGCGGGATGCGCGTGACGATGGCCTCGAGGATGGCCTCGACGTTGACGCCGTCCTTCGCGGACACGCGCAAGACCGCTTCGGGCGCGACGCCGAGGAGGGATCCCACATCCTCAGCCACTTCGTCGGGACGCGCCGAGGGCAGGTCAATTTTGTTGATGACGGGGATGACGGTCAGGTCGGCGTCGAGCGCCTGGTAAAGATTCGCCAGCGTCTGCGCTTCGATGCCCTGCGTGGCGTCCACCACCAGCACCGCGCCCTCGCAGGCCTTCAGCGCCCGCGAGACCTCGTAGCCGAAGTCCACGTGGCCGGGTGTATCAATCAGGTTGAGTTCGTACTTTTGGCTGTCTGCGGCGGTGTAATACATGCGGACAGCCGAGGCCTTGATGGTGACGCCTTTTTCACGTTCGAGGTCCATGCTATCTAGCACTTGCGCGGACATATCGCGATCCGAGATCGTGCCAGTCAATTGCAACAGGCGGTCGGCGAGCGTGGATTTGCCATGGTCAACATGGGCGATGATACAGAAATTGCGGATGTGGTCGGTCATATTATGGAAGGTCCCGAATTTTCGAGGCGGGCGAGAGTATAACGCATTTGCAGAGGAGAGATGAAGAAAAAAAGTCACCATCACGGTGACTTTTCCAGTGCCCCCAAGGGGACTCGAACCCCTGTTTAAGCCTTGAGAGGGCTTCGTCCTGGGCCGCTAGACGATGGGGGCATATCTAAAGGCGGCGGGATTTTATCATCCGCGCGGGGAATCGTCAACAAGCGTGCTCGCAGTCCCATGGACGAGAAAGACGACGATCTCCCGCGGCCCGTGGACGCCGATGGTGAGGCAGTTTCAATTCTATGGCACACCCCATATTTTTACTGTGCCATCCCGTCCAGCAGATAATATACTCTGACCATCTTTTGAAAAGGTTACAGCGGTAACAGCGCCCAGATGACCATCCAAAGTGGTTACTATCTTCAAGTTGGCAAAATCCACGATAACAATCTTACCATCCGAGCATCCGATGGCGATCAAGGTCGCAGAAGGATTAAAAGCAAGACTGATCAGGTCTACGTTTTCTAATTCTAAACGTCCAGTCATCTTACCTGTGGATGCGCTGATAATCTCAAGGCTTCTGGGGCCATCCCAAGGATTACGTAATAATCCTATCCAATGTTTGTCGGGGCTGAATGCATACTGCGAATATTCCTCACCCACAGCATTATACGTACTGAGGATGGGGTTTGCATTGGAAAAGGTAATCAAGGAAGGTTCCGAATAACTTTCGTTTTTCGAGGCAACCAGCCATTCTCCATCGGGACTGAAGTCAGCTTTGTAGGTATTGCTCCCTTCCAAATGACTGATGAGAGCTCCGTCCGGCAGGGTGTACATCCAAATACCGCCTGTACCCAATGTGGCAAGACGCTTGCCATCCGGGCTAAATGAAGCGCCATAGAACTGACGGGTGGAATCTCCATTCCATAATTGGCTGACATCTTCGGCTTCTTCAGGAAGTGTTTTTATTAGTTTTCCCGTATTCGCATCGTACAATGAAACCTGCAATGGAGTATAACCGGCCACGAAATCGCCGGCTGGGCTTGCGGCAAGAATCCTGGCGCCGGGAATATAGGTCACCCGCTGCAACTCTGCATTCTGTGGCTGGAATGTCCAGACGGAGTTCTGTGCCCATGCAGATATCGATCCATCCAATCGAGATGTTATTCCCGATATTGGCGCGCTGAATTCATGGATGGAAGCAGTTTGCCTCTGTTGCTCAACATCCCAAAGTATCATCTGTCCATCTTCATCAACAGAGACCAGTTGACTTCCGCTTGGGCTAAATGTCATTCGAAACAGCGGAGCGTGATGGCCGGTCAAACTCCCGATCAATTGGCCTGTTTGGGTGTTATATAGCCAAATGATTTTATCGCTTGTGCCGATTGCCACCGTCGAATTATCCGCCTTGCTGGCAATTGCAGTGACAATGTTATCGGCCCAATTTTTTTCATCCTTCTCGAACAAATTAATTTCAAGGGGATGAGCGCCTGGGGACATGCTCCAGCGCCAAGCAGAACCGCCCGCCGCGCCGAGGAGGTAACGGCCATCCGGGCTGAATGACAAATCATTGATCGTTGCCCCAGTTCCTCCCGCAGCATTGACAATCACTGCTGTCTTTATGTCCCATACCCGAATTGAATAGTCAGATTGAATGACGGCCACAAGTTGACTATCTGGGCTAAAGACAGGCCAGTTAAGATAATTCGAACTCTGGAGAAGCACGCCTGGTTGCATGGTATTCAAATTCCATGTTTCAAGTCCATTGCCAGAGTTCCCATACACCAACCATTGACCATCGGGACTGATTGCCGGGTTTTCTACGCCATTTAATTCAACCAGCATTCTTTCATTGGTCATGTCCCAAACCTGTACTTTTCCATCCACAGTCAAAACCGCCGCCAGCGAGCGGCCGTCTGGCAAAATTTGCTGGCTGAACACCCAGAGTGAATTGCGTCCAAAATGCTTTAGTTCCTTCAAATGTCCTGTTTCAAGTTGATACAAGCCTTGGGAGCTCGACACCCATATTTTTCCATCCACATTCGACCAGGAAAGGCGGCTCACTGTCCCTTTGCCAAATTGACCTGTCAAATGAAGGCTTGACGCGTTGTCCACATTAATAGCCCCGTCCTGAGAGGATGGTACAGAAATCGAAGTGACCGCTTGTGTGGGTTCGGGGGTATTGGTCGGCCGGGTGGTGAGTGCAGGTTCGGAGCCTCCCCAAGGTGTCGGAGTGAACGGCATGGGTAATGGCACGAACCCAGGTTGGACTGCTGTACTTGCATATTTTCCCATATCCCACAATGTTACTATTCCATAATCCGCAGTCGCTAAAAGTTTTCCATCCGGGCTAATCGAAAAATCGCCGACATCAAATTTACTGTCAGACACAAATACAAGTTGCCCTGTATCGGACCGCCACACAAACAACTGTTCATGGTTAAACAGCGCGGAGAAGAATTTACCATCAGCACTAAACCGAAGAGGCTCAACTTCCCGCGAATGAGTCGGCAACTTCATCATCTGACCTGTTTCAAGATTCCAGATCTCAATCCAATAATCATTGTCATCGTAATTGTTTCGACCAAATAATGGGCCGTTCAAGTCTGTGGCGGTAAAAGCATTGGGATCAACATGCGGAAGATTCAACTGGCGAATCAATTTTCCTGTGTTTACATTCCATACTGCCAGATCGCGATTGCGATTTAATGAGGCATAAATAAACTTACCATCCGCTGAATAAGATATTTTTGTGGGAAAGGCAACTGGCTGGGTCAATTCCAAGGTGCGTACCCTGCTGACGGTTTGAAGATCCCATATCTCGATTGCTGCCCCATTAGCAATGGCGATCTGATCGGCATCTGGTGAAAAGGTGGCGCTCTTTTCGCTGTATGCTCCTGCCCCGATACCAGGTCCGCTCGTACCAGCGGCAAAAAAGACCTGAATGTCAGTAAATGTATCCGCCGAAACAAAGAACTCTTGCTGGCCTGTACGGAGGTTCCAAGCATAAATATTTCCACCTACAGTCACAACGGCTAGATGGTTGCCATCCAGGCTGTAATTCATACCGGCGATATTTAGAGATTGATCAGCAAAAAGCGTCATCTTGATGATTTGGGACTCCACATCCCAGATTTGTATACTGCCGTGCCCAACCGCCAAGCTTTTTCCATTCGGACTAAAACGAATGACTGAACCACTGCCGGCCATCATATACCCCTCTTTCAACAGTTTGGTTGAAAGAGGGCCAAGAGGCCCAGGAGAAACAGCCTCTTGTTTTCCAGTAGCCAAATCGTATGAGACTGTTGGTCCGTCGCCGACTTTAATGATCAATTGTCTACCGTCAGGAGAAAAGTCATTAACGGACACATCGTTTACAAACCCAGTGATGGTACGTTTGATGTGGCCTGTGGTCGGATCCCACAAACGGATCAGGCCATCGTCGCCACCGGTTGCCAGCGTAGAACTGTCTGGGCTAAAGGCAACACTGTTAATTCGTGAAGTTTGTCCCTGGATTGTATGAAGAATGGATATGTTTTTTAAATTCCAAATATAGAGAATGTTTTGAGCGTCTCCGCTACAACCAGCTGCAACCAAATTGCCGTCTGGGCTGATGGCGGGATTTGTCATGACGCCATTAACGGAAGTCGGATAACGATTTTTACAAAAGAACTCATCATCTCCATCGTTTCCTTGCCCGTTTAGATTCAACAAACAAATACTGTCATAAGGTCCATGTAATGCCGTGTTGACCCGATAGACAATGTGTTTACCATCTGGTGTGAACAAAGATCCCATAGCCCAGCCACTAAAACCTTTCCCAAAGGCAACCTCCTTATGGGTATTAAGCTCGATAACACGAAAGTGCCCAAAATAATCCACGATGACCAGCGAATCATCGGGGCTTGTAGCCAGGATGCGCGTGTTGGGGTAGTCTGAAATTTGGAAGGCGGAGATTTCTTTGTAGTTGTCGAGATTAATAACGCGCAAAATGACCCCATCGCTTATAAGGGCTTTTTTTCCATCATGCGAATACACAATTTGTGGCAGAACTCCCTCGCCAAGTGTTGCTAATTTCTTTAATTGGGCAAATGGTGTGGCATTTGGGATCTTTGTAATAGTTGGTAACGGCGTTCTGGTTGGGGTTCGGATAATGGTAGGCGTTATTGTAGGAGTGCCAGTCGGGAAAGGCGTAACCGATCCGCAAGATGCAAGGAGAAAAGAAAACCCCAGGAAGAAGTTTAGCAGAAAAAATCTGTATATTTTGTTCATACGAATCGCTCCTCTACTTTCGAATTTCAAATAAGGAGGCGGATATTTCGATGCCCCCAGAGAATTAAACCCTGTTTAATCTTTTGAGAGGGCTTCACTGCAGGCCGCCAGAGAAAATGGGAGCGGCTATTTACTGCGGGATGTTATCACCCGCTTTTTGAATCGTCAACAAGCGTACTCGCAGTCCCGTGGACGAGAAAGACGACGATCTCCTTCGGGCCGTGAACGCCGATGGTGAGCGTCATCTCGATATCGGCGGTGCGGGATGGACCTGTGACGAGCGCGGCGTTTCGGGCGTGACGCGTCGCCGCGAGCGCTTCGGGCAAATCCCCGACGAGTTGGCGGGCGCGCAAAACGACGAGGTGGACTTCGGGCAGGAGCGAGGCCTTGAGCGTCTCACCCTCGTCGAGCAAAACGATCGTCCCCGTGTTCGCAATGCCCGCCGCGCAGCCCGTCAACCCGAATTGGATCGTGGGGTCTGGTTCGCAGACGGCGGTGAATTCAGCAGGAAGAGTCTGCGCGCCAATTTCATCCACAAACACTCGCGTCGCGCCGCGCTGGCGGAGAAAGTCGGATAATGCCTCGGGGAGATTTTCTTGCGAGCATTGGACGACAGTTCCGCCGAGGGCAGTGAGTTCGGCGGTGAATTGTGACTGGTAATCCCCAAAGGGGACGATGTTGGTAATTGGTAATTGGTAATGTTGTGGCGCGGACTCCGGAGTCTCCAGACTTCGGAGCGTCACTCCAAAATCTGGAGATTTTGGAGTCCGAGCCTGGAACCTCTGCCGAAACGACCGCGCCGCAGGGCGCGGAAAATCTTTGCTGTATCCCCAACCCGTCGCGGCGGGGAAACGCATCCACGAAGAGAATGGAGAAACAATGCGCGCCCCAATCGCCGCCAACTTCTGCGAGAACGCAAACCAGCGCGGCGAAGATGCCACGCGACTATACGCGCTCAACCCAAGCCTCAAAACAAAAGGCAATCCCTTTCCAGGCTGATTACTGAAAACTGACCGCGAAGCGTGATCACTGCTCACTGATAACTTCTCACTTGCCCCCCCTGCCCTCACCCTCGTCAACAACCTCGGCAGATCAATATCCACCGGGCAGGCGTCCTTGCACGCGCCGCACAGGGACGAGGCCTGCGCGAGTTGAATGTAATTATCGCCGAGCAACCCAGGCGAGATGACAGATCCGATCGGGCCAGGGTAGGGTGCGATGGAATTGTCCGCGCCGACGTAGGCGTGGCCGCCCAACTCGCGAAAGACGGGACAGGCATTCAGGCACGCGCCGCAACGGATGCAGTAAAGCGATTCTTTGAGCGGGGAATTTCGCAAGCGCGCGCGGCCATTGTCCACGATGATGACGTGGCGTTGTTGACCAGGCCGCGGGGCGCGCAGGAGTTGGGTATAGACGCTGAGTTTTTGTCCGGTGGCGGAACGCGGCAGGAGCGAGAGGAAGAGCGCGAGGTCTTCGAGGGTGGGCGCCATGCGCTCCATGCCCATCAGCGCGATGTGGACGCGCGGCAGGGTGGTGCACATGCGCCCGTTGCCCTCGTTGGTGACAATGGTCAGCGCGCCGTTTTCGACCACGCCAAAGTTCACGCCGCTGATGCCCACGTCCGCGTTGAGGAAGACTTCGCGCAAAACCGCGCGGGCCGTGTTCGTAAGGGTGGGGATGTCTTCGGTGTAGGGGATGCCGAGTTTTTCGTGGAAGAGTTCGCCCACCTGTTTGCGGTTGAGATGCACCGCGGGCGTGATGATGTGCGAGGGACGTTCGCCGCGCAGTTGGATGATGTACTCGCCCAGGTCGGTCTCGACGACGCGATGTCCCGCCGCTTCGAGGGCGTGGTTGAGGCCGATTTCTTCGGTGACCATGGATTTGGATTTGGCGATTAGTTTGGTAGTTTCGTGTGTACCTGTTTTATCATCTCCCACAATCTCCAGCACGAGCCGAAGCGCTTCCCCTGCGTCTTTGGCCCAATGGACCGCGACCCCGTTCGCGGTCAGGTGGGAGGCGAATTGGGCGAGGTAGTCGTCGAGGCGCTCGATCACGTCCGCACGGATGGCGTGCGCGCGCTGGCGACGCGTCTCCCAATCTGGAATGGATGCGAGCGCGGCCGCGCGGACTTTGAGGCGGCGTTCGGTGTTGGCGTCAAGCGAGGTTTGCAGTTTTTCGTCCGCGATGGATTTGCGAATGCGCTGTCGAAATTGGTTCATGGGGTTGGCCTGGGCTTGGGGAATAACAGAAAATTGGTCTTGCATTCGCCTTGCAAATATGTTAGTTTAAGGGTACTCAGATGGAAGGAGGCTCACGGAACCCTTTCTTCATAAGAAATCAATGTTCGGTCCCGTTTGTGTTCGACTTGTCGCAAATTTAAATTTTCATAGGAGAGAGAGCATGAAAAACATTGTTCGTTTGTTATCCGTGCTGGCATTGCTGGCAATTGTGTTGGCCGGGACAGGATTTTCGGCCCAGGCAAAACCTTCGGGGACGGTGAACGTTCAAATCCTTGCCGTCAATGACTTTCACGGCAACCTTGAGCCGCCCGCCGGTTCCTCGGGCCGCATCGGGACGATCAACGCGGGCGGGGCGGAGTATCTCGCGACCCACATTGCAAACCTGCGCGCTACCAACCCGAATACGGCGGTGGTTTCGGCGGGCGATATGATCGGCGCGAGCCCCCTGCTTTCGGCCCTGTTCCATGACGAGCCGACCATTGAGGCCTTCAATCAGATTGGCCTCGATTTCAACGCGGTGGGCAACCACGAATTTGACGAAGGCGTGTACGAACTGATCCGTATGCAGGAAGGCGGGTGTCATCCTGTGGATGGCTGTCTGGATGGCGACGATTTTGGCGGGGCCAACTTCCGCTTTCTGGCCGCCAATGTGACCTGGCAAAAGAATGATAAACCCATCTTCCCGGCTTACAAGACAAAATCTTTCAATGGCGTTCATGTCGCTTTTATCGGCATGACATTGGAAGGCACGCCCACGATTGTAACTCCCTCGGGCATATCGATGTTGAACTTCCTGGATGAGGCGGATACCGTCAACGCGCTGATCCCTGAACTCAAGCAGAAGGGCATCGAAACCATCGTTGTGTTGATCCACGAAGGCGCAACCCAGAATCCCAACACATCTCCGATTAATTCATGCGTGGGCGTTTCGGGCGCAATCGTGGATATTGTCAACCGCTTCGATCCTGAAGTGGACGTGGTCATCAGCGGCCACACTCACCAGCCATATAACTGTGTGATTAACAATATGCTCGTGACCAGCGCGTCCTCCTTTGGCCGTGTCGTCACCGATGTTGACCTGACGATTGACCGCGCCACCGGCGATGTGACCGCTATGGCCGCCAACAACAACATCGTCACGCGTGACGTTGTCAAGGATGGCTTCATCACGGCTTTGATCGCCAAGTACAACGCTATCGCTGCGCCTTTGGCAAACCGCGTCATTGGCTCCATTACCGCCACCATCACGCGCACCATCAACCCGGCGGGCGAATCTGCGCTGGGCGACGTGATCGCCGACGCACAACTTGACGCGACCAACGACCCGGGCTTTGGCGACGCGGTGGTCGCGTTCATGAACCCGGGCGGGATCCGCGCCGACTTGACCTACGTGGGCAGCCCTGCTGGCGAGGGCGATGGCTATGTGACCTATGGCGAAATGTTCACGGTTCAGCCGTTTGGCAACAGCCTCGTCACCATGACGTTGACCGGCTCGCAGATTGATACCCTGCTTGAACAGCAGTTTGTCGGTTGTGGACAGACATCCAACCGCATTTTGCAGGTCTCGACTGGCTTCACGTATCAGTGGAGCGTTTCGGCTCCGGCCTGCAACAAAGTGGACATTGCCAGCATCAAGATCAACGGTGTGGCGATCAACCCCGCAGGCCTCTACCGTGTCACGGTCAACTCGTTCCTTGCGGATGGAGGCGATAACTTTGCCGTCCTTAAACTCGGCACGGATCGTCTCGGTGGCGCTGTGGATACTGACGCGCTCGAAGCATACTTTAAGGTCTTCTCGCCCGTCGCTCCTGGCCCGATGAACCGTATCGTCCAAATACCGTAACAGATCTTCACGAGTAATGAAGAACTCCGAGGTTGTTCGCCTCGGAGTTCTTTTTATTCCGCTCGCCAGTATGCGCTCCCGTCGCGTTCGCGTTTCATCAACCCCGCGCCAACAAGTTCGCGGCGCAGGCTGGCGGTATCTTCGTGATACGCGCTCAGAATTTCATTCACGCGTTTTTCGTTGTAATGTTTGCCCGTCTCGAAGGCCTGAACGACGTGACGCAGAACCGCGTCCAGTTTCTTGCGTTGCGCGGGGATGGTTTTCAGGCTCCCGTCGCGGCGCGTGTAATCGGCCACCACTTTGTGGTCGTACGCGTCCAAATCCACATCCTCGGCGGTGGAGGTGATCTTCTCGGGCGAGAAGAGACTGCGCGACATCGTCTCCAGCGCGGATTTGTCCAACTGGTAAACGCTGTAATATCCCTCGGCGCGCGCGTTGACCAGCCCCACCTTGACGAGCCGCGCCAGGTGATGCGAAACGGTGGACGCTTTCAAGCCCAGCAACGCGGCGAGTTCTTCCACGGAGTAAGGCTGTCCCGCGAGCAGGCCGACGATCTTGAGGCGGTTCGCGTCGGCCAGGGCTTTAAACATGGTTAAAAGTTCGGTATTTTCTGTCATGGTCTCTTTCACATCGGCGTCATTCGGGCAGGGTGGTTCTTGTAATTTTGACGACGATCCCAGCCTTGGTTGGGTCGGGACAGCGCGCAAATTCCGTTGTCACGCCATCGGGGTCAATAGCCTTCTCGTAGGGCGTTCCCGTATATCGCCAGGGCAAGGTCCCGCCGTTTTCGAGCGCGCGGATCATCCCAGTTACACTGTCCAAAAGCCAGGGGCACAACTCGCCCATCTGGTCTGGATAGTTGAACTTCTGCCCGACCTGCAACCTGCCATACATCCAGGGACAGATTCCCTCTTTCACAAAATCGGGATGGGTTCCATCCTCACGGGCCTGTCTGCTGTTGCCTTCCCAAATCTCAAGTTCAATGGCGTATTCGGTCATGGTTTAACTCACGTGTCGCAAATTGGCAATTTGCGCTACTTCCTCCAATACCGCGAGCCATTGCTCTCGCGCGCCATCAGGCCCGAATCAATCAGGTCGCGGCGCAGGCCGGAGGTGTCCACGTGGAAGCGGCGGATGATGGTGTTGACTTCCTTCTCGGTGTAGTCCACGCCGGGCGTGAACGCGGCCACGAGATAATTCAAAACCACTTTCAACTTATCGGGCTGGCTGGGAATCTGGCGGATGCTTCCGTCGGGATTCAGATATGAGACGAGGACTTTGCGCGCCTTCGCGTCCAGATTCGGCGCGGGGACGTACGCCTCTTTCTGACGGGCGAACTGATTCTTCGCCAGCGCTTCCACCGCGTCTTCGGCGAGTGCGTAGGTTCCATCCGTTTCGCGGACGGCCCCCACAAAAGCCAGGAAGGACAGATGCTGGAACGCGTCGCGGAAGGGCATGTGCAACTCGTCCGCCACCTGTTTAGCGGAAGCGGGTTTCTGCGCCAACAGGCCGATTATCCGCAAGCGATCCACATCCGACATGGCTTTGATAAAATCAAGCATTTCGGGTTTTGTTTCCATTTCTACATCCATTACTTTATTTTGATAAGTATCGAATTAAATTTTAGCGCTATTTTTGTCGCTGTCAAGGGGTGATATAATGCCGCGCATGAAAAATAACGGATGGTTCAACTTTCTCCTCTTGATCGTACTCGGCGTGGGAATTTACTTTATTGTCACCACCGTGCGCGACGCCGTAAACGAAACCGCGGCCAACGCCAACTCGGCGCTCCAGCCGCTTTCGGAAGCCAACCAGTCTATGCAGACGCAGGTGGCGCAGTTGCTAAATCCCACGCCCACCATCATCCCCGATCCCGTCACGTACATCACCGAGATCCGCTCGCTGGCGCGTCTCGAGACGATCCAATACAGCATCGAGAAGGTCATCACCGCCGAGATGGGACAGGGCAGTTTCGGTTTCCTCTTTGGCGATAAATTATTGTTCGTGGCGCACGGTTACGTAATCGCGGGCATAGACATGGCAAAGATCGAGCCGCAACACATGCGTTACGAAGGCGGTGTGTTATACGTCACCTTGCCGCCCGCGGAAGTGTTTGTTGCCACCCTCAACAATGAAAAATCCTACGTCTATGATCGCGACACGGGCATCTTCACCAAAGGCATCAACGATCTCGAAACGCTGGCGCGCCAATCGGCCGAGCAGGAAATTCTCAAAGCCGCCATGGAAGATGGTATTCTAAATCAGGCGCAGGTCAACGCCGAAGCCTTCCTCATCCGCTTCTTCGCCGCGCTGGGATTCCCGAACACGATTTTTGTAAAATAGCCGCTTGTATTTAACGGCGAAACCATTATAATGAAATCGTAACGAGTGTGGATTTTTAGACGTTCAATTTCGGCAAATCAAACCTTTTTGTTCGTGGCGGCGTTGACCCAGTGACCTTGGTTGGTCGCACACCCCTTCATCCTGCCGACATCATCGCCTGGGAAAGTCACTGGAGAGCCAATTGCGAAACCGGCCACCATGGCCGGTTTGCGTTTTAAATCGGTCGGAAAGGAGGCAAACGGTAAATTTTCGAATCGTTTCCAACCTGTCACAGGTCTGTTGACCCTATTCAAAAAGGAGAGAAAAATGAAAGTCAAATACCTGTTTTTGCTGATCATCGTTCTTGCGCTTACCATGGCAATGACCAATCCCGCGGCCGCCGGCGGCGGAGGGTTCGACCAGTATGGTTATAACCGCACCGCGCGCATCTTCAATGGCACCGGCATGAGTTGGTGTCTTGCCCATCCTGGATGGACGGAGGCCTTCTGCAACACCTACCTCGGTCCGTACGCGGCGGACAAACTGATCATGAAATGGAACGCCGAATGGGATCGTGGCAATGCCGAAGGCTGGAGCAATCCGCCCTACAATGCCTGGGAGAACAATCAATGGAGCGGCGCGTTCCCCGGCGGATCGGGTTCGGTCTGGCACTACAAGTTCGTCTGGGTTGGCAACTGCAACGCCGATCCGAATCTTGTGCCGGCGGGCGGCTACTGCATCTGGGGCCAGTTCGCGGTCATCATGGATCACGGAATGGATTCATCCATTCACTACTGGTTCGCGCACGCCCTCCCAAGCGGGTACGGTTCCTACCCTTAGAGACAATTTGTGAAAGCGACAGCCCGACGATGAAGTCGGGCTGTTTTTAATTCCTTCGACTTCATCCACCCCACAATCGCCCACGGCAACATGGCAAAGATTCCCGCCAGCGCCGCGCCGCCCAGTTGTTGGACGACATCGGGATTGAGACAGGTCAGCGCTCTGCTGAGTCCTGTGACGATATAAAGCGTGACCGCGATTCGGTCAGGTTGGCCTCCGTTTCAATTTTACATCTTCCTTCAAAACAGGTATACTCGCCGCAGTAAATTTCCGAGGAGGCACGAAATGAAGCGAGCGGTCAGCATCAGCATCGGTTCGTCAAAACGGAACAAAAAAGTGGAAGTAAACCTGCTCGGCGAACAGGTCAGCATCGAACGCATCGGCACGGACGGCGATATGGAAGCCGCCGCGCTGAAATACAAGGAGCTCGATGGCACGGTGGACGCCTTCGGCGTGGGCGGAGCGGACTTGGGCGCGCTGGTGGATGGAAAGTGGTATCCGCTTTATTCGGTGCAACCCATGGTGCGTTTTGTCAAGAAGACGCCGCTGGTGGATGGAGGCGGGCTGAAGAATACGCTCGAAAACAAAGCCGCCCAATTCCTCGAACAGCGCATCAAGAGCTATCTCGACGAGCATGGCCGCAAAGTTCTGGTGACCCTCGGCATGGATCGCTGGGGACTTTCAAAAAGTTTTGTGGACGCGGGTTATGAAACTGTCTTCGGCGATTTTATGTTTGGCCTGGGACTCCCGATTGCCCTTCATAAACTTAGCCAGATTAAAACGCTTGGCGCCCTGCTGATGCCGGTTGTGGGACGCCTGCCCTTCGCGTGGATTTACCCCACCGGCGAAAAGCAGGAAAAGCGCACGCCCAACTGGGGAAAATATTACGCCTGGGCAACCATCATCGCGGGCGATTGTCATTACATCAAACGCTTCATGCCAGATGATTTAAAGGGCAAGGTGATCGTGACGAACACCACAACGCCCGAAGACGTGGAACAGTTTCGCAAATTTGGCGTGAAATACCTCGTCACCACCACGCCTGTTTTGGACGGGCGCTCGTTCGGCACGAACATGATGGAGGCCGCGCTGGTTGCGATCTCCGGCAAGAACCGTCCGCTCACCTGGGCTGAATATGATGAACTGTTGAACAAACTCGGTTTTGAACCGCAGTTGCAGGAACTGAATTAAATTTTGATTTACGATTGCCGATTTACGATCACTCGGATGTTAATCGTAAATCCAAAACCGTAAATCGTAAATCAAGGAGATTATCCCTATGTATGCCATCGTGACCGCAGGCGGAATTCCCAATCCCGAAGATCCGCTGTATATGTTCCTTAAAGGAGACGCGAAAGCTCTCGTTGACGTGGCGGGCAAGCACATGATCCAATGGGTGATTGATGCGCTTAATGAGGCGCGCGAGGTGGATGCGATCATTCTCATCGGCCTCACTGCCAAGAGCGGAATAGTCAGCGCCAAGCCGATGCATCATATCCCCAACCAGGGACGCATGCTTGCCAACATTGTGGCGGGCATCAATAAGGCGCTTGAACTCAACAAGAAGACCGACTATGTGTTGGTCGTCTCGTCCGACATCCCCGCGCTCAAAGGCGAGATGGTGGATTGGCTCGTCGCCAAATGTATGGAGACGAAAGACGATCTCTACTACGGCGTCTGCCCGCGCGACGTAATGGAAGCGCGCTTCCCCGATTCGAAGCGCACCTACACCCGTCTCAAGGGCATCGAACTGTGCGGCGCGGACATCCACGTCGCGCACGTCCGCATGGCGACGGAGCATCTCGAACTCTGGGAAAAGTTGATCGGCAATCGCAAATCGCCGCTCTCGCAGGCTTCCATCGTCGGGTTTGACACGCTCTGGAAAGTCTTCACCCGCAGCGCCACCCTCGACGAGTTGGTGGAACACGTCTGCAAGCGCATCGGCATCAAGGGGCGCGCCATCATCTGGGACCGCGCCGAGCCGTGCATGGACGTGGACAAGCCGCACCAACTCGAACTCCTGCGCGCCGACCTCGAAGCGCAACTGGCCGCCGAAAAACCCGCCGCGTCTGAAAAGAAGACGTCCGCTAAAAAAGCCGCGCCCGCGAAGAAGGTCACCGCCGCGGCCAAAAAGCCCGCCAAGAAACCTGCCGCCAAGGCTGCTCCCGTCAAAAAGAAACCCGCCCCGAAGAAATGACCTTGCGTTCCATCCTCGAACTCGACGCGCGTCTTTCCGACCGCCTGCGTGTGGCCGAACAACCCGGTCCGCTCCGCACGTTGGCGGTCTTCTTTGCCCATTCGGGCGATTCCTGGTTTTGGGCGCTGGGCCTGCTCCTGCTCTGGTGGCTCGGCGATTCGTTCTGGAAGCAGTGGGCCGTCGTCCAGGTGGCGGGCATCGTCGCGCTGATCGTGGCGGTGATGACGATCAAATTCACTGTCCGCCGCCGCAGACCCGAGGGCGAGTGGGGCGGCATCTATCGCAACACCGATCCGCACTCGTTTCCATCGGGACACGCGGCGCGCTCCTTCCTCATCGCCGTCCTTGCCCTCGGACTCGGCCCCGCCTGGCTCGCGATTCTGCTCTGCATCTGGGCGCCGCTCGTGGCCCTGGCGCGCGTGGCGATGGGCGTGCATTATGCTTCGGATATTGTGGCAGGCGCGATCTTGGGAATTGTGGTTGGGTGGGTTGGTTTGCAATTCACCTCGCCCCTCCTGAACTGGCTTTCGCATTTCCCCCTCGCGCTGTTTTAGAGTCTCCTCCAAAAAACATAAAAAGCCTCGCGACACCGCGAGGCTTTTCCATTCTCATACTGAAAACTGATTACTGCTCCCCGCTCACCGTCTTCAAATGCTCTTCCACATGCGCCAGCACTCGCTCCACCCACGTCTGCGCGGTGAAGCCGGAGCCGTAGGTTTCGTGGCGGCTGGGGCGCGTCCAGGCTTCGGGGGGCAGAGACCTCAGCCGCGCGACCGCGTCTCGGACGGAGGCCGCCAACCCGTCGAGGATGGATGCGAGCGGTTCGTCGGGGTTGTAATGCGCGGCCAGGTAGGCATCGCCGTCAAAATTCTCAAACAGCGGATCGTCCTCTACCAGCGTGCGGCGGATACGCAGGCCGTAGACCATCTTTTCGACGTCGCGCGTGTGCGCCGCGATCTGATGCGCGTTCCACCCGCTCGTCTCATTCTGGACCTTTGAGCGGGCCGCTGTTTCGACGGCTTCACAAAACTGACGCGTCGCTTCCTCGTAACGGTTTAGCAAATGCGAACGGTATTCGAGTAATTGTTCCATTGGTTTGATTACGGCATGTTGACGATATGACCCGTGAGGTGCGCCGCTCGCGGCCCGCACAGGAACAGCACCGCCCGCGACATATCCGCAGGGACGGTTGTGCCGGCGTTCTGGAAGCGACCCAGCCCGCGCCCCACCGCGTGGACGCGGATGCCATACGCGAAGAGTTCGCGCGCGGCCTGCCGCGTGAGGCCCACCAGCCCAAAGAGACTCGCCACGTAGGCGGCGCGATCCAACACCACCGTGCCGCCGGAGAGCGAGGCAATGTTGATGATGACCCCGCCTCCCCGTTCGCGCATGATGCGTCCCGCGGATTGCAGGGTGAGGAACGCGCCCGTCAGGTTTACATCGATGGTGCGTTGCCAGTCCCATTCGTCCATGTCGAGCAGGGCGATGTGCGGTTCGACGGAGGCGTGATTGATCAGCACGTCAATGCGACCATAGTGATCCTCCACCTGATTGATGAGGGCCTGCGCGCCGACTTTTTTGGCAATATCTTCCACGATGACTTTGTGATTGGGGTAACCGCGTTGGCTCAGTTCGATGGATAGCGCCTCCACATTTTGCGGTGAAATGTCGTTCAGCGCCAGCCTTGCGCCTTGTGCGGCAAATGCCTCGGCCAACATGCGTCCCGCCCCGCGTCCCGCCCCGGTGATTACGATCACTTTGTCTTGAAACTCCATGAGTCCTCCAGAAAGAAAAATCTATTTACGAGTCGGTTGGCTTGCAGAGGGGAACTTCGCCGTCGCTTTTCTTCGCATTTAATGGAATACCCAAATAAGGCGATGGGTCGTACGTATTTTTAATGGCAAGTTCGTTTAGAAAATTTCCGTTTCCATCATCTTTGACGATGGAAAAGTGCAGGTGAATGCCTGTGGGGTTGTTGGGGTCGCCAGAGTAATCGCCCTGGTAGCCCAGCAATGTTCCCGCCGCGACGAAAACTTCTTTCGTGCCGGGCGGAAAATTCGCCACGATATAAGAGTTGCCCGCGTTGTCGGCCATATGGGTGTAGTAAAGCCATATCTGTCGGCCGGGGGCGAGCGGGTCGCTGGGAACGCGCATGATGACGGAGGATTTCCAATCGGCCTGGCGGGTGAGGTAGCCGTCGTACGCTGCGACGATAGCAGTGACGCCGACCTCCGTCCCGGCGAAGATGTCTATGCCCTGGTGACGATGCCCCACGCGGAAAGAATCATCCCACAGGAAGCCGATCATGCCGTCGGTGGGGAAGAGGAAGGGGGCCTCTCCGCAACGAGAGCCGGCGGCCACTTTCCAGTCCGCGTGCGAGGAGGGGTCGGCGAAAAACTCCCACACGTGGTTGGAACGCGCCCCCGAGGGAGTCATGCTTCGGTAAATCCACACGCCAGCCGCTATGGCGACAATAATGAGGATGATCCAGACGGCTTGCTTGGGCATTGAGGCGATTATACTTGTTTCAGTGGGATATGGATATGGAAAATTTAGTAGGGGCGAATGTCATCAATTTCTTGCAAATACCTTGCATTTTCCTTTCAAACTTGTTAGTATTACACTGTCTGTGGCTTCACATCTTGAATATCACGGTTCGCAAGGAGGTGGCTCGAAGAATTCGTTCGGCTCGTTTGCTTCCTGTGTAATACCAATCCTGTGCCTAATCTCTTGGAGGAGATTCCATGTTCAAGAAGTATGCTCTCTCGATTTTGCTGATTCTCGCTCTGGCCGCGGCCGGCGGATTCAGTCAGGCTCTCGCCGATGACGGCGTGACCCCGCTCGAACCTGAGATCGTGATTCCTTCCGCCGAAGGCGGCGAGATCACGCCCGAAGGCCAAACCCTTTGGTTCGTTGAACTTTCCGGCGCGCCGCAGGCTGATGGCGGAACTGCTTCTGCCCTGACGACGGAGAAAAACGCGTTCCGTTCCGCGGCGAAGAAAGCCAAGATCCAATATACAGAACGCTATGCTTATGGCAATTTGTGGAACGGTTTTTCGGTGGAAGCCGGCGCTTCTCAAATCGCCAAATTCCAACGTATTGCAGGGGTGAAAAATATCTATCCCGTTTTGACGGTAGCCATTCCCGAAACACAACCCACAGTTGAACCCGAACTCTTCACCGCTCTTGCGCAAACCGGCGCGGACATTGCCCAGAATGAATTGGGCTACACCGGCGCGGGGATTAAAGTGGCGGTGATGGACACCGGCACCGATTACAACCACCCGGACCTCGGCGGTTGTTTTGGCCCCGGCTGTCGCGTCGTCACTGGTTGGGACTTTGTGGGCGATACGTATAACGCCGACCCCACCTCCCTGGCGTACAACCCCGTCCCGACTCCCGATGCCAATCCTGATGACTGCAATGGACACGGCACGCACGTTTCGGGCATCATCGGCGCGAACGGGACCGTGAAGGGCGTCGCTCCTGGCGTGACCTTTGGCGCGTACCGCGTCTTTGGATGCCAGGGTTCCACAACCGAAGATATCATGCTGGCCGCCATGGAGCGCATCTTGCTGGATGACATGGATGTGCTTAACATGTCCATCGGTTCCGCTTACCAGTGGCCGCAATATCCCACCGCCCAGGCGGCTGACCGCCTCGTGAACAAGGGTGTCGTTGTGGTTGCCTCCATTGGCAACAGCGGCGCGAACGGACTCTACTCCGCGGGCGCGCCCGGCCTCGGTCATAAAGTGATCGGCGTCGCCTCGGTGGATAACACCTACGTCACTTTGAACACCTTCACCGTCACGCCCGCTGGCCTGAACATCGGTTACGCCAATGCCGCCGGCTCACCTCTCGCGCCGACCTCTGGCAGTCTGCCCCTTGCGAAGACCGGCACGCCGACCACAACCAATGACGGTTGCGCGGCCCTGCCCGCGGGAAGCATGACCGGCAAAGCAGTTTTGATCCGCCGCGGTACTTGTACTTTCTATACCAAAGCCTTCAATGCCCAGCAAGCTGGCGCGGCGGCTGTTGTGCTTTACAACAACTCGGCCGGACGTTTCAGCCCCACTGTGGCTGGTTCGCCCGCCATCACCATCCCCGTGGTGGCCGTCTCTGACGCCGAAGGCGTGGCAATCAACAATGCCATCAATGCCGGCGCCCAGACCTTGAACTGGCAGAGCGGCGTTGGCTCCTTCAGCAACCCGACCGCCAACCTGATCTCGTCCTTCAGCTCCTACGGCCTCTCGCCCGATCTGACGCTCAAGCCTGACCTCTCTGCGCCGGGCGGCCTGATCTATTCCACCTATCCGCTCGAGAACGGCGGCTACGCCACCATCAGCGGTACGTCCATGGCTTCGCCGCACGTGGCGGGAGCGGTGGCTTTGCTCCTCGAAGCCCGTCCCAATACGTCCGTTCAGGCCGTACGCGGCATCCTGCAGAACAGCGCCGACCCGAAGGTCTGGTCGCTTTCACCTGGCTCCGGTTTCCTCGATCACGCCTTCCGCCAGGGCGCAGGCCTGCTCGATATTGACGACGCGATCCTTTCCACCACCAAGATCGAACCCGCCAAGATTGCGACTGGCGAAGGCGAATCTGGTCCATTCTCGCAGACATTGACCATCGAGAACAACGGCGCCAGCGCGGTGACGTATGATTTGTCTTACACGAACGCGGTCTCGACCGGCGGCACGATCACCCCGTCGTTCTTCCTGTCCAACGCCACCGTCTCGTTCAGCGCCTCGAGCGTCACCGTTCCCGCGGGCGGCTCTGCCAGCGTGACGGCCACCATCGTCCCGGCCACGGGTCCGACCAATGGACAGTATGGCGGCTATATCTACTTCACGCCGCAGACTCCGGGTCAGTCCTACAGCGTTCCGTTTGCGGGCTTTGTGGGCGATTACCAGGGCATCGTCGCGATGACCAACGCGTCCTTCCCAACCGGCCCGCTGTTGGGCAAGATGAACTCCTGCACCCTGCTCCGCGGCTTGGACTGCTTCGGCGCGGCTTCGTATGGCGTCTTCCCCGCAGGCGCAACCTACAACCTCACCAGCGCGATCGGCCAGACGCCCTACTTCCTTGTTCACCTGGAGCATCAGGTTCGACTCTTGCGCATGGAAGTCTTCGACGCCAACACCGGCAAGGCTTGGCACCGCATCATCAACGAAGAGTATGTTGGACGCAACAGCTCCAGCACAACCTTCTTCGCTTATGCCTGGGATGGAACCACTTACTCTGGCAACAAGACCTACACCGTGCCCGATGGTCAGTATGTGGTGAAGATCTCGGTCCTCAAGGCCAATGGCGATTCCAGCAATCCCGCTCACTGGGAAGTCTGGACCTCCCCGGTCATCACGATTGACCGTCCATAACGTCTGATCGTTTGTTTTGAAAAGGTCTGGCAGGTTTTCCTGCCAGACCTTTTTCGTTAAATCCTCTTACAAAAAATCAACCTTTCGCTTTCGCTCCTCCAACGCACGCGCAATAACATTGCGGCAATTCACTTACCAATACAAAGGAGAAATTCCCATGAACTTCTACATGCAACCTTTCCCGCATCGCCATTCCATGCCGCGCCGTTGGGCGCGCGTGGCCGAGCAAAACTTCGAGCATCGCCTCGCGGCCAACGTCCGTGACGAAGAGGACGCCTTCGTCCTCACATCCCTCGTGCCGGGCCTCAAAGCCGAAGACCTGACCATCAACATCCTCGAAGACGTGGTCACCGTTGAAGGCGAGATCAAGCAGGATGAAAACGAATATCTCCTGCGCGAACTTCCCACTGGAAACTTCCGCCGCTCTCTGCGCTTGCCCACCTCCGTGGACGCGGGCAAGGCCGAAGCGAAGATCACCGACGGCGTATTGACATTGCGCCTGCCCAAGGCCGAATC
The DNA here is from genome assembly GCA_016234485.1 of Chloroflexota bacterium. GTDB lineage: Bacteria > Chloroflexota > Anaerolineae > Anaerolineales > Villigracilaceae > Denitrolinea. The sequence continues at coordinate 53,280 of JACRBL010000038.1, forward strand.
CGCCCGCCCGAAGAAGATCAAGATCGCCGCGAAGTAAGTCCCTCCCTGTTCAGGCGGCAGTTGAACTGCCGCCTGAACGATTCTATGGAACAGTTCGTTATTCATGTGCCATTTAGACTCACGGGTATAATTCGGGGCATTCCAAATCTGGAGAAAAATCTCGTGCGCAATCCATCAAAAACCATCCTGATTCCGCTTTTGCTCCTGGCGCTCGTCCTCGGCGCGTGCGGAAACCCAGAGACCCCCGTCCCCACCGAAACGCCCACCCTCGTTCCCACCATCGCGCCCACGGCCACGCAGAGTTCGCCGCTCGCGCTGCTCGTCCTCCCCGCGGACTTGGACGCCACGCAATCGAACCGCTACCAGACCGCCGTCTATGAGTTGGCGCAGGCCGCGGGCTATCGCTTCCAGGTACGCAACACCCTCACCGCCGCGGACCTCGACCCGTCGGTCAAGATCGTGGTCGTCCTCCCGCCCGACCCAGGCCTGCTCGCGCTCGCCGCGTCCGCGCCCCAGGCACAGTTCCTGGCGGTCAACATTCCTGGCATCACGCCCGCGGGCAACGTCAGCGTGATCGGCCAGCAGAGCCGCCCCGACCTGGTCGGCTTCCTCTTCGGTTACATCTCGGCCATGATCACCACCGAGTACGATTACCGTATCGGCATGGTTGCCCCGCAAGGCGACCCCAACGCGCAAGTCGCGTTCGCCGCCTTCAAAAACGGCATGATCTATTATTGCGGCTCCTGCCCCAAAACGCTTTACTACTTCGACATCTACGGCAACGACATTCAATATCCCCAACTCGTCGAAATCCCCGCCGACGAAAAGAAGGAACTCTACCCCGCCTACGGCAACCTGCTGGTGGAAAAGAAAGTCGCGATGGCCTACGTCTACCCCACCATCGCCACGCCTGAGTTGACCAACGCTATCGGCGTCAACGGCATCACCGGGATCGGGGATGTGACGCCCAACCCGCGTCCGCTCTATTGGACAGCCAGCCTGCAGCCCGACGTGGTCAAAGCCATTCAAGCGGCCTGGCCGGACCTTTTGGCGGGCCGCGGCGGCTTGACGTTTAATCCCCCCTTCGCGCTCATTGACGTGGACCCTAATCTCCTCACCCCCGGCAAACAGCAACTCGTCGAACAAGTCCTTGCCGACCTGCTGGCGGGAAGGATCAACATCGGCATTGGACAGTAAGCCGCCCAACTCTGAAGGAGTAGCATTATTGTAGCTCGCGGCACCGTTAAATCAAAATCCCGAAGGAATGACATTTTCTGTCATCCCTCCGGGATTATTTTTTTATCGGGACGGTTGTTACAATCATTCCATCCCTTCGGGATTGTTCACGCCGTCTCCCGCATCATCGGCGACGAGACGGGCGCTTCCAGCGTCTCCCAGCCCGCGCGCATAGACCAGGCCAACGCTTTGAGCAGAATCACCGCAGGGTTCGCGGGTTGGACGATGCATTCCGTTGCGCCCGCGTTCCAGGCTTCAAGGATGTCGTTTCCGTGCGCGGACGGCAAAACCAGCAGAATCGGCGCGGGGCTGATGGCGCGCAAAGAGCGGCAGACTTGCAGAACTTCCTCGAACGGCAAGGACAGGTCAATCACCGTCAGCAAAGGAGGGTGGGAGCGCCACATGCGGGCGGCGTGGGCCGGAGAATCCGTCGAGGCCGCGTCCATGCCGCGCTGGCGGAAGGCCCCCGCCCAGTCCAGGATGGATGCGTTCTTGTCCGAGAGGATCAAAATGGATTTTTGGTTCATGTTCATTATGTCGTTCACCCCAATCAAATCGGGCTGAGTCCATGACCAATGTCCTAGTCTTAAAAATATCCTTGACGCTTTTTTCCCGCGCGTGATAGACTTGCCGTCGCTTGAAAAAGCACATCCCACGAAAGGAGGCGCACGACCAATGGTAATCGCCATGTTCCGCACTGAAGTTTCTCGCACCGCTGTCGGCGGTATGCCTTGTCGTATTGCGCCTGTTCGTCGTTAGATTCGGTTTCATCCATTCAACGGCCACGGCGCAGCCCGTGGCCGTTTTGTTTAATGCCTTTTGGCGGCCATGGGTCTTGAAGACCTGTGGCCGTTTTTGTTTTGCCACTGTTTCGCCAGTAGTTGAACTGCTGGCGGGCGGCAGTTCAACTGCCGCCGAACAAGTTGTTCTGTGTTTTTGTTCGGAGGAGAAAATGCTCGACATGCAAACTCAATTGTTGGAAGCGCAGGATATCCGCTTCGGGCCGATAGACCACGAAGCGCATCCCGCCATCGAATCCAAATGGACGCACGACGCCGACTTCATGCGCCTGATGGATTTCTACCCCGCCCGCCCGCTTTCGCCTGCGATGGTGAAGAAGCAGTACGAATCCATCGAGAAGAAAATGGACGAGGAAAAGAACCTGTTCTATTTCACGATCCGCGCTCGCGAAGATGACCGCCTGATCGGCAAGGCCATGATCGAGTGGATCAACTGGGCGAACGGTCACGGCTGGATTTGGCTTGGCATCGGCGAAGTGGAGAGCCGACGAAAAGGCTTCGGCTCGCAAGCCCTGGACATGCTGTTGCGCTACGCCTTCGAGGAGCTGGGTCTTCATCGAGTGGGCGCCGCGCTGGCCGATTACAACGAACCCGCCATCGGCCTCTTCCGCAAGTTCGGCTTCGTGGAGGAGACGCGTCGCCGCGAAGCCCTGCATCGCGATAACCGCCGCTGGGACATCGCCTGCTACGGCCTGCTCCGCCCCGAGTGGGATGCGCTGATGGCGAAAGGAGGCGTGAAATGACCGACCTCTTTCGTGGCGAACTCGTCCGCCTGACCGCCGAGGAGCCGCAAGCCCTGGCCGCCGCGTTTTCACGCTGGAACCGCGACACCGAGTACGCCCGCCTGCTCGACTTCGACCCGATGCACTTGTGGTCGGAAAAGAAGATGAAGGAATATATCGAAAAGGACATGGACGCCAATCCGCCCAAGGAATATTTCTTTCAGGTGCGCGAACTGGCCGAGGACAAACTGATCGGCTTCGTCGGTCTCTTTCCCATCTGGGTGCACGGAAATTCGTGGGTGGGAATCGGCATGGGCGAGCCCGAGTATCGCGGCAAAGGCTTCGGCACCGACGCCATGCGCCTCATCCTGCGTTATGCCTTCATGGAACTCAACCTGCACCGCGTCACGCTCAGTGTGTTCGAATACAACCCGCGCGCCGTCCGCTCGTACGAAAAGGCGGGCTTCCAACACGAAGGCCGTCAGCGCGAAGTCCTCTTTCGCAATGGCAAGCGCTGGGACGTGCTAGAAATGGGCATCCTGCGCGAGGAATGGTTGAAGAGGAATGGCGTTTAGTCCGTCATTGCGTGGATGGTCGAGTAGCCCGTGTTCTTCGGGCGTATCGAGGCCATCGAAGCAATCTCCTCCACGACGCGGGGATTGCTTCGACGCTCGTCCTTCGACTGCGGGAAATACACCCTCCGCTCAGGACGGCGTCTCGCAATGACGGAACAAAGAAGGTTTCTATGAATCATCACCCCTACCAAACCCTGCAAGACCTCCACGCCATGCTCGATCTGCTCGCGGCGGGACGCCAGGCAGACAACGGCACGTACTACGTCCACCGCGGCGACTTGCAATGGTGGCTCTTTTACAACGACGACCCTGCGCAGGAATGGAAATCGCGCATCCGCCTGTGGGTGGATGGCGACAAACTCCTCGGTTGGAGTCTGCTCTCGCCGTTCGCGTGGCACGCCTTCGATGTGTACGCTCATCCATCCCTGCGCGGCACAGACGCCGAGCGCGAGATGCTGGCCTGGGCAATGAAACAACTTTCCGATGACGAGTACATCCAAACCATCTGGGTCGCGGAAGATGACGACTTCCGCGTCCGCTGGCTGACGGAAAACGGATTTACCCAACAGGAAGGATTCATGCACCTGCTCCAACGCTCCCTCTCTGACCTTGAGACGGGCGCGCCGCTCGCAGACGGATTCCACGCCCGAGCCTCGCGCGGCCCCGCAGACGCGGCGCGGCGTTCTGTGGCATCGCATGGCGCATTCGGATCGTCCATGCCCATCGAAGACTATACCGCGCGGACTCTGCGCTTCATGCAATCGCCCGTCTACGTGAAGGAGCATGAGTTGTTCATCGTCAACACAGAAGATGAAGTCGCCGCGTTCTGTTGCATCTGGACGGATGACTTGAACAAGATGGGCTACTTCGAGCCTGTCGGCGTGCATCCAAACTATCAGCGGCGCGGACTCGGGAAGAGTCTGCTCCTCGAAGGCCTCACCCGCCTCAAAGTCGAGGGAATGACCGACGCCTCGGTCTGCGCGGAAAGCGACAGCCCCGCCGCGATCGGTCTGTATGAATCGGCTGGTTTCCAAAAAGTCAAACGACTGTTAACTTTCAGAAAAACAAACTCGCCGCTGCGCAAGCGCGAGTAGATTCCGTCACTGCGAGGAGGGCGCTCTTCCCGACGAAGCAGTCCCCTGCCAGGGGGGAGATTGCTTCGGGAAAAACGCCCTCGCAATGACGGTTGTTCACAAGAAAAGGAAAATAAACAATGACCGCATCAACCCTTATCAACGACTTGATTGCAATGCCCGATGCGCCTGCGATTCCAGGTTTGATCTTTCGCCGTTTCCGCGGCCCCGAAGATTATCCCCACATGCTGGCAGTGATCAACGGGAGCAAAGCCGCCGACGGCATCGAACGCTCCGACACGCTCGAAGCGCTGACCAACAACTACGCCCATCTCGAACGCTGTGATCCATATCGCGACATGGTCATGGCCGAAGTGGACGGGCAAATGATCGCGTACAACCGCGCCTTCTGGGATCAGCAGGATGACGGCGCGCGCGTCTATACCGTGTTCGGATTTCTCCTGCCTGCATGGCGGCGCAAGGGAATCGGCGCGGCCATGCTCGCGCACGGCGAGGAACGCGTGCGCGAGATCGCCGCGGAACACGCCTACGATGGGCCGCGTTTCTTTCAATCTTTCCTCTCGGAGGGCGAGGTGGGGACGCGCGCCCTGCTTGAGCGCGCGGGTTACAAACCCGTTCGCTATGGCTTCGAAATGAAACGCGATCTCTCTGAGCCGTTGCCCGATTTCGCCCTGCCCGCAAGTTTGGACGTGCGCCCGATGAAAGAGGAAAACTTGCGCACGCTTTGGGACGCCAATGCGGAAGCCTTCCGCGATCACTGGGGCTACGTGGCTCCCAGCGAGACTGATTTTGACAGTTGGATCCACCAGCACGATTTCAACCCGTCGCTGTACAAGGTGGCGTGGGATGGGAACGAGATCGCAGGCGCGGTTCAGAACTTCATCAACAAGGAAGAGAACGAGGAGTACAACCGCAAGCGCGGCTACACCGAGGGAATCTTCGTCCGCCGCCCGTGGCGCAAACGCGGGCTGGCGCGGGCGCTCATCGTGCAGAGCATGAAGATGTTTAAGGAGATGGGCATGACCGAAACCGCCCTCGGCGTGGATACGCAAAACCTGAGCGGCGCGCTGCGCGTGTACGAAAGTTGCGGCTATCGGCAAATGAAGATGTCCATCACCCTGCGTAAGCCGTTGGAGTAAAACAATCCGTCATTGCTTCGTCGCAATGACGAGACACAGAACGAGGAAAACCATGACAACCAACCAACCCCGCCTCGCCCCCGGCCTCACCCTGCGCGTGCCGCAAATGTCGGACGTGGAGGCGGTGGCGCAACTCACCTACGATGTCTGCGCGGCGGATGGCGACGCGACCGTTGCCACCACCGCCGAAGATATGCGAAACCTTTGGCAGGAACCTGGCTTCAACCTCGCGGACGACGCCTGGGTCGTGCAGGCCGCTGATGGCAAAATCGTCGGCTACGAGGAACTGTACAACCGTCACGGCTTCGCGGCGTTTGAGGGCGATGGATACGTCCATCCCGATTTCGAGGGGCAGGGAGTCGGCACGTCGCTGCTGCGCGCGCTCGAAGCGCGCGCCCTCGTCTCGATGGCGCAGGCCGAACCCGACCTGAAAGTTTTCATCCGCAACGGCTTTTCCACCAACGATGCGCGCGCCATCGAACTGCACCAAAACGAGGGTTACGCGCCCATCCGCTACACGTGGCGGATGGAAATAAAAATGGACGCGCCACCCCCGCCTCCCGTCTGGCCGCGTGGCGTGGTACTGCGTCCGTTTCAGGTGGACGAGCAGGCGCATGCCCTCTACGAAGCCTCGCAGGAAGCCTTCGAGGATCATTGGGGACACGTCCCCATGAAATACGAAAACTGGCAAAACAAAACCGTCCATCGCCCCGGCTTTGACCAAACGCTCTACTTCATCGCCTGGGATGGGGATCAAATCGCGGGCTTGTCGCTTTGCCGCCTCAAACCCGAAGAGGTGGGCTGGGTCGGCACGCTGGCCGTCCGCCGCCCGTGGCGAAAACAGGGGCTGGGGCAGGCTTTGCTCCACCACTCCTTTGGCGAGTTTTACCGCCGCGGCCTCCCAACCGTCGGTTTGGGCGTGGACGCGGGCAGTTTGACAGGCGCGACCCGTCTCTATCAGCGCGTGGGCATGAACGTCGCGAAGGAATACGTCTTTTACCAAAAAGACCTGCGCGAAGGCCGCGAAGTGACAGAAGAGCGATAGCGCCAATCGAGCGAATCGGCTATACTTTGAGTCGCGAAAGGAGAAAAACATGAACCTACGTTGCACCTACTGCCAAACCCCCTTTGCCATTGGGAGGCTCGAAAAACTGGCCGCCATTCAAAAGATGCAGGCCGAAGACCTTCATCATTACGACGCTTTCTGCCCCCGTTGCCGCCGCGCCAACTCGGTTTCGCGCCAGCGCCTGGAAATCTTCACCCCCGGCTGGCAGGAGGGACTGAAAACCCTCGAGGCCGAGGCCGCCCGCGCCGAACAGGAACGACAGGAACCCGTCCCCGCCGCGCCGACGGAAGCCAAATCCGCCGCCCCTGCTGCCGAGACGCGTCGCCGCCACTCGCCTCGACTTGAGCCGGCCGCGCCAACCCCAGCCGAATCCACGCCCAAAGCGAAGAAAGCGCCCGCGAAGGCCGCGCCCGCCTCAAAGTCAAAGGCTGATGCGAAGAAGCCGGCCGCGAAACCCGCCGCGAAAAAGTCTGCCGAGAAGCCCGCTGTAAAGAAGTCCACGACCAAGCCTGCCGCGAAAAAGCCGGCCGCTAAGAAACCCGCCGCGAAGAAAACTGTCAAGAAAAAATAAGCGCGGCGTCACTTCAAAAATCGAATATACTAGGTCGTTCACCATCATTTTTTTTCAAGGAGAATTCAAATGGAAGTCACCTGCTGGAGCTGTAAAACTGTCAACAAACTCGATGAAGCCGCCGTCGCCGCCGCCGTTGCGAAGATGGATGCCGCCAACCTGAATTTCTACGATGTGGCCTGCCAATGCGGCAAGGTCAATCGCACTTCGCGTGCCGCGCTGACCGGCCTCGCGCCCGCGGCCACTGGAACCAAGGCCAAGGTCTCCACCCGCAGTTTGCGCGTGCGCGAAGATCACAACACCTCCTGCGACGTGGTTGCGGGGCTGGTCTTTGATCAGGTCGTGGATGTCTATGAAACCTGGACGGATGGCAAGAACACCTGGGCACGCATCGGCGAAGGCACCTGGGCGGCCGTGGAGTACAACGGCGACAAATTGATGGAAATCATCAAAGAGTAGTGAATATCCGCGCTGTTTTCTTCGACCTGGGCGGGGTGATCCTCCGCACAGAATATCAGGCGCCACGAATGCGCCTGGCTGAACGGCTCGGTATGGAATATGAAGACCTCGAGCGGCTGGTCTTTGCAAGTGAGACCAGCCGCTCGGCCTCTCTGGGCGCGATCAGCGAGGACGAGCATTGGGACGCGGTGGCGCGTCGCCTCAAGCGCCCGCAAGAGGTCGCGGCCATCCGCGACGAGTTCTTCGCGGGCGACGCGCTCGACCACGCGCTGATCCAGTTCATCCGTTCCCTGCGCCCGCGCCACAAGACCGGCTTGATCTCCAACGCCTGGTCTGGTTTGCGGCAATATATCATCGAGCAAAAATTTGAAGACGCTTTTGACCGCATGGTCATTTCCGCCGAGGTGGGGGTGATGAAACCCAAAGCGGAAATCTACCTGCTCGCGCTGGAACAACTCGGCGTACGCGCGGACGAGGCGCTCTTTGTGGACGACTTCATCGAAAACGTGGAAGGCGCACGCGCCCTGGGCATGTCGGCCATCCACTTCACGGAATCGCAACTTGCGATAAAGCAAGTTAAACAACATCTGAAAAATTGACGGCCACTTTGCGTGGCCGTCTGTGAAAGAGACGACCATGCAAAACGACCTTTTCATTCGAGACCTGGGGGATGGTTTGATCCTGCGCCATGCCGCTCCATCCGACGCGGACGCGCTGGCCGACTTTAACGCAAAAATTCACGGCGAAAGCGAATCAGACGCGCCCCGCCTCGCGGCCTGGACACGCGACCTACTGACTCACCCGCATCCCACATTCAACGCTGACGATTTCACCATTGTAGAAGAGACCGCCACCGGGCGGATCGTCTCCTCGTGCAATTTGATCTCGCAACAATGGGCCTACGAGGGCGTTCCCTTCGGCGTGGGCCGCGTGGAATTGGTTGGCACGCTGGCAGAATTTCGCGGCCGCGGGCTGATCCGCGCCCAATTCGATGAACTGCACAAGTGGAGCGCGGCGCGCGGCGAGATGGTTCAGTCCATCACGGGTATCCCGTATTTCTATCGCCAGTTTGGCTATGAAATGGGACTGGAACTCGGCGGCGGACGCGTGGGCTTCGAGCCTTTGTTCCCCCGTTTGAAAGAGGGTGAGAGCGAGCCATTCACCTTTCGCGCCGTGCGTGAGGCAGATATTCCCTTCATGCTCGAAGTGTACGCCCACGCGCAGAAGCGCGGCCTGGTCACATCGCATCGTGACGAAAAAATTCTGCGCTACGAAATCTTCGGCAAGAGCGCGGAGAACGTCAATCGCCTTGAGTTCCGCGTCATCGAGCGTGCCGACGGAGAGCCTGTCGGCTACCTGACGCATCCGCAATACAACTGGAATCTTGGACTGGTTTTGTTCGAGTTCGAGTTGAAGCCTGGCGTTTCGTGGCTAGAAGTTTCGCTTTCGGCCGCGCGCTACGGGCTGGCGAAGGGTAAGGAATATGCCCAGCGCGACGGCGATCCGCTGGAGATGAAAAGCGGCGTGGCCTTCTGGCACGGGACGGCACATCCCGCCTACGTGGTCTTGCGCGACCGCCTGCCGCGCATCCGACTCGCGTACGCGTGGTATGTGCGCGTCCCTGACCTGGCGGGATTCGTCCGTCACATCGCGCCCGCGCTCGAGAAGCGGCTGGCGGAATCGTACCTGGTTGGTTACAGCGGAACGCTCGCTTACACTTTCTATCGCGACGGGTTGAAACTCGTCTTTGAAAAAGGCAAACTAAAAGAAGTCGAATCGTACAAGCCCGCCTCAGGTATGCATACGGACGCGGGCTTCCCCGACCTCTCGTTCCTGCAATTGCTCTTTGGCTATCGCTCGATGGACGAGTTGCGCGCCCACTACGCGGATTGCTACGCCGATAGCGAAGACACGCACGTCGTCACCGCGGCGCTGTTCCCGAAGAAGTCTTCGCAGGTCGTTGGGTTGACGTAAATAATCCCAACGGGATGGCATGATTCTAATTGCCATCGCAACCGACACTCAATCCCGAAGGGATGACAGGATCGCACATCCATACCATCCCTTCGGGATTGGGAATCCGCGTATCACGCAATCTACAATCGTTCCAGCCCTTCGGGATTGAATCGGAATATCAAGAATGCTCAACAACCTCAACCAACACTACCTCCAACCCATCCGCTCCTTCAACCGCGACGCGCGGCTCTTCCTGCTGATGATCGTGGTGGACGGAGTCATCTTTAGCGGCTGGCAATTGTTCTTCAATATTTACATGTTGCAGAACGGATTCGACCGCGCCTTCCTCGGACTGGTCAATTCTTTGCCTTCGCTCGCGGGACTGTTCTTCAGTATCCCCATCGGCTTCCTCTCCGACCGCATCGGACGCAAGGCTTCGCTCATTATTGGTCTCGTCACGGCGAGCGCGTTCATGCTGGTGCAGGTCTCTTCGCAGAACACAACCATCATCGCGGTAGCGGCCTTTATGACGGGCGTCTCCTCGATGCTGTTCATCGTCAGCCAGGCGCCGTTGATGATGAAACTATCCACGCCCGAAAATCGCACCATGCTCTTCAGTCTGCAATTTGGTTTGCAAACATTGGCGGGCGCGGTGGGCGCAGTGTTCGCGGGTCAACTCCCCGCGCTGTTTGGCGGATTGCTCCAGATCGCGGCGGATAGCGCCACAGCCTACCGCGCCGTGCTGATCACGAGCGTCGTCCTGGGGACGATGGCGGTGATCCCCATCTGGATGATGCGCGAGACGCGTCCCGCGTCGGGTGAGGCGGACGCGTCCGCTTCGGGCGGCGCGGCCCGCGCGCGGTCCGCACGTGAGGCGCTTTCGCGGTCGCTGATTCCGCTGGTCATCAAGATGAACGTCCCGCAGTTGTTGATCGGATTCGGCGCGGCGGTTTTGATCCCGTATATGAATGTGTTTTTCAAGGAGCGTTTCGCCATCAGCGACGCGGGGCTGGGACTCCTGTTTAGCCTGTCTTCGCTTTTGGTGGGGGTGGGAAGCATCCTTGCGCCGCGGCTTTCGGTGATTTTGGGCGGGAAGGTGAAGGCGGTGGTGGTGACGCAATTTGCCAGCCTGCTCTTTTTGCTGACGATCGGATTCGTGCCTGTGGTGTGGATCGCGGCGGCGGGCTTTCTTTTCCGCGGCGCGCTGATGAACATGTCGTCGCCGTTGTATTCGGCCTTCTGCATGGAGCATATCCCTGAAAAGAATCAGGGTTTCGTGAACAGTATTCTTGCCGTTTCGTGGAACATTGGCTGGGCGGTGGGACCATATATTTCGGGCATCGTGCAGGAACGGTATGGATTTACCCCGCTGTTCATCACCACGGCCACGTTGTATTTCATCGCCATCCTGTTCACGTGGAATTTCTTTGTGCGAAATGAAAGCCATTTGAACGTGGCGGCGGTTGAGCCTGCATAAAAAGTAGGGCAAGATTATTCTTGCCCTACTTTTATTTCGGGTTCCATTTCATCCGCATATACACGCCGCCCTTTTCGAGTTCATCGAGCATTTGTTTCAAACGCTTTTGTTTGGTGGCTTCGAGTTTTGCGCGATTAATCCAGCCAATGTAATCATTCTGCTGATAGGGCGGGCGCGCACGATAGGCGTCCATGAGCCCGCGCGCTTCGAGCGCGGCACGGAAAAATTCGGGCATGGGGTAGCGCGGACGTGTGGGCATCAACCTGCCTGCTCGAATGCGGACTTGATCCACGCCACCAACTCAGCATCCACTTCCTTCGCGTCGTTGAGCGGAACGATGTAATTGCACATGCTTCCTTTGGGCTGTTCCTGCAATCTTGCGCCTTTCAAATCCTTCGCGTTGATGCCCACTTCAAAGCGCGTATTGGTCCTGGGGCCGATCATCGCGAATTGTTTCTTACGTCGCAGACTCACGTAACCCTTCTTGGGCAGGATCTCAAACTCGCCAAACTTGCCAATCTGTTTCATCAACGCTTCGTGGATGGGACGTTGCGCGGCCTTCGCGCCCGTGTAAATTTCGTCCAACACCGCGTCGGTGGATTTGCCTTCGGCGGCGCGTTCCCCGTCCGATTTCTGCAAAACGTGGACGAGCGTGTTCGCGTCGCCATGGCCGAGTCCGAGTTTCGTTTTAAACATGTCGCGGATCTCGCCGTGTTTGGTCAGCCCGCTGTTCTTCATGATGGCGGCCAATTCGTCGAGCGATTTGCCCGTCTTCTTTTGGATATTGTTAATCTGGGTTTGGACGGCCTGATCGAGACTGCTCATGGGAAACTCCTTTTGTGGATATGGATAAAGTTGATCTAATTATAGAACATTAATTCTATAAAATCAAGACTCCGACTTGAACTTCGCCCGCGCCTCTTCCATCTCGCGTCTCGCGCGGACCGCGACGGGCGCGGCCAGGTGACGCCGAATCAGCGCCTCATCTTTTTTCGGCTCGTAATAGTCGCGATACATCTGCACAATGGACAGCGTCTCGCCCGCGTACTTCTCCACCGAAACGGGATCGCCTGCCTGCACGAATCCCTCTTGCAACACGCGGCAATACAAGCCAGGCCGTTCCGCCGCGCGGAATTTCTTCACCCACTGCAAGTCTCCCATGCGCGCGGCAAAGTCGCTGCACGGGATGCGCGGCGCGGTGACTTGAAGCTTGACCTCGCCCACGATCAGCACATCGCCAATGTTGAAGGGTGCGCTCTCCAGCCCGCTGATGGTCAGGTTCTCGCCGAAGATGCCTGGGGGCAGGTCGCGTCCGAGTTGGTCGCGCCACCACGCGTAGTCCGCCTCCCCGTAGACGTAGACCGCTTGGTCGGGTCCGCCGTGATGCTTCTTGTCCATGATCACGTCGCCTTCGAGACCGAGTTCGCCAATGCGGACGCGTCCGCTGGCGGGGAGTTTGAAGATCCCCGTGGTGATGAGTTTGTCCACTTTTTGCAGGGGTTGTTCTTTTCCGATGTTGACGCTAAGCAGTTTCATGTGATTCCTCTTTAATGTTTGGATGCCGTGGATCGAATTTGGCCGAAGCGCGGATGAGCTCCATGCAATCGTCCCACGGCGCGGAGTCGTAAGAATCGATTCGCAAACGGCGTTTTGCTTTTTCTTTTCCCGTGAGCAAATGACGCGGGTCTGCGATGAACGCGCCGTGGATGAAGGCCAGCTCCACATGATCCTCGCGGATGCCGATTTGCGCGATGCCCGCGCTGACGATTCCGCCGCGTCCCTCGTGGAAGTAACTCAGCCCGCCCCAGCGGACAACTTCCACCGCGTCGGGCGCGGCCTGCGCGATCAGATTCCGCAACTCGAACACGATCTCCTGTAAATGCGCGGGGCTGTGTTGAAGAAAGGATTCGATCTCGTGGAGCGGAAGCATGGGACGCCTCTATTTGATTCCCGCCGCGGCCAACCCGACGAAGATGGCGATGAACGACAACACCGCCGCCAGAATGGCAACGGGGATGATGGCGACGATCACCGCCAGGGCTTTGCTCATGTTGAAGCGCGTGAGGAGCAGACGCGTCAACCAGCCCGCCATGACCGCGCCGAGGATCACAACCACGCCCTGACAGGCGAGCGAGGTTCCGAGCGCGATATTCGTCTGGCTGGAGTTCATCACGCCGTTCATCAAAATGATCTGCATAAAGAACGCGAACGCGGCAATGAGCAGAAGCAGGATGACGGTCACGATGACTGAAATGGTGACGGGGGGTTTTGAAGGTGTGTTCATTGAAATTTTTTCCTATCTCTAATTTTCACGACAAATTTCTATAACGGAATTATATCCTTGCAAACACGAATGCGATACAATCCATCTGACGTTGTTTATCGGTTTAAAAAGGAGAATCCCTTGCAAGAGCAACCCTGTCCCAAATGCAACCAGCCCATGGACGAAGGCGCGGTTTCCGCCAGCGATCGAATCGGCTACGTGTCCCAAAAACAGACGGGGGTATTCCGAACCGTCACGCAGATCCGCCAGGCGCGCGCCTGCCCGAACTGCGGCTATGTGGAAATGTATCTCGACCCGAAAGAGTTGAAGAAGAATATCGGCTGAAATTTATCCTCCCCCTTCTTCCAGTTGCGGGATTGGTCGGATGGTCTTATAGTCGGATGGTCGCATGGTCAATCGACTACGCGACTATTCGACTAGGAGACTATAAGACTATGCACTACGGCTGGTTCAATTACATGCGTTCGGGCGATGAAAAGCCCAAAGTAACACGACAACTTTTATTACGGGTACTTTCCTACGCGCGCGGATACTGGTGGCACATCGCGGGCATGCTCTTCACGATCCTGCTCACTACGGGACTTTCCCTCCTCACCCCGCTTATTTTCCGCAACATGATTGACGTGGTGATTCCTGCAAAGGATGCGAACCGACTCATCCTGCTCGCGCTGACCTTGCTGGCGATCCCCGCCATCGAAGGCGTGATCAATGTTTTCCAAAGAAGGCTCAACGCCACCGTTGGCGAGGGCGTGATCTATGACCTGCGCTCCTCGCTCTTCGCGCGTCTGCAACACATGTCGTTGCGATTCTTCACCAACACCAAAGTGGGCGAACTCATGTCGCGCCTCAACAATGACGTGGTCGGCGCGCAGAACGCCATCAGCAACACCATTGTCAACATCGTCACCAATCTCATCGAAGCCATCGCCCTCATCGCCGTCATGCTCACGCTCGAGTGGCGGCTGACCATCGTCAGCGTGTTGATCCTGCCGCTGTTCATCATCTCCGCGCAGCGTCTCGGCGTTGTGTTGCGCGACATCGCCCGCGAGGGCATGGATCATAACGCCAAGATGAACGCGCACATGAACGAGACCCTCAACATCGGCGGCGCGTTGCTCGTCAAACTCTTCGGCCGTTCTCGCGAGGAGGAGAAACGCTTCCGCGAGCGCGCCGCCAACGTGCGCGATATCGGCATCAAACGCGCCGTCGTCGGCTCCACCTTCTTCGTCATCTTCGGCCTCGTCAGCGCGGTCGGCACGGCTTTGGTCTACGGCCTCGGCGGCTACTACGTCATCACCGACGTGTTCACGGTCGGCACCATTGTGGCGTTCGGCGCGTACCTCGGTCAACTCTACGGCGCGCTGCAAGGTCTCGCGGGCGCGCCTGTGGAATTTTCCACCAGCATGGTTTCGTTCGAGCGCGTCTTCGAAGTCATTGACCTCCCGCAGGACATCGCCGAAAAACCAAACGCGCCCGAATTGCGCGACATCAAAGGCGAACTCGAATTCGACAACGTCACGTTCAACTATCGCGTGGACGAATCGATTCTTCTCAAAGACGTCAAACGCTACGGACGTATGGAAGACGTGGGCGCGGTCTTATCCTTGTCGAAAGGCAACGGGAAGAAAAAAGACGACGAAAACGCATCCGACTCCCCCGAGGCGGACGCGGCCTCGCAAGCCCGCGACATCGCTTTGGAGCGACTCTCCTTCCTCGCGCGTCCTGGACAATTGGTCGCGCTCGTCGGTCCCTCGGGCGCGGGCAAGACCACCGTCACGTATTTGATTCCGCGCCTCTACGACCCCACCGACGGAGTCATCCGCATTGACGGTCACGACCTGCGCGACGTGACGCTCGAATCGCTCTCCTCTGCCATCGGCATGGTCACGCAGGAGACGTACCTCTTCCACGACACCATCCGCACTAACCTGACGTATGCCAAACCCGACGCGACGCAAGCCGAGATCGAGTCCGCGGCGAAGGCCGCGAACATCCACAACTTCATCATGGATCTGCCCGACGGTTACGACACCATCGTCGGCGAGCGCGGCTACCGTCTGAGCGGCGGCGAGAAACAACGCATCGCCCTCGCGCGCGTGATTCTCAAAGACCCGCGCATCCTCGTCCTCGACGAAGCCACCTCCTCGCTCGACAGCGAATCCGAATCGCTGATTCAAGACGCGTTGAAGCGCGTCATGGCGGGCAGGACGAGCATCGTCATCGCCCATCGCCTGTCCACCATTCTGGCGGCGGATCAAATTTTGGTGATGGATCGGGGGAAGATTGTAGAACGAGGAACGCACGAGCAATTGCTCGCGAGCGGCGGATTGTATTCGCAACTTTATGAGACGCAATTCAGAGCAGAGAAAATCTAATTCGTTGGGGCGGACATACGTGTCCGCCCTTTTCAATTATTCCTCATACCCCATCGCCCCCACCTTCATCCCCTCCCGCGCCATCCTCTCCGCCTGACGCAACAGATTCGCGGCCACCTCCTCCTCCGCGTAGGCCTCGCCACAGTTGGGACAAACCCGCGCGGGGACGTCCGTCACCGTCAGCGACATTTCTCCTCGTTCGAGCAGGACGGTGGTCAGGCCGGGGACAGTTTCGGCCTGGAGGCAGATGACGCACTTCATTTCTTGCGCTCCCTCGAATTGGATTTCCACTGCGACGGGTCAGGTTCGTACGCGGTGATGACGAGCGTTTCGCCATCCGAAATATTTTCCGCCACCACAACATGCAAAATGCGCTTGCCCTGCCTGCCAGACATCAAGCCGCCGGGATGAGTCATCTCATCGGAGTAATCTTCGATCGTCTCCCCGTTCTGCAAAACCCGCCGAACATTTTCTACCGCAATGCGCCGCGCGAACATGCGTTGAATGGCGTGGATACGATAAACGATCGGCTGGGTGGTCACGGGAGGATTATAGCATTGCCGAAAAAAGGCTCTACCGTTTTTAACGGGAAAACCATTTTCACCACAAAGGACACAAAGGTCACGAAGGAAAAACGCCTGTAATTTTGACGCTTTTTCCCCCTTTGTGTACTTCCCTGGCACCGCCCGCCAGGGCAGGTGTGTGTCCT
>JACRBL010000039.1 GCA_016234485.1 Chloroflexota bacterium
GCATATCCCGCTTTAAACAACCGATGGGCAACGGCCGAGCCAACATCGCCACTGCCTCTTACCAGGATACGCCATGCCTGATTCACATTATCTCCACAACATCCACCAAAAATTGGTGACCGCAAACGACATGACCGCCCCCAGAGCGCGACGCAGGTGGATGCCGTTGAAGCGTATCGCGCCCCAATAACTGCCAGCCAGCGCGCCCACCAACCCGAAGGGAAGAAGCGACATTCCAAAGGAGGTGAGTTCAAATGTCCCGCCAGCCACGCGTCCCACCAGTCCGCTGATCGAGTTGAGGGTAATGAAGGCGGCGGCCACCGCGGAGGCCTGTTTGGCATTGCCCCAGCGCGCGAAGATGATGACGGGAGAAAGAAAAATTCCGCCGCCAATGCCGACCATGCCCGAAAGGAGGCCGATCCCAAAACCGATGAGGAGCCCCCAAGCAAAAGGGACGGGGCGGAGGGGCAGGTTGTCTTCCTGCTTGTAAGTGAAGAACAACAAGCGGATGGCGACGAAGGTCAGAACAGAATAGAGCAGGATGGAATAGATCTCGTCGGTGATTTTGAAGTATCCGCCCAGGAACGCGGCTGGAACCGATGCAACCACGAAGGGCAGGAGCAGGTCGCGGCGCAAATGTCCCGCGCGATAAAAGGATGAAAATGAAATGCTGGCGACAAGGATGTTCAAAACGAGCGCGGTGGTGGCCATCTCCTGCGGCGGGATTCCGAAGAGACTCATCACGGCCAGGTAGCCCGTCGCGCCGCCGAAGCCGACGCTGGCGTAAAGAAAAGCGATGATGGGAACCAGTAAATAAAGGAGAGAGTTCATCATCAGCCTCCACTGACGGGCGGAAAGAGGGCGATCTCGTCGTGCGGCGAAATGACCTGATCGGGAAAGGCGAATTCGTGATTGACCGCCACGAGGATGGATTTCATGGAAGATTCGAGGGATGGTTTCTGCGCGACGATTTCGGCCAGTAAATCCGTCACGCGGGGCTGGGGCTGCTTGAGTTCCAGCGCGAGTTGGCTGGCTTGCGCTTTGTCTTTAAGGGTCGCGAAGAGTTTGACGGTGAGGTTCATAGCGCGGCTTCCTGTGACAGGGCATAGAGCGGGATGCCATCCCGCTCCACAGTTTGATAATACCCGCCGTGCGCGCAGGTCTTGCACAGGGTCAAGCCGTTTTGTTTGATTTCGCGTTCGTTCATAATTTCTTCGCCACACACATTGCAATGGACGCGCACCCCAGGCCGCGAGAGGATGGCTTCGATGGGCGTGGTCAATGTCACTTCGGTGACGGCGAACATCTCGTCGTCGGGCATGACCTGATACGCCTGCATCTGCGCGAAGTAGTGACGCGGCTCCTCGGGCGCGTACGCGTATGCCCTCTGGCGTATGTCCAGCGCGGGAGCGACGCGAAAGGCGCGACCCGTTTGAGTGTCCACGAAGGTGGCGGCGGCTTTGCCGTAATCTTCCACACGGAGAGTCCGATGCCCCACTGTGCAATTCGTCGCGGCGGAGAGACCGTCCACGAAACAACCGTCCGTTTCGGTGATGACGAGGATGCGCTTCTTGTCGGGAGGCGTGTCGAAGCCGAGAGCGGACAGGCCCGCCAGTCCCATGCGCACGCCGAGGATCTGGCGCGGGCAGAGGTGCGAGTGGTCGCGGGAGGATTTTTCGAGCAGGAGTTGAAGTTCCATGCGCTTACTCCAGAATCAAAAAGGCTGTCTCATGGAAAAGAGACAGCCTCGCGAAAAGCGTGAGTCTGGTCTCCTTTCCAAATGCGGGGGGCAGGGGCGTTTCCGTCACTACCTGGTAGCGCAAAATAAATTTTGCGGTACTGTCCCGACCTCCATGCAGTGCTGTTTAGGCGGCCAGGCTTCGGAGCGATGATGTCAGTATAGTGGGCTTGTTCTTTTTCAGCCAGTGACACATATCACTGCTGTTCTTCCTTGTTTTCTCCTTGGAGACCTTCTTTGAAGGAGCGAATCCCAGAGCCAAGTTCGCCTGCGATCTTGCCAATACGACCTACTCCAAAGAGCAAAATGACAATACCCAGGACGATCATTAATTCGGTGGGGCCTAATCGAAACATGAGTACTCCTTTCTCCTCCCCACCCCCCTTATAAGAGACAGAGGGGTGGGGATAAGGAGAATGCGCGTTATCGAATTTCCTTGGCTCGCACGGGAAGGAATTGGAGCGCAAGCAGAAACACTGCCAGTCCAACTCCCAATCCCAGAACCACCACCTGCCATTCCAGCGAGGTGGGCGTGTAATTAGCGGTCAACCCCTCACCCGTGAAGGCATTGGTGAACGCGGTCATGCCGAACGATTGGGCGGGAACGATCAGGATGTAGGGGATGCCGGCCAGCATGGTCACAACCAGCGCGGAGGCGGCGAGGATGGCGTTCTTCGCTTTGGGCGCAACGATCAGCAACACGAGCGGCAGAACGACTCCCAGCCCGAAATGCAGAACCCAGAAGACCCACCAGGTGGAGCCGAAGATGGCGGAGCGGGCGGATTCTGCCTGGGCAGGCACATTCGGATATAAGGTTACCAAGCCGAGGATGCCCACGGCAACCGCGCCGAAGGCAAGCAGACCCTTTGTCAGTGCGCCGAGTTTTTCGGTCGTTTCAGCAAATAGAGGCTCGGCGGACGCAAAGGACGTGTAGAGCAGGGTCACCAATCCGCTCCCCGCAACGAGCGAGTAGATCAGGAAATACAGGGGCAGTACCGATCCCTGCCAGAGCGGATGCGCCGACACGACACCGAAGATACTGCCAACGGTGATGATCAACGCAACGCCAAAGGGCAGGCTGATGTATGCCAGGGTTTTGAGAGTCTTGTTGATACCCTCCGCTTTTGCGGGGTTGCGATTCGCCTGCATGACCAGCACAAGTTTTGCCACCAGGAATACCAGGTAAATCACATGGAACCAGACCATCCACGCCATTGGTGAGCCAAAGTTCGGGGTAAGGATCGCCCGCCAGAAGCGGAAGGGATGCCCGAGGTCCAGCGCGATGAGCAGAAGCGCGGGGGTGAGAGCGGCAAGGGCGGTCAGATACACCAGTCCCTTGATGGATGCGAGCGCCTTATTCCATCCAAAGACGTAGTTCAGGCTGGTGAAGACCAGAAGCGTGCCAACTTCGAGCCAGACTAGGTAGACATACGCCGCCACCCATAAACCCCAGACAACGTAGGTTCCATAGTTGACATCCAGGTGTCCGGTAGTCATTCGCAGATACAAGCCCCAGAGACCGACGATCAGCGCCAGGGCGGTCAGCGCGTACGATGCTTTTTTGAACATAATCATCCTCCAGATTTACGAGAGAATCTCTTGTGGATTTTCGACAACGGTATCGAGCCAGACCAGATCCGCCTTGACCACTTCTTGGAGCAGGCGCGTCAGCCCGATGAAGAACGCATCCACCTCGACCTGGGCTTGCGCGGCGACGAACGACGGGAGCCACGGCTTGAGGTGCTTCTGAATGAACTCGCGGCTGGCGGAAAGCAGGGCGAGCCTGTCGGTTTCATTCTCCGCGCGTAAAGCCTCCTGCGCCAGATGCGCCAGAAAACCAAGTTCAAGGGCAATATGGTCATCAGGCAGGCGGATGTCGCCGTCAGGCAACGCCCGCCATTGCAGGTAAAACTGCCGCGCCGCCACTGCGGGGGGACCCATCAGTTGTTTATCGTTCAGGTAGTATGAAGCATAGGGAGCCGCGATGGGCAGACCGGGCCCTTCAAACAAGCGCGTCATTTCGACATTGAGGCGTTCCGCCGCATCCTTCAGGGAGGGCTCCCCTCGCAGGCGGGATTGCATTTCGGCAATCCCGCTCAGCGGGGAATCTGCATCCACAACAAGGTCAAGGAAGGTTTCGAGCAGGGCTTCCGTAAGCGGATAGGTATGGAAGGCATGCAACAGGTTGTACAACCCTGCCCGATTTTCCAGTTCTGGTCTATTCATGTCAGACTTTCCTGACCTTGACGATCATATCGCCATAGGCAGGCTGACCCATCACCGGGGAGAGGTCTTCCGGATCTATGATGGCATTGTGATTGGGGCTGATGTCGCGGAAGTCGTAGGTCTTGCCCAAGCCGGGGCTGAAACGACCTCCGCCGCCGAGCGGCACGCGCAACACACCGGGACGAATGGTCTCGACCAGGTTGACCTTGCCGCGGGTCTTATGCCCAAGCGGGTTTTCCATTTCGACGAGGTCGCCAGTCTTCAATCCCAGGTTTTTACCGTCACTGGCATTCATTTGGATAACGCCGATGGACCAGGTGCCTTTGGGAATGCGCACTCTGCGACCGGTGGGTTTGGGACCATCCGGTCCAACCACCATCTCCTCGACCACACGCTCATCATTGAACGGCATCCACAGGTCTTCGGTCGGGATTCTGCCCAGCCAGTCCACCATCTGCGTGCCGGACATGGCGTGGTGAATGCGACCTGAAACAACTTGGAAGGGATACTCATCCTTATATTTGGCGTAATCGGGGTTGGTGAATGGATTCCAAAGCGTCTCGAACCAGTAGAAGGTCCTGGGGTACTTTTGCCATTTCAACGGCTTGATGTTGCGAGGCGTCTCGCCGGACTCTTCGATGAGTTTGTTGTATTTGGAGTAACCGCCTTTGCGCTGCTTTTCGCCGTCTTTTTCGACTTCGTAATCCCAGACAAAGTCCACCTTCTTGCTGTCGGTTTTGAGCACGCCGCCGTTGTTGAAGCGATACCACGACATGGGCCAGACCGCCACGCCATGATGTTCGCGCATCCATGCAACTGTCACCGCCTCGCCCTTGACCACTTTCTTTTCGTCGTCAATTTCCACATTGCCCGCTTCCAGCGAATCGGGCGTGCCGATGAGTTTGTAATTGACCGGTAATTTGGGATAGGGCAGGGGCAGGCCGGCGTGATTTCGTCCTGGCGCCACCTTGATGGCTTCATCCCAGAAGGATTCTTCGGTGGGATACTTCTCCCAGATTTCTTCCGGCTTGATATCGGGATCGCCTTTTTCGTGAAGTTTCTTTGCCAATTCCCAGCAAATGTCGTACTGCGTCTTCGACTCGTAGAGTTTCTCGATGGCGAAGTCGCGCAGGTAAATGAGCTGGTGGCTGGGATAGATATCGCACAGGCTCATGCGTTCTAGATAGCTGGCTTCCGGCAGGACGATATCGGCATACATGCCGGTTTCGAGGAAGGGTGTGTCAATGTAAACCACCAATCCCACACGATAGTCGTCCCCATCCTTGGCAGTCAGGGACTTAATCCAAGTATCCGTATTGGAGCCGGTGATGACCGGGTTGCCGGTGCGAATGAAGAAGGCTTTGATGGGGTATTTGTGTCCGCGGAAGGGACCCTGTTGAAGTGTGACGCCTTCGAGGAATCGGCGCGGGTAGTCGCCGACCACATCGTCCCAACCGGCGGGCCAATCGCCGAAGAGGTCCATGTGGAGTTTTTCCTGCTCGCTAGTCACCTCTGTGCCGTTGATCACGCGCTTAACCTCGCGTTTATTGAAGGCTTCACCCTTTGCCGCGCCGCCCTTGTCGCTCTTGACCAGCTCGGTGTCGATTGCGCCGCCGGGAATTTCCATGTTGCCCGTGATCACGTTCAACGCCGTGCCGATGATGGCGGCAACGTAGCCGTTGTAGTGGTGACCGATGCCGTTCATGCCCCATACCCATGCGGCGGGCTTGGTGATGCCGAACGTGTGCGCCAGTTCTTCGATGGCTTTGGCATCAATGCCGGTGCGTTCCGCCGCCCACTCAAGCGTGAAGTAGTTTAGCCCATTGAGCGGATCCTTCTTGCGCCACATGCTCTTGAATTCTGATTGGAAATCCTCCCAGCCGTTGCTGTATTCAAGGAACGACCAGTCAATATAGCGGCGCAGGGGATTCTCGTCATCGTTGTTCTCAAGGATGTAGCGCAGGACCGCCGCGAACAGGTCGGGGTCGGTGCCAGGACGGATGGGAATCCATTGATCGGCTTTGGTGGCGGTGTTGGAGAATGCCGGGTCGATCACGATAATCTTGGCGCCTGCCAGTTTGGCTTCCACTGTCCCGCGTGATTCGTAGACGATGCGCGTGGCGGTGAAGGGATTCCAGCCGGCATAAACGATCAGTTTGGAGCGGTAACTGTAATCGTTCTTCAACGTGCCGTCGGGTTGGCGCACGAGCACCGGTCGCATGATGTCCGGTTCGACGCGCTTGCCACCGAACATCAATTTGGGACCATGCCGGCGCGGCGTGTCGCAGATGGCGCCATGTTCCACTGTGTGAGGCGTGCCGAAGGCGCGGAACATGTAGTAGTATGGATCGCGGTCGGTCACATCGCCGCAGTCCATGATGATGCTTTCGGGACCATACGTTTTCTTGTACTCGATGATCTTGTCGGCAATGTAGTCCAGCGCTTCATCCCATGAAACGCGCTTGAACTTGTTTTCGCCACGCTCGCCCACACGCATCAACGGATACTTGATGCGGTTGGCATTGTAGACCATTTGCAAACCGGATGAACCTTTGGCGCACATGACACCGGAGTTGAGAGGCGCATATGGGTTTCCAAAGATTGACGTGGCTACGCCGTTCTTGTTGACGTTAACGGCAATACCGCACTCAGCCGGGCACATCACACAGGCGCTGTAAACGGTTTTGTCGGCGGACTGCTGGAGGGATTTCGCATGGGCTTCAGTGATGGTCTTGAATCCAGACTTCATGGCTCCCACAACTGCCAGGCTACCGGCGGCCAAGCCGCTCACCTTGAGGAAATCGCGCCGTGAGAGGGAAGCGTTATTTGTCTTTTTCATAGTTTCCTCTTTACACCAAATAGAAGACCTGCGGTTTGGTGCCCAGTTCTTCTTTGATTTTCATTACATTGGGTTTGCCAATTAGTTCGGAAACCAGGCTCTGCGGATCGTTCAGGTCGCCGAAGTAGGTGGCGCGTCCCATGCAACTGAGCGTACAAGCAGGCAACTCGCCCCGCTCGATACGGTGAATGCAGAAATGGCATTTGCGCGCATTGCCAATCGGCGAGCTGCCATCGGTGCGGATTCGATCTTCCTTGTACTCCGGCGAAGGAATCAATTCGTAAGCCTGTCGCTCGCCGCCTTCCTCGTCGCCATAGAAACGTCCAGCGTCAAACGAGCGCGCATTGTACGGGCAGGCGGTGATGCACGCGCGGCAGCCGATGCACATGTCGTAATCCACGATGACAATACCGTCTGAGCGTTTCCAGGTGGCGTTGACCGGACAGACAGGTGTACAGGATGGCTGTTCGCAGTGCATACAGGGGCGGGGGACGAAGCGGCGGGCAATGTTCGGGTACGTCCCGGTCGTTTCGGTCAGCACCGGGCGATAAACCACGCCGGGCGGCAGTTTGTTTTCCTGGATGCAAGAGACCGCACACCCATTGCAACCTGTGCATTTGCGCAGGTCAATTACCATGCCCCATTTGCGCTGATCCATCGGCTTTTCAAGCGCGCGTTGCAAATCCTGCATCATGCGTTTGACAGGGTGTTCCCCTTCCGCCGCTTCCGGCAGGTCGACCACCGGCACGATATCCCCGCCCTGTGCGGAGGGCGCGGCATGGACAGGGGTGACCTCCCCCAGGATGGCAGGCGCCACCAGACCGGCAAAGATGCCGCTCGCAAACATACCGAGAAAATCCCGTCTTGAGACTTCAAGTTTGTCTGCGCTTGTGGCCGATTTTGTTGCTTGCGTCATAATGTTCTCCTTTTCAAAGGGATTAAAAGCGCGAAAGCGCGGGACGGTTGTCCCACGCTTTCATTTTAGAGAAAAAGCTGTTGCAGAATAACTGCGAGGATTCCCAGTAGCCTGCTAGGAGGATTCCTAGTATTCATCATCCCCGAAGGTAAGCCGCTTGGAGAACTCCAGGATTATGGAATAGTTAGATCAACCCGTGTTGCAGGGCGTAGCGGGTCAGTTCCGAACGGTTGTCGAGGTTGAGTTTACGCATTAGGTTCGTACGATGAAAATCCACTGTCTTCGGGCTGATATACAGGGTTTCAGCGATTTGCTGGTAGGTTTTGCCCCGTGCCAGAAGTATTAACACCTCCCGCTCCCGCTCGGTCAGGGTGTCGAAGGGGTCGGCGGGACTTCCCGGCTCGCGGCGGGCGTTGTCCGCGAGAACGCCAGCCACGGCGGGGTCAAGAAATGTTCCCCCGGCGTGGACGGCGCGAATGGCGGTGAGGAGTTCATCGCCTTCCGCGCGTTTCAGAACGTAGCCCGATGCCCCGATTTTGAGGGCGGGGAGAACATATTCCTTGTTTTCGTGTTGTGTCAAGATCAGGATTCGCGTCCGGGGGTGATTTTCCTTGATCTGGCGCGTGGCGGCTAAGCCATCCAATCCGGGCATGCCAATATCCATCAGGATGATATCTGGTTCCAACTCGCGCACGCGCTCGACTGCCTGCCGCCCGTCCCCCGCCTCGCCAATGACCTCGATGTCGGGCTGCATATCCAACAGGGCGCGGATGCCTGCTCGTAAAACGGCGTGATCATCCGCCAGCAGAACGCGAATTTTTGTCATGGTTTGTGTCTCCAGCAAATTGTCCGATGGGCAGTTCCACCCGGATCCGCGTTCCGGACCCGGATGCGGAAGCGACCTCGAACCTGCCGTGCAGTAATTCCGCGCGCTCGCGCATCCCCAATAAGCCCAGTCCACGCCCGTTTTCCGGCGGGTGGGCAAGCAATTCTTCAATGTTGAATCCAGTGCCATCATCGGTAATTTCGAGAACCGCATGTTGACCCTCGAACGTCAACCCAATGTGTACTTCCCTCGCGCCCGCGTACTTGGCAATGTTGGTGATTGCCTCCTGTCCAATGCGGAATAAAGCGGTTTCCACTTCCGGAGGCAGGCGGCGTTCCGCGCTGTTTGTATTCCAGACAATCCTCGCACCCTCGTTTTCCAGACGGGTTTCGGCATACCAGCGCAAGGCGGGCATTAATCCCAGATCATCCAGCAGACTGGGACGCAGGTCATATATGATGGTCTGCAATTCGCGCACCGTATCCCCAGCCGCGGATTTAAGTCTCGCCAACGTATCGCGCGCCTGCGCCGGATTGTCCGCCAGTGCAGTTTCTGCGGCTTTCAGACCGAACACCATCGCATTGAGCGATTGTCCGGTTTCGTCGTGCAGTTCGCGGGCAATACGACGCCGTTCATCCTCCTGGGCGCGGATGGCTTTCGCCAACAGTTCCGCCCGCAGGCGTTCCTTATCCTGAAGTTCGCCCCACAGCCTGGCATTTTCCAGCGCGATCCCCATCTGAGTCCCGATGGCAGTCAACAGGCGCAGGTTGTATTCATCAACAGTACGCTCTGCCGGAAAGGCAACACTCAGGACTCCAAACAGTTTTTCGTGCGTTCCCAATGGAATGGTGGTGTGACGCAGTGGCATGCTTTCGGTTTGATTCAAGGCCTTTAGAATGCAATGTTCATTGGACTCGACCAACATGGGCTTGCCAGTGGTTAATACCTTGCTGCAATTGCAATTTGGAAATTCGATCGTGGACGTTCTTAGATCAAGACCTTCACTGGCGACGATTTCAGGCGTTTCATCGGGACGAAAGAGCGTCACCCACCCAATCTGAAGTTCAAGGGCCTGCAGGATTTCATCTAGGGCGCGCTGTAAAAAATCGGGCGAATAGGGCTCGTTCAGCGCGGCGGCGACTGCGTTCAGCGCCGTCAGTTCGCGGTTGCGAAAGCGTAATTCCTGCTCGCGGCGTATGCGGTCGGTAATATCGCGTGTAAACCAGACCAGGGCGCGTTTTTCCTGATATTGGATCAGGGTGCTGGCGGTCTCTACCACGTGCTTGTTTCCGTGCCTGTCAGTCAAAGTCAATTCTGTGGAGGTCGAGTGCGCTCCACCTTCGCGGATGGTCTGCCACGAATTGCGCGCCAGTTCAATCGAACCGGGATGCAAGAGGCTGGAAACGTTTGCGCCCATCAGGTCGTTGGTTTCAAAGCCTGTAAGACGGGCAAAGGTCTCATTGACGAAGAGCAACCTGCCCTCGTCCGCTGGTTCGTCTGAAATCAGGGCCATCCCTTCGCCCACATCCCCCGCCGCGTTGAGCAGGGTACGATATCCTGCTTCAGAATTTTTCAATCGCTGAATAGCAGACTGGATCTCATCTGCCATCGTGTTAAAGGCTTGCGCCAGTTGTCCAATTTCATCACCGGAGGATAACGAGATGCGTTCGTCAAGATGTCCCTGTCCAAGACGTTGCACGCGGTGGGTAAAATCCACCAGAGGATAAGTGGCAAGCTGGCTAAATCCATAGGCCATTCCGGCGGCCAAGGCGCACCCCAGCGCTGTAAGTCCCAGAACAATCTGAGTGACCCGCCATTGTTCAGCCTGGATTCGGTTCTCGCTAATGCCTACGTGAACCTCCGCGCTCACACCATCCAGGGGGCGGTAAACAAAATTTCGTACCATTCCATTCTCTGTTTGCACGAGATATTCATTCAGATCGGATGGCGATGCAGAAACAAGCGACAGTAGATCGCGCGGGAAACCATTTGGAAACGTATGAATGACCGGGGTTTTGGGTCCGTAGGCAAAAACATAAACGATGTTCGAGTTGGAGTTGATGGTGGTGTTGAGTATTTCTTGAATGCTCGCAAGATTGCCCTCGACCAGGGCATTTGCCAGGCTCTCGCCAAGCGAAGTGGTTATAGCGCGTCCGGAGTTGCTTAGCTCCTCCCGCAGACTGCGGGCCAAAATCTGATTGATTGCCAGAGTGGTAACAATGCCTGCTGAAACAACGATCAATATCAACCCCAGCATGATGCGTGTTGTCAGACGGGTCGGGAGGAAATTGGCGAGGGAGCGCAGCCAGGTCATCATCAGTGATTCAATAAACCAATGGTTTCTGCAATTTGACGCAATTCCTGGTACTCGTCATCGCTGGCGCGAACGAATCCCAGAGGCATTTCCGTACGCCACCATTGATAAAGATCCGGCGCGTCTGCTCCGGTCGGGGCTAATTGCAGGAGGGACTTAAGAACCGATTCGATCATCAGTTCTGGAACATCCGGGGCGACCACAATGCCACTGGAAGGGTAGGGTTCTGATAATGCGAGAATACGCACTAGCCCGCGTTGAGCCAATTCCAGCGCAAGCGTATCCTGTAAAGCGCCGGCATCCACGCGATGGCTGGTGACGGCATTGGCTGTCGCCGTATGGGAGCCGGAGTAGATGTAAGTTCGGAAATCTTCCAAGTCCAAACCTGCCTGTTGAAGCATCAGGCGGGGGATCAAATGTCCTTGCGTGGAGTTGATTGCGCCAAATGCGAATGTCTGTCCCCTCAAATCATCCAGAGTTTGCAATGGGCTGTCGGCCGCGACAATAATCGCGGCGCGATAGGTGTCCTGTCCCTCGGCGTTACGTCCTCGTACCAGGATGGATGCGCCGCACTGGTCATTCGCCTGCAAATAGGAGACCGTGCCAACCACGGCAAAATCCACCTTGCCGGTACATAAACCATCCACTATATTTTCCTCTGCGCTGGGAATGAACACTCCGAAGGATGCTCCTGTTCGTTTCTCCAGCCATTTGCCCAGCGAGGCGACCTGGCGCACATCATCCTTCGGCTCGAGGCGAGGATCATATCCAATGAGCCAGTCTGCAGTTTGGACAGCCGCACCCGGCCAAACACTTTCTTCCGAGAGGTTGTCAGAAAGATCAACAACAAGGTCTGGTTGAGGCGCACAAGATACCAGGCTAATCAGACTGGTCAGTAAGAGAAATCGAAGGGTTTTCAGACGCATATTCGCGATTATAACCTTAACCAAAAGAATGCCGTCCTCATGCAGGGCAATCGCATCTAAATTGCGCCGAAAGTGAGGTAAAACAGGCTATCTCATTGGAGGCGCCATGCCCAAGAAGCCATTGGAAGCGATTGAAGAGTATTTCAGCAAGGTCGCGGATCCACGCATAGAGCGAACCAAAGACCACAAGTTGATTGACATTATTGGCGTTGCCATATGCGCCGTAATTTGCGGAGCAGAAGGTTGGACGGACATCGAGAACTTTGGGAAAAGCAAGGAAATCTGGCTGAGAACCTTTCTGGAATTGCCGAATGGGATTCCTTCTCACGACACCTTTGGTCGGGTGTTCGCGATTATTGATGCCCAAGAATTTCAACGGGCCTTTTGGGAATGGGTGTGTGCGGTGAATGAACTCATTCAAGGACAAGTCGTCAATATTGACGGGAAGTGTCTGCGGGGCTCTGATGATGAGAAATTGGGAAAACGAGCGGTCTATATGGTCAGCGCTTGGGCGGCGGACAATGAAATTGTCCTGGGACAGCGCAAGGTGGATGAAAAGTCGAACGAAATTACCGCTATTCCCGAATTGCTCAAGATTCTTTCCATTGCAGGCTGTATTGTCACAATTGACGCCATGGGAACACAAACCAACATCGCCAAAACCATCGTGGATGCCCAGGCAGACTATGTTTTGAGCGTCAAAGAGAACCAGGGACGCCTGTTTGAAGACATTGTCACCATATTTGCAGTGGATCAGGCCAGCGATTTCAAGTATGCTTCGTATGAACACAAAAAGACTATCAACAAGGGACATGGACGAATTGATGTACGGGAATGTTGGAGCACCTCCAATCCTGACTATCTGCGCTTGATCCGAGGCTTGGAAAACTGGGTTGGGCTACGCAGTATCGCCATGGTGATTTGTACTCGCATCATCGGCGACAAGGTTACAAAATCTATGCGCTACTACATTACCAGTTTGCCTAGCAATGCCGATCGCATTCTTCGTGCCGTTCGCAAACACTGGTCGATCGAAAACAAATTACATTGGGTCTTGGATGTCGCCTTGAATGAAGATCACAGCCGCGTTCGCAAAGATCAGGCACCCGAAAATTTCGCAGTTCTACGCCATATTGCTCTCAACCTGCTCAAACAGGAGAAAACCGCCAAAGGTGGCATCCATGCCAAACAACTGCAAGCCGCTTGGAAGGAAGATTACCTCCTCATGGTGCTTGCTTCTGGAATTTAGATGCGATTGCCCTGCGTCCTCATGGCATTCGGCTCTCTGGGAGTTGCCGTGATGCGGTACACGGATTACGCGGATTTTACGGATTTGCACGGAAAAAGCCTTTAAAAAATCCGTGAAATTTGAGTTTGTCCGTGTAATCCGTGTACAAAAGGTTTTAATCACGGCGATTCCCAATGAGCCTGGCATTCTTTTGGCAAACGGACAATCCACCGAAAGAGGTTGAATTATCCCTTCGTTTTTTCTTCGCCTTCCAAACCAGATTTGAAGGCGC
Source organism: Chloroflexota bacterium (assembly GCA_016234485.1). Taxonomy (GTDB): domain Bacteria; phylum Chloroflexota; class Anaerolineae; order Anaerolineales; family Villigracilaceae; genus Denitrolinea. Next base: position 13,306 of record JACRBL010000039.1, read on the forward strand.
GGATGCCAGAGCCGAGTTCGCCTGCTATTTTACCAATCCTTCCCACTCCAAAGAGCAGGATAAGGATGCCGAGGATGATGAGAAGTTCAGTGGGACCAAGCCGAAACATGATAAACCTTCCTTTTGTCAGTGGGGGATGAAGCGTCTTTCGCCTCACCCCCCACTGATCACCGATTACTGATTACTGATTACTGTTCACTGATGGCTGGCTCTACGCCTTCTCCACCTTCACCAGCGTATCATAGAACACAGCCGAACCGCCGACGGGGTCGAAGAGGCAGGTGTTGGTGACGATGGGATCCGTCCGCATGGCCGCGTTGGCGTGGATGCCTTCGTAGCGGCGCGCGTCGCCTTCGATGGTTGCGCCGTCAATGGTGATGTCCTGCGAGCCGTACGCCCAGTGGCCGAAGCCGAGGGCAAAGGCGATCACGCCTGGCCTCATCCCTTCAACGACTTTGATCTTGCCGACGATATCGCGTTTGTGGCCGTTGCCGAAGTCCCACACGCCTTCGGGGTTGGAGGCGGAACTGATGCGGATCGAGTCACCGCTGGTCAGGTTGCGTTTCGCCGCGTCTTCGCTGTTCATCAACACGAAGTTTTCGGGCAGGAGCGCCTTGAGCCAGTAGTTGCCCTGCGTGCGGCTCTTGGTCTGCATGATCTCGCGGTAGGTGATCATCTTGAGATCGTAGCCGTCCTTTTCGTCTTCCAGCACGTTGCCGTCGAAGCCCATGTTCGGTTCGATGTAGGTCGGGATGGGCGAGAGGCTCTTGCCAGTGCCAGAGTGCTTGACGCCCGTGTTCTTCTCCAGGTACATGTTGATGAGTTTGCCGTACTTCGTGCCAGTCGGGATGATGTACGGTTCATCGAACGAGCCAGGGCGTACGCCGTCGCCGGGGTAGCCTTTCTCATAGGCCTGGAAGCGTCCGCCACGCGCGAGAACCGTCACGACGCGCGGCCACATGTCGCCCGAGATGGCGGTCCATCGTTCAGGATCGAACACGGCCTTGGGAAGATGCGAGCGGGACTTGATGAAGAGGTCAATCTCCTCGGCAGAAGCCTCGGGGACGGCGTCCTCCAGTTCCTTCTTTTCGCCATAGGCCAGGTTCGTCACCATGCGGATGTAGAGATCGTCGGGGTGATTGTAGTTCACGCCCTCGCCGAGTCCGTTCGGGCCGAAGTTGGGCAGTTCCAGTTTTTCCGCCAGCGCCAGCAACATGGCTTCGAATTGCATTGCCATTTCCTGGCCGTAGACGTTCACCGTGCCAGTCAGCGGCGCGATGACGGGATTGCGGACGCCCTGCACCTTGAAGGTGATGTTCGGGTGTGAGCCGCCGAACTCCCAGCGTTCGAGATACGACACGTCGGGGAAGATGTAATCGGCGTACATGCTCGTCTCGCCGACGATGATGTCGCTTGCGACATACAGCGGAATCTTTTTCACGTCTTGCAAGATTTCGATCCACTTGTGACCGCCAGGCAACGAGTAGACTGGCGAACCCATGTAGCTGAAGGCGGCTTTGATTCCGTACGGATACGCGTCGCCCGCCGAGGGGATGATCTCCTCGTACACGTCCGAAGCCAGCGGATACCAGTTGCGCTTGGCAGGATAGTGTTGCTCTTCGGGCAGGTTCATGTAGATGGTGGATTCTTCGTACTTCGCGTCGTGGCGAATCAGGCTCAAACCAAACGGAGCCAACGCGCCTGGGTCGGCCTTGCTGAACAGGAAGGGACCCTCAGCCTTCGCGCCCGAAACATCGTACGTGCTGGCATACACCTGTCCGCCGCGCCAGTCGAAGTTGCCGATGAGCAGCGCCAGGTTGTACCACGAGATCACGTTGTAATAACCGTTGGTGTGCTGGCTGACGCCGCGGTGAATGTCCACGCAGGCGTTCTTGCCATGCGACGTGAACTCGAAAGCCAGCGCTTCCAAATCCTTGGCGCGGATGCCCGTGATCTCAGACCACTCTTCGATGGTCTTTTCGTTCGCGGATTCTTTCAGAACTTGCAGACTGGTTTTGACGGTGAACTCACCGACGGTCGCGTTCTCGACGAAGAGTTGCCCCGCCACAACGGAACGTTCCGCGTCGTTCGGATCGAACATCACAAGATTCCCTTCCGCATCCAACACGACGAAGGGGTCGGTCGCGTACACAACGGGCGCTTCCTCCGCCGACGCGGGGACGGTCTCATACGTGACGACTTTCGCGCCGTCCTTTTCGGTTTCTTTCTTCTCGACCAGTTTCAACTCGGAGCCGCGCAAGAACTTGGCTGGTTTGCCCTTTTCGAGATCCATCTTCACAAGCCAACTGGCATTGCACCAGGTTGGTTCGCCCGCTTTGGCAGACGCGGCCTTGTTCGCCAACGCGAGATATTTCGCGTCGTAGCGTTCGTTGGCAATGATCCATTGGATCAGCGCCAGCGCGATCGCGCCTTCAGAACCAGGTTTGTTGGGAAGCCACTTCCAGGCCTTGCCCGCGATCTTCGAGAGACGCGGGTCAATCACCGCGAATTTCAGCGCGCCCGTCGCGAGACGATCCGTGATGCGCGGCACGCGGTTGGTGGGGCCGTAATTGCCCTCGAACGGCGACGCGCCCACGAAGATGACGAAATCCGCGGAGGCGGTGTCGCCCATCCAGTAAGCCTTCGCGCCGCCCGTGAACTTGGATGTGGCCGCATCCCACTGGTCGGACATGGACTTGCCCGAGAAGTACAGCGATCCCTGGCAGACGGTGGTATGTCCGTGGCGATTCGTCGTGCCAAGCCCCGAACCGAAGAAGCGGTGCGCGATGTCCGAGCGTCCACCCTTCTTGCGTCCCCAGAAGTACAGGATCTCGTTGTTCTTGGGACCGAAGTCGGGATGCTTGGGATCAATCATCTTGTCGAGATTATCTTTGAAGTCGGTCTTGAACTTTTCGATCAAGCCCTTCTTTTTCTCGACATCTTTTTCCGAGCGGATCGCGCCGATGGCGGAGTTCATGTCCTTCATCAGTTGCGCGTCGGTAATGGCGCGCAGGGCGCGCAGACCTTCCACCTCGCGGCCTTCCTCGCCCGCGACCTTCGCAAACAGTTTGCCGCCTTCCACGATTTCTGTGATGGCTTGATCGAAGGGGATGGTCTCCTATTTGTTTTCGCCGCGCTTGCCCGCGCGTTTGAGAACCTTGGTGATGCGGAAGGGATCGTACGCGGCCTGCATGCCTGCCTGTCCCTTCGGGCAGAGCGGCGCGTCGATCGTTCCCATCTCCGCGAGCGGGGTCTCGTACTTCATGTGCGGGACGAGATTCCACGGCGAATACGGATTGCCCTCGATCTTCACGGCCACGCCGTCCAGGATTTTCACTTTGATGCCGCATTGCGTGTTGCACTGCTGGCAGATGGAATAGACCTGGTTGGCGGGGTCGGTCAGTTTATAGGCCGAGCCGTTGGTGGACTTAGCGAGCGCTTTCTGCACTTTGGGCAGGTTGCCGAGGAATACAGTTGCCACTCCGCCCGCCGCGGCTAGTTTGAGGAAATCGCGGCGGGAGACTTTGCAGTTTTCAGGTTGTTGCGTGTTCATCACTTCACCTCCGATTCAGATGTGAAGATGTTCAGCCGCTTGAAATCCAGGCCGAGCAGGAGGGCGATGATCGTGCCGCCCACCACGCCCGAAACCACCGATAGTTCCAGCAGGCTGGGGGAATAGTCAAAGGAAAGGTGTGGACCTGTGAAAGCCGTCGCCAGCCCCTCCAGTTCGGGGATGACCAGCGCGGGGAAGACGATGTTCGTGCGCGCGATGGCGAATCCGATCAGGACGAAGAGTCCCATCCAGCCGGCCCAGGCCGCGCTCCCCGCCAGTTTGCGCTGGGTTAGCACGAGGATGGGGATGAGCGTCCCAAGTCCAATTTGAACCGCCCAGAATTGCCACGAGTATGGACCGAACAGCACGGACTTGACTGCCTCCACATTTTGAGGCACGCCCGCGTACATGGACTGCGAGAAGTCGCTCCACACAAAGTAGGTCTTGACGAGCAGCAGCACAACCACAGCCATGCCGATCACGCGCAGTTGCTCGGGGCGATTCTCATCCTTCGGCGCGAACCAGGCAAGCACGATCATCAACAGCGCGAAGCCCGTCGCCATCGAGAAGATGGGGAATTGCACGGGGAGCAGGCCGACGTGCCAGTAGGCGCGGCTGGCGTTCACGCCCAATAGCGCGCCCACGCCTCCGCTCAAAAAGATCGAGACGAACAGGCCGATAGACAGCGCCCATTTGGTCAGTTTCGTTTCGGGCTTTTTGTAGACCAGCCACATCGTCACGAGGATGACCGCGATGAAGGAGGTGTAGCCCCACACCATCTGCGCGAGAAGCGAGAAGGGATTCGGTTCCAGGTACACCTTCACGATGCGTTCCATGTGGCCGAGGTCCATGCCAATGGTCGCCAGCGCGGCGGGCATGGTGATCAGCGCGCACCACAATGCGGCTTTGCCCGTCCCCTTGAAGAGTTTGATATTGAAGAGATACTCCATCGTGGCGAACATGTACGAACCCGTGGCCGCGCCTGCGAAGAACAGGTACATCGCCACCCAGAGTCCCCACACCACGTAGGAGCCGTAGTTCACATCGCGCTCGCCCACGAACAGGCGGGTGTAGATGCCCCACACGCCAGCCAAAAAGGCCAGAGCGCCAACAGCGTAAGTCAATCGTTTGGTCAACATCTCTGCCTCCTTATACAAGATAGTAGACCTTCGGCTCGGTTCCCAACTCTTCCTTCAAGCGGATCGCGTTCGTCTGCTTGATGAGTTCGGTCACCAGGCTGTCAGGGTCGTTGGCGTCGCCGTAGAGCGTGGCGCGCCCGATGCAGGTCGTGACGCACGCGGGCAGTTCGCCCTCGTGGATGCGATGCAGGCAGAAGTGGCACTTGCGCGCGTTGCCGATCGGCGAGGAGCGATGATTCTCGCGCGGCCATTCCTGTCCGTATTCGAAGTTCGGGGCGCGCTCGTAATCGTCTGCGGTTTCGCGTCCCACAATTGCGCCTTCCAGCACGGGCAGTTCCTCGGTATAGGTGTAACCGAAGTCTGCGGTGCGCGCGCCGTAGGGGCAGGCCACGATGCAGGCGCGGCAACCGATGCACTGCTCGTAATCCACCACCACAACGCCCTCCGCGTTCGCGTACGTCGCGTTCACAGGGCAGACGGGTGTGCAGGGCGGATTATCGCATTGCATACACGGGCGGGGGATGAATTGCCGCGTCACATTGGGATACGTCCCAATCTCGCGCTCCATCACGGGGCGATACACCACCCCAGGCGGGAGTTTGTTCTCGGCCACACAGGCGATGGTGCAGGCATGACAACCCACGCACTTGCGTAGGTCAATCACCATCACCCAACGGCGATCCTCAGGCGCCTTTTCCAACGCGCGCTGAAGGTCTTCGTGCATGCGGACGAGAACGTCTTTCGGTTCTTGAGCCATGAGAAGCCTCCTTCAAAATTTGAATCGGGGCTACGCCCGATAATGCCAGCCTCATTTTCCACCCATTGTGAAATCTTGGTAGTCTCCCGACAGAGTGTGGTTAGCGCTTTAGCGGGATGGTGGTCAGGAGTTCATTAACAGTCCAAGCATGATCGGCGAAACCAGCAGCCATCATGGGTGTTCGCTGTGTCCACTTGCGACCCGGAATGTTGCCAACCGGCAAGCGCAAACTCTTGTGATATTTTACAAAGTTGTAATAAGC
>JACRBL010000040.1 GCA_016234485.1 Chloroflexota bacterium
TGCAAGAACCGTTGCTCGGGCGTTTTGGCTTCCTGCCGACTGATTTCTTGTTCGTTGCTCATTTGTCACCTCTTTAGATTATAGCGGCCGCACCGCTCCTCAAAGGGGACAGGTGTCACCATATATGTAATCTGTGGCAAAAGACTTTTTGTCGGGCAGTCGTCTACCAAAAGTAGAAGAAACGATCTTTTAGGAACCCGTGTCATCCGCGAAATCCCTGTCCAAAAATTCACGCCACCCAACTGTTATACTCCCCACATGGACGATTGCAACGAACCCCTCCCTATCCACGCGCAAGAGGGACTCCGTCTCTTCAATGCAGGCCATTACTTTGAAGCGCACGAAGCCCTCGAACTGGCCTGGCGCGCCGAGGCGCGTCCGATTCGCGATTTGTATCGCGGGGTATTGCAGGCCGCGGTTGTCTACCTGCACATGCAGCGCGGCAACTTCAACGGGGCAGTCAAAGTGGGCGAGCGTTGCCTGAGGATCCTAAACGGCCTCCCCGCCTCCTGCCGCGGCCTCCGCGTGGACATCCTCCGCGCCGACCTCGCCCGCGCGCTGGACGCGTGGCAAGCGCAGGGACCCGAACACCTCCACGAAATGGATTGGTCTCTGCTCAAGCCTGTCGAATGGAAAGAATTGGGAAAATAGATTCGCCGCGATTATGGGGTGGTCAAACGAAACGTCTGAATTGCCGCGTCGAAATCGGGCAGGCGCGTATACAACTCGTTGAATGGCGTCTTAAATCCCAGATAGTAGATCGCGTTATCCGTGTAGATCGCGTAGAACGCCAGGCCTGCATACGCCCCATCAATGTTAATGTCAAAGATCAACCTGCGCGCGTCAAATGACTCGAGCGTGAACTTAAACTCATCGCGCTCCAAAAGCCGTCCCTGGCGCGAAAGCGTCCCAAACTGGTCATCCACCATCTCGTCCAGGCTGGGAGCGAAGGGACTGCGCGCCAACACCTGCAACGTGGTATTCATCCGAAACGTGCTGGGCGTCGAATCCCGAAGCCCCATCAATAGGGCGGTCGTGTCGGCATCCAAAAGGTTGGCGGTCTTATCCAACTCATCCTTGCTGAGAATCGAATAGGAAGGCGGAACCCAGATCTCCACGCCCGCATCTATGAAATGAATCCAGCCCGCAGGCACAAGCGACTCGTACGTGATCGGCGTGGGCGAAGGCGTGATCGTAGCCGTGGCCGTTGGCGCGGGTGTGAACGTGGGCGCGGGAGTAAAATTTGGAATCTCCAATTCGGGCGAAATATACGCCGCGGCCACTTGCAGGTTCAGCCACATGTAGCCGCCCACCACAACCCCACCCATACACAAAAGCATCACCCCAACAACGCCCCACTGCGGGATGGTCATTCCAAGAAAACGTTTTGCGCGCGGTCTGCTCATATCGGCCTCCAGCGATAATTCTACTTGGTTTTGGATTAAAATGCCGCCCATGAATAAATTTGCCGTCCTGTTAATACTTTTCTTTTTGACGACTTCGACTCTCGCCTGCGCGCCCACGCCCGCGCCTGACGCGACTCCCACGCCCTGCCCCACGCCGGAGCCGACCGCGTCCACTCCCCACCCCACAGCGGACTCCACCCCTCGCGCCACTTCGACCGCGCGCGTTTCCCCGCCAAACCACACCGAGGCCTTTCTCTCCTCCCTCCTCCTTTCAGACGGCAGTTGCCACCCGCAAAAAACCGCCGAAGATATCGGCGTCTACATCTACGACCTGACGAACGACCGCGCGCTCGTTTCCATCAACGCGGATGTGCCGTTCCAGTTCGCGTCCGCGTTCAAAGCGCCAGCCATGGTTTACTTCCTTTCCTCATGCCGCCACATCTGGGACTCGTCCGACGCGGCCTGGCAGGATCATTTTCACAATTTGGAAGCGGCAGAAAATATCGAATACTACGTCAGCCCTGAATATCAACAACTGGTTTCCGAATTTCTGGCCGACCCGCGTAATTGGAAAAACGTGGGCGATTTTTTCAGCGAACACCGCTACTCGCTCAACGGCGCAGGCGGAGACATTGACCAACGCTATTTCGTGCTGGAAAAAGTCTACTCCATGATCGCGCAAAGCGCCAACCTTGCCACAGCAGATATTTTGCAATTCACCTTTGAAAATTGCGTGGACGCCTCGCAACTTAAAATTGACGAGCCTTGCGGCGAAGCAAACGCTATCAACTCGTTCAACGCCTGGTTCAACCAATTCTCCCAAATCCAATATCCCGACAACACTCCCCTTCGGGGGCTATACGAATACGGTTCCGTCCTCGTCAACGGAGAGGAACTCACCCTCCCCACACACGGTCAACGCGACCTGTGCGCCGTCCAAACCGCCACGCTCAAATGCGATCCGTTCTCCATCGCCTACAACGTGTACACGCCGCGCGACCTCTTCCAATTCTACGACGCGCTCTACCATCTCCGCGACGAACGCCTGCGCGATACTGCCCTCTCCCTCCTGCAAGTGGATGAGGCTGGTCCCGCTCGCGGCAATCTCAAAAATTTGGCGCGGACGATCCACGCCGTTTCGTTCAGCAAGAACGGGCAGGCCTTCTACAACAACGGCTCTATCCACACCGACGCGGGCATCGTCCGCTATAAGGGACGCGAATACATCATCGTCACGCTCTCGTTCAACGCGCTCGACTCGATGATTCGTCTCTACGGTTCGTTTGATAGCAAAGGGGAACTCGTCAGCGATCCTGGGTTGATTCAGAATCTATTGGAGGAGACATTACCGTAACGTAGGTCGGAATAACATTCCTGTTTTTCAGCAGTTGTACTGCTGAATGGCTCGCAGTCCAACTGCTCGCGAACTTTGAAGGTTGGCAACCGACCTACTTCATTCAGGCTTCAAAACAATCTCCGCCATCCGATACGCGTCCAGCGCGGACGGGTCCACCGTCACGCCCAGCCCAGGCGCGGAGGGAACGTCTATCGTGCTATCGGCGTTGAGCGAAAATCGCTCGTATGTGATATCGCGCAGGTAGTAGCGCTCCGATGCGGAGATATCTCCAGGCAGGGTAAACCCAGGCAGAGAGGCCAGCGCGAGATTGGACGCGCGTCCCACGCCCGTCTCCAACATCCCGCCGCACCAGACAGGCATGCCGCGCGATCTGCACAAATCATGGACAGCGATGCCCTGACTTAATCCGCCCAAACGCGCGGGCTTGATGTTGATGATGCGGCAGGCATCCATCTCGATGGCGTAACGCGCGTGCCGCGGCGTGACGATGCTCTCGTCGAGACAGATGGCGGTCTTGAACTCGGTTTGCAATTTGCGATGATCCCAAATATCGTCTTCATACAAAGGTTGCTCGATAAGGAGAAGTTCGAGTCCATCGAGAGGTTTGAGCGCCGCGCTGGTCTTCAACGTGTACGCCGAATTTGCGTCCACTTGCAAGAGCAGCGTCGGGAACGCGACGCGGACAGATGAGGCGTCCACCACATCGCGGCCAGGTTTGATCTTGATCTTCACGCGGCGATAGCCCTGCGCCACGTAATCTGCCACGGCATGAACGAGTTTTTCTGGCGAAGATTGAAGTCCCACCGAAACGCCCACATCCACTTTGCTTTTTTCTCCGCCAAACATCTCGCGCAAAGACTTGCCCGCGCGCTTGCCGAGCAGATCCCAGATCGCCATTTCCACGCCCGCCTTGGCAAGGTTGTGACCGCGGATCCCGTCCACGCGGCGTTGGAAGTCATCCGCGTCTTCAACGTTTTGTCCCAGCAACAGCGGTGCGATGAAATCTTTGAGAATATGCCAGGCCGTGCCGATCGTCTCGTAACTGTAGCCGGGGTCACGGTCAGCCACGCACTCGCCGTATCCCGTCAGCCCGTTAGATTGAGCCGTGATGAGGATGCACTCGCGGTGTGTGATGCGCCCGAACGACGTCTCGAACGCGGAGACGAGTGGCATGCGGAGGTGCGTGAGGGTGAGGGAGTCGAATTTCATGGCTATCATCCCTCCCCCATTTTCAACTCCCGCAACGCGTCATCCATACTGATGGATTCTTTGCGCGAGCCTGGCGCGGCCGTCCCGCAATAGGGACAGATGTTCCACGGTAATTCCATGAGACGCCCGCAACTGTGACAGGGCTTCTTGAGGCGCGTCTGACAATGCGGACACACCTGCCAGTCCTCGCGGACGCGGCGTTCGCATCCTGGGCAAAGGGACTGGTCTTCCAACGCCTGGAGCAAAGTCTCCTCTTCAAGCGTGTGCTGATACTCCTCTTCGAGCGTACGCGGCGGACGTAGGATGAGATAGACCAACACGCCAGGGATGCTGAGCGCGGCCACCAATAACGCCGAAAGGATCTGCACCAGCTGATCGCGGGCGCGCGTGCGGATATCGCGATACGTCCACACGACGAGGCTCACCCACAGCGCGGCCAAAAACGCGCCGCCAAATCCTGTCAGGATGAGGGCGAGATTGCTTAGAAAACCAGAGTCTGTGGACATAAGTTCTCTCCTTGAAAACACGCTTGGCTCGAAAGGCGGACAGAAGTCCGCGCTCCGAAATTAGACTGAGAATTTCATTTTACCGCGAGCCGCTCACGGCGTTTGGAAGATAAAGCGCCAATCCAATCCATTTTGAATCATCGTGGACGTGACGCCGATCACTTCGTAAAAGGTGCGGCCTGGGCGTAGAAAAATGGGATCGCCCTCGCGCGTCGCCAAAAAGAATAACTGGTCTTTTTCGGGGCGCGACCAACGGGCAGGGATCACGACTCCGTCGCGGAAAACGTAGGCCAGCCCCTCGTCCACAAGATGGATGTTGTAGACTTCATCCTCTGCGTTGAACTTGTTCGCGAACGTGTGCGATGCAAACACGACCACCACGTTCTCCGCGTTGACCTGTTGGTTGGTGACCGCATCAATCAGAGGCGCGTACGTTTCCGCGACGCCCCCTTCCGCGTCCACGTTGACGGTTTCCTGGTAGCGGAGATATTTCCGCGTGGCGATATCGTATTCCCAATAGTTGTAGGAGCGGTTGGAATAGGTGGTGTAAATGCGCTGGACTTGTCCCTCCGAGGCGGGGACTGTTTCGCTGAAGAATCCGTTGCGGAGGGTTTGACGTGAATTGTTCACGCCCTTTTCTTTTGCGAAATCGTTGAAGCGCGTAGTATCGAAATAATTGGTGAAATGCTCCGCGTCTTCCACGTCTTTGATGCGCGAGACAAAGAACGGCGGACAAATCCCACCCGTGCAACTGGGGATGACGAGGAAGGGATAGAGGTCGCTCCCCTTCAAATAATTCCACTCGCGCGGATCGGCATAGTTGAAGACCAGAAAGGCCTTGAACATGCGCGCCACGTGCTCATCGAAGAATCGCCCCGAGCGGACGGGTCCCACCTTTTCGGAGTTGTTTCCGTAGAAGACGCCGATGAAGCGCGTATCGCCCCACTCGATGTAATATTCAAACACCTGGTCGGTGAGAGTCAATCCATACTGCGGACGGATCTCGCGCGGGAAGTTGGAAATCTTGATCGCCAGCGGACGACGTTCGAGCAGGACGGGATCGGCGGGCGGCAGGCCTGTCAGCGGGTTGATGTCTACCACGAGGTTGAGCGCTTCGGCCGCGGTCGGCGCGGGGGACGCGTCCACGGGCAACGGGAGGAGCGGGCTGGCCGCGGTCGGGAAGGACGCGCCAGGCTGGAAGGGCGTCGGCGTAGGATCAGAGTCGGGGGTGGCGTAAACCGCCGCGGGGTCGGTTTGAGGCGAAGCGGAAGTCGCGGAAGGACTCCCAGCGCAGGCGGTCAGCAGGAGGAAGAGTCCCAAAAGTCCCCAAAAAATTGGACGCCCATTTTTTCGTCTGACACGTGGCGCTGATAATCCGTCATTGCGAGGGTGATCTTCCCGAAGCAATCTCCTCTCGCCACGCGGGATTGCTTCGTCGGGGAAAACGCCCTCCTCGCAATGACGAGATTTGGTTGTGAGAATTTCCATCGGCAAAAAATTCATGCCGCAGATTGTACAACATTCCCGCCTCGGCTGGCAAACCTGATAAAATAATCCCGCCCCGTTATGTTCATTTTGATCACAATTCTCTTTTTGTTTGCGGCCGCGCTGGCATTGGCGATCTTTCAGGTCACGCAACCGAATTACCGTTTTGGCTGGCTCATTGCCGCGGGCGGATCGGTGTTGGCCTGGGCGGGCGTTTTGCTTTGGCAGGCGCAGATGCCGATCACGTTGCAACTGCCCGCCTGGGGAGCAACCGCGCTGTTTGCCAACGCGCCTGTGTTCGTGGCAGACCAATTCGCCTGGCCCTACGCGCTGGCGCTCGCCACGCTGGGGCTGGCGGTCATCGTCAGCGCGGCGGCGCGCGAAAATTTCCCCGCGCTGTTTTCGTGGGCGGGAACCATGACGTTGATCGGCCTCGGCTTGCTGGCAACGCTGGCCGATAATCCGCTCACGTTGGTTTTGGTTTGGGCGGCCATCGACCTGACCGAACTCACCACGCACATTTTCTCCTCCAACGAAACCGAAACGAACGGGCGCGCAGTGGCGGGCTTCGCGGCGCGTCTCGTTGGAATCGGATTGCTACTTTGGGCCGGACTCGAAAGCATGGCGCGCGGCGCCGCGCTCGATTTTCAAACCACCGTGCCGCAGGCGGGCATCTTCCTCATTCTTGCGGCGGGCTTGCGCCTCGGCGTTCTGCCCCTGCACCTTGGATATACCTCCGACTCAGCCGTGCGCCGCGGATTTGGCACAACCCTCCGTCTCGTCTCCGCCGCGTCGAGCCTCGTGATTTTGGCGCGCATCCCCGCGCAGGGCATCTCCTCGCCGCTCGCGCCCTATCTGCTCGCGCTCACCTCGCTGGCTGGCCTCTACGCCGCCTGGATGTGGATGCGCTCACCCGACGCGCTCGCTGGCCGCCCCTATTGGGTGATCGCCTTCGCGGCGCTGGCGCTGGCCGCGGCCTTGCGCGGCAACCCCGCGGGGTCGGTGGGCTGGGGCGTGGCGCTCATCCTGGCAGGCGGCGCGCTTTTTCTCGCGTCCATTCAAAATAAAATTCTCAATCGCGTTCTGCTCTTCGCGGGCTTGTGGGGCATATCGGCTTTGCCATTCTCGCCCAGCGCGCGCGGCTGGGAAAGCGCCGCCGAAACGAGTTGGGCAACCTTCATTATGTGGCCTGCCCTGCTCCTCGCGCAAGCCTTGCTCGCGGCTGGATTCATCCGACACGTCACGCGTCCCGCGACTTCGACCGACCTCGACCCCGACCGCGCCTGGGCGCGCAACGTCTACCCGATCGGCATCGGACTCCCGCTCGCGGCCCTGCTCTTGTTGGGACTCTTCGGCTGGGACGGCGCGCGCGCCTTCGGAACGCTTCCCGCGTCGCTCGTGGCGGGCGCGCTCACCCTGGCGCTTCTCTGGCTGACGCCGCGCCTGCGCTGGCTCAACCCCGTGCGCGCCCACTGGATTCGCCCGCAAGAATCTTCCGCCTCGCGCCTCGACGCGTTTTACGATTTCCTCTGGAACCTCTACCGCTCTTTCGGACGCTTGACCGAATCCATCACCGCCGCGCTCGAAGGCGACGGCGGCATCTTGTGGGCGTTGCTCTTCCTCGTCCTCTTCCTATCCCTGCTCGCGCCGAGGACGCCATGACCCTCATTCCCTACATCGTCCTGGCGCTTTTGCTGGTCACCTCGGTGGGACTGCTCCTCAGCCGCGACTGGCGCTGGAGCCTCGGCCTGCTGGCCGCGCAATATCTCGGCATGTTCTACCTCATCACGTTGCACTGGCCGTTCAGCCTGGCCTCCGTCAAACTGGTGACGGGCTGGATGGCTTCGGCCACGATCGGCGTCACCCGCCTCGGCATGTCGGAGAATGAAGCGGAGCAGGAAGAATCGTCCTGGCCGCGCGGGCGTCTCTTCCGTCTCTTCGCGGCGGCCATCGTCATCGTGCTGGTCGTCGCGACCACGCCCAAAGTGGAGACGTTGATCCCAGGTATCAGCCGTCCTGTCATCGCGGGCGCGTTGACTCTGGCGGGCATGGGCATTCTGCTCCTTGGCCTCACCGCCGATCCGCTTCGCATCACGCTCGGCCTGCTTACCTTGCTGGCTGGGTTCGAGATTCTTTATGCCACCGTCGAAACTTCGATTCTGCTGGCGGGGTTGTTGTCCATCGTCAATTTGGGGTTGGCGCTGGTCGGCGCGTATTTGATGACCGCCGCGCCCGAAGAAGAGCCCGAGGAGGACATTCTCGCATGAGCGCGCCCCTCCTCTGGATCTTTCTTCCGCTCAGCATCGGCGCCGCGTCGCTCTTGATCCGCCGCGAACGCTCCCTGTCCATGATTGGAGGCGTGAGCGCGGCCATGTTGAGCGTGCTGGCGTTCGTCATCCCCATTGACGAAGCGCTGTCCATCGGCTCTTTTTCTTTCAAGCTGGCTGGCTCGGTCATCATTCTTGGCCGCAGTCTGACGCTTCAACCCGCGCATGGTTCCCTGCTCGCCATCCTTTATGGATTGGCCGCCATGTGGTTCTTCGGCGCGCAGACCTTGGGTCTCGCCCGCCGCCTCGTACCAATGGGACTCGCCATCCTCGCGTTGCTGGTGGCGGCCATCGCGGTGCGCCCCTTCCTATTCGCATCCGTCTTCATCGAGATCGCCGTCCTGCTCTCCGTGCCGATGCTGGTCGCGCCCTTTCAAAAACCCGGGCGCGGCATTCTGCGCTACGTTGCGTTTCAAACCATCGCCGTCCCGCTGATCCTGTTCGCGGGGTGGCTATTATCAGGCGTGGAAACCAGCCCAGGCGATGTGGAACTCACCGCCGCGGCCACCGCCATACTCGCGCTTGGATTCGCCTTCCTGCTGGCAATCTTTCCTCTTTACACCTGGATTCCCATGCTGACGGAGGAGGCGCATCCCTACCTCGTCGGCTTCCTGCTGTGGGTTCTGCCGCAGACGACCGCCCTGTTTGCCATCGGCTTTTTGGATCGCTACCCCTTCCTGCGCCTCTCCGCCGACTTGATGACTCTCCTGCGCGACGCGGGCCTGCTCATGGCGGTCACCGCGGGACTTTGGGCCGCCTTCCAACGCCACCTGGGCCGACTCATGGCCTACGCCGCCATCGCCGAGACGGGCTTCCTGCTCATCGCGCTCGGCCTCGGCACGTCGGAGGGAATCCAACTCGCGTTCATGCAGATCATCCCGCGCGGGCTGGGACTGACCGTATGGGCGCTGTCACTTTCGGTCATCCAGGCGCGCGCCGCCTCGCCCCGCTTCGTGGACGTGCAAGGCGCGGCCCGCGCCCTGCCGATCGCCAGCGCGGGCATCGCGCTCGCGCATCTCTCTGCCGCGGGACTGCCCCTGCTGGCGGGTTTCCCCATCCGCATGGCGCTGCTCGAAAGCCTCTCGCGTGAATCAATTGGGCTGGCCATCTGGCTGTTGGTGGGATTGCTCGGCCTGATGACAGGAGCCGTCCGCACGCTGGCTGTGATCGTCCTCCCCTCTGAAAAATGGGATCAACGGGAAACGTATTTCCAGGCCATTTTGATCGGTCTCGGCGTCCTCGCGCTTTTTATATTGGGACTTTTCCCGCAAGCCGCCAACTTCCTCACCACTGACCTGCCCGCCCTGTTCCAGAACCTGGGACAGTGAGCGCTATAATTTTGCAGGCAAAAAATGAGCACGGAGTCCAACGTCTCTGACTTTGGATAACGAACGTCAGAGACGTTCGACTCCCCACTAACTCGGAGCGATTTCATGGAATTTGAACAGATCATCAAACGCATAGACTGGCTGGAAAAACAACAACGCAAAACCAGCGATGTGAACGCCGCGCTGGAGGATCGCCTGACTTCCATCGAACGCGAAGTGACCGCGCTGTCTAAACACGCCAAATCGCTCGAAAAAGGATTGGCCGAGATCACCGCCACAGCCGCGCGTTTGAATCAATACGAAGAATTGCTCGCCAAGCACCGCAAAGACATGGCGACCAATCTTGATGAGATCGAGAAGAGATCCCAAAAACGCGAAGCCGAAATAACAAAGCGCGGCCAGGTCGAATACGAGAAACTGAGCCGCACGATCGAAGAAGTCCGCAAACTGACGGATGTCAGCGATATCCGCAAGCAGATGAAACTCAACGCCGCGGAGGACATCCGCCTGACGCAAGCCATCGCAGATATGAAAGCACGCGTCGAGGAGGTGGCCGCCGCCCACGAGCCGCTGGAGCGTGGACAGAAATCCATCGAAGAAGCGCGCCGCACCGACATCAAACGCATCGCCGACTTGCAGGGCGACCTCGTCGCCGTCCGCAAGCGCCTGGACGAGACGCGCGACAAAATGCAGCTTAACATGGACAGCCTGCGCGTGATCGAAGGCCGCATGAACGACCTGCTTGCATCCGAATCAGATCGCAAACAGGCCCAGGTTGTTTTCATCGAACAGCAGACCCTCGCGCACGTGGAACGCGACCGCGCCTGGAAGGAATGGAATGACCGTGTGGACGCCTTCAAGAAACAAGCCTCCACGCTCGATACGCAAGTGCAGGCCGCGGAGGAAGCCTCCCGCGCCGCCAAACGCGCGCAGGAAGCCTACATCGAACTCAACCAAAAACTGGAGCGCCGCATCAACGAGATCACCGAAATGCAGCGCCTCGGCGACGAGCGCTCGCGCCAGGAATGGGCGTCCTTCAAAGCCGAAGACCAGAAACGCTGGACGAGTTACACCCTCTCGCAGGATGAATCCATCCGCGAATTGCGAGCCTCGGTCGCCGCGGCGGAGGAGCGCGTCCACGCCTTTGATGAAGTCGTGCAGACCGCGCAGGATCAACTGCACCAGACCGCCGACGCCACCGAACGCCAGATGCAGGAATTGATGAACTGGGCGCACGAATGGCTCACCGCCACCGAACGCATCATGGGGCATGGCAAGAAGACGGCGGCGAAGAAAAAGTAAATGCGCGTCATCGGCACAGCAGGCCACGTAGACCACGGCAAGTCCACGCTCATCGCGGCGCTGACGGGCGTCCATCCTGATCGCCTAAAGGAAGAACGCGAGCGCGAGATGACGATTGATCTCGGCTTCGGCTGGCTCACGCTTCCGAATGGCGAAGAAGTCGGCATCGTGGATGTGCCTGGTCACCGCGACTTCATCGAGAACATGCTGGCGGGCATCGGGGGCATAGATGCCGCCCTGCTCGTCATCGCCGCGGACGAGGGCATGATGCCGCAGACGCGCGAACACCTCGCCATCCTCGACCTGCTCCAAATCCCCGCCGGACTCATCGTCCTGACCAAAACCGACCTCGCTCCCGACTTCGACTGGCTGGGGTTGCTCGAAGCGGACGTTCGCGCCGCCCTGAGCGCCACCGTCCTCGCCGACGCGCCGATCGTGCGCGTCTCCGCCAAAAACAAGACGGGACTCGATTTACTAATTACCAATCTCCAATTGCTTTTACAAGAAAAACCCTCCCGCCCGAACCTCAACCGCCCCCGCCTGCCGATTGACCGCGTCTTCACCATGGCGGGATTCGGAGCCGTCGTCACTGGTACGCTGACAGATGGCGCGCTCGCCGTGGGCGACGAAGTGGAAATTTTACCGAGCGGCAAAAAGGGACGCGTACGCGGCTTGCAGACCCACAAGAAAAAAGAAGACCGCGCCGAGGCTGGCTCGCGTACGGCCGTCAATATTTCGGGAGTCGCGGCAGAGGAAATTCAGCGCGGCGAGGTGGTCGTCCACCTGAATCAATACCAGCCCTCCCGCCGCGCCGACGTGCGCCTGCATTTGCTGAAAGACATCGCCGCGCCGCTCAAACACGCCGCCGAAGTGAAAGTCTTCCTCGGCACGGCAGAGACGATCGCGGCCGTCCGCCTGCTGGGCGTGGACGAGCTCGCGCCCGCGTCCGACGGCTGGGCGCAACTCGAACTGCGCGACCCGCTCGTAGCCGTGCGCGGCGACCGAATCATCGTCCGCCGCCCCTCCCCCTCCGAGACGCTCGGCGGCGGCGTTATCGTTGACCCGCATCCGAAGGGACGCCACAAACGCTTCGACGAGGCCATTCTCAAATCATTGGAATCCCTCGCCCAGGGTTCCCCCGCGGACGTCTTACTCGAAGCCGCGCTGGCTCTCGGTCCCGCGTCCGTGAAGGATGTCATCGCGCGCTCGCGGTTGGAGGCCGAATCCGCCGCGTCCGCGCTGAAGGAACTGTTGGAGGCGGGTTCCCTGATATCGCTCGAAGATGGCAACAACCAGTTATTAATTGCCCTGTCACAATGGAACGCATTGCAGGATAAAACCTTGCAGATCGTCGGCGAGTATCACAAAGCATTTCCGCTTCGCAAAGGCATCCCGCGCGAGGAGTTGAAGAGCAAACTCAAATTATCTCCTCGCGTTTTCAATGCACTGATAACGTTGAACGTTAAACGTTCAACGTTAAACGAACTCACAGCCTTCCTCTCTCTCCCGTCCCACAAAGTAACGTTCGATGGGGCGAATCAGGCCCAAATGTCGGGGTTGATGCGGAAGTTCGCGGCGAATCCGTTTGGGCCGCCGAGCGTCAAAGAATGTCTGGCCGAGGTTGGGGAGGAAGTCTACAACGCGTTGATCGAAATGGGCGAGTTGACGACGGTTTCGCAGGAGGTCGTTTTCCGCACGCAGGATTACGAGGCGATGGTGGAAAAAGTGAAATCGGCCATTCGGCAAAAGGGACAAGTCACCCTGGCCGAAGTGCGCGACCTGCTCGGCACCACGCGCAAATACGTGCAGGCGCTGCTCGAGCATCTCGACGCGATTGGGGTGACGATGAGGGATGGTGAGGCGAGGAAGTTGAAGTAACGCGGGGGTATAATTGCGAAGGAGGTGTACCATGACCAGTTTTAAACAAACGCTTTTGCAGGAAACTTCGTCCCCGCAAAAATCGCGTCGCGCAGACGCGCTGGCCTTTGTACGTTATCTTCGCATCAGCCTGATGGATGATGAAGATTTGGAACGCCGATATGACGCGGCCATTAAAAAGATTCGTGATACCGCATAAAATATAACATCGCCGAAAAGGATGTAGATAAAGAAGTCCGTGCCGTGAGGAAAGAACGTGCGCGTCGTTCTTGATACGAATGTTTTTGTTTCGATGGCGGATGCGAAGAAGTTTGGATAAAAAAATGATGACGTGAGGAAAGGAAACAAATGATTATCAAGCCATCGAGAATGGATGTTTTCTTAAGCACAAGGGGCCTATGGATTGGTTACATTTTAGCAGTGAGCATTTTTCTTCTAATTGACAAAAAGCCTCATTACGAGTCCTTTATTGGCTTGTTTTTAGGCGCAACGATTGTTGAAATTTTAGTAATGACAGTTCTCTTCAACCAAACACAAGAATGGGCTACATTTGTGATCACGGAGAATAGCATTGAGGGACCTTCGGGGGCGATGATAATTAATAAAAGAGTCAAACTGAATTTTGCTCAAAATATGAAGGTTATTGATAGATATCCAGGATGGCTGGTAATTCCCAAGATTATTTGTGGAAATCAACAAATAACAATTCCGTCCTTCATTAATAAAAGGGATTGCGAACAAATTTTGAAATTGGTTAAAGAGAGGATTTCATGTGCGGACGTTTCACCTTAACCGTTGACCCCTCCGACCTGCAAGAAGCATTTGCAAATTTCACCTTCCCTGCGCAATTTGCGCCGCGCTTTAACATCGCGCCGTCGCAACCCGTTCTCGCGATTCCCAACGATGCAAAAAATAAAGCCGATTTCTTCATCTGGGGATTGATTCCCTCCTGGGCAAAAGACCCCACAATTGGCAACCGTCTCATCAACGCGCGCGGCGAGACGTTGGCCGAAAAACCATCCTTTCGCGGCGCGCTCAAATACAAGCGCTGTCTCATCATCGCGGACGGATTCTACGAGTGGAAGTCCCAGCCTGGGACGAAGACCAAAATCCCGCACTACATCTTTCTCAAGTCGCGTCAACCCTTCGCTTTCGCGGGTCTCTGGGACGAGTGGCATTCCCCTGATGGAGGCTCCATCCGCTCGACGACGATCATCACCATCGAACCGAACGAACTGATGTCCCCCATCCACAACCGCATGCCCGTGATTCTGCCGCCGTCTGCCTACGATCAGTGGCTCGACCCCGCGCCGCAAACTGCTGACCGCCTGCTCCCCCTCCTTAAACCCCTCCCCGCCGCGGAGATGTCCGCGCATGCGGTCGGCACGCTGGTTAATTCTCCCGCGAATGATCGCGCGGAGTTGGTTGTGCCAGCGTGAGAAGTACACAAGTACACACATAAACAGGTACACACGGAATACGCAATACGCAGTACTCAGTACGCAACACGCAACCCCTATCCCGCCTCTCCCCTCCCTCCTTGAAATCCCGCTTCCCCGCTCTCGCCTCGCGCGACTTCCAACTCTTCCTCGCTGGACAATTCATCTCCGTCATCGGCACGTGGATGCACAACACGGCTCAGCCGTATCTCGCGTATCGCATCACTGGCCGCCCGCTGGATTTGGGGATCATCGGATTCGCCACCACCCTGCCGACCCTGCTCCTGGCGCTCCCTGCGGGTGTGTTGATCGAGCATTGGGACAAACGCAAAACGGTCATCATTTTGCAAGTGGTCATGTCTCTGCAAGCCTTTGGCCTCGCCGCGTTGGCCTTGAGCGGGCGGATCCAAATCTGGCATATCACCGTGCTGGCGTTCATCTTCGGCACAGCCTCCGCCGTGGAGATCACCGCGCGTCAGGCCATGCTGGTGGAACTCGCGGGCAAGCAGGCTCTCCCCAGCGCCATCGCCCTCCAGACGACCGCGTTCAATCTCGGGCGGATTCTCGGCCCCGCGCTGGCCGCGCCCCTCCTCGCCCGCGGCGGCGAAGCGTCAGTCTTCTTCGTCAATGGACTCAGTTTCGTGTTCGTCATCGGCGGACTGCTCGTCGCGCGCACCCCGTTCCAGGTCCCGCGCGTGGCGATCAACTGGAGAAATATCTTCAACGATCTCGCGTCCGAATTTCACGAGGGTATGTCGTTCATCCGCGGACATGCAGTCATCCGTACCGTGATCGTGATGTCCACGCTGTTGGGCATTTTCGGCATCCCCCTGCTTCAACAAATTCCCGCGCTGGCGCGCGACGTGTTGCAAACCGCGCAGGACACCGAAGCGCTCATCGCCACGCGCACAAGTCAGGTCTACGCCTTGCAGGGAGTGGGCGCGCTGGCGGCAGCGTTCCTCGCGGCCTATTACAACCGCACCCGTCGCAAAGGCCTGATTCTCCTGGTCGGGCAAGTCGTGTTCACCATCGCGCTGATCGGCATGTCGTTCACATCGAACCTGCCGATGGCGCTGGTCTTGATCGCCATCATCGGCTACGGTTCGGTGACGCAACTCGTGATGATGAACACCATCATCCAGATGGGCGTCCCCGACGCGTTGCGCGGCCGCGTGTTCGCGGTGTATCTGTGGGCATTGCAGGGCGTGGCGCCGATCGGAAGCCTGCTCATCGGCGGGAGCGCGCAAGGCTGGGGCGTGCAATTTTCCATGCTCATCAGCGCGCTGGTCATGCTGGCGTTGGTCGGCGGGTTGCACCTTGCCTACCCACAAGTGCGCCGCGCCTCTGCTTAAGCCTGCATGAGAGCGCCGCTTGACTCAAAAATTTGCCTTTGTTATGATACTCAACGAGGCATAAATGAATTCTGAATTTCGCGAAGAACGACCGCGCGGCGAGCAAGGGACAACAAACGCCGCGTCCAAACAAAAACGATCCCGACGCAACCCGCTCGCCGAATGGACCGCGTCCCTGCTCTCGCTCGGACTGGGAGAGGGACTCCTGCGCCTCGGCACTGCGCTTCTTTCCCTGACCCTGATCGGCGCGGCCATTTGGTTGCTTTCCGCGTTCAACGAGCAGACTCCGCTGAAGTTGGGCGCGTTACCCGCCTTCGCGGCGGGACCCACCGCCACGCCATTCATTGACCCCAACCTGCTCCCCCCGCCGACCGATTCCCTCGTCCCTGGCGTTTCGCGTCTCGCGGAACCCCACACCAACGTCCCGACGCGGCCGCGGCAGGAAGTCATCACCTACACCGTGGAGGAAGGCGATTCCGTCTTTGGCATCGCCGAAAAATACAACCTGCTCCCCCAGACAATTTTATGGGCAAACTTCAACACGCTCGCGGACGATCCGCACTCGCTCCAGCCTGGGCAGAAGTTAAACATCCTGCCCGTCAACGGCGTGTACTACGAATGGCTGGGCGACGTCAACTTTGAAGCTTGGGCCGCCTTCTTCGGCGTGACCGCCGCGGACATCATTGATTATCCTGGCAACAAATTAGACCCCGCCGTGGTTGGCAATTACGCCGCGCCCAACATCTCGAAGGGGACGTGGCTCATCATCCCTGGCGGGAAGCGCGAGTTCGCCGCCTGGAACTCCCCCGTCGGTGTGACGCGTGACGATCCCGCCGTGGCGCGCAACTGGGGACCTGGCTCCTGCGGCCCTGTGACGGGCGGCAATATCGGCACTGGCACGTACGTCTGGCCGGCCGCGAATCACTTTCTCTCCGGCAACGATTATTCCCCCGAAACCAACCACTACGGCATTGACGTAGACGGCGAGACGGGCGACCCCGTCTATGCCACCGATTCGGGTGTGGTGGTCTACGCGGGTTGGAACGATTACGGTTATGGCTATATGATTATGGTTGATCACGGCGATAACTGGCAATCGCTTTACGCGCACCTTGAATCGATCTGGGTTACATGTGGCGAAAGCGTCGTTCAGCAACAGACTATCGGCGGAATCGGCTCCACGGGCAAGTCTTCGGGCTCGCACCTGCACTTCGAGATCATGCACGGCGTAGGCAAAGTGAACCCGTGGAATTTCCTTCCGCCGCCGTAGCCCTCACCCCCTGCCCCTCTCCCAAGTGAACGGGAGAGGGGAGTAAAAAATAGACTTGCATTACAAAGTTGTCTCGGCTATAATGCCCATCACTCCGGGCGCGTAGCTCAGCTGGTTAGAGCGCATCATTCACATTGATGAGGTCGGGGGTTCGAGCCCCTCCGCGCCCACAAGACCGTCTCCCACAAGGCGGTCTTTCTCATTGATGCCCCCATTAAGGGGATGAGAAGGTCGGGGGTTCGAGCCCCTCCGCGCCCACAAGACCGTCTCCTTTGTGAGGCGGTCTTTCTAATTCTCGGCTCTCTACTCTCTGTTCTCTCCCCCTCCTCCGTTATAATCACCCCACTATGCCCACCCGCACCAACGAACAATGGCTCGCAGACCTGCAATCCGAAGGCCCCATCCGTGACGCCGCGCTGGAAGACTTACGCGTGGTCATCGCGAAAGGCCTGCCCTACGCGCTTTCGCGGTGGGTCTCGCCATCCGAACCGCAATTTGAATTCCTCGTCGAAGAAGTGACGCAAGAATCCCTCCTGCGCATCCTCAATCGCCTGCACACCTTTGAAGGCCGCAGTCAGTTCACCACCTGGGCACACAAGGTCGCCATCCGCATCGCGCTCTCGGAATTGCGCCGCAAACGCTGGCGGGACTCGTCGCTGGAGGAACTGGTCGAAAACGAGGATGCCCCCGCGCCCGAATCCCTGCTGGAGGATTCCAGCGCCAGCCCCGAGACCTCTGTCGAGCGCGCCGACATGATGACCCGCGTCCGCCGCATCATCGCCGAGGAACTGACCGATCGTCAGCGCGAGGCGCTCATGCTCCTCTCCGTGCAAAATATGCCCATGGAAGAGGCCGCCGTCAAACTCAAGACCAATCGCAACGCCTTGTATAAACTTCTCCACGACGCCCGCCTGCGCCTGAAACGACGTCTCTCGCTCGAGGGCCTGTCCGCGCAGGAAGTGTTGACCGCCTTTGAAACTGGGTAAGAAATTTTCCCTGCCCATCGTCAACGGATAAGATGAGAATGAAATTAAAAGACTGGCTCTCCAAAATGGGACTCGGCAACATGCCCAAAGAAAACCTTCCCGACTCCAGCGTGCTGGACCTGATCCGCTACCTCGAAAATTGCGAGGTGGATTGCGAGCAGGCCTTCCACATGCTCGATCAATATGCCGAAATGGAAATCCGCAAGGAGGACGCGGCTCGTCTCATGCCGCTTGTCCACCAACATCTAGAAATGTGCTCAGGATGCAACGATCACTACGAGGCCCTGTTGGATGTTCTGGCAAAAGTCAGAGAATCATCCGAAGCCTAGATACAAAAACCCGTTTTCATCTTGAAAACGGGTTTCTTTTTTTAACGGAGTCCAAAGTCTCCGACTTTAGACAAACGAACGTCAGAGACGTTCGACTCCGTATCGCTGTCATTCGTGCCTATTCGTGCTCTTCGTGAAACACCTTCTCCCCCGCGCGGATCGGAACCTTGAGCCGATTCTCGAACGGCGTCAGCGGGCAGGACCATTTATCGT
The DNA here is from genome assembly GCA_016234485.1 of Chloroflexota bacterium. Lineage (GTDB taxonomy): Bacteria > Chloroflexota > Anaerolineae > Anaerolineales > Villigracilaceae > Denitrolinea. The sequence goes on from JACRBL010000040.1 coordinate 18,388, forward strand.
TGTAGGCGCAGTAGGGGTTGTAGGCCAGGTTGAAATCCACGAGGAAGCGGTTGCCAGGCAAAGGCTCCAGGTCGAGGTAGCGGCCCGCGGGGTAAGTCTCTTTGCCCGCGAGGGAATCTACGAAAGGCAGGAAGAATCCATGTTCAGTTTCGTAGATCGTCAGCGCGGCATCCTGACCATCCACAGTAAATTGGAAGCGGGCAAAACGCGTGTAGACGCGCACGTCGCCTGTGGAAGTTTGGATCTCGATCTGCTCGCGCTCCGCGAAGGGCGTGACGCTGATTTCGAGTCGCAGGGAGGGGTCCTCGTCAAAATAGCGCAGCCCCTCAAAGGTCCGTTTTTGAAGCGCAGTGAGTGGGCTTTGCGGATGGCTCGCGAAGAAGTCATCCTTCTCGGCGCGAAAGTTTTCCAAGTCTGTCATTTGTTCTCCAATGCCTTGTAGACCGCGCCAATTCGTCAAACCTTACGGCCTCTTGCCATTTCCCATATCTTGTGCTATTTTTGAAGTACGATGACCGCTCAAAAAACCGTCCTTGTTGTGGAAGATGAACCCGATGCCGCCGAACTATTCGCGGAGATGATGCGCGTGAACGGCTTCCGCGTGGTCAAGATGTTCAGCAGTACGCCCGCCATCGCCACGATCATCCAGGAAAAACCCGACGTTGTGATCCTCGACGTGATGATGCCCGACGTTTCAGGGCTGGAAGTGTTGCGCTACATGCGCCGCGATCCCGACCTGATGAACATCCCCGTCATCGTCGTTTCGGCCAAGAGCATGCCGAGCGATATCAGAACTGGCATGGAAGCGGGCGCTTCGGTGTACCTGACCAAACCCGTCGGCTACCTCGACCTCAAGCAAGCGGTGGAGCGCCTCACCCAAAACGTATGATGCCCCTGCGCGTTTTCATCGCGGTGGAAATCCCCCCTTCGATCCGACAAGCGATCCACAGCCAGACCGAGTCCCTGCGCGCCGCGCTGGGACGCGACCTTGTGCGTTGGGTTCCCGCCGAAAACATGCACCTGACCTTAAAATTCATCGGGGACGTTTCACCCGCCAGCGTGGACGCCCTCGCCAAAATGCTCACCGCCGAGACGCAGACCTGCGCGCCCTTCGCGCTCACCGTGGGCGGACTCGGCTCCTTTCCCACCCCGAAGCGGGCGCGCGTGATCTGGATCGGACTCCACACCCCAGCCGCGTTGACCTCGCTCCAGCGCGGACTCGAAGCCGCCGCGGCGCGTCTCGGCTACGAAGAGGAGGCGCGTCCCTTCTCGCCGCATCTCACGCTCGGACGCGTCCGCCAGCCCATCGGCGCGAGCGACCAGCAAAAGGTGCGCATCGCGCTCGAGAAGACGCAGATCGGCGCGCTGGGAACCGTCGAAGTGACCGCCGTCCATCTCTTCAAAAGCGATTTGAAACCTTCTGGCGCGGAATACACTCGTTTATTTTCCGCGCCGTTGAAATCCATATAATTTTCCGTCATTGCGAGGACGGCGCTCTTCCGTCCGAAGCAATCTCCTCATTGAGATGGAGATTGCTCACCTGCACTGCGCCGAACGCAGTGCGGTGCAAGTGTCGCCGCAAAGAGCGCGGCTCGCAATGACGGACAACCAATCCAATGAGGTGACTCTCTGAACGCACACGAACTTGCCCGCTCCGTTATTGATGCCCTGGAAGACAAAAAGGGCGAAGACATCCTGTTGATAGACATCAAGGAAGTCGCATCGTTTACCGATTACTTCGTCATCTGCACTGGCACCAGCGGCCGCATGTTAGACGCGCTCGCCAAGTCTGTGCTGGAGGCGATGAAAGGGACGCACAAAAGGAAAGGCCGCATCGAGGGCGAAGCCCATGATGGCTGGATGGTTGTGGATTTTGGCGATGTGGTCGTCCATCTCTTCTCGCCCGATCAGCGCGCGTATTATCGCCTGGAAGAATTGTGGCAGGAGGGGAAGGTGTTGTTGCGGGTGAAGTAAAAAATTTCGGATTACACATTACCAGTCAAGGTTATCAATTCGCGCTATACTTTACCCATGTTACATTTGTCCTACGCTCAAATCCCTCGTCGCCAGGTGAGTCTTATGGATCTCAAAGATATTTTCCGATTCATTTCTCCGCAGGTGCGGGAAGCCGCCATTCAGACCGCCGCCCAATTGGAGCGAATCGGCGTACGCTACGCGCTAGCGGGCGGTTTGGCAGTGGGAGCGCATGGATATATTCGCGCCACAACCGACGTTGACTTTTTAGTTGGCGAAGAAGCCTTCGACCATCATGGAACTCTTGTCACATTTAAAGCAGGGGTTCCCATTGAAGTGGGAGGGATTCGCATTGATTACCTTTCTCCCGTATCTCTCGGCTCGCAGGTGGAAGAGGCGCTCGACCAACCTGTCACCAGCGAAGGTCTTGCCGTCGTTTCAATAGAAACGCTCATCTACATGAAATTGGTCGCCAAGCGCAGAAAAGACCTGGTGGATATCGTCGAACTTATCAAAGCGGGCGCAGACTTAAAACGCGTTCGAGATTATCTCCAACAATACGCCAGCGACTTGGTTCCCTTGTTCGATGAACTGGCAAACGAAGCCCTCGGCGAATAACGCCTTTAATCCCACCCAAAAACAAAAATCGTCCCGCAGACCTTACCTCTGCGGGACGATTACGATTTACGCCTTACGTTTTATTCTTACTTCTCAAACACCCACTTATCCACTTCCCTGCTCCAGTTCACCAGTTCTTCCTGCTTGAACCAGAGAGCCACTTCCTTCGCGCCGTTCTCCACCGTGTCGGAGGCGTGCGTCAGGTTGCGTCCCACTTCGAGGGCGAAGTCATGGCGGAGCGTGCCAGGGGCGGCTTCCACGGGTTTGGTCGCGCCCATCGTCTGGCGGACGGCGGCCACGGCCTGCGGGCCTTCCCACACCATCGCCATCACAGGCGCGGACGTGATGTACGAGATCAGTCCATCGTAAAACGGTTTGCCTTTGTGAATGGCGTAATGCGTCTCGGCCAGTTCCTTGCTCACAGCCATAAACTTGGCCGCGGCCATTCGCAGTCCACGTCGTTCGAGGCGGGAGATCACTTCGCCGATCAGCGCGCGCTGCACGCCATCGGGTTTAACAAGCACCAACGTTCGTTCCACAGACATTCCTCCAGAATTAAATTTGTAGGGCGGAATGACATTCCGCCCCACGGGTTAGCGTAACAGTTCTTCCGCCTTGGTATACGCGTCGAGCGCGTCTTGCAGACGGTTGGCGCGCATGTACGCGTCGCCGAGGGCCTGCCAGATGGACACCTCCACCGGGAAGCGATACAACGCCTCCTTCAAATCGAAGGTGATGTCCTCCAGCAGTTTACCTTTACGGATAAGATTTGCGTAGGCCTGCAACGCGTCGGGAATTTTCCCGTGTGACAGAGCGTCGCGCGCGGCCGCAAGAGCGGGATCAATTAAGGGTGGCAACATGCCTGTCCTCCGCAGTTCAGGTTTGGGTTCGGCCTTCTTCGGCTCGACTTTCTTCGGTTCGGCCTTCGGTTTCGGCGCGGGCTTGGCAACGACAGGTTTCGGCGCGGACGCGGGTTTCGTCGCTTCGGGAACCCATTCGGCCGGACGCGTCGGCGAGGGCGGTTTCGGCGCTTCTGGCTCTTCGCCGCGCAACCAATCGGGCAGACTCTCCACCGACGGCGCGACCGCCTCCATCTCTTCTTCCACGTTCGCTGTTTCAAGACCGCGCAGCCAACTGGGAAGATCGGCCTCCGATGCGGACTGCCCCAACTGTCCCGTGGACGGTGGCGGCGTGAACTCGAGCTCGCCCGACCATTGAGCGGCCTCCGTTTCGACAGGTTTTTCCTGCGCCTCGGGCATCTCCTGCGCCGTTTCCGATTCTTCGAGTTTGCGCAACCAATCCGAGTCTTTCGACGCGACAGGGCGGATATCCTGCTCGTCGAGATCGCGCAACCACGTCCCTGTTTGATCGAGAGGAGACGGCGTCGGTTCGGGTGTCGGTTCAGGCGCGGCTTCAAGCATTGGCTCGGGCGCGGGCATGGTCTCATCCCTGGCAACCGCCTGGATGGAATCGCCTACCGCTTTGGCCTGTTCGATCCAATCGGGGACGGTTTCGGAGCGCGCGTTCGGGTCGGTGATGAGTTCTTCGGATTTCGCGCCTTGCTTCGTGGCGAGGCTTTCCAACCACGCCATGGCGGCATCCTGCTCGGCCTCAGACGTACCGAGACTGCCCAATCCAGTGGGAGCGGCGGGTTCAGGATTCGTCGGCTCGGGGGCGATGTCGTCCAGTTTCGAGAGCCAATCGGCGGTGGCAGAAGCGGCCTCTGCGGCGGAATGTTCCACGGGGATCGGCTTGTCCTCGGGAGTCTCATCATCCAGCGTGGACAGCCATTCGGCAGTCGCGGAAGCGGCAGTGGCCGCGACGGGTGCGCCCAGGTCGGCCAGCCAGTTATCATCGGGCGTTTCGTCTTTCGTGACGGGCTGAATGGAATCGCCCACGGCTTTGGCTTGCTCAATCCAATCTGGCACAACTTCGGAGCGCGCGTTCGGGTCGGTGATAAGTTCTTCAGATTTCGCGCCCTGCTTCGCGGCAAGACTTTCCAGCCATGCCATGGCGGCATCCTGCTCGGCGGCGGACGTGCCGAGGTTGCCCATGCCAGCAGGCGCGGCAGGTTCACCCTGCGGGTACTCCGTAGGCGTGGACGCGGGCGAGGTCGCTCCTTGCATCGGCGCGCCAAGTTCGGACAGCCAATCGGGGAAACCTTCGGCGGGCGCAGCGGGTTCCCCCTGCGAGTACTCCGCGGGCGCGGACGTCTGCGGAGCGTTCATCGGCGCGCCGAGTTCGGAAATCCAATCGGGAAAGCCCGCGGCGGGCGCGGCAGGTTCACCCTGCGGATACTCCGCGGGTGTCGCGGTGGGCGCGGCTTCGAGGGGAAGTTCTTGCGCGCCGAGGAAGGGAGCGGTGTCGAATGGTCGGTCGCCGCCCAGTTTGTTGAGCCAGTCCATGTCATCGTCGGAGGGCGCCGACGCGGGCGCGGCAGGCGTGGGCGTTTCGGCGGGCGCCATGGATTTGATCCAGTCGGGCAGGTCGGCCTTGGCCAGTTCGTCTGCGGCGGGTTCGCTGTCCATCGTGGCTTGCGATTCGTCAAATGCGCCCGTGGATTGTCCCCAGCCTGCTTTTTGCATCCAATCGGGGATGCCATCCACATTTTCATCGGGCGCATTGGCGGGAGCGGCAAAGGCGTCGCGGTCGCTTGCGAAGGACGCGTCCGCCTCAGGCGTGGAAAGAGGCGAGGGTGAGTCAAACGCGGATGACTCCCCCCTCATCCAATCTGGTTGGGCGTTGGATGCGACCGCGCCGCCGCCGAGTCCGATGGCGAGGGATTTGTCCCACTCGCCGCCTGCATCCTGTGCGGGGCCGCGATAATCGAGACGTTCCACTGCAACGGACGCGTCGGGGACTTCGGCAGTTTGGAAGATGGAACCGCGGGCGTAGGCGGCGTAGGGGTCGAGTTCAACGACGCGCTGTTTGTAGGCGGCGGCGCTATCGGCCATGCCCGTGCCGGGCAAAATTTCCACCAGCACGCGGTTGGCGTCGAGGCAATACGGGAATTGGTTGAGGAGGCGCGTGCAGGTTTCGGAGGCTTCCACCTTTTGGCCGCCACGGAAATAAGCCAGCGCCAGCAAAGCCTGTAATTCGGCGCGGGAGGGTTCTTCGGCCAGCACGGCGCGGGCCTCGGCAATGGCCGCGGGGAAGAGTTCACCCTGCACGTACATGTGTGCGAGCGCGCCGCGGGTGAGGCGGATCTTGGGCGGTTCGCGCCCGTCGCGGCGGCCGTAGAGTCTTTGCAGTTCCGAGTGGATGGCGGCGTTGGATGGTTGTTTTTCGAAGGCGCGTTCCATGTGCCAGATGGCGTCGTCCATGCGTTTGCCCTCATCGGCGATGATGCTCAAGCCCACGTGCGAAACGAAATCGTCTGGCACGGCCATAAGGATGCGGTTGAAGATATCGGACGCATCGCCGTGGCGTTTGGTTTCGAGATAGGCCTTGCCCAAGAGCCGATAGGTTTCGAGGCATTTGGGATAGGTCTGCAAAATATGACGGGCGTGCGCAATGGCCTCATCCGCCTGTCCACGGTCGATCAGTGATTCGATCTCGCTGTTATATTTTCTCAGGGGGACTTTCGCCATGGCATTTCTCCTGCGCCAATTATGCCTTTTTCTTAAGATTAAGGCAAGGACGCGATGGTCATATGGGCAATTTTGAGGCTTGAGTTGGCCGAGAATGAGGGTGCGTCGCACCTGACGGGTCAGTTTTTTCTATCGGGTTGGGTGCGACGCACTCCTGCCTCACTCATAAAACAACGGAAGCGGCGGGACGGGGAAATCGTCGAACTCGTGCGCGGCCAGAACGGTTTTCACCGCGGCGGCCAGTTTTTTCTTATCATTGGCGTAGACGGTAAACAGCGCCTGGCCTTCCTTGATCTTATCGCCGACTTTATGATGGATGACGAAGCCGACCGAATGATCGAGCGGATCGCCCTTCTTGGCGCGCCCCGCGCCCAAAGCGACGGAGGCCTCCCCGACACTGCGGGCATGGACTCGTTCGAGGTATCCGCTTCGAGGGGCTTTCACCACTTCGACAAAGGGCGCGCGCGGGAACTTATTGGGATTAACCACATACGAAAGATCGCCGCCCTGCGCCTTGACGAGTTGACGGAACTTCGCCAACGCCGAGCCTTTGGCGATGGACTTCTCTACCAGTTTGCGCGCCTTCGCCAGCGAATCGGTCACCTCGCCCAACACGAGCATGTGCGCGGCCACGTGCAGGCAGTGTTCGCGGAAATCGGCGGGACCTCCGCCTTGCAAGGTCTCGATGGCTTCGCGGACTTCGAGCGAGTTGCCCACGGCGCATCCGAGCGGCTGATTCATGTCGGAGATGAGCGCCACCACTTTGCGTCCCGCGAGTTCGCCAATTTTCACCATCAGGTCGGCCAGTTCATGCGCGTCTTTAAGATTCTGCATGAACGCGCCGTTGCCCACTTTCACATCCAACACCACGGCATGCGCGCCGCCCGCGATCTTCTTGCTCATCACGGACGAGGCAATCAGCGGAATGGACTGCACCGTGCCGGTCACATCGCGCAGGGCGTAGAGTTTGCCGTCGGCGGGCGCGAGGTCTTTCGACTGGCCGCACAGAACCAGCCCGATCTTCTTTAATTGTTTCTCAAACTCCTCGGTGGTCAAATCCACGCGATAGCCTGGGATGGCTTCCATCTTATCGAGCGTGCCGCCGCTGAAGCCGAGTCCACGCCCCGACATTTTACCAACGGGCAGTCCGCAGGCCGCGACGGCAGGCAGAACCACCAGCGAAGTCTTATCGCCCACGCCGCCCGTGGAGTGCTTGTCCACTGCGATCTTCACCACGTCCGACATATCCAGCACTTCGCCCGAATGCGCGATGGCAAGGGTCAGGTCGGTGGTCTCGCGCGGGGTCATGCCGTTCAACAACACGGCCATCGCCCAAGCCGCGGCCTGATAATCGGGGACGCGCCCCGTGGCGATACCGTTCACGAAAAAGCGGATTTCTTCGCGGGTCAATTCTCCCTTGTCGCGTTTTTTGATGATGATGTCTACTGCTCGCATGGGTTCCTCGATGCGGATTGTAATGCAATTTCCGTGCCAGCGCGAGAGCGTCGCACCCGATGGTGGGGATTCACTTCCCAATTAGGTGCGACGCACCTCGCTCACTTTTGCAGACACGCGATCAACTCGCGGACAGAGCCGGCGGGTTCGGCGGGAGTGAGCGCGAGGACGGGGACAGACGCGACGACATACAACTCGCGCAATTGATTGTTCATCCAACGGCGCGGGAGGATGCCGATCGCGTTCGGGTCGGACGTCAGCGCCGTGAGCATGTGCGACGGGCTGACGGCCAGCCGCGCAAATGACGTGACGCTTCGCCCGTCCATTAAGGCGGACTCGAACGCCTTCTGCGTTTCCTCCGCCGACGCGTACGCCCACACTTGCGTGGACGGGTTGCCCTGCCCCGCGAAGATCGCCCACGCGGATTCGTCTGTCAGCGCGGCGATGGGGCTGGCGAGCGAGACAACGACGAGGATGTCCTCGGCGGCCACTTGGAAGGAGAGTCCCGCCCACCCGTCGGGTTGACCGAGTGAGAGGGAGAGGTCGGGCGAGTCGGAGGTCAGGTTGAGAGTCACAGAAGAGGAGTCCGCGCAGGCGAAGAGGTCAGATAGAAAAGGTTGCGCGGCAGGGGAGACGGAGACGTTGACGATGGAGGTTGGAGAGGAAGTGGCGGGCGCGCAGGCAACAAGGAAAGATGAAAGAAGGAAGAGGAGGGCGAGGCGTTTCATCGCAGGAAAAGGATGAGCGCGCCGACGACCGCGCAATAAACAGCGAAAACGTAGAGCGAGTGTTTGCCGAGGTAGCCGATGAGCCATTTGATGGACAGCCAGCCGACGATCGCCGCGGACGCGAAGCCTGTGAAGAGATATGGAAGGAAGGCGCGCGTGCCTGTCATTTCGATCACTTTGAGCGACTCGTACGCGCCCGCCGCGAGCAGGATCGGCGCTGACATGAAGAAGGCGAAGCGCGCCGCGGAGGGACGATCGAGGCCGCGCGCCATGCCGCCCGCGATGGTTGTGCCAGAGCGCGAGGCGCCAGGGAAGAGCGCCAGAACTTGGAAGAAGCCGACGGCGAGGGCGTCCCACCAGTTGGCCGATTCGAGTTTGCGGTTGCGCGCACCGAAACGTTCCACCAGGGCAAGCAAAGCCGCGGACATGAGCAGGCGGAGACCCGCCTGTAAAAGCGCGTCATCGAAGAGGTTTTCGATGATGTCTTTCATGAAGAAGCCGAACACAAGCGCGGGGATGGTGGCGACGATCAACAACCAACCAAGCAGAGAGTCATGAGTCTCGAATGGTTTTTTGTTCCAGATGCCGAGCAGAAAGGCGCGGGCGACATGGTAGATGTCTTTCCAGAAAAAGACGAGCAGGGCAAAGACCGTGCCAAGTTGAACGATGACGTTGAACGCGAAAATTCTTTCGTCGGTGACGCCGAGCAGTTCCTGCCCGATGAGCAGGTGCGCGGTGGACGAGACAGGAATGAATTCCGTGAGGCCTTGAATAATGCCGAGGAGGAGGGCTTGGAGGAGGGTCATGGGAGGGGGCGAGTTAGGAATTAGGGGTTGCGAGATAGGAGATGCGTGTTGCGTATTGCGTAGAGGATGGAGGGTTACGTGGGTTCTTGTGGAGTGGGGACAGGAGCGGGCGGAGGGGTGAAAAGCGCTTTTGTGCTGGGGCGGAGGAGGATGTATAAGACAGTTACTTCAAGAACGGCAGATAAGAATAGTAACCCAACTGCCTGAATTTTCGACAAGGGAGTATCTATGTTGAGAAATATGAGTCCATAAGATGCTTCGGGTGGAAAGATAAATACCAACAATAAAAGTACCGCTACAAACAACAACCCAAATCCAGTGAGGATGATTGTCCAGTTTCTTGCACTATCTCGTTTATTAATCAGACCAACTGCCAGAGCAAAAAAAATGATCGCGGTGATTAGGGAACCAAAATTCAAGAAATGATCTTTTGCATACCCAACAATTTCGATTGCGAACTCAATAACATCGAAAAAGCCCAATAAGCCAAGCCAAATCACCACGAGTTTAAGTGCGAGTGGAAGTTGTCGAAAACCAATTTTGGGAGTTGAGTCGGTCATTTTGCCTCCTGTTGAGCGACATCAAGCGACGAAACAGGTTGAGGGGTGAAAAGCGCTTTGGCGCTGGGGCGGAGGAGAATGTAGAGGAGAATCGCGTTGAAAACAAGATTCAAGATTAACGAAACCGCCATTTGAGATTGTGAAAGAGGAACGCGAGTAAATATCAAACCGAAAGTATACGGCCCTTTAGCATATCCCAAAACTATCAAAGCCAAACTGATAGCCCTAATTAAAGTACCCAAACCAACAAAAATGCTACACCAAATTCTTGAACTATTTTGTTTGTTAACCAATCCATTTGCCAATCCAAAATATATCCAAAAACCGACTGCATTTCCCAAGTTTATTTGAAACGCAGTGAAGGCTGGCAGTAGAAGACCAATTAAAAAAGACAAACTCCTAAAATACGTCCACACCACCACAAATTTCAACGCGGGCGGGAATTGTCGAAAACCGATTTTGGGAGTTGTGTCGGTCATATCACCCTAATCTTTCTGTCTGTTTGCATTCCCTTGCCATTGCTTCAACAACGCAGGGACGTGGGCTTCAAAACTTCCTTCGGCAATGTAGACGCGCATCTGTTCCATCAGCCGAATCAGCGCGCGCAGATTGTGGATGGAGAGCAACGTGCCTGCCAGCAATTCTTTTGCCACAATCAAGTGACGGAGGTAGGCGCGCGAGAAAGTTTTGCAGGTGTAGCAATCGCAGGTCTCGTCAATGGGATTCGGATCGCGGGCAAAGTCCGCGTTCATCATGTTGAGGCGGCCTTCGGGGGCGAAGGCTGAGTGATGACGCGCGAGACGGGTGGGTAGGACGCAGTCGAAGATGTCAATGCCGCGAGCGACGCCGTTGATCAAATCTTCGGGGGTGCCGACGCCCATCAGGTAGCGCGGCTTGTCTTCGGGCAGGAGGGGAGTCACCACGTCGAGCATGTCGTGCATCTCCTGCTTGGTCTCGCCCACGGAGAGTCCCCCGATGGCGATGCCAGGCGTCCCGAGGGATGCGATAAATTTCGCTGACTCCGCCCGCAAGCCCGGGTTGACGCCGCCCTGCACGATGGCGAACAAGGCCTGGTCGGCGCGACGTTTGGCGCGCAGGGAACGCTCCGCCCAGCGATGAGTCCGCTCCATGGCGACGCGGCTGTAGGCATGGTCGTTCGGGTCGGAGCATTCGTCGAAGGCCATGATGATGTCCGCGCCGAGATTCTCTTGAATGCGGATCGCGCGTTCGGGCGTAAAGTAATGCGTCGAGCCGTCAATGTGACTTTTGAAGGTCACGCCCTCGTCGTCAATTTGGCGGGTCTGCGCGAGCGAGAAGACCTGGAATCCGCCCGAGTCGGTCAGCATGGGGCGCGGCCACTTCATGAAGCGATGCAGTCCGCCAAACTCGGCGATCAGGTCATCGCCAGGTCGGAGGTAGAGATGATAGGTGTTGCTCAACACGAGCGAGGCGTTGATGCCTTTGAGATGCTCAGGCGTGAGCGTCTTGACGGTGGCTTGTGTGCCGACGGGCGCGAAGACGGGCGTGAGGAGATCGCCATGCGGCGTGGTGAACGTCCCCGTGCGGGCGCGTCCGTTGCGGGCGGTGAGGGTGTAATCAAACATGGGAGGAATTATAAGCGATGGGGATTTCGAAAATCGATATTCGTTATTCGAGAGTCGCCGTCATTGCGAGGCGATGTTCTTCCGCCGAAGCAATCTTTCATAAAGTTGGGGATTGCTCCGCCAACGAACGGCTCGCAATGACGGTTAACTAACAGTTGCAAACAGACATTTCAAATACGCCCCTTCTTTAAAACGGATCGGATGATCGAGCGCGTGCGCGGTGCGTTCGATCTCGGTCAACTTGCGCCCCGCTTCTTTCGCGGACTGGTGAACGGATTCGAAAAACGATTCGGCGTCCACGCGGCTGGAGCAGGAGGCCTGTACCAACGTGCCGCCGTGACGTAAAACGCCTAAACCAAGATGAGTCAGTTTGCGATAGGCGGATAGCGCAACCGCGATTTGCTTTTCGCTTTGGGCGAACATGGGCGGGTCGAGGATCACCACATCGAAGAGACGGTTTTGCGACGCCATGCGCGCCAACACCTCAAAGGCATCTTCGGCGATCGTTTCGTGAGGCGCGGTCAACTTGTTATACGCCATGTTGCGGAGCGCGGACTCGAGGGCGGGCGCGCTGACGTCCACGCTGACGATTCCTTTTGCGCCGCCGCGCGCCGCGTAGACGGAAAATCCGCCCGTGTAGGCAAATATGTTGAGGACAGATTTATTTTTGGAGAGTTTTTCCACCCTGGCGCGGTTGTCGCGTTGATCGAGGAAGAAACCAGTCTTCTGCCCGTGGATGGGATCAGACTCAAAGGTGAGTCCATTCTCGCGAAACAGGATCAGGCTCGGGGGAGTCGGATGCGTGAGGGTCATCCCGTCGTGGAGTCCGTGCAGGAGGTCAGTCTGTTTTTCAAGCGAGCGGTTGAGTCGTAGAATCAAATGCGTTGACGGGTTGACCTGCGCGAGCGCATCGCAAAATTGTTTGAGGTGGGGAATCCAGGCGGGGGTGTAAAGTTTTAGGACGAGCGTGTCGGCGTAGCGGTCGAGGACGAGGCCGGGCAGACCGTCGTTCTCGCCGTGGACGAGGCGGTAGCCCGTGGTGTTTTGTTTTTCGAGCGGGGCGCGCAGTTGCGCGGCGCTGACGAGTTTTTCTTGGAACCAGTCGGCGTTGATGGTTGCGGGTTCGCGGGCTTGCAGGATGCGGACGCGGATCGGGGAGGCGGGGTCGTACAGGCCAATCGCTAGAAAGCGGCGCTTGTCGTCGAAGATGACAGCGAGGTCGCCCGCCGCGCCCGCGTGGCTTTGCTCGGTGATGGACTGATCGAAAACCCACGGATGCCCCTGCCGCAGGGCGCGTTCCGCAGGCGCGCTGATGCGCAACGCGATCCGTTTTGCGGAGGGCGCGGGGAGTTGGGCGAGGGATGAGGTGAAATCCATGTGGAGGAATTAAATGGGATGAAGCATATACACCGCGAACGACGCCAGCCAATGCTCGCCGCCATAATGACCCGACGCGACATTCGCGAGACCCTCGCGGGCGTGACTCTGCGCGGACGCGTTCAACGCCACTCGATGCGCGTCCCCCTCGGGCAGAGTGGACGCGACGCGATCCATGCACCAGGCGCGGCTGAGGTTGAGTCCGTCGAGGTGGACGAGTTGCAGGTCGCTTCGGTCGGAGACAAAGGCTGGGGTCAGCAACCCCGCTGGGAGGTCGGGGAGGAAGCGGTGAAACCAGTCCGCGAATTCGGCGGGAGGCAGGACGCGCGTCATCAGGTCGGCTTCGATCAGGGACGGGGAGAGGAAGTCGTTGCCGCCTGGCTCGAACGCGGCGGGGATATTTTCGTCGCGGGAGAAGTAATCCAAACTGCGGCGCACGAGCAGGGACTCGAGTTCGGCGTGTTTGGCGGCGCGGGCGTAATCGAGTGCGAAGGCCAGACCAAAGGCGGTGTTGGCGTGTGTGCCCACGCGGATGGGATAGGTCTGCTTGGGGAGGAAATCGAGATAGCCGCGTACGATGACGTCCACCAGCGGACGGAGATTCCGCGACCAGTCCGCCGCGTCGTGGTCGGAGGAGGCGGTGAGTTCCTCGGCCAGTTTGAGCAGCCACGTCCAGCGGTAGGTGCGCTCGAACGAACGGCGGTTCGGCGCGTGGAAGTAGTCGGCTTCCTTTTGCAGATTGGACTCGGTGAGATTGCCCGCCAGCGCGGCGCGGATTTCGTCGGCCTTCGGCAGATTGGGGAAGAGACGCAGGAGACGCGCCAGCATCCAATGCCCGTGGACGGAGGAGTGCCAGTCGAAACAGCCGTAAAAAGCGGGATGCAAGGCGCGCGGCGATTGGATGTCCGCGGGGCTGTTGAGGACGAGCCCTGGCGCGTTGGGATATTCACGCGTGATGCCTGACAGGGCGAGGTCCGCGAAGAGGGAGGCGCGGGAGAGGGTGAGGGTCATGGGAGGGATTATAACCTTGGGAGTATGGGACACGGATGACACGGATTTCACGGATTCAATAAAACGTTTTAAAAATCCGTGTACTCCGAGAAATCCGCGTCCAAAAAAGATTTTAAGGAACAACCTCCAAGCGGTGCAATGGCATTTTTCCACAGTTTACATTTGCATTTTTGACAAGCAGAAAATCGCGTTCATCCACAGTGGGTAATTTATAATCACCAAAACAGTATCCACTCGGAGAACAAGATGAGCCTCAATCAAAATCGCGCAAGCGCATTGTTAAACATGGTGACAAGCGACGGGGAAACGCCGACCGCGTCCACGGGACGAATCCGCTGGCAATTGTTCCTGACCAGCTTCATCATTTTGTTCTTTGAGCTTGTCTGCATCCGCTGGTTGCCTGCCTATGTCCGCTTTTTGGGATATTTCATGAACTTCATCATGCTGGCCGCGTTTTTGGGGATTGGCGCGGGCATCATGGTCTCGCGGCGCGAAAAATTACGCCTGCCCGATTTCTTCGTGTGGTTATTCCTGCTCGTTACAGTGGCGCGGCTGGCGCAATTTGAACTCTACCTGCCGTCCACGCAGGTGCTTTATTACGTGGCGGGCGAAAAAGTGGCTCCGCCCGAAAACGCCATCGTCTTGCCAGTGATCTTCTTTTTGGTGGCCTTTAGTTTCATGATTTTGGCGCGTCCGCTGGGAAAAATGCTGAGGGAACTGCCGCCGCTCCAAGCCTACACGCTCGATATTCTCGGAAGCCTGGCGGGCATCGCCGCGTTTTTTGTGATGTCCTATTTCTCCCTGCCGCCGTATGTCTGGTTCCTGGTTTTGACCGTCCTCGTCCTGTTCACCCTGCCGCGCGGAAAGTGGGCGGCCGCGCTCCCGTTCGCGGTGGGCGCGCTGGCCATCGTCTACGGGGTCGGACTCGGAAGCCAGTGGTCGCCGTACTATCGCATCCAGGTGAACCAAAGCGACACGGGCGATTACATGATCAACGTCAACAACGTCGGTCATCAGGTGGCCTCCCAATTCACGAAAAAGGAAAATTTCTATTTCAGGGTCTACGACCTGTTTGGCGACAAGGCCTTCAAACGCGTCCTCGTGCTGGGATCTGGCACGGGGTCCGACGTGGCGATCGCGCTCCACTACGGCGCGGAGGCTGTGGACGCGGTGGAGATCGACCCCGTGATCCATCAACTCGGAATTGACCTGCATCCCGACCGTCCATACGACGATCCGCGCGTGCGCGTCTTCATCAACGACGGGCGCTCTTTCCTGCGCAACTCCGCGGAAAAATATGACCTGATCGTGTTTGCCCTGCCCGATTCGCTTACCCTCACTTCGAGCTATTCCAGCCTGCGCCTGGAAAGTTTTCTGCTCACCACAGACGCCATCGAGAGCGCGGGTCACCTGCTCACCGATGACGGCCTGATCGTGCTTTACAACTATTACCGACAGGACTTCCTCGTCCGCAAACTGGCGGGGATGGTGGACACCGCCCTCGGCTCGCCTCCGTACGTGACCACATACGGACTCTACGGCCGCGCCGCGGTCATCGTCGGCGGGCCGCGGCTCTCGCAACTGGATCCCGCGCTCAACGTCCCGTATTCCGAAGCGGGCGTGGACATCCCTCCCACCGCGATGGGATTCCAACTTCCCATCATCGGCCACGGACGAATGAGCGTGGATACCTCCCAAGCGCTCGCCACCGACGATTGGCCGTTCGTCTACATGCCCGTGCCAACCATCCCAACTCTCTATATCCAGGCGTTGGCGGTCATCCTGATCCTTTCGGGGCTGATGCTGGCGGTCGTCGCGCCGCGCGCCATCCTGGCGCGCTTCGACTGGCACTTCTTCCTACTCGGCGTCGCGTTCATGTTGCTTGAGACGCGCAGTCTCGTGACATTTGGCCTGCTCTTCGGCAACACGTGGATGGTGAACTCGCTGGTGTTCTTCGCCATCCTGAGCAGTGTCCTGCTGGCGATCCTGTTCAACGCCCGCTTCAAGATGACGCGCATCTGGATTTTGTATGTCCTGTTGTTCGTGTTCCTTGCGCTGAATTATTTCCTCCCGCTCGATACCCTGCTGGGAATCTCATCCCCCGCCCTGCGGTATGGACTGGCGAGCCTGCTGACCTTTGCGCCCATCTTCTGCGCCAACGTGGTCTTCAGCCACTCCTTCCGCGACAGCCTCGCGGCCGATATCGCCTTCGCGTCCAACCTGCTGGGGGCGATGATCGGCGGCATGTTCGAATACGTCTCGCTCGCGCTGGGATACCAGGCTTTGCTGTTGTTCGTTCTTGCGTTTTATGTCTTCGCGTATCTGACTCGCAATAGGAATCGAGTGATGGCTTGATTACCTAATATTACGCGCCCTCACCCTAACCCTCTCCCGAAGGGAGAGGGGACTCCCTTCCCCCTTTGGGGGAAGGGTTGGGGATGAGGGAAAACTCACCCCTTCATCTCCCCCTCTTCCAATTCTCCCAACAACAACTCCAGCGCGCCGACGGAGACTTGCAACTCGCGCAAAGACAGCAACATCGAGAGAATCATCAGGATCAGCGCGGCGGCGAAACTCCACTGTCCGCCCACAAGCCAGCCCTCGAACAAGGCGAACATACTGACCACACAAAGTAGTAAACTAGCAACGCCAAGAATCTGCATGTTGCGGATCAGATACACGCGATAACGCAAATTCGCGATCTGCGCCAACAGGTTCGCGTTTCGATCGGCTTGGTATTTGCCATGCAAATTGCGGATGATGGTCGCGAGCGTGTTGAAGCGATTGGTGTAGGCCAGCATTAACAAAGTGACGGCAGGGAAAAGAAGTGCGGGAGTGGTAATGTCCATGATTATTCCTGAATCGGAATCAACTCCGTCGTCGTCTCACGCGCGGGACTGCGCGCCATATCTTCCACGTAACCGACGGAGCCGCGCGTGTTGTACTTCTCGCGATACGCCGCAGTAACCGCCTCTTTCAACTTCTCGCCCTTCACCAGCTTCGCGCGGACTTTGATTCCCCGCTTCCTTCTCGCGACGAAAATTTCCCCGTTCGGGTCTTCCAAAAACGTCCGCCACCAACTGCGCGGCTTCATGCTCCACGAGCGGGCGAAGACGCGTCCATCCACGACCACCATCCAAATCCCGATGACGCGGTGTGTACCGTCGCTCCCCGCGCGGATGCCAACGATTTTATCCGCGTGGATTCGGGTAAGAATTTCTTCGGGGAAATGATTTTTTGTTTTCATGGCTTCTTCGATTATACTCGCCCCGTCTTACCCATCCCCTGACACCTGACACTTGATTCCTGATACCTTATGACCCACAAGAACCGCTGGCTCCTCCAAACCCGCATCACCCCCGAAGCGGACGCGGCCCTCGCATCGCATCCCCCCATCCTTCGCCAGATTCTTTTTAATCGCGGCATCGCCACCAGCGACGAGGCCGAGGCCTTTTTGCGCGCCGAGCCAAATTTCGACACCGACCCATTTCTGATGAAGGACATGCGCGTCGCCGTGGATCGCATTCGGGCCGCGCTCGCCGAACGCGAGCCGATCGCCGTCTATGGCGATTACGACGTGGACGGCGTCACCGCCACCGCGCTGCTTGTCCAATTTTTGCGTGCGCTCGGCGGAGACATCCAAGAGTACATTCCCAACCGCTTCGAGGAAGGTTACGGACTCAACAACGACGCGCTCGACAAACTTCATGCAGACGGCATCCGCCTCGTCATCAGCGTGGACTGCGGAGTCCGCTCGCCCGACGAAGCCCGCCACGCGCGTGACCTGGGGCTGGATCTCATCATCTCGGACCACCACGAACCCTCCGGATCCCTGCCCGACGCGCTGGCCGTGCTGAACCCCAAACAGGAAGGCGACGCGTACCCTGAAAAATATCTCGCGGGCGTGGGCATCGCGTATAAGATCGCAGAGGCGTTAACGTTTAACGTTGAACGTTCAACGTTAAACGTTAAACTGTCCGATTACCTTGATCTGGTCGCTTTGGGAACTGTCGCGGATTTAGCGCCATTGACTGGCGAAAACCGCGCCCTCGTCCGCAAGGGACTGGAGCAGATGCGCCAAACCTCGCGGCAGGGACTCTTCTCGCTCGCCAACATCGCCGGCGCGGACATCACCAAGGCCAACGCCACCACCATCGGCTTCACGCTCGGGCCGCGGCTCAACGCGTCGGGGCGGCTGGAATCGGCGATGGCCTCCTTCGACTTGTTGACCACCACCGACGTAAAAGAAGCGGGCGACATCGCGGTGAAATTGAACCAGCAAAATGTCGAGCGCCAGCGGCTGACAAAAGAAATTCAGGGGCAGGCCGAAGCGCTCGCGCTCGAAGGACAGGAAGAATCGCTGTTGCTGTTTGCGGCCTCGCCCGAATTCAATCATGGCGTCGTCGGGCTGGCGGCTTCGCGCCTCACCGAGACGTATTACCGCCCCGCCATCGTCGGTCACTTCGGCGAGGAGACCACGCGCTGTTCGTGCCGCTCGATCCCCGAATTTCATATCACAAAAGCATTGGACGAATGCGCCGACCTGCTCATCCGTCACGGAGGCCACGCGGCCGCGGCGGGATTCACCGTCCGCAACGAAAACCTGTCCGAGTTGGTGGCCCGCTTGCGGTCCATTGCGAAGCGTGAGTTGAGCGGACGCGACCTGCGCGCGAGCATGACCGCCGACGTGGAAGTCCCGCTCTCGCAGTTGAACTTCACCTTGCTCGACCAGCTCAAACGCCTGCAACCCACGGGCTACGGAAATCCCGAACCCGTTTTTATTTCACGCGGCGTGAAGGTGCAAAGCAAGCGCACCGTGGGCGCGGACGCGAAACACCTGAAACTTTCGATCACCGACGGACGCTTCACCTTCGACGCGATCGGTTTCCGCCTGGGCGACCTGTTCGCAGACCTGCCGCCGATGGTGGACGTGTTGTATACTTTTGAAGCCAACGAGTACAACGGGCGCACCAACCTGCAATTGAATCTTAAAGACATCAAGGCCGCGGGCGTGCCTGATTAAAAAAAGCCTACTTCTCGTCATTGCGAGGAGGGCGCTCTTCCCGACGAAGCAATCCCCTCATCGTGGATGAGATTGCTTCGCAACGAACGCTCGCAATGACGGGCAATCTCAGAGGTTCCCATGCAAATTCGACCACACAAAGGTTTAACCTTCGACGACGTTCTGCTCATTCCGCGGCGTTCGTCCATCACCTCGCGCCAGGACGTGGACACCGCCACGCGCCTGACCGCGAGCATCAACCTTAAGATTCCGATCATGTCCGCCAACATGGACACGGTGACCGAAGCGCGCATGGCCATCGCGATGGCGCGCGCGGGCGGCATCGGCATTTTGCATCGCTTCATGTCCATCGAGCATCAGGCCCGCGAAGTGAAGATGGTGAAGCGCGCCCAGGGATTCATCATTGAGCATCCCTACAACATCGGACCCGACGCGACCATCGAACAGGCGCGCGCGTTGATGGATCGGCACAAGGTCGGTGCGTTGATCGTGATGGACGCGGGCAAACTGGTCGGCCTCGTCTCGCAACGGGACCTGATGCTGGCCCCCGCTTCGCTCGGCGCCATCCGCGCCGCGATGACGCCACGCGAAAGACTCGTCACCGCCAAACCCGACGTTTCGGTGGACGAGGCGCGTGAACTGCTCTACAAACATCGCATCGAAAAACTGCCCGTGCTGGATAAAGACGATAACCTGGTCGGCCTCATCACCTCGCGCGACCTTATTAAACTGAATCAGTCGCCCGACGTGACCACCGACGAAAAGGGACGCCTGCGCGTGGGCGCGGCCATCGGCGTGACCAAAGGCGAACGCGAACGCGTCGCCGCCCTGCTCGACGCGGGCGCGGACGTGCTCGTGCTGGACATCGCGCATGGCCACGCCGATCACTGCATCCAAATGGTCAAATCGGTGCGCGCGGACTTTCCGAAAGCGCAGATCATCGCGGGCAACGTGGCCTCACGCGAAGGCGCGCGCGAGCTGGCCGAAGCGGGCGCGGACGCGATCAAGGTCGGCATCGGGCCAGGCTCCATCTGCACCACCCGCATCGTGACGGGTTTCGGCGTCCCCCAGTTGACCGCTATCATGGACAGCGCCGCGGGCGTGAAAGACGCTGGCCGCGATATCCCCCTGATCGCGGACGGCGGTATCCGCACCCCTGGCGATCTCGTCAAGGCGCTCGCGGCGGGCGCAGAGACGGCTATGATCGGCGGCCTGTTCGCAGGCTGTGACGAAGCGCCAGGTTCGCCCGTTCTGCGCGACGGCAAGAAAGTGAAAGTGGTACGCGGCATGGCATCCCTCGGCGCGACGATGAATCGTCGCAAGGCCGAACGCGGCGAGGACGAATCCGCCGAGGATCAGGAAGATTGGTCGAAAGTTGTGCCGGAAGGCGTGGAAGCCGTCGTGCCGTATCGCGGCAACGTCAGCGAAATCCTGCATCAACTCGTGGGCGGACTACGCTCTGGCTTAAGTTACGGCGGCGCGCACAACATCCGCGAATTGCAGGAAAAAGCCGAATTCATCGAGATCACCCCCGCAGGCATCCGCGAATCCAACTCGCATGATGTAGATCGGGATTGATAGTCGCGTAGTTCGGTAGTCACGCAGTTCGATAGTTATTGCCGTTCCAAGCGAAGCATTTCCGATTGGAACAATAGGTTCAAAACAACCCCCATCACCGATTGGGTGAGCCACTGTAATACGGAAAAAACATGCGAATAAAAAGAGCAATCTTCTTTTTTGCGTTGTTTGTGGTTTTGGGAGGAAGTTTATTCGTGCTTTTAAAGCATAATAAATTTGTTCCTACCGAACTGCGCAAAGCTGAACAAGAAGTGTATTCCGCCTTAATTTTTCCCAAAGCAAGCAACTATGGCTCGGAATATGTTTACAACATAGACATAGATGAACTTAAAATTCTTGAGTATACAAATTTTGATGGTGACCCGGCCGAAGAGAAAAATGACGTTGTTACAAGCAATCATTACATATTTCTAGGGCTCCCACCAAGTTTTCGAGGATGCCAGATAAGCGCTGCAAATAGCGCTGGTTACCTAATTGATTTCGACATGGATAAATATTCTGGCCTCCAAAAAGAGACTTGGGCCGACTTACAAGAAAAGAATCAGATTGCATATCCCCTTGAGGAATATTTACTATCTACAGATGGAATAACTTTCATCAATCCATCTACGGGCAAGCAGGGTGATTCGTGGGTATCTTTTTCCCGTATCGGTTTTAATTGGTTGCTTACTCAGGCTCTTGTGCAAGTAGTGGATTGTCGAGGAGATTTATGCTATGACAGTGCAGGTAGTTTCATGTATTGTCGTGGGTATTATGTCTTCCTTCAAAGGATAGATGGCAAATGGATGTTCGAAAATATGGAGGAGGCTTGGTTAGTTGAAGCGCCTTCCCCATAATAATCGGGCATTACATACTCAAAGCATTCAACTTCACGTAATTTTTCGCAAAGTCATAAAGAGATCTTACATTGTTCATGCACCTATTTTCTCGTGAGACTATACAAATAAAGTCATTCAGCTTTTCACAGTCCCTGCGCGGGATCGTTTATTTTCTGCTCACCATCCCCCTCGTCTTCCTCACGGCGGAGATCGTGGCGCGCTCGCCAATCGGGATACTCCTCCCCGCGCCCTCCGTCAACGCGGATAATTTCCTCTTCGACGCGAAGATCTACCAACTCGAAAATCAATTGCGCCGCGATGGAAGCCTTGACTGTCTCTTCCTCGGCAGTTCGGTTGCCAACTCCGATATTGACCCCGCCGTCGTAGAGCAGGTCTACCGCGAGAAGACGGGTGAGACGATCCACTGCTTCAACCTCGGCCTGCCCGCCATGACCATCGAGACCGCCTCCGCCTTGGCCGAAGCGGCCATCGCGCGCTTTCATCCAAAGGTCATCTTCTACGCTATCCTGCCGCGCGATGTCCACGACGCGATTGCCAACGTGGAATATCTCGGGGAGATTGATTGGGTCAAATATAATCGCGGCGTCCCATCATTGAATGGGTGGCTCGTCAACCACTCCTACGCCTATCGCTACTTTATGACATGGCGTTACTGGCTGGCGCTTCCCAACCGAGCCAAAATGGAAGCCGAGGCCAGTCCGCTCGCGGCGAAAGGCTACCAGCCCGCGCCAGGCATCCGCGAACCCTACATCGAAAACCTGACGATGACCCCCGAACGCCTGCACGAAGCCTGGGACGATCCCCGCCAGGCGCAGGCCGTCGAATATTTTCTGACTCTCCAGCAAAAGGGCGTAAAGATCGTCTTCCTCGAAGGCCCTTCATATCACGAATCCGACGCGTCCGACGCGGAGACGTGGCGCGTCTACGAGACCGAATATCTCCCCACGCTGATTCAGATTCTCGACGAGAACCAAATCCCCTTCTGGCGTACGCAAGAAATCGCCATCGCAATCCCGAAAGAGCATTGGTTCGACTGGCTCCATCTCAACTCCGACGGCGCGGCCGCGTTCAGCCAATGGCTGGGAGAGATGATGGCGGAGAACAGAGGATTGTTTAAGTGAATCATTCCCACTTCCGTCATTGCGAGCGAAGCGAAGCAATCTCCTCCGTGTACGCGGAGATTGCTTCGTCGCAGCGAACGCTCCTCGCAATGACATAGCAACCAATCATGCAACTCGTCTCCCTCCCCTTCCTCCTCTTCGCCGCGATCACGCTGATCGTTTATTATTTCCTCGCGCGCAAAGCACAAAACATCTGGCTTCTCGCGGCCTCTTACTTTTTCTACGTCACCATCAGCCCGTCCTACGCGCTGGTTCTGTTCGCGGTCACGGCAGTCAATTTTTACATTGGCAAAAAAGCGACGTTCCGATTCTGGCTCACCCTCGGCGTCGGCCTCAACCTCGTCAGTTTTGCGGCGCTCAAGCTGGTATCCGGCCCGTATGGGCCGCGCCTGCTCCCCGTCCCGCCTGAGGCGTTAAGTCTGCTCCTGCCCGTCGGCTTCTCGTTTTACATCCTGCAAGCCATCTCGTATTTGGTGGACATCCACAACCGTCAAACGGACTCGGCGGACGACTTCTTCGACTTTGCCCTCTATCTGACGTTCTTCCCCAAACTTTTATCGGGACCCATCGAACGCCCCGCCCGCTTCCTCGCGGACCTTCGGGCGGCCCGCCACGTGGACGCGTCCGCGCTGGCCCGCGGCGTTGGCCTTATCCTCGTCGGCCTCATCCGCAAGATCGTCATCGCCGACCGATTGACCTCGTTCTTGCCGCCGGCCGTTTTCTCCGATCCCGCCGCGTTTTCGTCGCTCGAAAAAGTCATTTGGTTGCTGGCCTTCACGTTTGGGCTTTACAACGATTTTGCGGGCTACACATCCATCGCACGTGGACTGAGCGCGTTGATGGGCATCGAACTCGGCCCCAATTTCCGACAGCCGTTCCTCGCAAACTCGTTGAGTGATTTCTGGACGCGCTGGCACATCAGCCTCTCCTTTTGGCTACGCGACTACGTCTTCTTCCCCACGCGCCGCTGGCTGATGCAACATCGCTGGCCCCAACTCGCGGCCACCATCCTGCCGCCGCTGGTCACCATGCTCGCCAGCGGATACTGGCACGGCACGCAGGCGGCCATGATCGCCTGGGGCGGCCTGCATGGACTGTATCTGGTTGGCGAACAATTGTTGAAATCAAAGACGCCGCGTCCGCCCTCGCGCCTGCGAACCGCGCTCTCCACCTTGGCCGTGTTCACGCTCACCACTCTCGCGCTAATTCTCATCGCGGCTTCCAGTTTGCGCGCCGCGTTCGTTTACTTCACAGGCCTCTTCGCCTTCACCGCGCAGGTGACCAGCGTCATCCCCGCCGTTGACCTGGTCGCGGCCGCCGCGCTGACTCTTCTGCTCGACTGGCAGGAGTCCCGTCACGGGGCAGACGCGTTCTTCATGAAATGGACTCCCACCGCCCGCGCCTGGGGCTTCGCCGCCGCGCTGTGGATCCTGATTCTCTTCCTCGGCCCGCAAGCCAGCGTGGTCACATTTGTGTATCAGGGGTTTTAAGGGAGTCGAACGTCTCTGACGTTCCCGTCCAAAGTCAGAGGCTTTGGACTCTGTTACCTCCTTACCTTCAACTCATCCTCTCTCTCCGGAATAGTAAACCGCGTGATCGTCGTGTAATCCACCAGCCAGTTCGCGAACCGATTCAGCCAGACGCTCACCGTCCACGCCCAGGGGAGAATCCACATGGCGCGCGGCCTGCGGACGAGTTTCACCACGGCCTGCCCCACCTGTTCCGCCGTCAACAACATGGACTTGGGAGTTGTGGCGTTCGTCTTGCGTTTAATGCCCGCGTGGGAGGCGAACTCGGTCACCACGCCGCCTGGATAAATGAGGGACACGTCAATGCCCCAGGGTTTCACTTCGCGGCGCAGGGCTTCGGAGAATCCATGCACGGCATGTTTGCTGGCCGCGTAAACCGTGTACGTGGGCGTCGCGACCAATCCCGCCATCGAACACATGTTAATGACCGCGCCGCCGCGCTGTTTGATCATCACAGGCAGAACTTGGCGCGTCGTCTGAATCACCCCCATCACATTGACGGAAAATTGCGCTTCAATATCTTTAACAGGGTCGAGATTTTCCAGCCAATCGAGTCGGCCAAAACCGGCGTTGTTCACCAATACGTCAATGCGGCCAAACTTGTCGAGCGTCTGTTTCACCAGCGTTTGGATGTCTTCCAGTTTGGACAAGTCCGCCGCGACGACGAAGGCTTCCGCGCCCATCCCCACAATTTCCTTCGCGAGCGCTTCCAATCTGTCCACGCGGCGCGCGGCGAGAACGACCTTCGCGCCCGCGCGTCCAAACTCGCGCGCGGTGGCTTCGCCAATTCCCGATGACGCGCCTGTGACGATGACAACTTTTCCTTTTGGTTCCATGGTTCGCTCCTTTGACAACAATAAAGTTTTCGCAATCTTATCGCGAATCCGCGAGCGCGTCTCGTTTCGCAGGTCGGGTTGGCAACCCGACCTATGAATGGACAAGTTGGCAATTTGTCCTACGGCCCCCAGCGTGGTTGGTAATCGCAATAACCATTTTCCGTCAGGCGACGTACGTCTGTGCCATCAATGCGGATGATGTAAATTTCGCAGCCGAGATCGTCTCCATAATTATCAAAGTAGGACGTGAACGCGACCCACTTGCCATCGGGCGAGAAACTCGGGCCTTGGCTGTTACCGCCCTCGGGAGTCAGTCTCCGCAACTCGCTGAAATCGGGGCGGAAGATGAAGACCTCGCGCTTCCACGGCTGGCCGTTGTACGTGACCATCCACGCGCCGTCAGGCGACCAGTCTGATCGTCCGCGCAGGGCATCGAAATCGGTGACGCGGCGCGCGTCCGAGCCATCGCGATTCATGACGTAGAGATTCTTCGCGCCTTCCGCGTCCGACGCGAACAGGATCTGCGTCCCATCGGGCGACCAGGTTGGGTCCCAGCCTCGCGCGTGGACCTGGCGCGGGTTCGCCCCACTGCGCTCCATGAGCCAGATCTGCGAAGCGCCTTTTGCATCCCCGCGCGTGAAGACGACGAGACTGCCATCGGGCGAGATTTCGGGCGCGAGCAATACGCCGAGTTTATCGGTCAATTGAGTGATAACTCCACTTGCCAGATTCAATTCATAGATTTCGTAGATGTTGTCTTCCGCAAATCCGCTATATACAACGCTCGCGCCATCAGGGGACAAAGCCGCGTACCAACGGCGATGAGAGTCGCTCGTCAGTTGTTGGAAACCTGTCCCATCGGCGTTGATGATACAGATCTGATCCCCGTCCAATTGGCAGGTGTAGACGATCTTGCCTGTCGGCTCGTCAGACGGGAAAAGGCTGGGGGTGGGCGCGGCCGTTGAAGGTCCGGGGGGAGGCGTGAGGGAGGGAGAGGCGGAGGCCTGCGCGCGCAAGGTCGCAATGCTCAGCGTGGGAGGCGGCGCTGACACCAGGTTGCAGGCGAGGGTCAAAACGATAAAGGGGATAAGGATGAGTCGGCGCATGATAAAAAGTTGTACCGCAAATTTAATTTGCGGTACAGTTGCCTCGGCTGGTCTGTAAGCCGCATTCTGTCCGGCGAGGGGGTTGCACCCTGCCTGTGCGATCATCTCTCTAGGCGGCGCGTCGCCGCGCCGCTCAAGCGACCTACCCGGGACTGGCTCTCTCCCTTAAGGAGGAGCGCGTAAGGAGACGAGCCGCCTCCTTCCGTCCACAGACGGGATCGTCCCTGCTTGGCCTTGCTCCCGGCGGGGGTTGCCTGGCCGCCCGCATTACGGCGGGCGCCGGTGGTCTCTTACACCACCTTTTCACCTTCACGTCCCTGCCCCGAAGGGTGGGTGCGCAGTTTGTTTCTGTGGCCCTCGTCCGGCAGGTTGACTCGAAGTGGAGTCTCCCCGCCCCGGGCGTTATCCGACGCCGTGCTCTGTGGAGTGCGGACTTTCCTCGATCCCGTAAACACAGGACCGCGATCGCCCGACCAGCCTGAGACGCGGTCATCATACCCGCTTCGGAGGAGGAAGTCAATCAAACATTACCTTTGCGCATCGTAATTCATCCCTGGTTCAAACCATTATCCTTACAAATCTCGAAAGCGCCATGCTTCCAATATTTGGCGGGAGAGGCTATTGGCGGGGTTTTTCAAGTAAAATAGAGGCACAGCATCTTTTTAAGGAGTCCTTGTGAGCAACTGGCCCGGTAAATACATCATCGGCCTGACAGGCAACATCGCCACCGGCAAGAGCGTCGTGCGCCGCATGTTGGAGCATCTCGGCGCGTATAGCATAGACGCCGACTCGCTCTCGCACCGCGCCATCGCCAGGGGCGCGCCTGGATTCCAGCCCACCGTGGATTTGTTTGGCAAGTGGATCCTCGGCAAGAACGGCGAAATTGACCGCGCGAAACTGGCGGGGTTGGTTTTCCGCGATCCGCAGGCGCTTTCACAGTTGGAAGATATCGTCCACCCGCTCGTTCGGCAGGCCGCGGATTTGTTTATCCGCCGCTCCACGCAGAGGGTGGTCGTGATCGAGGCAATCAAGTTGCTGGAAAGCGAACTCAAGACAGGATGCAACGCCGTCTGGGTGGCGTACGCGCCTGAGGATGTGCAGATCGAACGATTGATCCGAAAGCGCGGCCTCAGCCGCGATGCCGCGCTGGATCGCATCCACGCGCAATCGCCGCAAAATGAAAAGGTGGCCGCGGCCAGCGTGGTGATCCGCAACACGGGTTCGTACGAAGATTTGTGGAAGCAGGTGACGGAAGCCTGGAAGCAGGTCTCGCCCGTCACCGATACCGCGCCCGTCGTCCACAAGGAGGCCGCCGCGGGCGACTTGATCGTGCAACGCGGACGTCCGCGCGATTCGAAGGCCATCGCCGAGTTGATCACGCGCTTGAGCAAGGGTCAACGCACGATGACCTCGGACGACGTGATGGAAGCCTTCGGCGACAAGGCCTATCTTCTGCTCCTCTCTGGCGGAAACCTGGTGGGGCTGGCGGGCTGGCAGGTGGAAAACCTGGTGGCGCGCACCACCGACCTTTACGTGGAAGCGGGCGTGGACGTGGCCGCGGCGTTGCCCGCCATCGTCAACGAAGTGGAACGCGCCTCGCACGAACTCCAGTCGGAGGCCTCGCTTGTCTTCCCGCCCGCCGACCTGGCGGGCAACGAGGCCATTTGGAAAAACCTGGGTTATGAAAAACGCACGCCTCAAACATTGGGCGTGCAAGCCTGGCAGGATGCCGCGAACGAGTTAATGTCCATGGGCGCGGCTCTTTACTTCAAGCAATTGCGACAGGACCGAGTCCTGCGACCAATTTAACAGGAATTACAAATTAGGAATTCGGCCGGATGCCCAAGGGGGCCTGATTTGTAATTCCCGATTCCTAACCTCCAATCGTGGAAGAATTCATCAGCAACCTCCTCTTTGTATTTCAACGACTCAACTGGCTGAGCATCCTCGACATAGCGCTGGTGGCGGGCATTTTTTTTGGCCTGCTCTACAGTCTGCGCGATACCCAGGCCATGTCGTTGTTGCGCGGCATGATCTTCCTCTTTGTTTTGCTGGCGCTACTCACCAGCCTGGTGGCGCTCCCTGCATTCTCGTGGCTCGTGAGCAATGCCCTGCCAGCCCTCCTGCTTTCCATCCCCGTGATCTTCGCGCCCGAAATCCGCCGCGCGCTGGAACGCATCGGACGCGCGGGCGCGTTCGTGCCGCCGTCCAGCAGGGTATCCAA
This sequence comes from Chloroflexota bacterium, assembly GCA_016234485.1. Taxonomy (GTDB): domain Bacteria; phylum Chloroflexota; class Anaerolineae; order Anaerolineales; family Villigracilaceae; genus Denitrolinea. The sequence continues at coordinate 46,367 of JACRBL010000040.1, forward strand.
CGCCAAAACCGAATTGGCGATCCAGGCCATTGTCAACGCGGCCGCGCGGCTTTCGGCTCGTCAGCATGGCGCCTTGATCGTGATCCAACGCGTGGAAGGTTTGGAAAACTTCATCGAGACGGGCGTGCGGATGGAAGCCCGCGTCACGCCTGAACTTTTATTGCAGACGTTTTACCCGAACACGCCCCTGCACGACGGCGCGGCGATCATCGCGGACGGGAGGCTGGTCGCGGCCGCCTGCGTGATGCCCCTCTCTTCCAGCGGAATCCTGAACCGCTCGCCCGAGCGGCAGATGGGACTCCGTCACCGCGCCGCGCTGGGCATCTCGGAAGCGACCGACGCGGTGGCGGTCGTCGTCTCGGAGGAGACGGGTTCCATATCCATCGCGCACAGCGGACGGATGATCCGCCGCATTGACCCCGAACGATTGGAAAATATTTTGCTGGCATTTTACCGTCCCTTGAACGCGCCGCAGCGCAACTGGTTTCAGCGCCTATTCCCGCGCAAGGATGAGGAACGATGATCCGCTGGTTCCAAAAAAACTGGAGTTCCATGCTATGGGCGCTAACCCTCTCGGTGGCGGTCTGGATCGCGGCTGTCACCGCGGCGGACCCCGACGAACAGCGCATCTTCGTCCGACCCGTGGAAATCGAGATCGTGGGCCGCGACGCCGGGCTGGTGATCCTGAATGAGATTCCCGCCAGCGTGGAAGTGACCCTGCGCGCGCCGCGCTCGGTTTGGGCAAGGCTCGAAGCGCAGGAGATTCCCATCCGCGCGGTGGCCGACCTTTCGGCCATGAGCGCAGGCGATCACGCCGTCCACATCCAGGTGCAGGTGACCGAAGGGCCGTCGCGCGTCGTGTCGGTGTCGCCGTCCGAATTCACGGTCACGCTCGAAGCGTTGGAGAGTCGCGTCTTCCCGATCGGGTTGACGTTGAACGGTCAGCCAGCCACGGGCTATCTGGCAGGCGATCCGATCATCAATCCCGAACAGATATTGGTTTCGGGCGCGGCCTCGCTGGTGGAAAAAGTGGAGCGGGCGCGCGTGGAGATCAACTTGACTGGCACGCGTGAAAGCGTGGAGCAAGCGATGGAAATTCAATTGCTCGACGATAACAACCTGCCAGTCGAAGGCTTGAGCATTAACCCGACTTCGGCGCTGGTCAACATCCCCGTCACGCAACAGGGCGGATACCGCGACATGGCCGTGAAAGTGATCGTACATGGACAGGTGGCGAACGGCTACCTGCTCACCAATCTTTCGGTCTTCCCGCCCATCGTGACGGTTTTTTCCACCGACCCGAATCTGGTGAACGACCTGCCCGGCGTGGTGGAGACGCAGGAGTTGGAACTGAGCGGCGCGAGCGACGATATCTCCACCCGCCTCGCGCTGGAATTGCCCGAGGGCGTTTCGGTGGTAGGCGAACAGAGTGTGCAGGTGCAGGTGGGCATTGACCCGATCATCAGCAACCTGACGCTTTCGAATATCAAGATCGAAGTGGTGGGACTCGGCGAAGGCTTGAGCGCGCTGATCTCTCCCATCGAAGTGGACGTGATCCTCTCTGGCCCCGCGCCCCTGCTCGACCTGCTTTTATTGCAGGATATCCGCGTGGTAGTGGACGTGACCGACCTCGGCGCGGGCGTGTATCAACTGACTCCCAGAGTGGAAATTCTGGTGGCCGATGTTGTGGTAGAGTCTGTGCTTCCCAACACAGTAGAAGTGACCATCGTCATCGCGGCGGAGGGGACGCCGACGGCGACGCCGTGATTCAGTGAGCAGTGATCAGTTTTCAGTGATCAGTCATCGGTGTTTCAAAGTTCGCGAGCAGTTGCACCCCTGGCAACCCCGCCAGGGCAGTTGTGCGAGCCGTCAGCAGTCCAACTACTGACGGAACACGTAACAGTGATTGGTTCAAAAATCGTAAATCAAAAATCGGAAAATCGTAAATCGTATGAAGCCTGTTGTTGCATTGGTTGGCCGACCGAATGTCGGTAAAAGTACATTGTTCAATCGCCTGATCGGCGAGCGTCTTGCCATTGTGGACGATGTCCCCGGGACGACGCGCGACCGCCTCGTCTCGGAAGCGGAGTGGAACGGACGCGCCTTCCACGTGGTGGACACGGGCGGCATTGACCCCGCGCACGGCGGCAAGACTCCGCTCTCGATCGGCTCGGTGGATTTCATTCAGGAGATTCGCGCCCAGGCGCTAATGGCCGTCCGCGACGCGGACGCGATCCTGCTGATCGTGGACGGGGAGACGGGCGTCACCGAACCCGACCGCGAGGTGGCCGAGATTTTGCGGCGGATGCAGAGGAAAGTCGGCGAGACGTTCCAGCCGCCGATCTTCGTGGTCGCCAACAAATGCGAGAGCGTCCAACGGCGCGACATGGCGACCCAATTCTACGAACTCGGTTTGGGCGAGCCATATCCCATCTCCGCTGTCCACGGGACGGACACGGGCGACCTGCTCGACGCGCTGGTGATGTCGTTCCCCGAACAGCCCGTGAACGAGGAAGACGATTCGGTAAAGATCGCCATCGTGGGCAAGCCGAACGCGGGCAAGTCTTCGCTGTTGAACAAACTTGCAGGCGAGGAGCGCGCCATCGTCAGCCCCATCGCGGGGACGACGCGCGACTCAATCGACTCGCATCTCGAATTCAACGGGGTGGCGATCACGCTGATCGACACCGCGGGCATCCGACGTCGAGGAAAGATCGAGCATGGCGTGGAGCAATATTCCGTCCTGCGCGCGTTCAAATCCATCGAGCGCGCGGACGTCGTATTGCTGGTCATCGACGCGGTGGAGGGCATCAGTTCGCAGGACGCGCACATCGCGGGCTTCGTGTTGGAAGCGTCGAAGAGCGTGGTGGTGCTGGTCAACAAATGGGACGCGGTGGAGAAGGATAATTACACGATGAACGCCTTCACCGACAAGATCCGCCAGGACTTGAACTTCATGGCGTATGTCCCCCTGCTGTTCATCTCTGCCAAGAACGGCCAGCGCGTGGACCAGGTGTTGCCGATGGCGTTGCGCGTGCAGGAGGAACGTCTGGCGCGCTTGACCACATCACAGATCAATCAGGTGTTGCAGAAAGCGCAGGACGAACATCCCGCGCCCTCGCACGCGGGACGTTCGATGAAAATGTATTACGGCACGCAGGTGCGTTCCAACCCGCCGACGTTTATGATCTATGTCAACGACCCGAAACTCGCGCACTTCTCGTACCGCCGATTTTTAGAGAATCGCATCCGCGAGGAGTATGGCTTCCTGGGAACGCCGATTCGGTTGGTGTTGAAGGGACGGAAGGAGAAGTGAGCGGTTGGCAGTGATCAGTGATCAGTCATCAGTGATCAGTTTTCAGTGGTCAGTGGAGGATGATGGAGGCGAAAGATGATTGGGAAATTTTTTGTCAAACAAGGCATCGTGTTGTTGTTCATTGTGACGCTCGTCGGCTGTACGGGAAGTGCAACCGTCCAGCCGACGGAGACGTTGACGGCTACATTCAGCGCTTCGCCCACAACTGAATTGACACAGTCACCGACTACTGTCCCATCTCCAACCCCTATATTTGTTGATTCGCGAGAAACACTTTCTCAAGGAATGTACGCTGTATATTGGAATAAGGACACATGGTACATAAAAGGCATTGGCGAGTCAGATGCCAGGGTGTTAATTCCCAACGCAATCAGTGATTTATACACAGTAATGGAATTATCCCCTGACGGGAATTTGGTTGCTTTTTCTGACGCAGGCGGACGGATTTCAATCTATGATTTTCGCACCGGCGAAATAAAATCATTTACAAACTCCAGAATCAACGAAATCAGGGAGATAGTCTGGTCGAATGATGGGAAAATGCTTTATTATTCAGGCACGATAGAAATAATTTGGCGGCCTGAAGCAAGCGCTGGTCTATTTTGGATTTCCCTTGAAACTGAGGAAACATCTACCCTCCTGGAATTATGGAATCAAAAATTCCAATTGAGAGGACTAGCCTTGTCAAAGGACGATCGCTGACTCGCTTTCTATGCGCCAACACTGTCTGAAATCATGGCTCCAGATCCAAAATATGCAGTCTACCTAATGGATACAAATTGCATAAACGATTTCAAATCTTGCGCCAATTCAGTAGAGTTAATCGGTGATGGCCATAGACCTGTTTGGTCGCCAGATGGCAAATTGAGTTGGGTCTGCTCCAACAATGCTTTGTGCATGGCAGATGTAGATTCCGCAGAGATCACGAAACAAGTTTTTTTGACCACTGATGATCTTGGGATGACAACTAATGCCTCTTTCGGTCACTTTTCGTGGTCGCCAGATGGACGCTATCTTGCAATCAACCTTGAAGAGTCCCAATCTGGGTCTAGCGAAACAACCGCGGATGTATTTATTTATTCGCTCCAGGCAAAGCGTCTAATAAACATTACAAACACACCAGATCAAGATGAACATTCGGCTGGATGGTCATCTGATAGCAAATATCTGGCTTTTGAGCGATACGTTGGAGTCGCCGAACTTATAGAAAGCCTTGGTTTTCAATTTGCCATTTACGACACTTATATTTATGATGTTGAGACAGGACAAATCATTGACCAAATATTGTCGGCAGGTAATCGCCAAGATTTTAATTTTTTCATGACGATTGAATAAATAGAACGCCTGTTGTATTGAAATCCGATTCCATTTGCGCGACAATGAAAGCGCTCCGATAAAGAGCCAAACCGGGAAAACCCGGCGGCGCAAAGTCATGGATCTAAAGCCATGGTTATTTACATGGTCACGACCGCCAGACTGCCGATAAAAGCAAAACCGTCCAAAGACGGCGACACAGAGCCAGACATCTAAAGCCAGCGCACGCCGCTGACCAGGATCGGCCGGCCGCCCGAAAGGCAAAACCGGGGCAACCCGGCGACGCAAAGTCATGGGTCCTGAGCACAAGTTTTCGACCGGGATCGCCAGACTGCCGAAGAGCGAAGATCAGCCGGGAGGATGAAAATCCTCCCGGCATCGTTTTAACCTAACCCCCTCACCCCCTTCCCTTTTAGGGAAGGGGGACGGGGGCAGGTTATAATCGCCCCATGCCAAAACCCCGTCCCCTCGACCCCGAAGCCAAACCCGACGACCGCGTAGACAACGCCCTCCGTCCGCAGATGCTGACCGACCTGATCGGACAGGATCAGGTGAAGGAAAATCTCCACATCCTGATCCAGGCGGCCAAAAAACGCGGCGAGGCCCTCGACCACGTCCTCTTTTATGGACCGCCCGGCCTGGGCAAGACAACCCTCGCGCACGTGGTCGCGAACGAGATGGGAGTCAACATCAAGATCACCGCGGGACCTGTGATCGAGCGCGCGGGCGACCTGGCGGCGATTCTCACCAACCTTCGGGCGGGGGACGTGTTATTCATAGACGAAGTCCACCGCCTCGGCCGCGCCGTGGAGGAGGTACTCTACCCCGCCATGGAAGATTACGCGCTGGACATCGTGATCGGCAAGGGACCGTCGGCGCGCTCCATCCGCCTGAAACTGCCGCGCTTCACCGTGGTCGGCGCGACGACGCGGCTGGCGCTGGTGACCGCTCCATTGCGGGCACGCTTCGGCGCGGTCTATCGGCTGGACTACTACGACCCGTCCGCGATGCAGGCCATCGTCAAACGCGCGGCAGGGATGCTGAAAGTCCCCGTCGAAGCGGATGGCATCGAGGAGATCGCGCGCCGCGCCCGTGGGACGCCGCGCGTCGCGCTCCGTCTGTTGCGACGCGTGCGCGACTTCGCCCAAGTCCGCGCGGATGGGGCGGTCACGCGCAAGATCGCGAAAGACGCGCTCGACCTGCTCGCCGTGGATCCGCTCGGTCTCGATGACGTGGATCGCCGCGTGCTGAAGACCATCATTGAAAAATACAACGGCGGCCCCGTGGGATTGAACACCATCGCCGCCTCCATCAGCGAAGAACAAGACACCATCATGGACGTGGTGGAACCGTATCTCCTGCAACTGGGCTTCCTGGATCGCACCCCGCAGGGACGCGTCGCTACCAAGTCCGCGTATGAGCATTTGGGATTTGAGTGGCGGGAAGAGGGACAGCCGAGGCTCTTATAGAGTCATTGCGAGACGGTGTCCTGAGCGGAGCGCAGCGTAGTCGAAGGATACCGTCGAAGCAATCTCCGCGCGAAAGAGGAGATTGCTTCGCTTCGCTCGCAATGACGGAGAAAGACTATGGAATCCATCGGACGTTACCTCATGCTCGGCGGAGTCATCCTGTTTCTGGTAGGCGGTGGACTTTATCTCTCCGCCAAATTCGGCCTCCCGCTGGGACGGTTGCCTGGCGATATCCGCATTGAGGGAGAGAATGGCGTTTTCTATTTCCCGATCACGAGTTCGATTTTGGTGTCGGTTGTGTTCACGATATTAATCAACATAGTTTTGCGTTTAATTAAAAAATAGGGTTAAAAATGGATTCACTTTTTGAGTTGTTGCAAAGGCATTTGAAGGAATTTCACCATCACGATTCAATAAATGCATCCAATGTTGAAGATGCTTTAAAAAACTGCCCGAAGGCAATTGACAATGATGATCTTCTTCATTGGTGGCATGAACAGGATACACGTTGGATTGCGTCTTTATTGTCTTTTATGTTTTGGATGTGGACAACAAACCGAATCGAGTATCGTTTTTTTGAAACCACATATGATTTTTTAAATTCACCGCATTCTAAATCGTGGAATATGCCACTTGAAATCACCACTGGAATTGATTCGCCTCTTCTCGATGGTGGATTCTTAGGAAAAGGGTTTTCTATTTCGCAGTATCGATTTTCTCCTTCAAACCATGATCTTGTAGTTACTAAACAAGAGTTTCCTGTTTCATCAAAAACAATACAAAGTCTTGATTTAGCGCTTGATTATTTATCATTTCTACTTGATAAAAGCAGTCTAGGGCATTTAGGCTTTCGTCAAAAGCCAGCTCGTAAATGGCAATTATTCGAAAACAAGATTGTTGGAGGTATGCTTAGCCCAGAAATACGGCGGGTAATCCCCGACTTTGATTTCACCGTGATTGAGGATGATTTACTTGAAATCGAGTCCAATGATTGGGTTTCTAATAATGGCTTTTCACTGATTGAATTATTACGTGTCCGTCATCGGGCTATTCTCGACAGCAGCCTAGAAAGTAAACTCATTACTTTATGGGCTGGAATAGAAGAAATGTGGGGCGAGGAGTTGGAACAAGATTTTCTATTGTCAAGTGACGAGTATAAAAAAGTAAAAAAAGCAATCCGACCTATATTCAACACGAAAATCGCACATCAAAAATATGATGTAATTCTCCAAGTGCTGAGTAAGTTGAAGTCTAAAACCAAGAATGAGAAAATAATCAAAGAATTAGACAATCTAGAATGTTCTAAACAATGGCCTGATTTAAAAAAGACAATCGGAGAAATATTTAGTTTCCGTAGTAGATTTGCGCATGGAAAATCAATAAGTGCGAATGACATCAACCTTGTAAATCTGTACATCTCATATCTCATCCATGTTTATGACGAATTGATCTTACAAAGGCTGAAGGCATTGGGGGTCACGATATGAGTTATAAAGAATGGCCTGCTGAATGCGTCATCCTTTGATGATCTCATCCCCATCAAATAAAAATCCCATGAAACGCCTCCTCCCTCTCATCCTCCTCACTTCCTGCGGGCGCCTCGACTCGCTCCCCTATGCCCCTCCGCAAACGCCAATATCTCAACCATAATTTTTTTCCAAGAGCCCCCCTTGAACACATCTGATTTCAACTACCTCCTCCCCGAATCCTCCATCGCGCAGACTCCGCTCGAGCCGCGCGATTCCTCGCGCCTGCTCGTCTTAAAACGTGAAACGGGGAACTTGGAACACCGAGTTTTCCGCGATCTTGGGGACTATCTCCGCCCGAACGATCTCCTCATCCTCAACCAGACGCGCGTCATCCCCGCGCGCGTCTTCGCCCGCAAACCCACGGGCGGACGCGTGGAACTGCTCCTCCTCCGTCGCCGCGACCTGTTGCGCTGGGAAGCGCTCGTGGGCGGCAAAGGCCTGCGCGTGGGAAGCAGGGTCAGGATCGAGGGCGGACCCGAAGCGATGATCATCGAATTTTTGGAAGGCGCGGAACGTCTCCTGCTTTTCACTGAACCGATCGAGCCGTATCTGCCCAAGGTGGGCAATGTCCCCCTGCCGCCGTACATCCACGAAAAGCTGACCGACCCCGAGCGCTACCAAACCGTCTACGCGCGTGAGCCAGGCTCCGCCGCCGCGCCGACCGCAGGTCTGCACTTCACGCCGCGTCTTCTGGACGAGTTGCAGGGCATGGGAGTGAAGACCGCCTACGTCACATTACACGTCGGCCTCGACACCTTCGCCCCCGTGACCGAAGACAATCCGAAGCGCCACAAGATCCACACCGAGTGGTGCGAACTCCCCCAGGAAACCGCCGACGCCATCAACCAAACCAAAGCATCTGGCGGACGCGTCATCGCGGTCGGCACAACGTCTGTGCGAACACTCGAAACGGCGGGCCGATACTCGATATTAGATAATTCGAAAGACGATCACCGAATATCGAATATCGAATCCCAAATATCGAATCCCGAATATCGAATATCGCCATTCTCTGGCCCCACCTCCATCTACATCCTCCCAGGCTACCAATTCAAAGTCGTGGACGCGATGATCACCAATTTCCACCTACCCAAATCCACGCTCATCATGCTCGTCAGCGCCTTCGCGGGCCGCGAAAAGATTCTCGAAACCTACGAAACCGCCATCCGCGAAGGCTATCGCTTCTACTCCTTCGGCGACGCGATGATAATTCTGTAAACAGGTACACACGAACAAGGTACACATGTAAACTTGAAACTTGGAACCTGAAACTTGACACCGAAACACCTGACACTGGAACACCTCAACACCGAAATCACATCCTGCCACCTCTGCCCCCGCCTCGTCGCGTGGAGAGAACAAGTCGCGCGCGAAAAGCGCAAGGCCTATCGCGATCAGGAATATTGGGGCAAACCCGTCCCTGGATTTGGCGACCCGAACGCCCGCGTCCTCGTGGTGGGACTCGCCCCCGGCGCGCACGGCTCGAACCGCACGGGACGCCAGTTCACGGGCGACGCGTCGGGCGATTTTCTCTATCTCGCCCTCTTCCGCACGGGGTTTGTGAACCAGCCCCACTCTTCCGCGCGAGGCGACGGGTTGACTCTCCACGATATGTACATCACCGCCTCGGGACGTTGCGCCCCGCCCGACAACAAACCGTCCCGCGAGGAATTAGACAATTGCCAACCTTTCCTCGAGCGCGAAATCGAAATCATCCAACCGAAAGTGATCGTCGTTTTGGGTCGCGTCGCTTTTGAGAGAATCCTACGAATATTTTCCTTCCGTCATTCGAATTTCACGTTTGCTCACGGCGCGACCTTTGACCTTCGACCTACAACCTTGATTTGTTCCTATCATCCTAGCCAGCAAAATACTCTGACCGGAAAACTGACCGTCAAGATGTTTGATGAGATTTGGCAGAAAGCGAAATCACTTTTGAAATGAAAATATTAAAAGTTTTTCTTTTTGGCCTCGTTATCATTCTCGTTCTCGCCTTCGCGTGGTTTGTCAATTGGGCGAATCATCCGCTCCCTGCCGCGCCTGAGGCTTTGGCCGCACTTCACGGTGATGAGCGCGTCAATGTTTATGAAGCGAAAAAGTACATTTCTTTTTCACCACATATTTCATGGGGAACGAAAGAGTATATAACTTTTTCGCCTGCCGATCCGCAACAAGATGTTTACACTGGGTTCATCTTTTATCCTGGCGCGCACGTGGACCCGCGCGCCTATGCCGCGCCTCTTCGTGAAATTGCCGCTCATGGTTATTACGTTATTTTGGTGACCATGCCATTGAATATGGCGGTCTTTGATATTAACGCCGCAAATTATTTTTATAATGCCGAAGAGCGGTATTCGGATTTGCAATGGGTCATTGGCGGACATTCCCTTGGCGGAGTAGCCGCGACGATGAATGCAGAAAGGAACTCGTCGGAGGTGCGCGGCCTTATCCTTTGGGGAGCGTTTGTGAGCAATAATCGTTTCCAGAAATTAGATATGCCCGTTCTCTCCATTTATGGTACACGAGATTTCACAGGTTTGGAAACCTTCGAAAACGCGCGCGCCTTCCTTCCGCACGATACCCAATTCCTTGTCATCGAAGGCGGCAACCACTCCCAGTTTAGTGATTATGGCCTCCAACCTGGCGACAACGAAGCCACCATCTCCCGCGCCAACCAGCAAGCCCAAACCGTCGAAGCCGTGGTCAAATTTCTCGAATTCTTAAAATCCGCTCCTCGCTAATTAGCCTTCTGCTCTCTGCTCTCTGCTCTCTGCTCTCTGCTCTCTGCTCTCTGCTTTCCGCTTTCCGCTTTCCACCTACTGTTCTCTACTCTCTATTCTCTACTCTCTCCCTCTATGAAACGCTGGCAAAAAACCATCCTCATCTCAATCACCGTCCTCGCGCTCCTCGCCTGCATCGGTCCCTTCCTCGTCCCCGTGCCGCCCCTCGAAGGGACAGTGACCGAATCTGAACTCGCCGACCCCGATAGCAAATTTATCGAAGTGGACGACGTGACCATCCATTACAAGGAACAGGGAAGCGGTGAGACGACCTTCATCCTCCTGCACGGATTCGGCGCGAGCGTCTTCTCGTGGCGTGAGGTTATGGACGATTTCGCGGCGCGCGGCCGCGTCATCGCCTACGACCGTCCCGCCTTCGGCCTCACCGAACGTCCCATGCCCGAAACGTGGACGGCCAATCCCTACGGCATGGACGCCAACATCGAACTCCTGCGCGGGTTGATGGACTCGCTCAAAGTCGAGAAAGCGATTCTCGTCGGCAACTCGGCGGGCGGCGCGGTGTCCGTCGCGTTTGCGCTGCGCTATCCTGAAAGGGTAGAGTCGCTCATTTTGGTTGACCCCGGCCTGGGCGGCGGACGCGGACGCGAGTTTCCCACGTGGGCCTTGCCGCTCATGCGGAGTCCGCAAATGCGTCATGTCGGCCCGCTTCTCGTCCGCGATATTGCCGTGGATGGCGACGAAACGATTCTGCGCGCCTGGTCGGACGCGTCGAAAGTCACCGCTGAAATTTTCGACGGCTATCACAAACCGCTTCAAGCGCACAACTGGGACCGCGCCCTTTACGAACTGACGTTTGCGCCTCCGTATCCCGAACTGCGGCCGTTGTTGCCCAATTTGAAAACGCGCGCGTTCATCATCGGCGGTCAAGATGACCGTCTTATTCGTGCCTGGTATTTCGAAGCCATCGCGCTCGAAATCCCTGGCGCGCAACTCGTCTTGTTGCCGCGTTGCGGACACGTCCCGCACGAAGAATGTCCCGACGCGTTACTCACGAACGTATTCCAGTTTCTTGATTCCCTTCCATAAAATGAACAACATCCTCACCCCCGGCGAACTCGCCCCCGATTTTGAAATTGATGATCTCAACGCCCGCCGCATCCGTCTTTCCACCCTGCGCGGCCAACCCGTCCTGCTCTACTTCCTGCGCGGCTTCATGTGACCGTATTGCCGCGCGTCGTTGGCGCGCTTGCGAAACGATTACGAAAAATTCTCACAGCGCAACGTGACCATCCTGACCGTTGGCCCGAACACCGAAGCCGCCTTCCAAAAATATTGGCGCGAAGAAAAAATGCCCTTCATCGGCATCCCCGATCCCGAGCATCGCGTCGCGCTTCTCTATCGTCAACAGGTCAACATCTTCAAACTTGGCCGCATGCCGCTCCTCTGCATCGTGGACAAAAATGGCCGCATCCGCTACGCCCACTACGGCGCATCCATGTCCGACATCCCCGAAAATGAAACCCTGCTCAACGTAATAGACCAACTCACCGCCTCATCCAACTGACATGACCATCGGACGCATTGCCTTCCTCGGCTCAGGCGAGACTTCCCTCGCGGGCGGCCGCATCTTCGAGACGCTCGCCCGCCTCCATCCGGACCTCGCGCGGGTCGCGATCCTCGAGACGCCTGCCGGCTTCGAGCTTAACTCCGCCTCCGTCGCGGGCCGCGTCGCCGACTTTCTGCGGACGCGCCTGCAAAACTACTCCCCACGCGTGGACGTGGTCCCCGCCCGCAAACGCAACTCCCCCTTCAGCCCCGATGATCCCGAAATCTTAAAACCACTCCTCGACGCCAACCTCATCTTCATGGGGCCAGGCAGTCCCACCTACGCGGCGCGCCAACTGCAAGGGACGCTCGCATGGGACATCGTCCGCGCCCGTCATCGCATGGGAGCCACGCTGGTCTTCGCCTCCGCCGCCACCATCTCTGTGGGCGCGTGGGTTCTGCCCGTTTACGAAATCTACAAAGTGGGTCAAGACGTCCACTCCCTGCCTGGTTTGAATATCTTCTCCGATTTCGGCGTTCCGCTCTCCTTCATCCCGCACTGGAACAACGCCGAGGGTGGAGCTGATCTGGATACCAGCCGCTGTTTCATCGGCATGGACAGGTTCGCGGAATGGTGCGACATGCTTCCGTCCGATCATACGATTGTCGGATTGGATGAGCATACGGGATTGATCCTGGATTTTGAGAAAAACGAATGCACAGTCAGCGGCGTCAGTTCGGTCTCGCTCGTGCGTGAATGTGACCCCGAAATTTACGCGGCAGGAAAGACCTTCCCGCTGAGCGCGTTGGGGAATTTCACTCGCCCCGCGCTGGAAGATGGCATTTCCCCCCAAGCGTTGGAGTTGATCCACCACGTGGCGCGCATCGAAGAAGATTCTCCCGACGCGGAGACGCTGTCCCTTCTGGACGCGCGTGGAAAAGCGCGCGCGTCGAAGGACTGGGCCGCGTCCGATCGTCTTCGCGATGAAATCGCCGCGCACGGCTGGGCGGTGAAAGACACTGCCGCGGGGCAGACCTTGAAAAAAAACTCCATCCAATCTTAAATTTTAAGAAAAGACGAGTTCCCGTCGCCAAAAAATTCACGCATCCAGTCAAATGGACGCGTGAATTTTTTTAATTACAGACCTTAAAGTTTTTTTTCTTACGCGATTCTTAAGGCAAAAAACCTTGATTCATTTTCAGAATGTAGTATAAATTGATTCGTAAGTTGTTACGCAAAAGGAGAATCTTAAATAAAAAATGGACACAGATGATTCATTAATCGCTTTGGTCTACAACGAGGAAGAGGAAGTTCTAAAAGGCGACTCGCAAGACCTCGTTGCACTGCAAGGTACGATCAAAACTGCATCCTCGATCTATGAGGCCCTGCTCCGTCTCGGTTACCCAACCGTGATGGTGCCAGCGAAGAACGATCTCGAATCGTTCGCGCGCGATCTCAGTCAATATTCGCCGCGCAACACGTTTGTCTTTAACGTCTGTGATGGATTCGCAGGCGATAACTTCAGCGCTTCCCTCATTCCACAGGTACTCAAGGATTTGGGATTCAAGTATACGGGTTCCAAAGCCGAGGCCGTGCGCCTTTGCACCGACAAAGCGCGCACAAAACGCCGCCTGCTTAGACAGGGCGTGCCGACCCCCGCGTATCAGTTGTTTTCCAAAGCCAAAGGCGGAGTCTCGTTGCAGTTCCCCGCCATCGTCAAACCCGTCCACGAGGATGCCAGCATGGGCATCAACGAAAACTCGGTGGTCACCAACGCCAGCGACATGTTCGAGCGCGTGGACTACGTGGTGAGCGAATATCGCCAGCCCGCCCTCGTGGAAGAATACATCACGGGACGCGAGTTCTCCGTCTCGATGTGGGGCAACGGCACAATGGAAGTGATGCCCATCTCGGAGCATGATTTTTCCGCCATTGACGACCCGCTCAAATCCCTGCTCACCTACGAATCGAAGTGGCTCGAAGACTCGTTCACCTACAACTCGTTCAGCGTGATCTGTCCCGCCGAACTCACCAAGACCGAGGAAGAGACCATCAAAACGACGGCTGTCAGCGCCTTCCGCGCCATTGGTCTGCGCGACTTCGGCCGCGTAGACATGCGCTACCGCGACGGCGTCCCCTACGTGATTGACATCAACGAACTCCCCGACCTGGCTCCCGACGCGGGTTTTGCGCGCAGCGCCGAGATGGCGGGCTATCCCTACGACAAGATGGTGGATCGTATTCTCAATCTTGCCCTTCACCGCGAAGGTTGGAAATGATCCTCGAACCAGCCAAACCAGAAGACCGCCAGGGCATCCTGGCGGTCACCGCGAAGATAGATATTTTCACGGACGAAGAGAAGGACACCGTCCGCGAATTGTGGGACGAGGAACGCGATTACAAATTCATCGTCGCGCGCGAGGACGGGCAAATCGTCGGCTTCACGTGCTACGACGAGCGCGGCCTCACGCACGGGACGTACGATCTCTACTGGATCGCCGTGGACCCGTCCGCGCGCAGGCTGGGGGTGGGAAAAGCCCTGATGCGCGCGACCGAGGCCGAAGTCAAGGAAAGAGGCGGACGTCTGATCGTGGTCGAGACGTCGGGCTTGGAGGAGTACGAGTCCACGCGCGCGTTCTACGAGGGGGTCGGCTACGAAAAAGAAGCGGTCATCCGCGACTTTTACAAAGTCGGCGATGATTTGGTAATCTACACCTTGCACCTGTAACATTCACCCACTGCAAAAAAGAGACGGCCGCGGCCGTCTCTTTTTGTCTTACGACTGTTCGTGCGACTGGACAGGTTGGACGGGCGCTTCGCTCGGGACGATCAACGCCATGATGATGTAGGCCAGCAAAACGCCGGGCCCGGTGACGAAGAACAGCAGGACGAAGATCAGGCGCATAACTGTGGGATCCATGCCCAGGTAATCGCCGAGGCCCGCGCACACGCCAGCAAACATGCGGTCTTTCTCGCTTCGGGTAAGTAGTTTGTTATTCATTGGTTTCTCCTTTGTATTTTCTGTGGAGACATACGGGGGAGAATGAGGGAAGTTGCGGTTAGTGTGGGGCGGAATGGCATTCCACCTTACACTTTTTCAATCGGGTGCCTCACCACTGTCTTCAATTTCTCAGGCGCCGCCTTAAGCGGATTGCCTAAATAGATCTCGTGATGGTTGCCATTTGGTCCGACATTATCACGATAACCTTGTTCGAGCGCATGGATGCGCATAATTTCCACGGTGACAGGCTCGGTCGCGTAAGGACCGATATGCATCATCTGCACACACATGCCTTCCTCAAAATCCGCCAGTCGCACTTTGGATAAGGATGGGAAGTCACCTTTTCTTTGGCGGACCTGTTCGCGCGCCTCTTTGAACAGCTCTTGTGTGATGACATCGGGTTGCAGGATCATTAACGTGTAAACATAGTTATCCTTGACGTTGATGTCGAATATGCCGTCCTCCACCCACCACAATCCTTCGAGCGCCATTACGGGATAATCAATTGGATTCGTTTTTCGTTTCTTTAAAGTGAATTTCAACGTATATGAGATACTGTACAGCGCCCGTGCCGCCTCTGCGAACCCCGGCGAGTTGCCGGGTTCTTTTCCCTTTTCAATAGCGCCGTCAATCATCGCGAATTGGAAACGCGGAACTTCGATCAGCGTCGGTTTCTTTGAGGAAGGTTGATAGAAATCCTTCAGTTGTTTTTTCAGGTCAAGCGTTTTCATTGCGAATTCCTTTCCTTGAGCAACTTCTCGAAATCCTTTTCGAGCAGATATTGATACGCCAAGAGCCGCCCGTCCAGCACCGTGCCGAAGACGCCATACGCGGATGGCGAACGCTCCTGCACCTCGCGCGCGGACTGGAACTCCACCACCTTCGTTGGAATTCCCCGCGCCTCTGCAAATGACAGGATTCCGCTCGCGCCATTCTCGATGTACGGACACTGCGGCGTGCGAACTACGGTCAGGCCCGACCCGAAGGCTTGCGCGCGTTCCTCCCAATTTTTCGGCAGGCTCGGCCCTTTGCCGGACCCGAAGCGGGTTGCCATCAACTGAAACGACGGTAGCGCCGAAGCCGCTTCCGTAAATCCGTTGCGCTCGAAGATGTCTTTGCCAGCCAGCCAGGTGTGGTCGCTCGTCAGCATCGCGACGCCCTTCATCTTTTCGGCCTGCGCCTCGCGGACGCACTCCTGGATCAACACGCTCCCATATCCCTTGCCCTTGCCCTTTCCCACCACCCACAAGCAATGGATGAACATATATCCCTTCGCGTTCACGGCGCGCCAGGCATATTCGCCAGGGATGTACTCGATGAAGGCTGTGTCGCGTCCGTCAATCTCGTGAATGACCTTGATCCGCATCCCTTCGGCGAAGCGCGCTTCCAGCCAATCGCGTTTCTGTTTGTAGCCTGGCTCCTTGCGTTTGCTCATGTAGCAGAAGAAGCCGAGTGTATCCACGTTGCCCGCGTCCACTGTTTTGATTTCATACTTTGCTTTCATTGTTGCCTCGCTTGTATTTTTGACTTGTTGCATCCAGCCACTCCGCGATCATCAAGCGCAATTCGGGCGGCGCGATGACCTCCGCCGCGGGGCCATATGCCAGCGCTGTGCTGGCCGCCCATTCGAGCGTCGGCGCGGGGAAGGTCACATCCACCGAACCGTCGGGGTTCACATCCACCGTTGCCCAATACGAACGATTCCCCGCCGCCACACTTGCCGCCTCGGGCGTGAACCGCAAGCGCGCGGTACTGTGCGGTTGCGCCTGCATCTCGCCTTTCAAATATTCCTGTAAATTGAAATCGGCGCGGCGCGAAAAATTCGTCTCCAGCAGAAGCGCTTCATGGATGCGGTCGGCGCGGAACGTGCGCGGCTCTTGATGCACGTGACAGAACCCGATCACGTACCACCATCCCCAGCGATGGACGAGCGCGTACGGGTCGAGTCTGCGCTGGACGGGGTGAGGGGTTTGCCCGCCCTGATATTTCATCTCCACCGTGCGATTCTCACGGATGGCGCGTCGCAATTTTTCCAGGATGGGAGTCAGCGCCTTCAGGTCGGAGCGGTTCAATCCCGTAACCGCCAGCGATCCACGCGCCCACGCCACCTCCCGCGTCTGCTCCTCGGGCAACAGGGTTTCGATCTTCGCCAGCGCGCCCCGCGCCGACGCGCGATACAACTCGCCCCACATCTCCTCCACAATGCCCGTCCCCAAAGCGATCGCCACTGACTCTTCGAGCGTGAAAACCAGCGGCGGCATTTTATATCCGCGGGCCAGCGAAAAGCCGCCATACGGCCCCCGCTCCGAATAGACAGGAACGCCCATCTCCTCCAGCATCTCGAAATAACGGTGAACCGTCCGTTGCGAAACGCCGAGTTTCTCCGCCAGTTCCGAAGCCTTCTGGTTCGGCTGGTTTTGCAGAAGAAAAATGAGCGTGATCAAACGCGTGGCTGTGTTCGTCATGGGTCAAATCCTTTACAAATATAAACCGCATTCATGTCAAATTATGACATAAATGCGGTTCGCAATTTCAGCCATTTATCACATCTTTGGCGGTCTTAACTCACATCGCCTCGTTTGATCACATCCCTGCCATACTTCTCTTGTAACGAATCAACCGCATCCTGCAACTTGCGCGACTTCTCCCCGCCATCGTCCCACAACGAAAGTTGACGGATGGGCGCGCCCAGCCCCCTGACTCCGACTCCAATCAGCCGCACGGCCTGTCCGCTTCTTCGCACGGACTTGAGGAGGGCCGCGGCCGTGGACGCGATCTCCTCCTCCAAATCTGTGGCCTGCACGAGCGTGGTCTGCCGCGAGAGGGTAGTGAAATCAGGCCAACGCAATTTCAGTTTAACGGTTTTCCCCGCCAGATCATTTTTGCGGAGTTGCCGCGCCACGCTGGCGGCTTGCTCACGAATGGTTTTCTCTAACTCTTTGTCGCTACTCACGTCGCGGACAAAGGTCGTCTCCTGGCTGATGGACTTGGTCTCATGCTCAGTGACGATGGGACGGTCGTCGCGTCCCTGCGCGTGACGCCAGAGGTCGCGTCCATTTTCGCCGAAGCGCGCGATCAACTCAGTCTCGGGGAAATTGGCGATGTCACCGATAGTGTGGATGCCGATCTCGTTCAGCCGCGCCATCGTCTTTGGGCCGACGCCCCACAGCATGTCGGCGGGCAGGGGCGCGAGGAAGGTGGATTCTTCGCCCGCCGGCACAACGGTCAACGCGAAGGGAGGGCCAGGTGGATTCCGCAGTTGAACTGCGGAATGAACGCGAGGGAGAGCTGCTTTCTTCCCAACCTCTGTGGCGATCTTCGCCACGAGTTTGTTCGTGGCGATGCCGATCGAGCAGGGTAAACCCAAATCGTCACGGATGCGCGCCTGGAGGTCCCGCGCGAGGCGTTCAATGGGGTCGCGGACGTCAGAGAGGTCGAGGAAGGCCTCGTCTATGGAAATCTGTTCCACGAGGGGAGTCAAGTCCCGCAGTTTTGCCATCACCTTTTCGGAGACTTCAGAATAGACGCGATGATGCCCTGATACGACGATCAGGCCGGGGCAGATCCGCAGGGCGCGCGACATGGGCATGGCGCTACGCACGCCAAAGGCCCGCGCCGCGTAGGAGCAGGACGAGACCACGCCGCGCTCCTCGGGGCGGCCGCCCACCGCGAAGGGCTTGCCGCGCAGAGACAGATCGCGCGTCTCTTCGACGGCGCAGTAAAACGCATCCAGGTCCAGGTGCAGGATGACGCGAGGCATGAGGCGATTATATAATACCCACGGTCGCAAACTACGTTTTCCATCTTTTAAAAAAACGCAGTTTTTGACCGAGTGCGGTATAGTCCAACGAGAGGCTTTCTCCGCGACGCTCGCCAACCCCAGTAGATACGGGAAACATCTTACAAAAGTGAAATTGATAAGAACCATGGTGGGGATTAACAATCCCTTTTAATTGTGGTATTGTGCAAAGGACAAATCTGGAAAGGAAAATTCGATGAAAAAACAATTTAAATCATCCCTGCTGAAAGCGGTTTTTCTGCTTTCGTTAACCGCCCTGCTGGCCTCTGCCGCCAACCCCGCCTTCGCTTCACAAAGCGCGGGCGTGGAGGAAATTGTCTTGCAAGCGATTGCCCCCAATGATGATTTCGATTCTGCAACCAACATCACCAGCATCCCCTATCGCGTTACCAGGAACGATTTTGAAGCCACCGAGATTGGCGATGACCCCACCGCGACGCAATGCAACTTAAGCCCGGGGCTTGCCACGGTTTGGTATAAGTTCTCTCCCAGTGCAAACACCATGGTTCACATGGATACCCTGGGCAGTAACTACGATACCTATATGGCATTGTGGACCGGGGTACGCGGCAACCTGACGCATGTGGCTTGCAACGACGACGCGAGCGCCTCCACTTTCACGTCTGCGGTCAACATCACGCTACAGGGTGGGACAACTTACTACATCCAGGTGGCTCAATTCAACGGTAACACAGCCGACGCTTCGCAAAAATCCGTTTCGAGCGCGGGCGTGGAGGCTGGCACAACACATAAGTTCCGTCTCTTCCGACTTTACAGCAAGACCTATTATTCCAACGGAACGCATGATGGCTATGTTACGGAATCCAGCGAGAATTCAAGCGTAGGGCAGGCAAAGAATTCGACCCTCACATATATCCGCCTGGGCGATGACGCACAAAGGCGTCAGGTTATGGGCATCGTTTCGTTCAACACCGCGGCGATCCCTGATAACGGCGTAGTGGTTTCCGCGTTGATCAAGATCAAACGTAGCGCAATCAGCGCCAACGCCATTTTCACCACTCTCAATGGACTGAAAGTGGATATCCGCAAACCTTACTTCGGAGCCTCGCTCGGGCTGGCCGCCAATGATTTTCAGGCGGCGGCCTCCAGGCAGACGGTGGGAACGTTTAACCCCAACCTCGCCGCTGGTTGGTATTCGGCGAAATTGCTGAATACTTCGTTTGCGCTTGTAAACAAACTGGGGTATACGCAGTTCCGCATTCGCTTCGCCAAGGGCGATGACGATGACTCAGTTTCCGACTACCTGCGCTTTTACAGCGGAAATGCCGCCCAGGCAAACAAACCCATTCTTATTATCAAATATTACGTGCCTTAAATCCATCTACAGCTTCAAAAAAGCGGTCACTCTCTCGGAGTGACCGCTTTTGATTCCCCCAAAGGGCGGAATTTGGCATCCATTTATATTGAAGTATCCCCTGAGTGGGGATATACTTAAGAAACCTCAATAAAATGGAACGATTTTTAAAACGCGTTCGTCATTTAACTGCCTGTTAACGAATCTCAAGGAGCATGCGATGAACTTTTCATTCAAACTCGCTTCGATCGCCGCCATCCTGGCGCTATTGTTTTCATTCGCGCCGATCGTCGGTCCTGCCGCGCAACCTGTGGCCGCGGCCACCGTCTGCGACGCGGCGCAATTCGTGGCCGATGTGACCGTAGCCGATGGAACCGTCTTTGCGCCCGGCGCCACCTTTAAGAAAACCTGGCGATTAAAGAACGTCGGTACATGCACGTGGACGACCGGTTACAGCATCGCCTACGCGAGCGGCGAAAAGTTTGGTAACGTCGTCTCGGTGACGCTGCCAGCCACGACCGCGCCCGGCCAAACCGTGGACGTGAGCGTGGACATGACCGCGCCCGCCGCCGCGGGAAAATATCGCGGCAACTGGCAATTGGTCAACGCATCGGGCGTCGCCTTTGGAATCGGCGCCAGCGCGAAGGGCGTCTTCTGGGTGGAGATCGTCGTCTCCAGCGGAGGCGGCGCGGGGGCCGTCTACAACTTTGCGGATAAAGCCTGCGACGCGGCCTGGACGAGCGGCGCGGGAACGCTGACCTGCCCCGGAACCGATGGCGACGCGAAAGGCTTCGTGCTGAAACAGGCCAACCCCAAATTGGAAAATGGCGTGGCCGATGCCAGCGCGGGCTTGCTCGTTATGCCGCAAGCCGTGGATAGCGGATTCATTCAGGGCGAGTACCCCGCCTTCAAAGTCCAAAGCGGCGACCGCTTCCAGGCCATCGTCAGTTGCGAATATAACGCCACCTCTTGTTACGTGGCCTACCGCCTCGATTATCGCATCGGGACAGGCGCGGCTCAAACCCTCTGGACGTTCCGCGAAAAATATGAGGGACAGTTCTACCGCCTCAACCTGGACCTGAGCCGCCTCGCCGGCCAGGACGTGAAATTCATCCTCTACGTGAGCGCCTACGGCTCGCCCACCGGCGACCGCGCGCTGTGGGGCAACCCGGTCATTTACCGACAGGGAACCACGATCACCCCCACCCCGGTGACGTTCACCCCCACCCCCGTCACGTTCACGCCCACCGCGCCCGCTTCGGGATGCGATAAAGCGCAATTCATCTCCGACGTCACCATCCCCGATGGAACAGTGGTGGCCCCCGGCGCGACCTTCAAGAAAGTATGGCGCTTAAAGAATATCGGCACATGCACGTGGACGACCGGTTACTCACTGTTCTTCGTGGACGGCGAGAAGATGGGCGGCCCCACCACCGCGCCCTTCCCCACCGCCGTAATTCCCGGCCAAACCATTGACCTTACCGTAAACCTGATCGCGCCCGCCGCAAGCGGAACCTTCCGCGGCAACTGGAAATTGATGAACGCCAGCAGTCAGCCATTTGGCATTGGGACGAGCGCCAGCAATCCCTTCTGGGTGGAGATCAAGGTGACAGGCGGCCCGACCGTGACGCCCGCCACGCCTTCGCCCACGCCCACAGGGCCGACATCCACACCTTCTGCTGGAACCGCGTATGATTTCGTGGCGAAAGTATGCGAAGCGAAATGGGTCAGCGGCGCGGGCGTCTTGCCCTGCCCTGGAACAGACGGCGACGCGAAGGGTTGGGTTCTCACGCTCACCAACCCGCAATTGGAAACAGGCGCAACCGATACGCGCCCGGGTTTGCTCACCAATCCGCAGAACACCACCAACGGCTACATTCAGGGAACCTATCCCGCCTTCCGCGTGCAGGCTGGCGACCGCTTCCAGAGCATCATCAACTGTCAATACAACGCGACTTCGTGCTACGTGATCTTCCGTCTCGATTACCAGATCGGCGAGGCCGCGCCTAAAACCTTTTGGACTTTCGGCGAGAAATACGAAGGCCAGTATTACCAGGCCAACCTTGACCTGAGTTCGCTGGCGGGACAGGACGTGAAATTCATCCTGACCGTGATGGCGGGAAGTTACGCGGCGGGCGACCGCGCCGTTTGGGTTGCGCCACGCATCGTGCGCGGGACGGGGGCGGGGAGCGCGCCAGGTGTGGCCGCGTCCGCCACCCCGTCCGCGGGAAGCGTCGCGGCGACGGCCACGCCCACGATCCAGCCCGCGTCCGCTTCCGCGACCGCGACCACGCAGGCCGCTGTCGCTCCATCCGCCACCACGTCACCGCTCACGGATTGGACCGCGTACAAGAATACGAAATACAAATTCCAGTTCCTGTATCCGCCCAGTTCCACCGTGGTTGACGCGAAAGACGACAGCGCGAAAATTGACCTGCCCTTCACGGCTGGCACGACGCTTACATCCAAGTACATCAACGTCAGCGTGGTCGAGGGAGTCAGCCCGTGCAAAAACACGGTTGCCAGCGCAGGCGCTCCCACTTCGTCGGAGAATGTGACGATCAACGGGATCACCTTCCTGAAAGAAACGGGCGGAGATGTTGCCGCGGGGAATGTTTTCGAATGGGTTTCGTATTCCACCATTCGACCAGGTACGAACGCCTGCGTGAGCGTGGGCTTTGTGCTTCGCTCGCAAAACACTGGCACAGATCCCGCCGCGCCGCCCGCCTTCGATAAGGTGGCAGAGTCGGCGGTCTTCCAGACCATCCTGTCCACGTTCGCGTGGTTGCCATAGGTTTCCACTGGCGAACTTTCATGTGGAGCCTATGTAAAAAGTGGGGCGAGATATTATCTCGCCACTACATCTGACGATAGTAAAAAGTGATGACCGTCAATTCTGGCGGTCATCATCCGATTCATAAGAACCGGCTTGAATATCGGATCTCAAAGTTCGCGAGCAGTTGTACTGCGAGCCGTCAGCACGATTTGCCAGGCAAATCGAACTGCTGACGAAACACATTGGTTGTTGATGGAACCTTGCGCGGCTGAGTTGCGTTATGCCCATGCAAAAAATGAAAGACGACCGCCCCCTCATTCTGCTCGCGGATGACGACCCGTCCATTGCGGATACGCTCGCGCCGTTCCTGGAACGCGCGGGCTTCCACGTGTTGACGGTCTCCAACGGCGCGGCCGCATTGGACAAGGTTCATTCGCATCGCCCCGCGCTGGTGATTTTGGACGTGTTGATGCCGCGCATGGACGGGCGCGAAGTGTTGCGTCGCATGCGCCGCGAAAATTTGTGGATTCCCACCATCCTACTCACGCAAGTGGGAGAATCTTCGGAACGAGCGCTCGCGCTCGAAGAAGGCGCGGACGATTACCTGAACAAGCCCTTCGATCCGCATGAACTGTTGGCGCGCGCCCGCGCCGTGTTACGACGCGCCCGCCCTGGCGAACGCTCGCTCTCCACCTCGTGGGCGCTGACTGCCCTCGATCTTTCCCTCGACCGACGCGCCCGCCGCGCATCCTTGAGCGGCGAGACGCTCGAACTGACCCCCAAAGCCTTTGCCGTGCTGGAATACCTGATGACGCATCCCGATGAATGCGTACGGCGCGAACGCCTGCTCGAGGCTGTTTGGGGCTGGGAATATCCCGCGGGCGCGCGCACCGTGGACACGCGCATGGCCGAGTTGCGCCGCGCGTTGAACGACAATCCCGAAGAGCCGCGCTACATTGAAACCGTCCCCGCTGAAGGGTATCGGTTCATTGCCCCCGTGAAAGGTGAGTAACACACGCTAGCCCTGGCGTGCAAGAGCCAGGGAAATTAATTTTGCGGTACTGTTTCGCCATGCCACTCTTCCTACGCTTCCTCAACTGGCTTGCAAACTGGCGCCTCCTGCGGACGGTGATTGTCCTCACGCCTGCTGTCTTCGGCGCGCTGATCTCCGCCTTCTTGCAGGCTTATTATCAGCCTGTGCCGTTGCTGGCCTTCCGCGTGGATATTGGCATGATGGGCTTCATTCTCGGCGTCGTCATGTCCATCGTCCTGGCCGCGTATTTCTTCGGCGAGACCTCGCGCGGCTGGTACGCGCG
This sequence comes from Chloroflexota bacterium, assembly GCA_016234485.1. Lineage (GTDB taxonomy): Bacteria > Chloroflexota > Anaerolineae > Anaerolineales > Villigracilaceae > Denitrolinea. The sequence goes on from JACRBL010000040.1 coordinate 70,489, forward strand.
CCGCGAAGTGGACGAGATCGTCTCGCAGACCGAGGAGGGGCGCAGGCAATTTATCCGCAGGCTCGACCACGAGATCAAGAATCCGCTCACGGGGATGCAGGTGGCGCTGGTCAACATGTCGGAGGCCGCGGCCGAAACGGACAGAAAACGCGCGGGAGAAAATGCCCGCATCGCGGTGGAACGTCTGAAACGATTGCTGGCCGATTTGCGAAAACTGGCCGAGTTGGAGGAACGTCCGCTCGAGCGCCTGCCCGTGGACATCCCCGAACTGCTCGAGGAAGTGGCCGAAGCCGTGGAGACTCTGCCCGCCGCGCAGGATCGAAAAGTGCATCTGCTGATCGCGCGCGTCCCCTGGCCGTATCCGCCTGTGACGGGCGACCGCGACCTGCTGGGGTTGGTCTTTTACAACCTTGTGGAAAACGCGCTCAAATTCACGGGCGCGAATGATTCGGTGGAAGTGCGCGCGTTGGAAGACGGACGCTCCATCGTGGTGGAAGTGGCCGATAGCGGCGTGGGCATCCCGCCCGAAGAATTGATGCGAATTTTCGAGGAACTTTATCGCGGCGTAAACGCGCGCGGCACGGAGGGATCGGGACTCGGTCTCGCGTTGGCGCGGCGCATCGTCTACCTGCACGGCGGCTTGGTCGAAGTCCGCTCGCGGCAGGACGACCCGCGCGGCACCGTGTTTACTGTCCGATTGCCTGTTGGGAAAAAGTAAACTGGCTCTTCGGAAAAAGCCTAACCACAAAGGACACAAAGGGAAAAAAGGCTTGAATTTTACAGGCGGTTTTCCTTAGTGACCTCTGCGAAGCGCCCTGCGGGTCAGTCGTTTTCCCTGTTACAAAACCGTGACATGCCTGAAACAGGCTGGTAACAACGGGGGGGTATAAAATAAATATGGAACGATTCATCCTCTCCCTGCCCGACGAAGACAGCCTGATCGCCTCTGCCCGCGCTGGCAATCTGGAGGCCTTCAACGATCTCATCCTCCTGCACCAGGACTTCCTCTTCAACCTGGCGGCGCGCACCATCGGCGATGACGACCGCGCCGAAGACGCCGTGCAGGAAGCGCTCATCTCCGCGTTCCGAAGCCTGCGCACCTTCCACGGCGGATCGTTCCGTGCCTGGCTGGCGCGCGCCGTCATCAACAAATGCTATGATGAATTTCGCCGCACGTCACGCCACCCGTCCGTCCCGCTCACGCCCGTCTTTGATGGCGAAGAGATGGAGGATTGGGGCTGGCTCCGCGACCCCTCGCCCTCGCTCCAATCGCAAATCGAAGCGGACGAACTGGGCGACGCGCTCCAGCGCTGTCTCGCGAGCCTGCCGTTCGTTCATCGCTCCGTGCTGGCGCTCGTGGACGTGGACGGCTTCACCTACGAAGAGACCGCCGCAACGCTCCAGATCCCCGTCGGCACGGTCAAGAGTCGCCTTGCCCGCGCCCGCGCCGCCATGCGCGCCGCGCTTGGCAACGTGTCCGAACTTCTGCCTTCTGTGTATCAAAATTTTCACGCCGTCCCTGCCTGACCAAATGTGCTCCGTGTTTCGTTAGCAGTTCAATTTGCTTGGCAAATCGTGCTGACGGCTCGCAGTCCAACTGCTCGCGAACAGCCGCCAGTTTTGGATGCAGTTGCACTGCATCCTGCTTGCGAACAAACTATTAACCCAAACGAGAAACCATGCGCCGCCTACTCCTCCTGACCCTGATCGCATCTCTGCTCCTGACCGCCTGCGGTACATTTGAAGTGACCATCATCAACAACAACGGAGGCGATTCGCCCGCTGTGGACGTGACCGCCACCGACTCCCCCGCGGCGGTTGTGGCCCCTTTGAGCATGCTCTCCACTTCCGACGAAATCCGCCAGCGCCTCTTTGAGAGTCCGCTTAACTGGCGGACGATTTTCATCGAAGCGCAGGTGACCGAGAACGGCGCGTCCGCGCGACGCGTGCAAGTTTGGGTGGATCAATCAGCCCTGTCTTTCCGCGCCCTCAGAGGCCCCGTGGACGGGAAAGCCGAAACCTATCGCGCGGCAGACGGCATGAGCCTGCTCGAAATGGATTTGAAAACAGGCGCATCGAATCTTTCACCCTTCCTCAGCGAGACGATCAGCCTGCCTTATTTTCCCGTCGCGCCCAGCCGATACCCGACCGATATGATCCAGTCTCAGCCGCTGACTGCATTCATTGATTCGCATTTGGGGACGATGCTCTTCCCCTCCGACATCGCGCAAAACCAGGGGACGTTCAAAGCCGTCGCGATGGAAGTGGTGGATTACAAATTAACCCTCGTTGTCGAGTGGACGTACATCCAAAACGAACTGCCCTCCTATCGCGCCTGGGTGGATATTGCGACGGGCATCTTCCTGCGTTTCCAACAATTTGAAAAATCGGGCGGAACGACCGCGTTGAGCGAAACCGTCTTTACGCATGTGGTCTACGACCTGCCCATCCCCGCGAGTTTCTTCAGCCCCAACGTGACCGCCCTGCCCGATTTCGTCAGCGACCCGTTGTTGATCGCAGTGGAAGCGCCCACGCCCGCCGCGGCTGAGGGGGAGGATCCGCTCGGGCTGGTATACGCTTTCGTGGCAGGAGACGGCTCACCCGTCCGCGCGATGCGGTTTGTCCGTATCCCCGCGTCGTGCGCGCTCGGCGAAGCGGACTGTCCCGAGGCAGAGGAGATCGCGACGCCCGTTCCGTTGACGTCGTCGCTTCAAAATGTGGTTTGGTCGGCGAAGCGCAACGAGGCCGCGTGGACGTATCCGATCAACCAAGACCAGCGCATTTGGACGCTGTTCCTTTTCAACGCCGCGGAGAAAACGTGGAAGGAATTGGCGCAGATGGATCGCTATATGGATCCGCCAATGTGGTCACGCAGTGGCGAATGGATTTCATTTCGCGCGCAGGATGGGAACGGCAACGAAGCGATCTATGCCGTGCGCCGCGATGGAAGCGGCCTGAAAAATTTGACCGACAACAAAGACCTGCCCGCGGAGGGACGTCCGTATATTGCCGACGCGTGGCTGGGTGAAAATATTATTTTACGCCCTGGAAATTTGGGAGGGACGGGGACGGTCTACCTGATGCGCGCCGAGGACGGATTCGTGAAACCGCTTTTTGAAACGGCGCTGAACAAGTTTGTTTTTGTGCCATCGCCCGACGCGTCGTTCCTGGCGTATGTGGAGTATGCGGACAACAACCAGAAACAATTGGTGAAGATCATCACACCCGACGGGAAAACTTTGCAAGACCTGGCGACATTTGTGAGCGGCTCGGTGATGGGCTTGACGTGGTCGCCCGATGGAAAACAACTCGGCTTCGTGTTGACGACCGACAGCGCCGCCAGCGTGTACGTGATTGACCGCGACGGCAGAAATCTGCGCGAAGTTTACAAGACGGCCACAGACGCGCACTTTGTCTTTTCGCCCAATGGAAATTATCTGCTGGTGGAAACCATAGACGGTACAGGCCAGCATGTCTACGCCGTCAACCTGTCCACGCTTGACGCGCGGCTGGTGCAAATCCCTGGCATCGCGTTGAACGAGGCGTGGATGTTTCCTTCGTGGATGAAATAAGAAGCGGAGTCGAGCGTCTCCGACATTCGTTATCCAAAGTCAGAGGCTTTGGCCTCCGTCCCTTCTCTTTAAATCATCACCCCGCCCTCTTGATGAGATAGGCGGGGTGAGTTTTTATTTCAATCGGTCAGCTCAGGCTTCAGTACCGATCTCATGCACGTGATACGGCACATTGATGATGACGATGTCATATTGCCGCTTCAGTTGATTGCGGAGAAGTTCGGCGGTGTTCATGTGCAACGCGCCCGTGACGCGGCTGTTCGAGACAAATTCCGGCACGACGATGGTGACGATCTCGCCAGGTTGACGTTCACTGATGATCTCGGCGATGTATCCCAACAGGGGTTCGATGAAGAGGCGATATGGCGAATTTAACATCACCATCCGCACACCCTCGCCCCATGTCTTCCACTTCTGGCGGACTTTCTCGGATTCGGTCGGCTCGATCACCACGTGGACGGCGGTCACGTCATTGGACAATTGGCGCGCATAACGGAGCGCGGCCAGCGTCCCCTGGTGCACCCCGCTGACGGGTAGGATGACGCGGTGACGGAGCGTGTGCGGGGGATTATCGGAAAAGTTATCGAGGGAAAGTTTTTTGGCAAGTTTCTTATAGTGGTGGTGAATACTAAAGAAGATGGTCACGAGTACAGGGGTCAGGATCAGCACCACCCAGGCGCCTTCCATGAATTTTGTGGCGGCAAACACGACCATCACCACCGCGGTGCAGACCGCGCCGAATCCGTTGATGACCATACGCGTCTGCCAGCCGCGCTCGTAACGCAAGGTAGAGCCAGGCTCAACGATCTCTTCGCCCTCTTTCAAATGTCCGATCTTCCACCAACGCCGCGCCATGCCCGCCTGCGATAGCGTAAAGGACAGGAACACGCCGATGGCATACAGCGGAATGAGACGCGTCACGCTGGCCTGGAAGATGACGATCAAGATCGAAGCGATGACCGCCAACGTCACGATGCCGCGCGAGTAGACGAGGCGACTGCCGCGGTAGGTGAGTTGACGCGGCAGGAAACCATCGCCTGCGTGCAGAGCGCCCAGCCGCGGAAAATCGGCGAAGGCGGTATTGGCGGCCATGATGAGGATGACGGTCGTGCCAGAGATCAGCGCCAGGTACATCGCGCCCCTGCCATCATAAATGGTGCGCGCCAGTTGCGAGATGACCGTCTCCTCCTCGGAAAATACGACCTGCGTTTGACCAGAGAGGAAGGACAGCGCGAGAAATAATGAACCGAGGATCAACGACATCCAGATCAGGGTGATGCCCGCGTTCTTACTGCGCGGTTCCTTGAAAGCGGTGATGCCATTCGAGATGGCTTCCACACCCGTCAATGCGGTGGTTCCATTGGCAAAGGCATGGAGCAAAATGAATGGCGTAATGGTGGCAATGAGATGTTCCGCTTTAAAATGCGGCGGGTCCACGACCACGCCCAGCGAGCCAGTGAAATAACGGAACAATCCGAAGCCCACCGTGGCGGCCATGACAACCACAAAGAAATAGGTGGGGACGGCAAAGGCCGCGCCCGATTCTTTTACGCCTCTCAAATTGATGAGCATGATAAAGAAGACGGCCAGCACGGCGATCCATACCCGATAGGGAAATAGGTCGGGGTAGGCAGAGACGATCTGCGCGACGCCCGAAGAGATGGACACCGACACGGTCAGGATGTAATCGGTGAGCAACGCGGCGCCCGCCGTTTGAGCGGGCAACTCGCCGAGGTTGTCGCGCGCCACGATGTACGCGCCGCCGCCGCCAGGGTAGGCGTGGATCGTCTGCTCGTAAGAGATGGTGACGATCGCCAGCAGGGTGATGATTCCCAGCGAGATGGGGAAAAGATAGCCGTAGGCAATCGTCCCTGCCGCGGCGATCACGCCCAGGATTTCCTGCGTGGCATAGGCCGTGGATGAAAGCGCGTCGGACGCGAACACAGCCAGCCCGATGGCTTTGCCGATGGTCTGGTGCGGCGCGTCGGCGGTGGAGAGGGGACGGCCGATCAGCCATGAACTTAATGTCCGCTCTGGTTTGTGATTGGTGGTGCGTTCGATGATCGTTGTTTCTGACATTTTTTGTAAACCGTCTTTCGATAATTTCAGCGTATTTCAAAGAGGCTGTTCCAACCCAGGATCATCCAGACTTCAATAGGAATGGATAACATGAGAGTCAATGCGCTCACCGCATGATTGGGCAATGGCAGGGCGTTTACCTGCAACCAAAGGAAGCCCAGAATGATGAGGATGGAACCCGTCCACGCGAGCGCGGAGGAAAGCCAGGGAGCGCGTCCCTGCTCGGTTGGAATCAAGTCATCCAGCACATACACCGTGGACGCAAAATCGGATTGTAGAAGCGAGTGGTACATGCTTCCGCGCTGTCCTGCCGTTTGGCGGGAAAAGCAGACGAATACATCCCCCTCCCGTGAGTTGGATCGGACGAGATTCACCCAATCTTTGCCGATTTCGATTCTGGTTTCAAACGCGAGCGCCTCATCCCGCACCATGGCGGAAAGGATGACAAGTTGCCGCCTCAGGCTGGATTCCTGCAACTTGTCGGAGCAAAGCCCGAGGAACAGGATGGGAGAGTGGAACGCCTCCGCGATGTCCAGGATGCGGCGGGCGACGGCGGGCGCGTCCATTTCGGAATCGGACACGAGGACAACCAGGCGGCGATTCGTCTGCGCCGCGCGTTCGTCTACGGCCGCGGGTGGAGGGATGGTCTTAACAGGGAGATGGTCTAGTATTTGCATGGGACCTCACAGATGGACAAATCTTAATTCCCCGCTGTTAAATGGCGACAAAGAAATTCCCCAATCTCATAAAGAACAAATAAAAACGCCCTTTTGCAAGGGCGTTGTAAGTTGAATTGACGGACTCCAAAGTCTCCGACTTTGGAGTTTGTTGGGAGCGCTCCAACGTCAGAGACGTTGGAGTCCAAATCATCCGAGTCATTCCTCCGCAATAAACCGATAGCCGATCCCAGGCTCGGTGAGGATCACCTGTGGGCGTTCGGGATCTTCCTCCAATTTCTTTCGCAGTTGACGCATGTACACCCGCAAATACTCAGTGTGATCGGCGTCGGCGGGACCCCAAACGTGGACGAGAATGCTCTGGTGCGTGAGCACGCGTCCATGATTGGAGGCGAGATACGATAGCAATTTATGCTCCGTGCCAGTCAGTTTGACCTCCTCCTCGCCGCGCTTAACGATGTGCCAAGCCAGGTCAATGGTCAACGCGCCCGCGCGCACAATTTTGCTTTGCTCGGATTTCCTGCTCGCGGCGTGACGGATCGCCACGCGCACGCGCGCCAGCAGTTCTTCGATGCCGAATGGTTTGGTCAAATAATCGTCGGCGCCTTTATCGAGCGCGGCGACTTTGTCGCGTTCGCTGTCGCGCACGGACAGGATGATGATCGGGATCTGCGTCCACTCGCGCAGGCGCGTGCAGACTTCCACGCCGTCCATGTCGGGCAGGCCGAGATCGAGGATCACGATGTCGGGTTCGTTGGAAGCGGCCAGCGTGAGGCCCTCCTCGCCGCGGCTGGCCGTCGAAACGCGGAAGCCCTTCTCGGTGAGGATGGTGCGGATGGCGCGCTGGATCTGCGGTTCGTCGTCAATGACGAGGATGTGCGGCGCGTTGGTCATGCGCGCACCTCATTGCAGATTAAAATATCTAACCCACTCTTGCCCGTCATTGCGAGGGCGTTCTTCCCGAAGCAATCCCCAACTCGACCAGGGAGATTGCTTCGTCGGGAAGAGCGCCCTCCTCGCAAAGACGAAACCTTGGTGAAACGAATCATTCAGTCTCCGTATCAATAGGAAGTTGCGGGGGCGGTGCGCCGTCCCACAGCAACGGCAGGGTGAAATTAAAGGCCAGCCCGTCTGGCACGTTCTCGGCCCAAATTTTTCCGCCATGCGCTTCGATGATGCCTTTGCAGATCGAAAGTCCCAGCCCCGTGCCGGTGACGCGCTCGGCGGCGGTGAGGCGGAAGAATTTATCGAAGATGCGTTCGAGATGTTCGGGCGGAACCTGCGGCCCCTGGTTGCTCACCAATGCGTGGACCGACTCGCCGTCCACAAACGCGCGCAGGCGGATGACCGTTTTCTCCGGCGCGTATTTCACGCTGTTGCTCAACAAGTTGGTGAAGACCTGCTCCATCTGCAAAAAGTCCACAGGCACGAGCGGTAAATTCTCTGGCACATCCATTTCGAGACGATGCTCACCGATCAGGTTCTTCATGCGCGCCAGCACGGTCTCCACGATTTCGCGCAAAATGTTCCACTCGCGTTTGGGTTTGAGCGCGCCCGATTCAATGCGCGACATATCGAGCAGGTTGCCCACCAGCAGGTTCAGGTGGTCGGCTTCGTCGTCAATCTGTGCCACCAGTTCGGGACGCACGGCGGAATCCCAACTCACTTCATTACTTCGCAAACTCGACGAGGCGGCTTTGATGGTGGAAAGCGGCGTCCGCAATTCATGCGAGACGGATGACAGGATTGCGGACTTCAAACGGTCGCTCTCTTCGAGGACTTTCGCGCGGGACTCAGCCTCCGCAAGACGCGCCCTCTCGAGCGCCAACGCGCCCTGGCTGGCAAAGGTCTGCAACAGACGCTTCTCTCCCGACGTGATGGCGGGCGCGGCCCTCCACAGCCGAATCTCGCCGAGCAGTCCACGCGCGGCCTGGATGGGAAGGATTAACTCGGGCGCTCGGTCTGGCGCGGACGCGTCGGGCAGGAAAAAGATGAAGGGTGGAGGCCCGCCGAGGTCAATTTGGACGCGTTCGGCCTGCGAGACCGCGAGGGCCTGACGGGCGAGAATGTCCGCGATGGCGCGGTCGTTATGAAGCCCTGCGAGGGCCGCGCTGATTTCATAGAGCCGCGTGGCTTCGCGCTCGCGCGCAGTCGCCGCCGCGAGGCTGGCTTGCATCCGCCCCACGAGTTGACTGATGACCACTGCCACGATGAGGAACACCACGAGAATCACCACGTCTGCAGGACGATGGACAGCGAAAGTGTAATAGGGCGGGATGAAGAGGTAGTTGAAGGTAAGGAATGTGAGCGCCGCGCCGGTGATGCCTGGCCCCAGCCCCCAAAAGGCGGTGATGATTCCGAGCGGAAGCAGATAGAGCAACGCGATCAGCGTGGTATCGAGCGCCTCGCGCAAAACGTAAAAGACAGCCGTGACCAGCGCGATCAAGGCGAAGGCCGCGAGATATTGCCACGAACGGATTAAAAAAGATGGGCTTCGCATATAACGAAGCCCATTATACCGTTTGGATTCTACCGTTCTAACGGGAAAACCATTTTCAACCACAAAGGACACAACCCGCAGGGCGCTTCGCAGAGGTCACCAAGGAAAAACGCCCGAAAAAATTTTTCCCTTTTCCCCCCTTTGTGTACTCCCTGGCGCCGCCCGCCAGGGCAGGTGTCGTGTCCTTCGTGGTTAATCTCTTTCCCGTGAAATCCGCGTACAGATTTTTTACTCCATCACGTCGAACGTGATCTCCACGGTCATGCCCCACAGGATGCGCGGATCCACTTCGTCCACTTTGATTTTGACGCGATACAAAATATCGCCACCCTGCATGGTGAAGGCCTGGCTGATGGTTTCCACCACGCCTGTCATCTGCGCGTCTTCGAGCGCGTCGGGGATGAGCGCGGCCTTCAAACCGACCGCGATCTTCACCACTTCGAGTTCGGTCAGGTCGTTGGTTTCCACGTACCAGGCGCTGGTGTCGGCCACTTTCACGGCCCAGGTTTCGGGGCCAGCCTGTTTGCCCAGCGCGGTGTTGACGTCCATCACCGTCCCGTCGAAGGGCGCGACGATGGCGAACGCGCTGACGTTGGCTTTGGCCGCGTTCAGCCGCGCTTTGAGCAGGGCCAGTTGATCCACATCGGGGCCGTTTTTCACACGGTCGTAAACGCGCTGGGCTTCTTCATGCAACGCCTTCTTGAGTTCCATATCTGAGCGCACATCTTCCAGCGTCTCCTCGTCCACGTCTTCGACCGTCACTGTTTCCACGGTCGGGATGCGTTGCCCGCGAACGTTGACGTACGTGACCTTCTGGTATTCGTAATCGCCGTCGGTCATGTCGTCGTACAAATCCTGCGCGTCCTGGTAGATCGTCTCGGCCTCGCGCAACGTGATCCACGCTTTGGCGCGGACGATATCCGCCGCGTCGGTCAATGCCTCCACGGCCTGCTGCGCGCTGACCAGCTCCAATTGCGCGGCCGCCAGCGCCGCATCCGACTGACCGCCGAGGCGGGCAAGGACATCCCCAGCCTTGACCTTATCCCCCACCTTCACGCGCACTTCGATCACCGTCCCGCGCGCGGTGAACGCCAGCGTCGCGTCCTGCGCAGGGACGAGGCGTCCCTCCGCAATGACCGCGTTCGCAGGCGCGGGCGTGGACTGCACGACGGGCGACTCGGTCGCGGGGGTTCCGCAGGCCGCGAGGACGAAGACTAAAACGAAAAACGTAATGGTTATTTTTTTCATAACAAACCTTTCTTGAAATCATCATTTCATCCCGTCATTGCGAGCGCTCTTTGCGACACTTGCACCGCGCTGCGTTTGGTGCAGTGCAGGTGAGCAATCCCTCCCCCGCGCGAAGATTGCTTCGTCGGGAAGAACACCCTCCTCGCAATGACGAATCAACTGTGTTTCACTCAATTACCAATCACCAATTACCATTTACCAATTACTCATACGCCAGCACCTCGCGTATCGTCATCGTCGCCGCGTTGCGCGCGGGGATGATGGATGCCACCGCCGAAAGCGCCAGCACCAGTCCCAGCCAGATCGCGTATCCCACCCACGTAAACACCGTGTCAATCGGCGTCTCGAACACAGCCAGGCTCACGATGGTCGAAAGCAAATACGTGAACGGGATGGAGAGCAAAATCGCGAACGCGAACGAGATCATCCCGATCACCACGCCCTCCGCGATCACCGTCCGCATCACGGCGCGGTCATCTGCGCCAATGGCGCGGGTGATGCCAATTTCGCGTGTGCGCTCCAGCACATTCATGCTCATCGTGCCAGTGAGGCCCATCGAGCCGACCACGGCCGTCAACACCGCCATGATGAGCAGGAAGACCACCAACGTATCGAGACTTTCCACCGCCGTATCGAGCGAGGCGCTGCCCGCTTCGGCGTTGTGAAGTTTGTAGCCGCGGTCGCGCAGGAACGAGTCCAATTCTTCGGCCTTCGCGTCCTGATACGCGCGCGTATGTTTTTCAGTCACGAGTCGGAACATGTAAGCGCGGTTGGCAAGGTCGGTCGTCTGCGAAATATATTCATACGGCGCGTACGCCAGCATTCCTTCGCGATCCACAAACTTAAAAATACCAACCACTTCCCAGGTTTCTTTTTTTCCTAACACGGTCACGTTCAAATAATCACCCGGCTCTACGTCGGGATAATATTTATACACGGCCTCGCTCACGGCAAATTTCCGAATATCGCCAGGCTCGATCCAGCGTCCCTTCACAAGGATCGGCTCGATCAATTCGCTGTGCGCGGGCGGCGCGAAAATGTTCATGTTCTCGAACACGTCGCCGTTCTCATCCAGCAACTCGCCGCTCACGAACTGCCAGCCCTCCATCCGCACCACGCCAGGAACTTGCATCACCTGTTGCTCCATCTCATGCAGGCGATAGGGCGCGTCGAAATCGAGCGACACGTCCGCCACGAAATAGCGGCTGATCGCGCCGATGTAATCGTGCAGGGTCACGCGTACGTTGAAGACCGCGATGAAGATCGCGCCGCCCATCGTCAGCGTGAAGAGAGTCAGCAGGAGACGTCCGCGCCGCCTGAACGTGTTGCGAAGCGAGATGACGAACGGCCGCGGGATGTGGATGCCGCGCTTCGCGAGTTGGATCGTGAACTGAGTCTGAATCCACTCCCAGCGCGTCACGTTGTTCTGCAGTTCAACTGCGGAACGAACGTGACCCTTGAGGCGGCCTCCTTCGTCGCGAGCCGCTTCCCCGCTGATGGCTTTCAGCACGGTGACGCGCGATCCGCCAATGACGGGGGCGAGGCCAGCGATCAGGGGGACGAGCAACCCCACCAACGTCTGGATGAGAAGCGCCAGGGGGACGATACGATAGCCCAGCAGGTTAAAGTTCATCTCGTCGGCGATGAAGGCGGCCAGTCCGTACGCGCCCTGTCCGCCGAGCGGAATCGCGATCGCGAGCGCCAGCGCGCCGAACGACATGATCAGCGCGAGGTACATCGCCAGCACCTGCCTGTCGCGCCCGCCGATGAGTTTGATGACGCCGATGTGACGCGTGTGCTGTTGCAACAACGCGGCCAGCGTGTTGGCAATCAGCGAGCTGGAGAGGAACACGATCAAAATACCGAGCGCCATCAGGATGCCGAGAATCGCGTTGACCGTATCCGCCAGCGGATGCTTGTGCGTCTCGGAGAAGCGCGAGCGGATGACGTACGCGCCGCCCTTTTCGAGATTGATCTTCAACTCGGCGCCGAGGTCGCGAATGTGGAGGATGTCATCTCCGCCCTCTACCGTGGTGATGTAGGCGCGGTTGTATCCCTGCGATTCCTGCAAATAACCGAGCGTGTCCTGCGAGATGTAGCCGAATGGCGAGGCCAGAAAATCGCCCGCGCCCATAGCCGTATCCTGCGTGATGCCGACGACGGGCAGGGTCTTGATCGAGCCGTCGGGCAGTTGCAGTTCGAGCATGTCGCCCACGCCCACGTTGACGTGCGTGATCGCGTCGCGTTCGAGAATTACTTCGCGTTTGCCAGGGAAGGGTTTGCCTTCGAGCGTTGTGAGCAGGTTAACTTTGTTGCCCTCGAAATCATCGAAGGCCACCATGTCAAGGATAGTCCACTTCGTTGTGCCAGGCGCGCGCACGCGGATGCTGAACACGCGGCGTCCCTCGGCCTCGTCCACGCCCGAAGTTTGTCGAATGGATTCCAGTGTGGTATCGCCAAAGTCCGCCATGCGCAGTTCAATGTTTGAGGGCGTGTTAATCGCGTAACTCTCGCGCATGTCGTTGGCGATAATCACAAACGCGCCCGCGATGACTCCAATGGAAAACACACCCACCGCGATGGATAGCACCACCATTGCAGTACGGGCTTTGTTATCGAACAGGTCGTGGATTACTTTACGCCATCTTGGTCGCATAGTTTGCTAGTTTCATGGTTACGTGGTTTGGTATTGCGTATTACGTATTGCGTATTGCGTAATTTGCCAACGCAAGTCGCCTTCGCCCTAACGGATTACGCAGTACGCACTACTCAGTATTTTCTACCTCACCAACTCCGCCATCTCCTCATTCGTGTACGGCTTCAACTGCACATCTCGCACGCCCGCGTTGAGAAAATCCGCGACGCGTTCGGGGTTGATGGCCGTGGTCAGGATGATGGACTTGGCGAGCAGTTTGCCTTTCGTGAGCGCGGCCAGCGCATCGTCGGCAGAGACCGAGGCGCAGTGTTCGTCCACGAGGTAGAGATCGGCGGCGGGGAGTTTCTTCACGTCCGCGACGCGCGTCAGTTTCACGCCCATCTTCTTCATTGCACCAGAAAAATGCTTCGCCCAAGCGTCGTCATCGTCCACGAGAACCACGCTGGGAGTTTTTTCCAGCGGCGCGGGCGCGTCCTCCACGTGACCTTGCGGAAGGAAAACGGCCACTGTCGCGCCGTCGCCAGGCTCGCTGACGAGGGCGATGCGTCCCTGCGCCTGCGAGATGACGTGCATCGCGGCGGGCAGGCCGAGTCCGTGATGTTCGCCGCCGCGCGTGGAATAGAACGGCGACCAGGCCTTTTGCTGAGTCTCCGCGTCCATGCCCGCGCCATCGTCTTCGATGACAATTTCGAGCAGGCCTTGCTCCTCGGTGGGATGTGCGCGTACTTTGACCGATTTCGCGCCCGCCTCGGCCGCGTTCTGCAACAGGTTGCCGAGGGCGCGCGTCAACTGCGTGCTATCCGCGATGACGTAGGCCGCTTCGGGTTCGATCTCGACCTGCATCAACCCTTCGCCGAGGCCGCGCTCGTGGACGGCGGTCTGCAAAATATCTTCGAGCAACACAGGCCGCGGATGCACTTCGCGCACTGCGCCGATCAATTGCTCTTTCACTTCGGTGATCTGCGCGGCAGACTCGGCGATGATGTCCAAATCTTCGCGCAGGGATTCAATGTCAACTGTTCCATCTTTGGTTTCTTCCTGCAAACGCGCGATGGTCATCGAGATGGGCAGGGTCTTGTTGCCGATCCAGTGGATGGCCTCGGTGGTGACGGTGGTCAGCGCTTCGAAGACGCGGTTACGCAGAATCTCCGCGTGCGCTTCTTTCAACTCCGCGAGGGCGCGGGCGTTGTTGATGGCAACGGCCAGATGCTCGGCCATCGTCAGCAAGGTGGTGATGTCGTCCTGGCTAAAGGCACGCTCCTCCACGCTTTGGACAGTCACCGCGCCGAGCACGTGTCCGCCATAGATGAGCGGCAACGCCATTTCAGAACGGGTATGAGGCAGGTGCGGATTCTTGAAGTGGACGCGCTCCTCCCCCACGTCCAACGCGATGCGAGCCTCGCCAAACGCGATGCACGCGCCGATCATCGATCCCGCCCCGACCTTGAGACGGTGTCCCTCGGCCAGCATGGACGCGCCCGCCTCACCGTATCCCGCGCGCAGGACGGCGTACTCGCCCGCCGCGTCCACGAGAAAGACGCCCGCGTAATAAAATCCGTAGGCTTCGCAGATCACGTTGACGGTCTGCGGAAGGAGCACATTCAAATCGAGAATGGACGTGACCTCGCGTCCCACCACGTTCGCGGCCTCGAAGAGACGCGAGCGGCGTTCAGCCTGTCGCAACAATTCCTGATTGGCGCGGTGCGCGTTCGAGTTTTCGATTGCCACCGCGAGCTGGTCGGCCATGGTCTGCAAGGCGGCGATGTCTTCATCGTGGAAGGCGGCCTCCTCCGTGCTTTGGACGGTCAGCGCGCCGATCACGTCATCGCCCGCGATGAGCGGGAGAGCCATCTCGGAGCGCGTGTTCGGGAGGTGGGGATTCTCGAAGAAAACCGCCTCCGCCCCAACGTCGAGGGCGATGCGGCCTTGCCGATTTTGGATGGACGCGCCGATCATCGAGTTGCCGCCGACGGCGAGTTTGTGTCCCTCGGCCAGCATGGCGCGTCCCGCTTCGCCGCGTCCCGCGCGCAGGACGGCGAATTGTGCGTCCTTATCCACGAGGAAGACGCCCGCGTAATAGAAGCCAAACTCGTCGCAGATGATGTCCACGGTGCGGACGAAGAGTTCCTGCGGGTCGAGAATGGTGACGATGTTGCGCGCGGCCCGCGCCGCGGCCTTCAATAAAGTTGCGTGACGATGAATGTCTTGTGTCATGGGTTCCTCTTGTGTGGTCTTCGCCCGTCATTGCGAGGAGGGCGTTCTTCCCGACGAAGCAATCTCCTCGCCACGTGAGGGGATTGCTCCCTAGCACTGCCCGCCAGGGCAAGTGTCGGGACGATCACCCTCGCAATGACGAATCAATTCAATATCTTCTCAATCAACTCCACCAATCCCTGCTCGCGGCCTTTGACGAAGAACGCGCTCGCGCCGCCCGAGACGGCTTCCTTGGCTTTGTTCACTTCATCATACGCCGTGAGAATCACCACAGGCAGGGATTTTTTCTGCTTTTTCAAATCGGCCAATAGGTCGAGACCCGCGCCCGATTTCGGCAGGCCGTCGAAACTCGGCATGTTCAAATCCAACACCGCGATATCAATCTGCGCGGCGTTCTGCGCGAAGGTCTCACTCCCGTTCTTGCAGTCCGACGCGGTGATTACATCGTATCCCGCGCGCAGGAGAGTCTTTTCGAGACTCCGCAAAACCAATTTCTCATCGTCCACCAACAAAACAGTCGTCATAACATCTCCTTAATATTGTTCTGTTCCGTCATTGCGAGGGCGATAGCCCCGACACTTGCCCTGGCGGGCAGTGCCAGGGAGCAATCTCCACCCCGTGTGCGAGGATTGCTTCGTCGCTCACTACCGTTCGCTCCTCTCAATGACAGAAAAAAATTACCAATTACCAATCTCCAATTACTCTTGCGCCACAGGCAACAGCACAAAAAACTCCGCGCCATGGCCAGGCTCGCTTTGCATCCAAATGCGGCCGCGGTTCTGGTTCACGATCTGCATACAGGCCGAAAGCCCCAGCCCTGTGCCGCCGCGTCCGCCTTTCGTTGTAAAAAACGACATCCAAATCCGATCCTGCAACTCCTTCGGGATGCCCGCGCCGTTATCGCGCACGCTCACCAGCAAAAACTTCGGATCGTCGTCGCGGCGCGCCCGCACCAAAATTTTCGGCGCGGGATGTTCGTTCAACGCTTCCCACGCGTTCTTCACCAAATTGTTAAAGACCTGCTCCACCTGCCGCGCGTCGCACAACGCGTTCGGCAAATTTTCAGGCGCGCTCAATTCCACTACGTCATGCGGCAATCCCATGTTCGCGATCATCGTCGCTAGCATCTCGCGCAACGAAACCGACGACGGGTTCCTCTGCCGCGCGGGACCGATCAGATCTTCCTTGATATTCAAAATCGTGACGGCGCTCCGCTCGACAATCTGCAGATCCTCCATCAACGACTCGACGCTGAGCAACGACTCCAATTGACGCGGCTTGATCGTGGACATTTCGCGCGCCATCTGTTCCACGTCCACGCCCGCGGCCTTCGCTTCATTCACGACGGTTTGGGCGGCCTCCATCGTGGACGCGTCCCCCCCGCCCGCGCCGACTCCGCGCGCGATCAGCGCCAGCAGATAGCCGAGACTCTCGCGCACGCGCGCCACGCTCCCTGGGATGGGCGCGGCCTTGTTCCCCACCCAATGAATCGCCTCGCCTGTCGCGGTCGCAATCGCCTCAAACGTCTTCGTGCGGACGATCTCTGCCGTGGCCTCTTCGAGTTTCTGCAAAGCCTGCGCGTTGCTGATGGCAATCGCGGCCTGATCGGCCATCACTTGCAACGACGTGATGTCTTCCTCGCTAAACGCGTCTGCCTGCGCGCTTTGGACGGTGAGCGCGCCTAGCGCTATGTCATTGACGATAAGCGGCAAGGCCACTTCAGAGCGCGTGTTCGGCAGGTGCGGATTCTTGAAACGCGATTCCTGTCCTGCCGCGTCGTGCGCGATCTGGGCGCGCTTCTGTAAAATGGACGTACCGATCATCGAGGCCTCGTCCACTGGCAGGCGGAAGCCGTCCGCCAGCATTGTCCGCCCCGCGTCGCCAAATCCCGCGCGCAGAACAGCCCACTTGCCGTCTTCTGAAACGAGGAAGACTCCCGAATAATACAAATCGAATTCGTTGCAGATGATGTCTACCATGTGCGGGAGCAATTCGTCCAAATCCAAAATGAACGTGACTTCATGTCCCACATGCGCGGCGGTTTCAAGCAACTTGTGTCTGCGCTCGAGCATGGCGAACATACGCTGGTTCTGGTCGAGCAAAAACTTGTTGCGCTCCGCCGATTGCGAGGCCTGGCGGACATTCGCCTCCAACCGTTCCACCAACTCCTGCTGGTAGGCTTGCATGTGAAACTCGCGCTGTTCCAACCGCTCGCGCTTGCCATTAAGATAGGCTTCCACTTCCTCTTCAAACGTCAACACGTTGATGGGCTTGCTGATGAATCCCGCCGCGCCCGCCGCCAACGCGCGTTCGCGCGCCCCCGTATCATCCGCCGAGACGATGACCAACGGCGTGGTTGGTAACATCGTACGCAGGCGCGTCGCCACTTCGCTACCCGTCATATGCGGAAGGTTGTGGTCGAGCAAGATCAGATTCGGCTGGGTTTCGTCCGCGAGTTGGAGCCCATTCAATGGGTCGGCGGCCTCGAGAACCACATAGCTCCCCGAAAGCAATCGGCGCACGAGCACGCGCGAAGATTCATCGTCTTCGATGTAGAGAATACGCGGGAGGGTGCGGGGGTCAACGGGCATTCCTCGCCATCCTCTCATCCATCACCTTCTCAATGGCCTCTGCGGTGATGGGCGATTGTTCGATGATGCGGACGAAGTCTTCGCGGGGGTAGATCAACACGTCCACGGGTTCTTTCTCCGAAGCGCGCACGCAGGCGATGGATTGGCCGCCGCGCAGCAATTCGATCTCGCCGAAGAATTCACCCGCGCCGAGGGTTGTCAGCAGTTTGGGCGCGCCCTGCGACTTTTCCATCACATCCACCGCGCCGCGTTTGACGATGAACAAGCTATCCACGTGCTGATTGCAGTCGAGGATCAACTCGCCAGGCTGGTAGGTGACGTGCGTCGCGTTCTTCGTCATTTCGAGCATGTGACGGTGACGCAATTGCGGCAGGCCGCGCGAGATGGCTTCGTCTATTAGTTCGCCATCGGAGATGATGATGTTGCGATGCGTGCGCGAGGTGAGCGAGGGATCGTGCGTGACCATTACGATGGTTTTGCCAGTGTCCACCAGATGCAGGAAGACGTCAATGATCTTGTCGGCCGATTTCGAGTCGAGGTTGCCTGTCGGTTCGTCCGCGATGAGGAGGGGCGGATCGCAGGCGAGGGCGCGGGCGATGGCCGCGGCTTGTTGCTGTCCTGTGGACACGGCCGCGGGGAGTTTACTGGCTTCTTTTTCGAGGCCGACCAACGCAAGCAATTCTTTGGCGCGTTGCGGACGCGCGTCGAAATCGTACAGGTCGGCATAGTCCATCGGGAGCATGACGTTTTCGAGCAGGGTCAGCATCGGGAGCAACTGGAAGAACTGGAAGACGATGCCGAGATTTTTGCCGCGCCAACGCGAACGGGCAGACTCGGTCATGTTGTGATAAATGTCCACGCCACCGACGATCATCTGTCCCGCAGTGGGATGGTCAATGCCTGTGATCATGTTGAGCAACGTGGACTTGCCGCTGCCCGACTTGCCGACGATGGAGACGAACTCGCCGCGCTCGATGGTCAGGTCTACGCCTTTGAGGACAATGAACTCTCCCGCCGCGTTTTTGTAGGTTTTGACGATTTTATGAGTCTCGATCATCGGGGTGGTCGCGTTGTCAGATGGTCGAGTAGTCGCGTGGTCGGGTGGTCGCGTGGTCGGAGTTTCGGTGGGAAGAGCCGAGGTTGTTTTTTGACGCGAAGGTTTGGAGACCGCTCGCGAGGGAGACTGCTTTTGGGCAGTAGGCTTGGCTAATCTGGCTACGCGCAAGGTCATTTCGCGGCTCGCTTTCGAGGGGGGCGCGAAGGCTCGGGTTGGCGCGTCCCGCGCGAGGTCGGGGTGGAGGCGAGGAGTTGGTCGGAGGTCAGCTCCCCATCGGCGAGGGTCAGGTGACGCGAGAAGCGTGGCGCGAGGGAGGAGTCATGCGTCACCATCACGATGGTCTTGCCCTGGTCGGTGACGAGATGTTCGAAGACTTCGAAGATGTGGTCGGCGGTGATCGAGTCGAGGCTGCCTGTGGGTTCGTCGGCGACGAGGATGGGCGGGTCGTTGGCGAGGGCGCGGGCGATGGCGACGCGCTGTTGTTGGCCGCCCGAAATTTGAGTGGGATATTTGTTGGCGTGCTCTTCGATCTCTACGAGGCGGAGGAGGTCGAGGGCGCGCGCGCGGCTTTCGCGGGGGTTGAAGTTGCCGCACAAATCTATCGGGAGGGTGACGTTTTCGATGAGGGTGAGCATGGGCAGGAGTTGGAAGGATTGGAGGATGATGCCCATGGTGCGGCCGCGCCAGAGGGCGAGGCGGCCTTCGTCGAGGGCATGAACCGCCACTTCGTCGGAGGTGGTGCGGACGAGGACTTCGCCTGAGGTGAGGCGATCCACGCCGTCTATCATGTTGAGGAGGGTGGATTTGCCCGCGCCTGATTTGCCGACCACGCCGAGAAATTCGCCCACGTTCACGGAAAACGAAACGCCCCGAAGCGCGGGAAACTCGCCCGCTTCGGTGGAGTAGATTTTTACAACGTCGCGAAGTTCGATAATCGGTTCCATAATTTGGCGCAAGAAAAGCGGCCTGGAGGCCGCGAAGAGGCCGTTCTTGTGCAATTGGATTTTACCCCGATTGCGAGTTTGTGGGAAATTGCGCGATGATTACACTTGCTTTACAGGTTTCCCTATATAATTCCGTCCATTGGAGACCTGACCCATGCCTGAATTTCCCTGCCCTGCCTGCGGCGCGCCGAACGAACCTGAAGCGGGCCGCGCCCAAATGACCTGTCGCTACTGCGGAGCGAATCTCACCATCCCCGCTTCGATGCGGAGCGCCGCGCCGCCCAAAGTGGAGAAAGCGCCCGCGAGCGAAGCGAGTGTCGCGCCCGCGCCAAGTCCAGAGATTGATGCGAGCGAGTTCTTGAGGCAAGCGCAACCCGTCGTCGCCCAAGCGTGGAATACGTTCGCGTGGTGGACGTGGATTCGTCGGGTGTTGCCCACCTGTCTGGTCTTCGTGCTGATTGGGGTTTGCGCGTGTGCCATCTTGAGCGCGTTGCCGTTTATTTTGAATGGGGCTGGAAGATAAAAAAAACATTTCAAGGACTCGCCATGAAAAGACTCGCCATTGTCTTCGTTACATTGCTTGTGCTTTTCTCGTTTGTACAACCTGTCCACGCCGATGATAGCCTGCGCGTTTTCTATGCGGGGCAAGATGGAGGTGTGAAGACCGCGTTGGAGTTGGCGGAGTTCACGCTGGTGGACGACCCTGCGCGGGCGGATGTGTTCGTGCTGAACGGAGTCATTCCCGATGACGAGTCGATTCGCGCGCGGGTGGCGGAGGGCGCGGGGTTGGTGTTGATTCTCGGTGCGGAATTGACGGAAACGCAAGTTGGCGAAGCGCTGGGGATGCCGCTGGTGTTGCGTCCGATGGAGGAGGCGGTCAGCGTCACGACGCTCGATGTAAATGACCCGCTTCTCACAGAGATCATCTGGAACGGCGCGCCGCAGATTCGCGAACGGTTTGACTTGCAGACGCCTGTTTCGTCGGTGCAGCCGTTGGTGGTGGCGCATGAAACGGGCGAGTGGATTTTGTGGAAGGCGCATGGAAACACGTTTGTGGTTAACGCGTTTTTGGATGGAGTTAATCCGCAGATTCAGGAATGGGCGTATTTCAATTATTTGATCTATCATCTCGTTGAGCGCGCGGCGGGACGTGCGCCGATGTCGTTTGCGGAGTATCCTGTCTCGCCTGTGCCGCATGAGGGCGATCAGATCATTTTGTTTGTGGTGTTGGCGCTGATGGTGGTGAGCGCGTTCGGGGCGTTCGCGTATGTCCGAAGGTATAGCCAGAATCACCCTGAGGCGTTGGATCAAATTGTTTCGGACAGAACCCGCTTCGAGGTCCGCGTGGAGGCAACGGGATGGGAGCAGGTGGGATTCCATCGTCCGCTGTCGGGCTTTTTGGTCGCGCTCGCGACGGGCGTCGTGCTATTCATCCCGTTGATCATCTATCAAAATTTAATTTTGCCGACGTTCATTTTGCCGTCGGCGCAGGCGCTGGGGATTTGGGGACGCGTGACGCAGTTCTTTAATTTGGCGTGGTTCATCTTTGACATGGGCACGAGCATTGCGTTCGTGAAATACATGGCGCAACATCGCGTGGACGACCCAAAGCGCGGCATTCAATACGGACAGGTGTTCGTGTGGTGGCAGTTCCTTTCGGGCGCGGTGCAGGTGGCGCTGGTGGTGGCGCTAGCCGCAACTGCCGCGCCGCGCTCGGCGTACGCGCTGTATGCGTGGAGCATCATCATTCATGCGTTCATTCAGATCCCTGGGTTTTATCGGCTGTTCCTGTACGCGTTCGGCGGACTGCAACGCGGCGACTACGCTCGTTATCTTGATTTGGGACTCAACGTGTTGTTGCCGATGATCGTGCAACCGATTTTCGTCGGCGTGGCGTACGCGTGGGGACGCGCGCATCCCGCATTTGGCGGCGCGATGGGCGGACTGCTCGGACTGGGCATCGCGGCCTACGCGGCGGAACTGCTCACGTTCATCCTTGGACTTTGGCTGTATCGCCGCATCGGACTCAACGCGCGCATTTTGTTTCTCGCACACTTCGATTGGGACATCGTGAAGAAAAGTTTCCGCTTCGGCGTTTTCGAAATGCTCGGCTCGGCGGCGTGGTCAGCGGGGCAGGCCGCGGAGATTTGGATCACGCAGGCGCGGCTGGTGAACTACGCGGAAATTTGGGGCAACTGGACTCTGGCGCAAAATTTTGTATTCGCGTTCAACGTGGTCAGCACGCTCAGCGATGGCACGATGGCTTCAATATCGGAAGCGATCTCGCATGGACGAAAAATCCTGAGCCAATATTACGCGGTGATGGTCTACAAATGGGGTGGGATGATCTCCGCGTTCCTTGCGGCTGTGTTACTCGCAGTGGGACCGCGCTTCATCCTTGGCGCGTCGGGAATCGAATTTGAGCGCGCGGCAGTCTATGCTGTGCCTTTGCTTATCTGGGGCGCGGCGCAGTATCCCTCGTGGGTTGGCGATGTGACTCAACTTGGCTCGAACAAGCCGTATCTCAAATCCATCTTGATTACAGGGGAACAAACCATCCGCGTCATTCTCGCGTTGGTTTTACTCGAACGGCTCCAGGTCAACGCGCTGATCGTCGCGTATTTTGTCGGCTTGCTGACCAAAGACTTCGTGGCGTATTTCGTCAACGACAGGTTGTGCTTCCCGCAACGATTCTTTTTCTGGCAATCCATCGCCGCGCCCCTGCTGGCGGCGGGCGTCCACTACCTGCTGATGGATCAACTCTCCGCGCTGATCTGGCAGGGCGACCAGATCACGTCCATCGCCATCTTCTTCATCGGCGTGCTACCATCCCTGCCCGTGTACATGTTCCTCTACGGTCTCTTCGGCGGCTGGGACGACGCGACCCTATCCGAGTTCCGCGAAGCCGCGGCGATGACGGGTCCCGTGCGCGGGATGGTGGAGTGGATGATGGTGAGGCCAACCGCGTTCGGGGCGCGCCTGAGTCCGATCAACGGGCGGTTCCCGATTTCGATTCGGGAGTCCGCGATGGTGGAGGCGAGGGAATTGACGGAAGAAAGAGTTAAATTGTAAAAATGAATGATGAATTGTGAAGGATGAAAATCCTGACACGTGAAACTTGAAACCTGAAACCTGGAACTTGAACCATGAAAACCATCCACCTCATCTCTCACACCCACTGGGACCGCGAATGGTATCGCACATTTCAGCAGTTCCGCCTGCGACTCGTCCATCTTGTGGACGGGTTGCTCGACATCCTCGCCTCTGACCGCGACTACAAACACTTCATGCTCGACGGGCAGACGATCATCCTGG
Organism: Chloroflexota bacterium; assembly: GCA_016234485.1. Lineage (GTDB taxonomy): Bacteria > Chloroflexota > Anaerolineae > Anaerolineales > Villigracilaceae > Denitrolinea. Next base: position 93,342 of record JACRBL010000040.1, read on the forward strand.
ACGATTACCTGCTAATGCGACCTGAGGCCGAGTCCACGCTTCGGAACCACGTTCGCGCGGGGCGCGTCCTCATCGGCCCCTGGCATATCTTGCCCGACATGTTTCTCGTCAGCCCCGAAGCGCACATCCGCAACCTGCTGGCGGGTGACCGTAACGCGCGCCGCTTCGGACCCAAGATGAACATCGGCTACATGCCCGACTCGTTCGGTCACATCGGACAAATGCCGCAGATCCTGCAAGGCTTCGGCATTGACAACGCCTGTCTCTGGCGCGGACTCGACGACCAGCCCGCCGAATTCTGGTGGCAATCCCCCGACGGGACGCGGGTCCTCATGCTCTATCTACGCGACTCGTACAGCAACGGCGCGGGACTCAATGCGGGCAATCACGCGCAATTCACGGCGCAAATCCAACAAGCCGCCGACTCGCTTGCGCCGCATTCTTACACGAATGACCTTCTTGTTATGTATGGCACCGACCACATGGAGCCGCCGCGCGAAACGGGTAAAGCCGTCAAAGCCGCGAACAAGGGGTTGAAGGGGTATCGGTTGGTTCATTCTACGTTGCCGAAATATCTGGCGGCGGTCAAGTCGAAGGTCGAAGATCAAAAGTCTGTTCCGACTATTACAGGAGAATTGCGTTCATCGAAGCGATCTCATCTCCTGCCTGGGATTCTGTCCACCCGCATGTGGATCAAACAACGCAACCACGCCTGCGAGAATTTATTAGAGAAATGGGCCGAGCCGTTTTCTACGTTTGCACGTTTACAGGTTGGAACGTTGGAACGTTCAAACCTGACAACATTCAAACCTGCTAACATCCTCCGCCAGGCCTGGTTATTGCTCCTCCAAAACCACCCGCACGACTCCATCTGCGGTTGCTCCATTGACCAGGTTCACGATGAAATGCTCCCGCGCTTCGATCAAGTGGAGCAAATCGGCGAGGAGATTACGCGACAATCGCTCGAAGTTCTCGCCGCGCAAGTGGACACGTCACACGGCGCCTCATCACTCGCCACCCTTGTTGTGTTCAATCCGTTATCGGCAACGCGAACAGATGTCGTTTCTGCCGAGTTATCCCTGCCTTCGGACGTGTCGGATTTTGAAATTGTGGATGAAGCAGGAAACACGATCCCGCACCAATCTGCCAGCGGACAGACAGCCGAGTTCATCAATGTCCGCATCCAGCGCGAGGAACTGGGCGGCTTGCTCGGCATGGTCAACGAAGGCCGCGCGGGGAACCTGGCGGTTCAAGGTCTCCGCTTCGAGCGCGACGGCGCGACCTTGCGCGTGGAAGCCGTCTTCGCGGAAAACGCCAGCCCGCGACTGGATATCTGGAACAAGGGCGTGAAAGCCTTTCAGGGATTCATCAACGACGCCAGCATCGAGACCTTCCACATTCGGGCGCGTTCGCCCGAGTCGGCCAGCGTCACCTTCTGCGCGGCAGACGTCCCTGGGCTGGGATGGAAGGCGTTTTACGTACGCGGCAAAGAAAGCGTCCCCGCGGAGATCAAAGTCACGCCGCTGATGAAAGCGCTCGCGCCGTTGGCGAAACTCTCCATCGCGCAGAAACTTTTGGCAAGACTCGGACAATCGAAAACGCGTCCACCGTACGTCATCGAAAACGACTTCCTCGTTGTGGAATTGAACGCGGACGACAACACCCTCACCGTCACTGACAAGACGGCGGGCCAGATTTACCGCGGCCTCAATCGTTTCGTGGACTCGGGCGACTGCGGCGACGAATACAACTTCTCCCCGCCGATCAACGATAGCCAGCAGGACGCGCCCAAATTGCGCGACCTGAAGATTCAGCGCGGGGTCGTCCAACAGACAATGACGGTCTCGCTCGCGTTGACTGTCCCTGCCAGTTTGAGCGCGGATAGAAAATCGCGGTCGCAGGAAAAGGTGGAGACTCTCATCACGACAACGATCATGCTGACGAATGGCGTCCCGCGCGTGGACATCCACACCCGCGTGGAAAATCGCGCCAAAGATCATCGTCTGCGCGTCCACTTTCCTATGCTTACAAAAAGGGTTGGGAGAGCAGAACATGACGGGCATTTCGAAATCGTAAAACGCACAATCGGCGTCCCACCATTCGATGAGACGTGGGCTGAAGAGCCGCGCCCTGAAACGCATCAACGCGCGTTCACATCTATTTCTGATGGCGAGAACAAATTGACAATCGCTAATCGTGGCCTTCCAGAAGTGGAAGTTCTCCAAAGAATCCAGGCATCGCCAATGTCTCAAGGCTCTGATGATGGGATAGCCATCACCCTCCTCCGTTGTGTCGGCTGGCTTTCGCGCGATGATTTCTCCACGCGCAAGAATCACGCGGGGCCGTTTTTGGAAACACCGAAAGCGCAGATGATTGGGAAGTGGGAGTTTGATTACTCGGTTGTCGTAGCACGAGATAATATCTCGTGCTACCAACAAGCCTGGAATTTTGAAACGCCCCTCCGCGCGGCAGGGACGGACGTCCACGCGGGGACGTTGCCCGCCAGCGGATCATGTGTCCGCGTGGATAACGCGTCGTTTGTGGTCAGCGCGGTGAAGGAGGCGGAGGATGGTCGCGGCTGGATCGTGCGCGGGTACAACATTGGCGATGAGGAGATTGAGGTCACGATCACGCCGTGGCGCAGGTTCGCGAAAGCCGAACGGGCGAACATGGCCGAGGAAACAGTCACCCGCCTCAAGGTCGGGAGAGGCGGCGAAGCGTCGGTGAAGGCGCGAGGGCACGAGGCGGTCACCGTCAAGTTTAGTCAGTAAAAAAAGACTTCCGAAATCTTGGAGATTTCGGAAGTCTTTTTTCAATTCACTTTAATTCGCACGAACAACCGATCTTTCGCCGTGCGGGAAATATCTTCTGGAGTGGCTTGTCCATTTTCGATTCGAATCCCCATCGGCTTTGCGGCTTGCGGGACGTGACGCAGGTATTCGTACATGCGCGCTTCGACTGATTTTTCATCGAGGTCGGGTTCGGCCTGCGCGGTCACGGGTTGGCGCTTTAACAGCAATTCCACCTGCGCGCCGCCTTGCAGATTTTTCCACCATGTTCGGTCGCGGCTGGTGAGAATCCAAAGCGAGTCGCCTTCGCGATAGTAGCCGATGGGGGTGGTGTATTTTTTGCCGGTCTTGCGGCCCGTGATGGTTATGAGCGCCATGCCGCCGCTCAAGATGCCGTGAAGAGGCGAGCGCAAGACCCAAGCCATGAAATCATTGCCAGTCATAAGCCGACTCCATACATCTGATCGGGCGCGAGCAATTCGGGGAAACGCGGCATCAGCGCGGTGCGCGCTTCGTAGCACAGGTGGCAGGCGTCGGCGTAGGAGGAAGCGTGTTCGAGGTGGTATTCCGTCACGAGCGCGGCGGGTCCGCCTGAGAGTAGGAGTCCGCAGATCGGGTGCGCGTCGGCGTCGTATTCCTCGCAGATTTGGCGCAATGATTTCTCGAACAAATTTCCGATGACCAGCCCCTGGCAAATATGGAGATTCCCGAACGGGTCCACGTGGATGCGGCCCGGCTCGCGCAAATCTTCGTGCGTGCACGCGTCGAACATCTGCCACGGATGGGACGCGGCGCGCGGCGCAAGTTGGCTGGCGCGGCCTCGATACATGACCTGCCCCTCGTCTTCGATCTTGCCGTGTGTTTTAGGCGCGCTGATATCGGGTTGCGCGATGGCGATCATGCCCGTGGGAATGTTGAGCCACTTGGCCGCGACCAGCGCGTTTTGCGGACGCTCGCCGAGACATTCGCCGCAATGGTAGTAGTCACTGCTCACGGTCAGGTCTTCGATGCGGCCCGCGAAGGGTTGCAGGTTTTCCATGGCGTCGGCCACCGAGTTGGCCCAATACGCGTTACTGACGATGCCCACTGAAAATCTCATTTCGGCCGCCAGGCGCACGCCCCTGGCAAGGATGGCGTAAAACAGGAACGGCTCGCCGCCCTCAAAGTAAATGGATTTGATGCCCGCGTCGCGCGCTTGTTTGAGAATCTCCTCCACCTGTTCAAGCGTGAGCGCGCCCGTCTGGCGCGGACTGCCCCACACAAAGCAATGCTCGCACTCGAAGGTGCATTGGTAGGTCAAAAGGATGTGAAGGCCGTTGAGTTTCATGGCGCGCTCCATTTTTTTTGTACCAACGGCGCAATGTGGTACATCGTACCCGAAGGGTAAATTGCGCCTACGACTTCACTGTAACAAATATCAAAGTTAAAGTCATGGGTCAAACATCACATCCGAGGCAATGAATAAGTAACACGTTCCAAAGAACATTCAATTGCGTTAATCGCCCCATTCGCGATCCTCTTTCGCGATTACATAAAGAATGAGATAATGAGACAAAGGTTGTCATAATTTGTAAATTTTTGTACAAATCGCGTTGAAAATCAGTGGCTCATATGTAAAACAAGTGCGATTTGTTTCTCCCGAAGGACATCGGGACGATGTGCGAGGAGGGCTTTCTTCCCGACGACCCTGGCGCCGTGCGGCTTAAGCCGTACCAGGGCAGGTGAGCAGTCTCCTAGCCGTGGAGGGGGTTGCTTCGACGGAAGAACACCGTCTCGCAACGACAGCACACAGTTTACACATGAGCCAAATCAGTTCAGGAAATTGGAGTCACGATAGATGAGCGACCATTCTTCCCCCTCCGCATTTGTCATTATTGCTGGACCTGGAGCAGGTAAAACCATTGAACTACCCAACAAGGAAATCGTCATCGGCAGGATTAGTCCCGCCGAACTTGTGATCAGCCACGTGGAAGTATCGCGCCGTCACGCGCAGGTTGCGTATCGCGGCGGGAAATATTTCATCCAGGACGCGGGTAGTAAAAATGGCGTGCGGGTGAATGGGGAAAAGATCTCCAATGAACGCGCGCTCGCAGATGGGGACGAGATCGAATTGGCCGTGGGCGTGAAATTGAAATTCCAGGCCAGGGCGGGCATCCAACCCACGTCCGCGCCTCGACCCGCCCTCGCAGATTTCGCGCTCAACCAGACCATGATCGAAGAGGACCTGCACCTCTCGGCCATGCTCAAATCCGCCATCCCCCCCACCCTGCTGGTGACGATGGCTGGCGGCGAATCCGCATCATTCACGTTGACCAAAGACAAGATGACGATCGGGCGCGCCGAGGATAACGACATCGTCATCAATTCGATGATCGTCTCGCGCTACCACGCCACGCTGGAAAATACGCCGCGCGGCTACGAGGTGGTCGTCAAATCGGGGGCTACGAACACGCTCTCGCTTCAGGGACATCCCGTGACCGACCGTCACCTGCTCTCCGATGGCGACGTCCTGCGCATTGACAGCGAGTTCCCCGGTATGATGGTGAGCATGGCGTACCAATCGCCGATGCAGGCCGCGGCCAAAGTCCCGTTCACGCTGCGCTTCGGCGAAAAAGATAAGATGACCTTCGGCCGCGACGCGGGCAACGACGTGGCGCTGGATACGCCCAACGTCTCGCGTTACCACGCCCAGATCACGCGCGTGGGACGTCGCTACTTCATCACCGATCTGCGCTCGGCCAACGGGACCTTCGTCAACGACCAGCGCGTCGTCGGGGACGTTTGGCTGAATCCGGACGACACGATCCGAGTCGGCCCGTACAAGTTTGTGATGGGCGAAGACAAGTTCACGCGCTACGATGAGACCGAAGGCTTGAAAGTCGAAGCCTATCATCTCAACAAGTGGGTGCGAAAAGATTTGAACCTGTTGCAAGATATTTCGCTCGTCTACCAGCCGCGCGAATTTATTGTGGTGGTGGGGCAAAGCGGCGGCGGAAAGTCTACGCTCGTTGATTCCATCGCGGGCTACCGTCCCGCGAGCCACGGCAAGGTATTCGTCAACGGCATTGACGTGTACCAGAATTTCGACGCCATCCGCAACGAGATCGGATACGTGCCGCAAAAAGACATCATCCACATGGAGTTGACGGTTTATCAGGCGCTGGACTTCGCCGCGCAATTACGCATGCCCAAAGACACCACGTCCGCCGAACGCAAAAAGCGCATCATGGAAGTGCTGGCAGATCTCGATCTCACCCATCGCAAGGACGTGCAGATCAGCGGGCTGAGCGGCGGACAGCAGAAACGCGTCTCCATCGGCGTGGAGTTGCTCACCCGCCCGGGCCTCTTCTTCCTCGACGAGCCGACCTCGGGTCTCGACCCTGGGACGGAGACCATGTTCATGCACCTGATGCGCCGCCTCGCCGATCAGGGACGCACGATCATCACAGTCACCCACGCGACCAAGAACGTGATGCTCGCCGACAAGGTGGTCTTCCTGGCGCGCGGCGGGTTTCTGGCATGGTTTGGTCCGCCCAACGAAGCGCTGGCCTACTTCGACCAGTTCCGCAGTGAGCATGATCGGCGCGTGAGGGCGATGGAGTTCGATCAGATCTACACCATCCTCGACGACGCGTCGAAGGGAAGTCCCAAAGACTGGGCGAAGCGCTATCAGGAAAATGAGGCCTACCAGAAGTACATCTACGAGCCGTTGCTCTCCAAGGAGAAAAAGGCCGCGGGTCCAGCGACCCCGCCAAAAGTCGAGAAGAAGCGAAAGACCGCGCGCAGTTCGGCGTGGAGACAATTTGTCGTCCTATCGAAGCGCAATCTCACCATTTTGCGGAGAGATCGGTCGAGTCTCATTTTGATGTTGGTGGCCGCGCCCGCCGTGGCCGCGCTGGACTTGATCCTTGCGCCTGCGATGGGACGCGCCCCGTTCAGTTTTCAGGACGGGGACGCAGCCAACGGCGGCGTGACGCTCTTCCTGATGACGATTTACGCATTACTCGTGGGCGGCATGTCGCAGATGCGCGAGTTTGTGCGCGAGGCCGATATTTATAAACGCGAACGGCTGGTGAATTTGCAGATCGTTCCGTACGTGACGTCAAAAGTTTGGGTGGCCTTGCTCCTGGCGTTTTATCATGGACTGGCCTACACCGCGATGCACTATCTGGCCTTCGAAATGCCAGGCGGTTTTGCGGAATTTATTCAGATTTACATCACGATGGCGTTCGCCACATTGACGGGCATGATGCTCGGACTGGTGGCGTCGTCGCTGGCGCCCAACGCGGCCTCCGCACCGTTGACGATGATCATGATGATCGTGCCGCTGATCGTGTTGAGCGGCGCGCTGGCTCCGATCCCGCCGAACATCAGCCAGGTCGCGTCGACGCGCTGGGCCTTTCAGGGTTTGTTGGGAATCGTCGGCGCGGGCAAGGACGTGGCCGCGGACGCCTGCTGGCAATTGGACGAAGACCTGCGCGACGCGATGACGCTGGACGACAAAGCCTACAACCAATGCCTGTGCATGGGCGTCAACGTTTTCAATGAAGCCGCGTGCAGTTTCCCTGGCGTTGGAAAATATTACGTGTCCGAGATTGATGAGATCGCGCCGACCGAGCCGCCCGCCATGCCGCCCGAACCGCCCGAACCTGTCATCCCCGATGCGCCCGCGCCGCCCGACGATAATTTCGACCAGGTAAAGATGGCGCAATATCTCAACACGTTGAGTTCGTATCAGGACAACGTCAAAGATATTCAAGACGGTTACAAGAACCAGATGAACCTGTATCGTTCGGTGGGCGACGTGTACGAAGGCGAGATGAAAAAATATCAGGAAGACTTGGCGCTGTACAACATCTCGCGCGTCTCGGCGGTGAAGGGCGCGGAGGGAGTTATCGGAAGCGTGACGGAGCAATATGGCTGGGCCTGGGTGGATAAGGACGACCCCAACCTCTATTTTCCGTGGCTGTTCAACACCTGGTTCGCGCAGGTGAAGATCTCGCTCGTATACTTTGTCCTCATCCTGTACTTGATTAAGCGAAAGGATGTCAAATAAATTACGCTCGTCATTGCGAGGAGGGCGCTCTTCCCGACGAAGCAATCTCCCCCATCGTGACGGGGATTGCTTCGTCGCAACAAACGCTCCTCGCAATGACGGTGTAATGTTGAGGTAATTATTCATGCAAAGAAAAAATCTTCCCATCCTGAGTCTATTGACCATCCTCTTCGTCCTCGCCTGCGGATTTGGAACCGCGCCGCTCGACTCCATCGCGTTGACGGTGACGCCGATGAGCGCGCTCGTCCGCGAGACCGTGACCGCGCGCGCCGCCGAGGAAGGCGGTTCAAGCTCGGACCTCGCGACGGCTGTCTCGAAGGCGACGGAACAGGCCCAGGGCATCCACGCCACGCAGACAGCCCGCGCTGCGCTGAACGAACCTTCGCGTCTCGCCACCTCGACGGCCATCGCGCCCGTGGTGGCGGAACTGCCCCGCTACGACGTTGACCCCGCTTCGGGTTATGTGGCTTGGATCCACAACCCCGTCACCATCAATTTCGACGGCTTCCAGAAAACAGGCTACGCCAATGACTTTCCGCAAATCACCGCGGCCGATTTCGCCATGGCAACAGACATCCAATGGAACACGCGCAACAGCCTTTCAGGCTGCGGATTCATGTTCCGCTCCGACGGCGACACCAACAAGCCCAGCCAGTACAACATCATCATCACGCGCACCGCGTCGGGACATCTCGCCTTCCTCGCCATGATTAAGGGCGAGCTCAGCAACTACCGTGAATACTTCCCGAAGACCTTCGACAACTCTTTCGATTGGCTCAACGATTCCACCAACCGCCTCGCGATCGTGGCACGCAAAAACCTGATTGACGTGTACACCAACGGCGTCCACATCGGGCAGATTGACGTGACCCAGCCGCCGCCCGACCGAAAGTTCGAGTTCCCCAAAATGGAGATTCCGGGCGGGCTGAGTCCTGTCCAACTGCAACAATTCACCGATCAAGCCAATCAATACGAAGCGCAGAACAAACAGATCGAAGATCAACTGTCGGAGTCAAAAAAGAATTTCAACAAGAATCAGCCGTTCCTTTACGAAGGCTTGCTTGGTTTCTTGGGACTCAGCCAGTCGGGACAGATGGTCTGCACGTTTAGCAATTCGTGGTTGTTCATTCTCAATCCGTAAGCCCTCACCCCCAACCCCTCTCCCAAAAATCGGGAGAGGGGCGCTTTGTTTGCATGTACACATTCGCGTTCTGAATGGAAACATGGGGCTATAATCGGGCGTGGAGGCTACACCCATGTCCAACGTTTACGAATCCAAACACCCGCTCGTTGCCCACAAACTTTCTCGCCTGCGCGACAAAAACACCGACCCGAAAAAATTCCGCGAACTCGTCCGCGAGATCGCCGCGCTTTTAGCCTACGAAGCCACCGCGGACCTGGTGACGGTTCCCCGCGAACTGGAGACTCCGCTCGCCAAAGTGATCGGCGCGGAACTCAAAGAGAAGATCGGACTCGTCCCCGTGTTGCGCGCGGGATTGGGCATGGTCGAAGGATTTTGGGAATTGATGCCCAGCGCCGAAGTCTGGCACATCGGTCTCTACCGCGACGAGAAAACCCTCCGCCCCGTGGAATACTACAACAAACTCCCGCTCGAGCCAACCGTCTCCGTCTGCCTCATCCTTGACCCGATGCTTGCCACGGGCGGATCCGCCACCGCCACCGCGGACGTGTTGAAGCGCTGGGGCGTGAAGAAGATCAAATACGTCGGTCTCATCGCCGCGCCCGAGGGAATCAAAACCATGCAGACCGCGCATCCCGATATTCCCATCTACGTTGCCGCGATTGACGATCATCTCAATGAACGCGCATATATTGTGCCGGGGTTGGGAGACGCGGGAGATCGGCAGTTTGGGACGGGGTGATTGGAAATTGGTAAATTGGTAATTGGAGATTGAATGGCATATAACTTGAAGTTGGCGGAGCGGATTCGCGCAGAGGTGAGCGGGACTCCCGTCATCGAAAAGAAGATGTTCGGCGGGGTGGGGTATATGCTTAAAGGCAACATGGCTTGCGGGATTCTCGGCGATGACATGATTGTGCGCGTGAATCTGGAAGATTACGAAAAGCTCCTCAAACGCGCGCACGTCAAGATATTCACCATGAAAAACGGACCGCGTCCCATGAAAGGCTGGCTGATGGTGGAGCCCACGGGAACCAAAACCGCCAAGCAACTGGCCGATTGGGTGAAGATGGGCGTGGAATTTGCTGCGTCCCTGCCGCCGAAATGAAGCTTATCCTCTTCTCCCTGGGTACGCTCATTCTCACGTACATCTCGCGCGCATCTTTGAAACAACCGCGCTCGCATGGCTTTTATCGCTTCTTCGCGTGGGAATCGATTCTCGCGCTTTTTCTGGTCAACGTGAATTTCTGGTTTCGCGACCCGCTCGCGTGGAATCAACTCATCGCGTGGACTCTGCTGGCCGTGTCGCTGATTCCGCTTGGGCTGGGACTCCACTCCCTGAAAACGCGCGGCCGCCCAAACGTCACGCGCGCAGCGGACGCGAGTCTGCTGGCGTTCGAGAAGACAACACAATTGGTCGTCACGGGCATCTATCGTTACATCCGTCATCCGCTTTATAGTTCCCTGCTCCTTTTGACGTGGGGAATTTTCTTTAAAGCGCCATCGCTCGTTGGCGGAGCGTTGGCAGTTGCCGCAACCATCTTTTTGGTCTACACCGCCAAGGCGGATGAAGAAGAATGCGTACGATATTTTGGGCAGGAATATCTGGAATACATAAAGAGGACGAGGCGATTCATTCCTCTCATCTACTGAACAAAGCCAGCAAAGAATACAAAGTAGATGTGATTTACGTCATAACAAGGTTGTGACATTCCTATGATATTAGAAATGCTATACTAATTCCCGTGGAGGGTTAAAGAGATTCCCTTCCAAACCATTTTCCACAATTTAGGAGGCAGAATGAAAAACGCAAGACACGTCCGTTGGTTTAGTTTGATCGTCATCGCTACGCTGTTGATGGGATGTTCCATGGGGGCCGCCGCGCCAACGGCAACCCCTGTGCCTCCCACCAATACGCCCATCCCGCCCACCGCCACACCCGTCCCTCCCACCGCCACGCCCCTCCCAACCGATACGCCCCTGCCCTCGCCCACTCCAGGCCCGATCGTCATTGATGACGATTTCAGCGCGGATAGCGGCAGGTTTAAGTGTGACAACTGCGTCGTCCAAGACGGGGCATTGACTGTCGGCCCGTTCGCCGTGGTGGATTCTTATGAACCCTACCTTGCCATCTGTAGCGACTGCGGTACCGCATCGAACTTCAAAATGTCGGTGGACACCTGGTATGTGGAAGGGAACTCCAACTCCGGCTTCGGCCTTATTCTCAGCTCTGGCGGATCCTACTCCTTCTTCATGGCAGTTTCATCCTGGCAGTTATATAATGTCCTGGCCTACGATCCTTCAGTGGGCGGCGGCCGGGGATGGTACACCATCCTGGGCAACTGGAGTAAAGGCGGTTTGAAAGCAGGCCGAGGCGTCAACCACATTGATGTCGCCATGAAGACCACTGGCGGCAGGTCCAACTTAACCCTGACGATCAATAATGACTTCACCCGCACCGTTGATTTTGACGGGATCAGCGGAGAGGTAGGCGTCTACGTGGGTCGCTGGGAAATCGGCGCCGCGTTCGACAACTTCCACTACGAAGAAATTCGCTAGTTTTCTACCCGAGTGCTTTCAGGACGGCAGGATTGCCGTCCTGATTTTTTTACTACCCCGCTTTAATCCTTTTCAGCGTTATTCTAAACTCAATAGATCAAGGATATGACGCATGTCATGTCAACATTATGACGTTTCTATGAAGTTAGAAATGCTATACTACTTTGCATGGAGGGTTGACGTGATCCCCTTCAACACCTTTTTTCCACCACAATTCAGGAGGCAGAATGAAAAATGCAAGACAGATCCGTTGGTTTAGTTTGATCGTCCTCGCCACGCTATTGATGGGATGCTCCATGGGGGCCGCCGCGCCAACGGCCACCCCTGTGCCTCCCACCGATACGCCAATCCCACCCACAGCCACGCCCGTCCCCCCCACCGCCACGCCCCTCCCAACCGATACGCCCCTGCCCACGCCCACCCCAGGCCCGATCGTCATTGACGACGATTTCAGCGCGGATAATGGCAGGTTTACGTGTGAAAGTTGTACCATTGAGGGCGGGCAATTGACCATCGGCCCATTCCCACTGGTAGACTCCTGGCAACCGTTCACTGTCCTTTGCAATGATTGCGGCGATGTTCCCAATTACAAAATGTCGGTGGACACCTGGTACAACTCCGGGAATAACAGTTTCGGGTGGGGACTTGTCGTCCGCCAGGATGAAAAAACCACCTACCTTATTGCCTCCTCGTCGTGGCTGGTGTATAACGTCTTCTCGTTCGACCTATCATCGGCATCGAGCGGCGGACTGGGGTACAAATCGCTCATCCGCGGCTGGGACAAGAAGAGTGGGCTGGTCGCCGGCAGAGGCGTGAACCATTTCGAGATCACCATGCAAGGCTCCACCATGACGATCATGATCAATGGGTTGAATCTCCGCACCTTTGATCTCCCAACCAACGATGGGCAGGTCGGCTTGTGGGTTGGCAACTGGGAAACGAGCGCCTTCTTCGATAACTTCCATTTCGAAGAAATTCGCTAATTCCGCTTTCACCCACTTCAGGACGGCAGGATTGCCGTCCTGATTTTTTAAAACCGCCTCGCTTCAAATCCCCTTCTCGGCGCTATACTTCAATCAATGGGTGAGGGACACCCACCAAAAAATTTTCTTGCGGAGGCAGAATGCAAACCAAATCGTCCGTTCGCTGGCTATGGCTGGCGGTCATCGTCATCCTGACGTTGAGTTGTTCAATTGATTTCGGCACGGCAACCGAAGCGCCCGCGCCAATCGAACCCATTGTCCAAACAGAGGAGCCCGCGCCCATTCCGCCCACGGCTCCGCCGCCCACCGCCACCCAACTCCCCACCGAAACCCCATTGCCCACGCCCACCCCAGGGCCGATCGTCGTCAATGACGATTTCAGCGCCGACACCGGCAACTTCAAATGCGAAAGTTGTGTCATCGAATCAGGCGCGCTCACCATCGGCCCCTTCCCCATGGTCGACTCGTGGAAACCCTTCGTCGCCCTCTGCGAACCATGCGGAACCGCCAAAAACTTCAAACTGTCGGTGGAAACATGGTACGCCGACGGCAACTCGAACCGCGGCTTCGGCGTGGTGGTGCGCCAGGACAAGAAATTCATCTACATGGTCGCCATGTCATCGTGGCAGGTCTATAACGTCTTTGAATTCGACACCACTGCCGGCGGCGGAGCGGGATACCGATCCCTCATCGGTAACTGGTCCAAAGGCGGCCTCGGCGCGGGGCGGGCCGTCCACTTCATAGACATCACCATGCAAGACGGTTCCATGACCCTCACCATCAACAAAGACTTCACCCGCGTCTTTGAAATCCCATCAAGCGATGGACAGGTCGGCCTGTGGACGGGCAGTTGGGAAACCAGCGCATCGTTCGACAACTTCCATTTTGAAGAAATACGCTAGTACGGCCCCACATTCCTTTCCGGGCGGCAGTCCTCTGCCGCCCTTTTTTATTCCTTATCAAGCCGGCGTCTTGTCGCAATACCGCGGTGCGTGTACAATAATCCCATCGTCTTTTCCACTCCTGGCCGAAGGAGCAAGCCATGTCAAATCTGATCGGAAAATCACTCGGACGCTACCATATTATTGAACAACTCGGTGAAGGTGGGATGGCTGTTGTCTACAAGGCATACGATACGCGTCTTGAAACTGACGTTGCGGTAAAAGTCATACGCACCGAAGCCCTTGCCCCCGAGATATTGGAAAACGCCCTCGTGCGCTTCGAACGCGAAGCCAAAGCGCTCGCCAAACTGACACATGCCAACATCGTCAAAGTGCAGGATTACGGTCAGTATGAAGATAAGCCCTGGCTGGTGATGCCTTTCATGCCAGGCGGGACGTTGAAGGAAAAATTACACGGCGCGCCAATGCCTTACCAGGAATCTGCCGCCCTTTTAACCCCCATCGCGCGTGCACTGGACTACGCGCACCAACAAGGCATGATTCATCGCGACGTAAAACCGTCCAATATTTTGATCACGCAGGCGGGCGATCCGATGCTTACCGATTTTGGCATTGCCAAGATCATTGGCCCAGAGGCCACCCACGAATTGACAGGCACAAACATCACAATTGGTACGCCGGAATATATGGCCCCTGAGCAAATTACCGGCAACAAAATAGACCACCGTATAGACATTTACTCGCTCGGCATCGTCTTCTTTGAAATGGTGGCTGGGCGCAAACCCTACCAAGCCGATACGCCCCTGGCGGTGCTGATCAAGCATGTCAACGAGCCGCTGCCACGCCCAAAGATCTTTGTCGCAAATTTGCCAGATATGGTGGAACGCGTCCTCTTGAAGGCCCTGGCAAAAGAGCCAGACGATCGCTACCAGACCATGAGCGATTTCGCCGCCGCGCTGGAACGCCTCGCCAAAGGCGATTTCGCTTCAACCACGGAACAGTTGCCGAATCAGCCGCTACCGACAACGCCCCCGCCAGCGCAACCAGCGGTGACAGCGTCACAGGCAAAGATCCAACCCCTCGCGCCAACGCCGACAAATCAAACACACTCCCAACCCATGCCTCTCGTAAAACCCACGCCATGGTGGAAACGTCCACTCATCATTGGCATCGGCGGAACAGGCGTCGTCCTGGCGGGCATCTGCATTTTGGCAATCGCCATTCTTTACCTGTCCAATGCAAACAAGGCAACGCCTCTACCAACGCCCGTTCCGCCCATCTTGGAATCCCCACAAGCCCCGCCCGCAACGCAAACAGAAACGCTTCAAACGCCAGCCGCGCAAGTAAGTTCCACGCCTGCGCCAACCAATCCACCCGACGCGACCCCAACCGGCCAGACCATCTCCATCAATGAGAGTTTCAACGCAGACAATGGCCTTTTCAAATGCGATAACTGCCAGGTGGCATCAGGCGCGCTCACCATCGGCCCCTTCCCCATGGTCGACTCATGGAAACCCTTTGTGGCCCTATGCGAATCATGCGGAACCGTCAAAAATTACAAACTGTCGGTGGAAACATGGTACACCGCTGGCAACTCAAACCGCGGCTTTGGCGTTGTTGTGCGGCAGGACAAGAAATTCACCTACATGGTAGCCGTATCATCGTGGCAGGTATACAACGTCTTTGAATTCGACAACACTGCGGGCGGCGGGGCGGGATACCGATCCCTCATTGGCAACTGGTCCAAAGGCGGGCTTGGCCCAGGGCGGGCAGTCCACTTTTTGAATATCGTCATGCAAGACGGCTCCATGACCCTCACCATCAATAAAAACTTCACCCGCATCTTCGAAATCCCATCCAACGAAGGGCAAGTCGGCCTCTGGACAGGCAGTTGGGAAACCAGCGCCTCGTTCGACAACTTCCACTTTGAAGAGATCAAATAACCGCAAGCATGAAAGACAGGGCGACATCACCGCCCTGTCTTTTTTTTAGGGAGAAGACGTGAAAGCCCAACTCCTCGAAAATCTCTCTGACTTGCTCACGCATCCGCCTCCCTTGCGCGGGGTCGCTGTCCCCAAGCCGATTCCTGGCCCGGGCGAAATCCTCCTGCGCGTCACCCGTTGCGGAGTCTGCCACACCGAGTTGGACGAAATCGAAGGCCGCACTCCCCCGCCGCGCTTGCCTGTCATTTTGGGGCATCAGGTGGTGGGAACAGTGGTTGGAGTCCAAAGTCTGGAGACTTTGGACTCCGCTCCTGCCATCGGTCAGCGCGTCGGCGTGGCGTGGATCGCGTCCGCGTGCGGCGCGTGCGAATTCTGCCGATCGGGACAGGAAAATCTCTGCCCTCACTTCCGCGCCACCGGCCGCGACGTGGACGGCGGATACGCCGAGTACATGAAAATTCGCGCGGACTTTGTACACCCCATCCCCGATTCGTTATCGGATTCCGAAGCCGCGCCGTTGCTGTGCGCGGGCGCGATTGGATATCGCTCACTACGATTGAGCAATCTGCGCGATGGACAGGCGCTTGGATTAATGGGGTTTGGCGGCTCGAATCACCTTGTCCTAAAAATTACCAATTACCAATTTCCCAATTCCAAAATTTTCGTTTTCAGTCGAAACCCCGAAGAACGCGAATTTTCCCTCTCTCTCGGCGCAACCTGGGCAGGCGCGATGGACGCGATTCCCCCGTCGGCGCTGGACGCGATCATAGACACCACGCCCGTTTGGGGTCCGGATATGGAAGCGTTGAAAATTCTCAAGCCAGGCGGACGACTCGTCATCAACGCCATCCGCAAGCAGGATACGGATCGGCAGGTTTTGTCCACGCTCGATTACCCGTCACAATTGTGGATGGAGAAGGAGATCAAGTCCGTTGCGAACGTCACGCGGCAGGACGTGCGCGAGTTTTTAAATTTGGCGGGGGAGGCGGGCATCAAACCCGAGTTTCAGGAATACGAATTGAAGGATGCCAATCAGGCGCTGTTGGAGATGAAGCGGGGTAAAATTCGAGGCGCAAAAATCTTGAGGATATGAGGAACCATGGAAAACCAATACGATCTCAAATCAGTAAAACTTCCATACCTGGCGGGCGGGGCGTTGAAAATATTTGCGTCCCTCGTGGAGGGACCGTTGCGCGGCGCGCTGATCCCCACTCTGTTTGAAAGCGCGGGGTTGAATTGGTTCAACGCCCAACAGTTTGACCAGACGCCAACCTACCTGCCTTTCCATTACACAGGCGAGTTGCAATCCAAAGACGCTTCTGTGCCAGAAAAGGAATGGCCGCGCGAACCCGCAACGGTCAAGGGCTTTGGCTTCGCATCCGTACACGAATACGCCGAAGCCTATCGCAAGGGCGAAACAACGCCAGAAGAAGTGGCGCAAAAAGTATTGGATGCCATCGCGGCCAGCGACGCCACCGCCGCTCCCCTGCGCGCCTTCATCGCCATCAACCGTGACGAAGTAATGCGCCAGGCGCGCGAGTCCACGCAACGCATTAAGGCGCGCAAGCCCCTCGGCATTTTCGACGGCGTCCCGACCGCCATCAAAGACGAATTGGATATGCTTCCCTACCCGACCACCGTCGGCACATCGTTCCTCGGAAAGAATCCTGCCCGCGAAGATTCAACCGCCGCGGCGCGTTTACGCGCGGCGGGCGCGTTGTTGATCGGCAAGACCAACATGCACGAGATCGGCATCAACGTCACGGGGCTTAATCCGCATTACGGCGTCACGCGCAATCCGTACAACACGGCCCATTACACAGGCGCCAGTTCCAGCGGATCGGCCACCGCGGTCGCGGCGGGATTCGTCCCCTTTGCGATCGGCGCGGACGGCGGCGGCTCGATCCGCATCCCCGCTTCGTTTTGCGGCGTGGTCGGACTCAAGCCCACCTTTGGACGCGTCAGCGAACACGGCGCGTACCCTCTCGATTGGAGCGTCGCTCATATCGGACCTCTCGCGGGCTCTGCCACCGACGCGGCGTTGGCCTACGCCCTGATTGCCGGCCCCGACCCGAAAGACCCCAACTCCCTACACCAGCCGAATCCAACCTTGAAAGGCTGGGACAAGACCAACCTCAAAGGCCTCAAGATCGGCGTCTACTGGCCCTGGTTCCGCCATGCCGATAGTGAGACGGTGGCAGCGTGCGAGTCTATGCTCAAACAATTCGAAGCGATGGGCTGTGAAGTGTGCGAGATCGTCATCCCCAATCTCGAAGCCAACCGCGTGGCGCACACCATCTCGATCCTGTGCGAGATGGCGAACGGCGTGAGCGCCACCTACCCCAAACATCACCGCGAGCATGGATTGGATGTCCGCATCAACCTGGCGCTGGCCTACGCGATCAGCGCGGAGGTATACGTCAAAGCCCAACGCGTCCGCACATTGATGATCCAACACTTCAACCGCGCCTTCACCAATGTGGACGTGATCCTCACCCCCGCCACAGGCATCAGCGCGCCGCCGATCAAACCTGGCGCGCTCCCCGCCGGCGATTCCGACCTTTCCACCACCGTCGAGATCATGCGCTTCGCCACCGCCCCCAACTTGACCGGCCTGCCCGCCATTTCCTTCCCCGTTGGCTACACCCAAAAGGGACTGCCCATCGGCATGCAAGTCATCGGGCGCGCCTGGGAGGAACATCAACTCCTGCGCATGGCGCTGGCCGCCGAACAAGTCGTCGAGAAACGCATCCCGCAGGTTTTCTATCCGATATTGAACGATTAGCGTCAATCCCGTAGACCCTAAAGGTTTTCTTTGCTGACGGAAACGATTGTTTGCTAGTGGTTCGTTGCAATCGGTGGTTTTGGTTCACAAGAAAAATCTTTAGGGTCTCTGATGGAAATGAAGCGGGATAAAATTCGAGGAGAGAAAGTTTTCAGAGTTTGATTCACAACAAGGAGGTTTCGAATGAAAGCAAATTTAATACTATTAATTGTGTTGGTCGCTCTTTCGCACATGGTAACTGCCTGCGGACCTGGTCAACTTTTCGGCCCGACCATTACGCCCTCGCCTACAAACACGCCCACCCCTTCGCCCACATTAACACCCACCATCACACCAAGCCCGACCGCGACCCTGACACCTACAATCACCCCGTCTCCTACGCCATCCTGCGCCGTAAAAAACGGTAAATGGGAAAGTAATGAGGTCGGCGCCGGCCACGCTACCGGTCCAATTTTCACTTTTACTGTTGAAAATTGTCAGATAACCCAAGCGGCCTTTTGGGCAAATCTCGCGCCAGGCGCAATGTTCTGGTTGCCGATTAAAACAGATGTCACTATTCAGGATAAATCCTTCAGCCATACCAACACAGATCCTTTAGGAGGATTCACTGTCGAGGGAACCTTCGACTCAGAAACTTATTCGCAAGGCATCATCTTCTTTCCAAAGGGATACAATGCGTTGATGTATGTTCTACCTGAGGATCTTATTATCAATTGGACCGCACATCCCATTCAATAACATGTAAAATGTTCAAATGAGATTTTTTATAGGAGACTAAAATGGCCGAACTCAAAACCAAACAGACCGACGCCAGCGTAGACGACTTCCTCGCCGCCTACCCCGAAGAGACGCGCAAAGACTGTTACGAAATTTTAAAAATGATGAAGTCCGCCACCAAAGCCGAGCCGAAAATGTGGGGGACGAGCATCGTCGGCTTCGGCAGTTATCACTACAAAAGCGAGAGGAGCCGTCAGGAAGGCGATTGGCCGCTGACGGGTTTCTCCCCGCGCAAACAAAACCTCACCATCTACATTATGGCTGGCTTTGACCGTTATACCGCCCAACTCAAGAAACTCGGCAAACACTCGCTCGGCAAAGGCTGTCTCTACATCAAACGCCTCAGCGACGTGGACAAGAAAGTCTTGAAGGAACTCATCACCGAATCGGTCAAGGTGATGAAAGCAAACAACAAATAATCCCAATGCCTTTAACCACAAAGGACACAAAGTTCACGAAGGCAAAAACAAGGAAGTGCATTTCCTTTGTGTCCCTTCGTGGACTTTGTGGTTAACTGCCTTTGAGTAAGAAAAGAGTCGAAATGACCCGATCATCCACCAAACCGATTCTCATCGCCACCCTCCGCCTCGTCATCGGAATACCGATCATCGGCCTGTGCTTCTTCTGGCCTGCTGGCACGTTCGACTACTGGCAGGCCTGGCTCTGGCTGGCGATCCTCTTCCTTCCTCTGATGGGCATGTTCCTCTATCTCATCCAACGCGATCCCGCCCTGCTCGAGCGCCGCGTCCGCACGGGCGAACAGCGGCCCGAACAACGTCGCATCATCGCCGCGTCGGCGCTCTTCCTCATCCTCATCTTCCTCCTCCCCGGCCTCGACAAACGCTTCGGCTGGTCGAGCGTCCCCGTCTGGCTCGTCATCGTCGCGGACGTGTTCGTGCTGGCCGCCTTCCTGCTCAACTTCCTCGTCATCCGCGTCAACAGTTACGCCTCGCGCGTCGTCGAAATTCAAGACGGTCAACAGGTCATCACCAGCGGCCCCTACGCGCTCGTCCGCCATCCCATGTACCTGTCCATCATCCTCATCCTGCTCGCCACGCCCGTCGCGCTCGGCTCCTACTGGGGCGTCATCCCCACCCTCGCCTACCTCCCCCTACTAGCGGCCCGCGCCAAAAACGAAGAAGAACTCCTCGTCAACGACCTGCCCGGCTATCGCGAATACATGCAAAAAACGCGCTATCGCCTCTTCCCTGGAATCTGGTAACGTCTGCCCTCCGTCATTGCGAGCGGAGCGAAGCAATCTCCTCCACGTGCGCGGTGATTGCTTCGTCGCAACGAACGCTCCTCGCAATGACGGCACAAACGTGATTCAATGAAACCTCTCAAAGACCCCGATGGATTTGAACGTAAAAAACTGCTGGACTTTGTGGACTTTACCGACTCACGCGTCCTCGAAGTAGGATGCGGCGAAGGACGCCTCACCTGGAAATACGCCCCCGCTTCCCACCTGACGTTTGGGCTGGATCCCGATTTTGACGCGTTACGCGTCGCCCGAGCCGATTGCCCTCCCGACCTTCGTGGACGCGTCCACCTCGCCCGCGCGTCTGCCTACCATCTCCCCTTCCCCAAAGAGACATTCGACATCGCCCTCCTCGCCTGGTCGCTCTGATGAATGGAACACACGAGCATGGTTCATGCTCTCCAGGAAATTCATCACACGCTGACACCCAACGGCCTCCTCATCGACCTCCGCCCCGTGGAAGACAACTGGACGGTGGAAATCCCCTCCTCATCAGGTCTCCAAATCGCAGGCCGCCTCACCGACATGCCCATCGGCAAAGCGGACGATGAAGCCGCCTTTGCCGCGATGAAGGATGTCGAGACGCGCGGCTGGTACGTCCGCGAGCGCGAGGAGGAGTTCGCCTTCTTCTATTATTGGGATACCCCCTCCGAGATGAAGGAATGGATTGACGCTGAATGGGATGATTTCGAGAAGATCGAAGAGGATGTTTACCGCAAGGCGCAAGCGCGATGGGCAACCGCAAACGCCGATGCAAGAGTCCGCGTCCGCGTGAAGATGTTGATCACGAGGTGGAGAAAAATGTAGTTATTCTGTCATTGCGAGGAGGGCGGGTTTCCCGACGACCCTGGCACCACCCGCCAGGGCAGGTGAGCAATCTCCGCACCGTACGAGGGAGGGGATTGCTTCGGGAAGATCACCCTCGCAATGACGGACAGTAATGAGAGAAATTTATTTCGGGGAAATCTGATAAACCACAAACTTCTTGTTGCTGAAAATTTCCGTCAGCGCCACTGAGACGTTGCAGGCTTCAATTTTCTCGGGCGAAATCTGATCCACGTCGCCGCGTGATTTGCGGAGGACCATGTAATCGGCAAGAGTCACTCCATCGCAAGTGTCGATCAGCAGGGAGGCGCGGTCGGTAAAGAGACGCAAGGCGCGCGGCTTGTAGAAACTCACCACGGCGTCGGCGGGAGTCTCGGATTTGACGAACTCGAACATTTCAATCGAAAGCGGATCGAAGGCGTTGCCGTAGGGACCGCGTCCCTGCGCGAGGTTGCTGCGGGCGAGGCTGAGCGAGGTCCACGCGAAGGAGGCGGCAATCACCAGCCAGAAGCCGCGCGTGAGCCAGAGTCCGAGGCGGGGATAGGCGTCGGTGAGGGCGAAGCGGGCCGCGTCCATGCCGCGGTAGGCGAAGTAGACGAGGAGAGGAAGAAGCGGAAAGAGGAAGCGAATCCCCTGCTGTTCAGGCCAGAGAATGAAAAGCGCGTAACTGAAGATCAAATAGACGATCAGGGGAAAGTCTTGTTTAAAATTCAGGACAATGCCGCCGAGGATGAAGGGAAGGAGCAGGCCGTAAACGATTTCGGGATAGGGCAGGTCGCTGAAGAAGAAGGCGGGCATGGCGAAGTAGGCCATGAGGTTGTCACCGAGGCTGTCGAGGGAAATTTGCGAGAGGTGCGCGAGGTGCGATCCCTCCCCCGCGGGGAAGAGGACGAGGTTGAGGACGGTGAGGAGACCAAAGACGAGGTAGGGAATCGCCTCGTTGGTGAGGATCCGCTTGAGGTCAGGGAAGACGCGGGGAGTCGCTTGGAGGTAGTGAAAGGCTTGGGCGCAGAAGAGGGTCGGGACGAGGAGAATCCCATTTGTCCGTATAAAAAAAGCGAAGAAGAGCGCGAGGCCGAGCAGGTAGGGAGGAATGCTATCACCTGCACTTGCGTGCGGTGCAAGTGTCCGCCCCACGATGAGGAAGAGGGCCAGCGTGGAAAAAAACAGAAAGGCGATGTCGGAGCCGATTTGATCGGTGAATTTGAGGAGCAGGGGGCTGAAGGCAAAGACTGCGACGATCAGCGCGGATTCGAGCGGCGCGAGACGGCGGGCGAGGAGCGCGTAAAAGACCCAGAGAAAAAGCCCGAAGAGAATTGGATTGATGACTTTGAGACAGAGAATGTTGAGCGGCCCGCAGACGAGGGTGAACGGCGCGAGGAGCGTGGGATAGCCCCACGGGTACGCGTCGGGGCCGATAAAGTGCGTGGACTCGCGCATCGTGAAGGTGTTGCGCTCGATGAACCCTTGCGCGTCGCCCTGGGTGATGGCGACGGCCTGCATGAGGTACGAAGCCCAGTCGTCGCCCCACTCGTGGTCGAGGCTGAGGAGGGAGAAGGCGAGGAGGAGGGAGAGGAGGATGAGGGCAAGGGGGAGGAGGTGTTTTTTCATGTGAGGCTATTGTAGAACAATTTGGCAAATTGTTCTACTCTCAAGCAATATCCACCTTCAACAACCGCGCCAAAAACTTGTGGAGGAGGAAGGTCGGCAAGACGAGGATGACATGGACGACCACACTCATGCCAAACAGCATCGCCACCGATTGCAAAAAATCATTCAACGGCGGCGCGACAGTGACGGCCATCCACGGGCCTGCGCCCGCGAGGAGCGCCAGCGCCAGGATGCCCGCCACCCACACCGCGAGCGGAGTCCACGCGTGGCGGTCGGAGGCGGAGGGAAGCATGGTGCTACTGACCGCGAAGGTGAGGTAGAACCACAGCGAAAAATCGTTCACCGATGGCAACGCGCCCAGCGCATCGAAGAAGAGATCGAATTGCCTGTTTTGGAAGGTCTGCCAGAGCAGGAGCAGATTCAATTGGTAGATGGAAGCGTACGTGAGGAAGAGTCCGCCCGCGATGAGGGGGGCGAGACCGATCAGCGAGTCGCGGACCACGTCGGCGCGCTGGGTTTCCACGTAGCCGAGCATGAGACGTCCATCGGGCAGAACCTGCGGCAGGAGCGAAAATCCGCCCGTGCGCACGCCGAGCAATTTGGCCGTCACGAAATGACTCAGTTCGTGCAACAACACGCCAGGGAAAAACAGCATCGAGAAGAGTCCTACCGTCAAACCTGGGTGACGGGTGGAGATGAGGAACACGGCCTGGATCTCGCGGTGCAAAAGCCGCTGTAGGAAGACCAGCGGCGTGAGAGTGAGGAGGAACCAGGCGAGGCCGGAGAACATGCGGGGATCAGTAATCAGTAAGCGGGTGTCGAAAATTTCATAAAAATGTTTCGTCATTGCGAGGTCGGCGCTCTTCCGACCGAAGCAATCTCCTCACTGTAGTGGGGGATTGCTTCGTCGCTTCGCTCCTCGCAAAGACGGAAAAATTTAAAGAGCTTACTGGCAGGTACTTTTCAGTTCATCGGTTTAAACATGAGCGAGGCGCGGGCGGCTTTGGTAATCTCGAGGAACTCGTCCTGTTTGAGACTCGCGCCGCCGACGAGGGCGCCGTCAATTTCAGGGCTGGCGAAGTATTCGGCCGCGTTGGCCGCGGTGACCGATCCGCCATAGAGGACGCGGATCGCCTGCGCCACGTCCAAGCCGAAGAGCTCGGTCAGCGCGGGACGGATGATGTCGCGGATCACGCCCTCGGCGTTTTCGCGCGTCGAGGCGCGTCCCGTCCCGATGGCCCAGACGGGTTCGTAGGCAATGACGAGTCGAGACGCGAGCGCGGGATCGGTCCCAGTGAGGCCGTCGCGCATTTGACGCGCGACCACCTCCCTCGTCTGGTTTGACTCGTACTGTTCGAGCGTCTCGCCCACGCAGACGATGGGAGTCAAGTCGTTGGCCTGCGCGGCGCGGACTTTTTTGTTCACGCTCTCATCTGTTTCGCCGAAATACGTCCGCCGTTCGGAGTGGCCGATGATGACGTAGTTGCAAAATTCCTTCACCATGTTCGGCGCCACTTCGCCGGTGAACGCGCCTTTGGCTTCCCAGTGCATGTTCTGCGCGCCGAGGCCAATGTCTGTGCCGACGAGGAGCGAGGAGATCGCCACCAGCGAGGGAAAGGGTGGGCAGAGAACTTTTTCGACGCCGCGAATTTCGCGCAGTTGAATCGCCATCTTAAAAACCAAGTCGCGCGCTTCGGCGACGGTCTTGTTCATTTTCCAGTTTCCAGCAACGAGGGGAATGCGCATGTTGTCTCCAGATTTTTTTCTGATTATACTGCCAGGAATGCGTAGCGCCTCACCTTTTGGACTCACTCGACGGGTGGTGCGACGCATCCTCCCACCAGACAAATTGTGGGCCGCAAACTTCCGCGACCCACAACCATCAGACTATTTGACTAACTGACTATTCGACTATTTATCGTTCAACGCCGCCACGCCAGGAAGGACCTTCCCCTCCAGGAATTCCAGCGACGCGCCACCGCCCGTAGAGACGTGCGCCATCTGCTTGGCGACGCCCGCCTTCTTGACCGCGCTGGCGCTGTCGCCGCCGCCGATGACGGTGGTCGCGCCCGACTCGGCCAGCATCTTCGCCAGGGCAAACGTGCCCTCCGCGAACCTCGGGAACTCGAACACGCCGACGGGACCGTTCCACACGACGAGTTTCGCGCCCGCGAGCGCGGCCTTGTACGCGGCGAGCGTCTTCGGGCCGACATCCAACATGCGCCAGCCCGCGGGGATCTTGTCCACGTCCACGGTCTGCGCGTTGGCTTCCGCGTCGAACTTGTCCGCGATGACCGCGTCCACGGGTAGGATGAGTTTTCCGTCCGCTTTCGCGAGGATGGATTTCGCCAGCTCGAGCGAGGCAGTTTCCACGAGACTGTCTTGCATGTTCAATCCCTGCGCGGCGAGGAAGGTGTTCGCCATGCCGCCGCCGATAATCAACTTGTCACATTTGCCGAGCAGGTTTTCCACCACGGCAATCTTGTCGCTGATCTTCGCGCCGCCGAGAATGCCGATATACGGATGCTCGGGATTCAGCGCGGCGCGTCCGAGATATTCCAGCTCCTGCTCCATCAAAAAGCCAGAGACGGCGGCGGGCAGGAAGCGCGCCACGCCTTCGGTGGACGAGTGGGCGCGGTGCGCCGACCCGAACGCGTCGTTGACATACACTTCGCCGAGCGCAGCCATCTGCTTGGCGAGTTCGAGATCGTTCTTCTCCTCGGTGGGATGGAAGCGCGTGTTCTCGAGCATCAACACATCGCCAGGTTTGAGAGCCTTCGCCAGCGCTTCCACGTCCGCGCCGACACAATCGTTCGCCATCTGGACGGGACGCTTGAGATGCCCCGCCAACACTTCCGCCGCGGCTTTCAGGCTGAACTCGGGATCGGGTCCACCCTTGGGACGGCCGAGGTGACTCATCAGAATCACCGACGCGCCCTGATCGAGCACATATTGAATCGTCGGCAGAGAGGCCTTGATGCGCTTGTCATCCGTCACCTTGCCATCCGCCATCGGCACGTTAAAGTCCACGCGCATGAGGACGCGTTTGCCTTTGAGATCAATGTCTTTTACGGTTTTCTTGTTCATAACTTCCTCGGCACATTGGGAATTAGAAAAATTGGTAGATTGGTTTTCCCAATCTACCAAGTTACTAATTACAGGCTCTTCGCCATCAACGCGGCCAAATCCGCCGTGCGGCACGAATAACCCCACTCGTTATCGTACCAGGTGACGACCTTGATGAAGTTGCTCTTCTCTTTGCCGAGAACGCTGGTGAACGGCAGGTCAACGGAGGAACTGTAGGAACTGCCCTTGAAGTCCATGCTGACCAACGGTTCGTCCACGGCTTCGAGAATGCCCAGGAAATTCGGTTGCTTGGCGGCATCGCGGAAAGCCTGGCGCAATTCTTCGGTGGTCGTTTCTTTTTCGAGCTCGGCGGTGAAATCCACCACCGAAACGGTCGGGGTCGGGACACGCAGAGAATAACCGTCGAACTTGCCCTTCAAGTCGGGGATGACCAGAGAAATGGCCTTGGCGGCGCCTGTGGTGGTCGGGATGATGTTCAAGCCCGAGGCACGCGCGCGGCGCAGGTCAGAGTGCGGCATGTCCAGCACCTTCTGATCGTTGGTGTAGGAATGGATGGTGGTCATAAACGCGCGCTTGATGACGTACTTATCATGCACAACCTTGGCGGCCGGGGCCAAACAGTTCGTGGTGCAAGAAGCATTCGAGACCACGTGATGCACGTTCGGGTCGTACTGCTCCTCGTTCACGCCCAACACAACGGTCAGGTCTTCGCCCTCAGCAGGAGCCGAGATGATGACCTTCTTCGCGCCGCCCGAGGTGATATGGTTGACAGCGCCCTTAACGGTCTTGCCCTTTTTATTGACGCCATCGTTCTTGATGGTGAACAAGCCCGTGGACTCGATCACGATCTCCACGCCCAGGTCGCTCCACTTGATCGCGGCAGGATCGGTCTCCTTGAAAACCTTCACCTTTTTGCCGTCAATCGTCAGGCCGTCTTCAGAAAATTCGACGGAGCCATTGAAACGACCATAGGTCGAATCATACTTGAGCAGATGCGCCATGGTTTTCATGTCGCCGATGTCGTTGAACGCAACGACTTCCAGTTCGTTCGGATACATATCGCGGATCGCCTTCAAAACCTGACGTCCGATGCGTCCGAATCCATTAATACCAATTTTGACTGTCATGGAAACCTCCGATGAAATTTGATTGTGAAATTTTTCACTTTATTTTACACCAGATTGAAAAAACGTGTCAATCTTTGTAATCAATTTCACGAAATTTTACCACCCATTCAATCCCGTTTTCCCAAAAATTTTTGCACCGACGAACGGAACGCGTCCGACTGGAACGCGCGGTCGCGAAACTGACGCGCCACCAGCCCCGCTTCTTCGGGATGGAGACGATGCGATTGCTGGATGAACAACAGCCCCTGCGAAAGCGCTTCCGCGTCAAACGCCTCCATCTGGACGGCGATCCGCGTCGCGGCTTCGTGAAGTTTTTCCGCAGGGACGACGTGATGCACCAGCCCCCACTCGTACGCTTCCGAGGCGGGAACCACGCGTCCCGTCAACGCGAGCTCGGCCGCGCGGCGCTCACCCAACGCGTTCGCGATGGCGCGAAACGCGACGTAGGGCCACATCCCGATGTGTATCTCCGTCGAGCAAAACTTCGCGTCCTCTGCCGCTACTACGATATGCGCCGAAGCGACCAGCGCCACCGCCCCACCGAAGGCCGCGCCCTGCACCGCCGCGATGATCGGCTTCGAGTAACGCGTCCCGATCGTCAGCAGTTCCTCATGCACGTCCGCATCGCGAATGAAATTCGGATCGAGAATCTCGCTCAAATCCATGCCCGCCGAAAATGACGGCCCCGCCGCCTCAAGCAGCACCACACTGACAGATTGATCCGACTCGGCCTCGCGGAAAGCGCTCATCAACTCACGGCACAACGCGATGCTCAACGCGTTCCGCTTTTCGGGACGGTTGATCGTGATGCGACAGGTTTTGTTGATTTTGGTGGTTTTCACAAGCATAAGATTCAATTCCCAAATCCCGAAGGGATGAAATGATTATAGACGTGGAAATTCCGTTTATCAAAACCCCGAAGGGGTGGTATGGATTTATGTCATCCCCTCGGGATTGAACGATCAACTCAATGGCCCCGTCCGCTCAGAGAATAAATCCATTAATACCTGGCCGAGTTTGGCAGAGTCGTGGCGCCAGGGATGTTCCTCGTCCAGCAGATCGGCGCAGTAGGAGCGAGAGTCGGTCAATGTCTTTTGGTCGGCGCGCACCCACTCGGTCCCGCGCGGAAGCGGCGTGGAATGGTTCTGGTTGCAGAGCACCACGTCGAACAAGTCTTCGCCGATGTGTTCCTCCAACGAGCGGACGTGGTCATGGCAGGAGTACGAATCGGTCTCGCCCGTCTGCGTGGCGATGTTGCAGACGAAGATCTTGATGGCACGGCTGGCATGGATGGCCGCGAGCAAGTCGCGCACCAGCAGGTTGGGCAGCAAACTGGTGTAAAGGCTGCCTGGCCCCACCACGATCAACTCGGCGTTGAGGATGGCCTTGAGCGCGGGAGGGAACGCGGGCGCGTCGTTCGGTTCGAGCCAGACGCGGCGGACGCGTCCCGCGGCTTCGGGGATGGCGCTCTCGCCGCGCACGCGAATCTCGTTGACAGTGTCGGGCAGTTGAATATCGGCCACCAGTTTCACGTCATGCAACGTGGACGGGAGGACGCGTCCACTCACGGAAAGCACGCGTCCCGATTCGGCCACGGCCTCCTCGAAACTGCCCGTGATGTCACTGAGCGCGGTGATGAAGAGATTGCCAAACGAATGACCGTCGAGATCGGACGCGCCGCTGAAACGATATTGAAAAAGTTGGGTGAGCATGGCCTCGTCGTTGGAGAGCGCGGCGAGACAGTTGCGGATGTCGCCTGGCGGGAGAATGCCGAGGCTCTCGCGCAGTCGTCCCGAGGAGCCGCCGTCATCCGCCACGGTGACGATCGCCGTCAGGTTGCGAGTGTGTTCCTTCAGTCCGCGCAGGAGCGTGGCGAGTCCGTGCCCGCCGCCGATGGCCACCATGCGCGGGCCGCGGGCGCGTCGGTTGTATTCCGCCACCTGGTTAAGGACGTTGCGTCCGGGTTTCATAAAAGGTCGAAGCAGGGCGCGGTTGAGTCCCCAAATGCCGTAGGCGACGATGCCAATCCCGATCCCGCCGAAGATCAATACGCGCAAAATGCGCGGCAGGAATCGAAGCGAGACGTAGGAGAGGATCGTCAGAAACGTTTCGTTGGTGTATTCGGCGCGATAGAAATCGAGCAGGAGAATCGCAAGCCCCACCCCCAAAAACGTGATGCCCGCCAGCGTGACCAGCATCCAGCGTTTGATGCCGAGGCCAGGCAGGAGCCAGCTTTGAAGCGATTGCCAGAGTTTCGATGGTTTGCGCTCGTTCATGGGAGGGAATATAGCAGGGTTCGGGGAGTGAGTCAACTTGGCAAATTTTCCTTGACAAAAATACCAGTCGGTATATAATCAGAACAGATGTTCTAATTATGAGCAAAAACAACATCTTCGCAATGGCATTGGAAGCGCTGACCGAACTCGCGCCCGAAATCAACGCGGCTCGCACGGACGTTTCGCCGGTCTTGCCCACCCTGGCCGATGTGCTGGCGGACTTCTCCTCCCTGCCGCGCGAGGCGCTCTTCCTTGGCCTGGCAGAGGACGGCCTGCCCGTGCTGTTGAACCTGCACGATCCCGTGCCTGGCCCTCTGCTGGTCTGCGCGGACGCGGGCAAGACGGCTTTGCTTCAAATCATGGCAAAGGGCATCAGCGAGACGCACAACGCGGAAGACGTGCAGTTTGGCGTGATCAGCGCCCGCCCCGAAGAGTGGGACGGATTCGACGCCACCGAACATTGCGTGGGCATCTTTCCCATCGAAGACGCGAGCGCGGCGGGCTTCCTCGTCTCGCTGGCTGAGTGGGCGCACGAAAACAAGTCGCGGCAGGCCATCGTCCTGCTCATGGACGATCTCGCCCGCGTGGACGATCTCGAGCCAGAAGCGAAGGATGCCCTGCGCTGGCTACTCCTACGCGGCCCTTCGCGCCGCGTCTGGCCGATCGTGACGTTGAACCCGTCGGACAGCAAAGCGCTAGCGGACTGGCTGGAACTCTTCCGCACACGCATCTTCGGCGCGATGAAAAACGCCTGGTCGATGGAATCTGTCCTCGGCGCGGCGCGCGAAGAAGTGGAAGCGCTGATCGCGGGTTCGCAGTTCATCCTGCGCGAGGGACGCAACTGGCTCCGCTTCTGGATTCCACGTTTGAATGAAGGAGAGTCAGAATGAACAGCGGCATGATGTGGTTCGACAACAATCCCAAGACGGCGCTGGCCGCCAAGATCCAACAGGCCGCGGACTATTACCGCCAGAAATACGGCGCGACGCCGAACCTGTGCTACGTCCACCCGTCCATGTTAAAAGAGAACGAATCAGGCGCGGGCAAGATCAACGTGCGCGGCTACCGTCCCGTTTTACCTGGTTATCTCTGGATCGGCCTTGCAGAAAAGAATTAACCCTGTGGCTTCTCCCCCCTTTTTGCTAGACCTCCCACAGAAATCTGCGGGAGGTCTGCGTATGGACGTGTTGGGAAGATTGAATAACCTTTCCCCATCTCCTGCTGGATTATAATTGGGTCGTTCCAACGGAGAGAAACTATGCAAGCGCTCGATTTTTGGAAGGTGATCACCAGGGACAAGGCCAATCAGTTGGAATCTTTTCTGACGATGCTGGAAGAAGACCAGATTCGCTTTTGCGTCATTGATGGATATGGAGTTAACGCCTACGTTGACCCCCTCGTCAGCCTTGACTTGGATCTGGCGGTCGTTACGGCGCAAGCCGAGCGCATCGAGTCCCTGCTGGCCGCGCATTACAAAGTGACCCGCTTTCCGCACAGCCTCAACATCGAACTACCCGATTCCGACCTGCGAATTCAAATCCAGGCCGATGCCCGTTATGGAGCATTCGCGGACTACGCCACTCGCAGGGAAATATTGGGGCTGGAACTGCCCGTCGCCCGCCTGGAAGATATTTTGCAGGGAAAAATTTGGGCGCTCCAAGACCCCGACCGCAGGGCAAGCAAACGCCAAAAAGACCTGGCCGATGTTGCGCGGATTTTAGAGGCCTATCCCGAATTGAGGGCGCGCGTTCCTGATGATGTTTTGTCACGGCTGATGATATAGACTCGTCGCCACAAACAACAACGACCTCGTAGACATTTTGTCCCGAGGCCGTTTTTCATTGCATGCGGAGTGGCGATTCCCTGGCATTATGTGACTGAAGCCATACCAGGCAGTATTAATCGCTCATCCCCATCGCCACCACCATCGCCACCGCGTGGCTCTGGCTGTGACTCAAACTCAGCGACCAGGTCGTCAGTCCCTGTTCGCGCGCCATCCGTTCGGCCGCGCCGTGCAGGATAAGTTGCGGCGCGCCCGATTCGGCGCGCAGGATCTCGATCTCCTTCCACGAAACATCGCCGATACCGCAACCCAGCGCCTTCGCGGCCGCTTCCTTGGCGGCGAAACGTCCTGCCAGCGATTCGATCTTTTTCTGGTTGGCGTCCAACTCCTGCCGGGTGAAAATGCGATGCAGGAATTTTTCGCCGTGCGTTGCGATCGCGTCGCGCAGGCGTTCGATCTCGAGCAAGTCCACGCCCGTTGCCAGTTTCATGTCACGGCCCCGCGACGGCGATCACCAGTTTATCGGGGTCAATGAATTTCTCCGCCACGGCCTTCACCTGCGCGCGCGTTACGCCGCGCACCAGCCCTTCGTAGCGGCGGTAGTAATCCAGCCCCAGGTCAAAGCGCTCGATGTTGATCAACGAACCCGCCACGCCGCCATTCGACTCGAACGAAAGCGGCAGGCGTCCAACGTAACTATTCTGACTATCGGACAGTTCCTGCGCCGACACGCCCTTCTGCACAAATCGCTTCATCTCCGAGACGATGAGATCCGCGGCCTTCTGGACGTTGAGCGGATTCACCCCCGCCGAAACTTCCCACGATCCCGGCCCCGTCCCCGCGCTCAAACTGCTCGACGCGTAATACGCCAGCCCAGACTTTTCGCGCACGATGTCGCCGATGCGGCCCATCATGCCAAATTGACCGAGAACCGAGTTGCCCAGCGAGGCGGCCATGAAATCCGCATCTTTGCGACGCGGTCCGATCGTGCCGATGATGAGATCACTCTGCGTCTTCCCCGCGATCGGGTGGACGCGCTTCACCGTCTGCGCGGGCGCGGACTTGTCGGGGATGGCGGGGCGCTCCTCCTGCGCGGGATTCGTCCACGCGCCGAGCGCGCGTTGGACCGCTTCGACCGCCCGCTTCGGGTCCACCGCGCCGACGATGGAGATGACCATCCCGCGCGGACCGATCGTCCGCTGGTGGAAATTCTGCATGTCCTCGCGCGTGATGGACTGGATCGTCTCAGGCCAGCCGTCTTCGGGACGGGCGTACGGGTGTCCCTCGAACAGCGCATCGTTGAAAATCAGGTCGGCCATGTCGGAGGTATCCTGCGCGCGGATGGCGAGGCCCGTCAACATTTGGGCGCGCAGGCGTTCGATCTGCTCGGCGGGAAAGGTCGGCACTTGAATCGTCTCGGCGAGAATATCGAGCAGGAGAGGCAGGTCTTCCGCGAGGGAGCGTCCGCTGAAGCCCGAAGTGTATGTGCCGGAGTCGTAGCCGAAACCTGCGCCTGCTGATTCGAGCGCATCGTACAGCCCTTGCATGTCACGCTTCTGCGTGCCACGCATCAAGGCGGCAAAGGTGAAGTCGGCCAGGCCGAGTTTTTCATCGGATTCAAAAAGACTACCCGAAGTGAAATATCCACTCACCACCACCGACGGGCTGTTGAAGTTTGCGCGGCTGAGGACGGTGATCCCATTCGGGAGGACTTCGCGGTGGATATCTTCGGGGCCTGGCAGGCTGACGTTCATCGGTTTCTTAGCCATGAGCCGCCTCCCCATTTCCCGTCGGGACATACGTCCCGACCACGCGCGATTTCGGACGGTAATATTCGCGCGCCACGCGTTCCACATCCGCGGGCATGACAGCGGATAGTTTATCGAGATACGTTAAGAACCAGTTGTAATTTGCAAACATTTCAGAATAACCCATCCAGAAGGCTTGATTGGTGATGCTCTCGCTTCCATAGGCAAAGATGGCGCGCGCCTGCTTGATGGCGCGGTCAATCTCGGCCTGGCTGACGCGTTCGTTTTGGACGCGCTCGATCTCGGCGTCCAACGCGGCCAGCGCTTCCTGCGGCTTGCGATTCGGGTGAACGGTGATCGTAAAGGTATAAAGGAACGGGTCAATGGTAGCCGTCGCGCCGCCAGAGATGCCCACCGCGTATTCCTTTTCCACCAGCGCGCGATAGAGACGCGAGGTGCGGTTCGAGATGCCGCCG
Organism: Chloroflexota bacterium; assembly: GCA_016234485.1. Classification (GTDB taxonomy): domain Bacteria; phylum Chloroflexota; class Anaerolineae; order Anaerolineales; family Villigracilaceae; genus Denitrolinea. The sequence goes on from JACRBL010000040.1 coordinate 126,468, forward strand.
CCGAACATATTCAAATTGCTCGGCCCGGCCAGCAAACTATCCAGCACGGACAGCGCAAAAAAGTCGGGGTGTGTCGCGGCAGGGAATCGGTACGCGGCCTGCACATAGGTCGTCTCGCCGGGGCCTTCCACGTTCAACTGAAGTTCGCCGTCCATCGGCAATTCGTGACGCGCCAGCCGCGGCGGAGTCTTGCCCTTGGGAATCCGCTCGAAGAGTTGGCGGATGCGCGCCAGCATTTCCTTCGAGTCGAAATCGCCCGCCACGGCCATGACCGCGTTGTTCGGGACGTAGTAGGTTTTGTAATGGCCGTAGAGGTCGTCGCGAGTCATCGTCCGCAGGTCGGCTTTGTCGCCGATGATCTCGTGGTGATAGGGATGGATGCGGAAGGCTGCGTGTTGAATGGCCTCGCCCAGGCGGAACATCGGCTCGTTCTCGCTTCCCTCGCGCTCGGAGATAATCACCGTCCGTTCCGACGCGACTTCCTTCGCGTCGAAGATGCTGTTCTTCATGCGATCCGCTTCGAGACGCAGGCCGAGATCAATTTTATCGGCGGGCATGGTCTCGAAGTAGGTCGTCCAATCCATGTAGGTGAAGGCGTTCCAATACCCGCCGTCGCGCGAGACGGACTTGTCCAACACCTTGGCAGGGAATTTGGGCGTGCCTTTAAATTGCATATGCTCCACCCAATGCGAAATGCCCGTCTTGCCCGTGGTCTCGTCCTTCGAGCCGACGCGATACCACACCCATGAAGAGACGAGCGGCGCGGTGTGAATCTCTTTCAGGAAGACGGTCAAGCCGTTATCGAGCGTTGTTTTCTTAAAGTCTTTTTTCATTGAATCTATAATCCTTTCACCCCTTCGGGGTTTGGGTTTAGAGCGCTTTATTCTTAGGGCGTCTTTGCCTTTTCACAAATCGAAATCAGATCCTTATCCACTGCATCAGGATTGAGCAGGCAGTAGAGCGGCTCGAGCGCGTCCATCAAGCCTGTGAACGCCGCTCCGAGATCGGTCTGCGCGAGGTCAATATCCACTGGCACTTGCAAACTGACAGGCACAGTCTTATCCACGGGGACAGTCAGCGCCAGGCGAATGGGCAGGCGCGTCCCCGCGGGCAGGATGATGTTGGCAGGCGCGCCCGCGATCTCGAGTCCGCCCGTCACCAACGTCACGCTCGCGCCGTTGATTCGCACAGGGGCGCTCAATTCCACTTCAATTTGCTGGTCTATCTGCAAGTCGAACTTCACGGGAATCTCGGTATTGAACGGGATGTTCGTGCGGATATGCGCGCCGTTCATCCGTTCAAAATTATCGTACAACTGACTCACCGCCGACACAGGCATGTCCACCATTCCGAGCAACTCATTGTATTTGATGTTCAACCTGCGGACGTAAAACAACAGGATGATGACAACCGCGATCAGGACCGCGTCCACCGCGAGACTGACCCAGCTGGTGACATCCCAAAACGCGGGACGCAACGCCTCTCTTTGGACCTTGAAGCGGATTCCGCTTCCGAGGCGCGTTTTCCTCGCGGACGGCGACGGCGCGGGAGTCGGCTCGGGCGGAGGAGACGCATCCACGGGCGCGCGCGGCAGACCGTCGAGAATGTTGCGAGCGGGGGCGGGTCGGCGCGAGGGACGGGGCTTCGGCGCGTCGTCCTCATCCTTGTCCCCGTCCATGATGGCGCGGAATCGTTTGGAAGAATCGTTGTTCGATGGGTTCGTCATGGAGCCTCCAGAAATCGAGTTAATCGTAACACAAGTGAGGGGCGTTTGACCCATTTCGATGCCGCGTTTCAGGACAAATGACAGAAGAATTTGCAAGGGCATTTATGTATAATGAAAAGGAGTTTTCTGATCTTGCTCTTATCCAAGAGGCATAACTTCTTTTGGCAGGAAACGACCCCTGAGAAAGCGTTGAATTTTCGCTTGCCGAAACGTCATAAGCGATTATAATTTGACGGTTTTGGTCTTATTTGAAAATCAAGGAGTAAACAATGCAGAATCAATATTTCGTCGCAGTCGTCGGCGCTGGGCCAGCGGGCCTGTTTGGAGCGCGTGAACTCGCCAACGCGGGCGCGCGCGTGGTCATCTTCAATCGCGATATCAAACCTGGCGGGTTGGCCGAATATGGAATTTATCCCGCCAAGCACACCATGAAAGAGGGATTGCGAAAGCAGTTCCGCGGCGTGTTGGACAACCCGAACATTGACTACTACGGCAACCTGACTGTGGGCGCGCAGGGCGATCTTTCGCTCGACGATTTGCGCGCGCTGGGATTCCAAGCCGTGCTCGTCACCGCGGGCGCGCAGGGGACGAAGTGGCTGGGACTGCCAGGCGAGCAATTCACGGGCGTGTATCACGCCAAGGACGTGGTGTATTTTTATAATCACCTTCCGCCTTTCGCGCAGAAACCGTATCGCTTTGGGAAACGCTGCGCGATTGTCGGCGCGGGCAACGTGATGATGGACATTGCGCGTTACTTGATCCGCGAGGAAAAAGTGGAGGAAGTGATCGCGGTGGTGCGCCGCGGTCCCGCCGAAGTGAAGTTCGATAAAAAGGAAATGGAACACGTCATCGCGAATCTCGACCTGGCTGCGCTCGATGAAGAAATCGCGCGCTGCGCGCCGATCATGCAGGCCATCGGACAAGATCCCGAAGCGGCGAAGGCGATGATTTTAGAAGCGACGCCACGCGCCGAGGCGAAAATGTCTGAAACGAAATTCCGCTTCGAGTTTCTCGCCTCCCCCACACAGATGTTCGGCGATGCGGACGGCATGTTGACTCAACTCGAAATCGAAGACAACTCGCTGACGTTGAAAGACGGCGATACGAAGGCGCGCGGCACAGGCGTCAAACGCCTGCTGGATGTGGAGACGGTCATCTTCGCCATCGGTGATAAAGTGGACGAATCCTTCGGCCTGCCCGTGGAATGGAACGAATTCGTGAAGAGCAAGGAACCGAAATTCCCGATTGACAACATCTCGTTCGAATCCACCGTGGACGGCGTCTTCGTCGGCGGGTGGTCGCGCAAGGCCAGCGACGGTCTCGTGGGCTACGCGCGCAAGGACGGCACAAACGCGTCGAAGGCGGTCTGGCAGTATCTCCAGACGTTCTCCCCCATTCAGGCGAATGTGGAAGCGGTGGTCGCGAAGGTTCAATCGCTCAGCAAACCCATCGTGACAAAGGAAGATATCAAACGCCTGGAAGCAGTGGAAGCCGAAGAAGCCCAGAAGCGCGGGCTGGAGGAGTTCAAGTTCGATAGCAATGAGGATATGTTGAATGCAATGGGGTTGGCGATGATGGCGTAGCGGCCCTCACCCCTGCCCCCTCTCCCAAGTACGGGAGAGGGGAAATGCGAAATGCAAAACTCCGAAGTCTGTGAGACTTCGGAGTTTTTGATTTACTAACGATGCATCTCGCCACTGCTGTAGCGCCAGGAGAAGGGGGAGAGGTAGGAGGAGAACATTAGATTTTTAATACCGTTCTGAGACGATCCGATGACCAGGCAAATAACGCTCCTGCATAAAAGTAATTTACTCCCGCAATTAATAAAAGCCGTATGAGAAAATGATCAGGAGTCTGGATACCTGCGATGAAGAGCGCAATTAACGGCAAAAATATGCCACAAACAAAAATCAAACGATGTCTTTTTGGGTTTTGCGCTGAAAACAATCTGACAAAATAACCAGCAATAAATGTGAAAGTCCCGAGAAAAGGAAGCCAACCGTAAATATAATGATTTACCTTGGGATCAGCAACAAAATCGATAACCATTAAATTACCCATGCTAAAGGAAATAATAGTAAAAACTACCAAAACGAACAAGCCGAAATAATAAAAGGGGGATCGTTTTTCCATGCTTGCCTCCAGCAATTACGCTTGGCCTTACGGTTATAATTATTTTACTACCACATGCCCAAACGTGACCTGTACTTCCGCACTCCCATTCTAAACGCGGCGGGGATGCTGGATTTCACCCCAGATTTCCGCGAATTTCAGAAACCAGGTTTCTGGGATGAACTCGGCGCGTTCGTCACCAATCCTCTTTCGTGGAGGCCGCGGCGCGTCACGGCGCATCCTGCCGCAGTGGAGTATCCTGGCGGATTCCTGCTCCACACGGGGTTGCCGAATCCAGGCCTCAGCGCGGCGGTGAAGAAGTACGCGCGCAAGTGGGCGGATTCGTCCCTGCCGATCATTGTCCACTTGATGGCCGACCGTCCCGAAGAAACGGCGCGCATGGTCGAGTCGTTGGAGAATGTGGAAAACGTCATGGCCGCGGAGTTGGGTTTCGCTCCCCTCTTGACCGACGATATTATTTTGACTTCGCTGGAAATGGCGATGGGCGAATTGCCGCTGATCGTTTCGCTTCCGATGGAGGACGCGGTACGCCTCGCTCCGCGCGTGATGGAGGCGGGCGCGGCGGCGGTGAGTCTCACGGCTCCACGCGGCTCACTGAACACTGATCACCGATCACTGATGACTGGCCGTCTCTACGGGCAGAGTCTCTTTCCCCAAAGTCTGGAAACGGTGCGAAGACTGGCGGGCGCGGGAGTTCCTGTCATTGGCGCGGGAGGCGTCTACACGCGCGAGCAGGCCGAGGTCATGAAAGAGGCGGGGGCGATGGCCGTCCAGGTGGATGCAGTGTTGTGGCGCGGGGGATTTTAGTCAAACCGTCCTTCGACTGCGGGTCTCGACGGGTACGTCTCAACCCTCCGCTCAGGACTGCGAGACAATCGGTTCCAAAACCCAGACAGAAATAATCCGCGGGGCGGCGCGTTTTTCGTAGAGGGCGTATCCCTTGTAATAGTCCAGCGCAAAGTCCAAACAGCGTTTGCGTTCCTCGCCTTCGGTTTCGCGGGCGAGATATTTTTTCGTCCCCCCGTGCGCGTGGACAGTGCACTCAGGATGCGCGCGCAGATTATGAACCCAGGCGGGATGGCGCTTGCCCCCAAAATTCGAGCCGATCAAAATATATTTGTTCCCATCCAAAAATCCGCCCAGCGGATGCGTACGGCGTTGCCCCGTGTGCGCGCCGATGGTTTCCACTTCGATGACAGGCAACACCAATTCAGCAACCGTGTGTTTGCCGCGCGTGAGAAATAACATGATCTCATCGGCGGGTTGAAGGATATGAGATAAAAGCGCTGAAACAGGTTTCAGTGCGAAAATGCCCAGGAAAAATAATTGGGCGGCGTTGGGTTTGCGAATCATTTTTCCAACCAGACGGTGACAGGCCCATCGTTGTGGATCTCGACCAGCATGTCCGCGCCGAAGACGCCCATCTGCGCGGGGACTCCCTGCTCGCGGAGCAGCGCGGCGAACCTGTCCACGAGTGGCGCGGCGACCTCGGGGTGGGCCGCGTCGATGTAGGAGGGGCGGCGTCCCTTCTGCGCGTCGGCGAAGAGCGTGAACTGCGAGACGACGATGACCTCGCCTTTCACGTCCAACACGGAGAGATTCATCTTTCCCTCCGCGTCGCTAAAGATGCGGAGCGTGGCGATTTTCTCCGCCAACCAGCGCGCCTGCTCCTCCCCGTCATTGTGACCAACGCCAAGCAAAACAACAAGACCATGTCCGATGGAGGAGATGGTCTTGTTGTCAACGGTGACGCTGGCGTGGGTAACTCGTTGAATTAATGCGCGCATAAGAGAAAACGATATCCAAAACACGATACTCGATATTCGATAATCGGATACGGAAACCGAATATCGAGTATCGAATTACGGCAACTGCAATGCCTCGCGGACTTCCTTCATCGTCTCTTCGGCGATGGCGCGAGCGCGTTTGGCTCCATCGTGCAACACATCCCACACCTGTTCGGGCTTGGATGCGATCTCGGAGCGTTTGGCGCGGAAGGGTTCGAGATTCTTGTTCAGGTTGGCGGCGAAGCGCTTCTTGCAGTCCACGCAACCGAGGGCGGCGGTGCGGCAATCTCGATTGATCATCTCCACCTCTTCGGCGGACGAGAAAATTTTGTGCATCGAAAACACGTTGCAAACATCGGGGTTGCCTGGGTCATTGCGGCGCAAACGCGCGGGGTCGGTGACCATCTGCATCACGCGCTTGCCCGTCTCTTCGGGCGTGGAGGCGAGTTCGATGTGGTTGTTCAGGCTCTTGCCCATTTTGTCTTTGCCGTCAATGCCCAGCACTTTCGGAATTTCGGTGTTCTTCATCTGCGGCTCGATCAGCGCCTTGGTTCCAAACCGATAATTGAACGAGCGCACGATCTCGCGCGCAAACTCGATGTGCGGCGCCTGATCCACGCCGACGGGGACGACATCCGATTTGTAGAGCACGATGTCGGCCGTCATCAAAACGGGGTAGCCCACCAAACCGTAATTCACGTTATCGGGTTGCTGGCGCACTTTTTCTTTGAAGGTCGGCAGGTCGGTCAACTTGCCAAGCGGCGTCACCATCGAAAGCAGAAGGTGCAGTTCCGTCACCTGTGGCACCTGCGATTGAACGAACATGATCGTCTCCGCGGGGCGGATGCCTGCGGCCAGCCAATCCAGCGCCATTTCGTAGGTGTTCTGGCGCAGATCCTGCGTGGATTCCACCGTGGTCAACGCGTGCAGATCCACAATACAATAAACGCAATTGTAGTCATCCTGCAACGCGACATAATTCTTGATCGCGCCCAGATAATTTCCCAAATGCTGGCGCCCGGTGGGACGCGCTCCCGAAAACACTCTTCCTTTTTTTGCCATTCGATTCTCCACGTAGTAACGACTTCAGTCGTTTATTTTTCGATCATCTTGCGGACGAGATCCACCACTTCCCCTGGCTCGGCGTGACGTCCCAACTCCTTCTTCGAGAAAACCAGCGTGTCATTCACGCTGACCTCGAAGCGGCCTCCGCTCACGGGAAGGATCTCGAGCGATTGAATATCATGCTCGAACTCACGCACCAACTCGCCTGCCAGGCTCACGGCCCGTTCGGTGTAGTGTCAGACCGCGCAATATTGGATGGAAATTTTTATCATGGCGTTCCTCCGCAAGGTTTGTAAGAAAATTATAACACGCGGCGTTTGAGTCTTGCAGTTGCCCACTGGCCGCGCTATAATCCCGCCCACTGAAAGAGAAAGAGGTAAAAAGAAATGCCCGTTTATGCCTATCGTTGCGAATCGTGTGGAGTGCAATTCGAAAAACATCAATCCTTCCACGATGCCCCGCTCAAAGTCTGCCCCGAGTGCAGGAAGAAATCGCTCAGGAAAGTGATCGCCCCTGTGGGAATCGTATTCAAGGGATCAGGCTTCTACGCCACCGACCACAAATCCCCCTCGGGACAGGTCTCGCACAAATCCAAAAAGGACAAGGAGGCTCCTGCCGCCGAGTCCAAAACTGAAACAGCGGAAAAGGAATCCAAGCCCGCGTCAAAGGACGGCGCGGAATAGCCGATAAAGCGACGCCCTTTACGGCGTCGCATTTTTAATTTGCCACAGAGAAAGGATCACGCTCATGTCCATGGACGATATTTTGAAGGTACTGGTTGATTCCTGCAAGCAACAACCCTCCGCATCCCAGGGCGCGGACCCGATGACCGAATTGATCGGCGGACTGCTAGGCGGCATTGGACAGACCTCAGGCGGACAATCATCCGATCCAATGGCAGGGATGCTTGGCAACCTGCTCGGCGGCGGAAGCGCTCCCTCGGGCGGATCCGCTTCACAGTCCGACGGGATGAGCGAGGCGCTGGGAAATCTGCTCGGCGGGCAGTCATCCAGCGGAGGTCAGCAGTCGGGACTCGGCGGCATGATGAGCTTGCTCGAGATGTTCACAGGCGCGGGCGGCGGCCAGTCTGCGCTGACGGGCAATCCGCTGGGTGGGTTGCTCCAGCCGCTGGTGAAGCCACTGGCAGAGAAGTTGAATATCTCGCCTGAGATCGCCACGGTGGTGATCTCGTTCGTGTTGCAGAAATTGCTGGCGCATCACCCCACCTCGGGACGCGACTCGACCCAATTCAACATTGACGACCTGTTCAACCAGTTGGGCTCGGGAAAATTTGACCCGACCACCCTCAAGAACAGCGGCATGGCTGACGAACTCGCCAGCGTCACCGGCATGGACAAGGCGCAGGCGCGCAAGAGTTTGAACACCGCCTTCGCCATGGTCGGCCGGCGCGCGCTAAAAGCTTCGGCCAAGCCCGCGGGAGGAAGCCTGCGCGGCGCGGCGTCTTCGGGAAATCCGCAGATTTCGCGGGAATAATTTAGCCCGTGTAGTGGCGATTTCACGAAACGCTCTAACAGGGTCAATCACAGGAACGACTGAAGTCATCGCTACATGGATGGGAATCAAAAACTGCGCCTTTGTGGGCGCAGTTTTTTTGCTGGCTCCTCGCAGAGGACTTGAACCTCTAACCTAGCGGTTAACAGCCGCTCGCTCTGCCGATTGAGCTAGCGAGGAATGCGGCGGGATTATATAAGCAAGGTTAGGATGTGTCAAGCGGTTTTTGAAAAGAATTCCGAAGTCTTGTGGACTTCGGAATTCTCAACTTTAATACTTGATCGCGCTCAACAAATGCAATTTATCTATGTGATGGCGCGCTTTGATCTGGCGGACGGTTCCCGTCAGCCCGCGGACGACGAGGCTGTCGCTGGTGGCGCCGTCGCCGTAGTAGCGCACACCTTGCAGGAGTTCGCCGTCGGTGATGCCCGTCGCGGCGAAGAAGACATCCTCCGAGGAGACCAGGTCGTCCATCGTCAGAATTTTTCCGAAGTCATAGCCCATATCACGGCCGCGGCGCATTTCGTTTTCATCGCGGGCGTAGAGTTTGCCCTGAATCTCGCCGCCCATGGCGCGCAACGCGCAGGCGGTGATCACGCCTTCGGGAGTGCCGCCCACGCCAAGCAACACGTCCACGCCTGTTTCGGGCATGGCGGTCATCAGGGCCGCGGCCACGTCGCCATCGGGAATCTGGCGGATGCGCGCGCCCGCCTTGCGGATTTCGGCGATCATGTCCAGGTGGCGGTCGCGATCCAGGATGATGGTGGTGAGGTCTTCGATAGATTTCCCTTTGGCTTTGGCGATGGCCTTGAGATTCTCGGTGATGGATTTTTCAATATTGATCCGCCCCTTCGCTTCGGGGCCGACCGCGATCTTGTTCATGTAGACGAACGGCCCGGGGTTGAACATGGCGCCGCGCGGGGCCAACGCCACCACCGCCAGCGAGTTGGCACGGCCAAACGCCAGCGGACGCGTCCCGTCAATGGGGTCCACCGCCACGTCCAGTTCAGGGAGCGAACCGTTGCCCACGCGTTCGCCGTTGTAGAGCATCGGGGCGTTGTCCTTCTCCCCCTCGCCAATGACGATGACGCCGTCCATTTCGACGGATCGCAAAACCAGGCGCATCGCCTCGACCGCGGCGTGGTCGGCGGCTTCCTTGTCGCCGCGGCCCATGAAACGTCCCGCGGCGAGCGCGGCGGCTTCGGTGACGCGTACGAGTTCAAGCGCCAGGTTGCGGGTGGGAATGTTATCCAGCATGATAAATTGCTCCAGAAAAATGACTACAGAAAAAACCAGCGGATCCAATACACGCCAATGACGGCCGCCCAAATCCACGAGTCGATGCGGTCAAACGCGCCGCCGTGACCAGGGATGAGGTGACTGGAATCCTTGATTCCGCCCTGTCGTTTGAAGAGGCTTTCGCCGAGATCGCCGAGCGTGGTGATGACGCTGAGGACAAAGCCGAGCAAGATGCCGTCCCAAACGCTAATGGTGAGCGGCCCCAAGAGGGATTGCCCGAACAGCGTGGTGTTCACGTTATAGGCCCAGGCGAAGAATGCGCCGAACAACGTGCCAGTGAACACGCCCGCGAAATACCCCTCCCACGATTTTTTGGGGCTGAGACGCGGCGCGAGTTTGTGTTTGCCGTAGGCCACGCCGAGGGTGTATGCGCCCGTGTCCGCGGCCCAGACGATGGGCAGGACGAGCATCAGCCACCAGCCACCGTTCGGCAGGGAGCGCAGGTCGTTGAGATACGCGCCGACCCAGCCGAGGTAGACCAGCCCACCCACGGTGACCGCGAAATCGAGCGCGGCCCCATCCCGTCCGCGTTCGTACGCGTAAAGGTGGACGGTTAGCGCGATCAACACCAGGAAGGTCAACGTCGCATCGGCCCATTCGGGACGGAAGGCGCGCGTGAGCAGAATCAAAATTGTCCCGCCGACCGTCACCCAGATGGAGGGTTGTTGATTGACGGCGCGGAACATCTGCACGTATTCGTACGACGCGACCACAATGAAAAAACTGATGAGCAGAAAAAACCAAACGCCCCCCAACACAACCGCAGGCATGGCAACGAACAACAACGATAAGGCAGTGACGGTACGTTTAGCCATTGCGCGCTCTGTTGGCAACCGCCTCCGATATGCCGCCAAAGCGACGGTCGCGCTGGGCAAAGGTCTCCAGCGCGCGGCGGTATTCCTCCTTGTCGAAATCAGGCCAGTAGGTGGGCGTGATATACCACTCGGAATAGGCGGCCTGCCAGATCAGGAAATTGCTGACACGCAACTCACCCGAAGTGCGGATGATGAGATCGGGGTCTGGCACGCCCGCAGTATAGAGATACCTGCCCACCATTTCGTCGGACACGTCTTCCGCAGGCACGCCGTCTCGGATGATGCGCTGGATGGCCTGCACGATCTCGTCGCGCCCGCCATAATTGAAGGCGATGTTCAACGTCAGGCGCGTGTTGTGTTTCGTCATGTCCACCGCGTCCAAGACCTTTTCCTGCAAGGACGGCGCGAGACGTTCCAGCCGACCGATGTGGCGGAGCTGGACTCCCTCCTTGTCCAGTTCGCTTAACTCGCGGTCTATCACATCTTCCAAAATTCGCATCAAGCCCTGGACCTCTTCGGGGGGGCGGCCCCAATTTTCGGTGGAGAAAGCGTAGATGGTCAGGTATGGAATCCCAAACTCCACGGTCGAGCGGATGACGCGGCGCAGGTTCTCGGTGCCCGCTTTGTGTCCCGCGAGGCGCGGCAAGCCGCGTGAAAGCGCCCAACGTCCGTTGCCATCCATGATGATGGCGACGTGTTGGGGAATTTTCTCGAGCGGAAGGGCGACAGGTTGGTCGGTCATGGGACGCGACTACACTTCCATGATCTCTTTTTCTTTGGCCTGTCCGTGCTTGTTGATATCCTCCACAAAGCGATCGGTCAGTTTTTGCAGTTGGTCTTCGCCGCGTTTGAGTTCATCCTCGGTGATGAGTTTTTCCTTCTCAAAGTCGCGCATGTCGTTATGCACGTCGCGGCGGATATTGCGGATGGCGACGCGGGCCTCTTCCAGGCGCGTGTGAGTGTGCTTCACCAGGTCGCGGCGGCGCTGTTCGGTGAGGGGCGGCAGGTTGAGGTGGATGTTCTTCCCGTCGTTGTTGGGAGTCAGCCCCAGGTCCGAGGCCAGAATCGCCTTCTCGATGGTCTTCATCGTGGACGGGTCGAAGGGTTTGATCATCAACGAGCGCGGCTCAGGGACGGAAATGGTCGCGAGTTGGATGAGGGGCGTGGGCGTATCGAAATAGTCCACCATCAAACGCTCCACGAGCGAGGGGCTGGCGCGTCCCGTGCGGACGGTGGATAAATCCTGCTCCAGCGCATGGATGGCTCCGTGCATACGGGCTTCCGCGTCTTTCAACATGTCTTTTATGGTATCGTCGCTCACCGTTGCCTCCAGGAAATTTGTTCTTCATAAGGATACCCTAAAACCTAAAAAAATGCCACAGATTGACGAATCAAGAGAGGAATCGGAGAGGAGATGAGAGGGAGAGAGAGTAGAGAACAGAGAGCAGTAGGCGGAAGGCAGAAAGCAAAAAGCAGAGAACAGTCCGTGACTATTCTCTGCTTTCTAATCCTCTATTCTCTTTCTTTAACCACTTACCAGCGTTCCCACCCGTTCCCCTTTGAGCGCGCGCGGGAGCGCGGTGGCATCCCACAAATTCAAGACCAGGATCGGCACGCGGTTTTCCATGCAGAGGGTGATGGCGGTGCTGTCCATCACTTCGAGACGGCGGTTCAACACGTCAATGTAACTCAATTGCTCGAACATCTTCGCATTGGGATTTTTCTTCGGGTCAGAGTCGTACACGCCGTCCACCTTGGTGGCCTTTATGACCACGTTCGCTTCGATCTCGGTGGCGCGCAACGCCGCGGCCGTGTCGGTGGAGAAATACGGATTGCCCGTCCCCGCGCCGAAGATGACGACGCGTCCCTTCTCCATATGACGGATGGCGCGTCGGCGGATGTACGGCTCGGCGATGGCGCGCATCTCAATGGCCGACATGACGCGGGTATACACGCCGCCGCGTTCAAGCGCGTCCATTAATGACAGCGCATTGATCATCGTGCCGAGCATGCCCATGTAATCGGCGGTGGCGCGATCCATGCCGCGCTCCAGTCCCTGCTTGCCGCGCCACAGGTTGCCCGCCCCGATGACAATGGCAACTTCCACGCCCGTATCGTGGATCTCCTTCACGCGGCCCGCAATGGACTCGGCCTCATGCGTGTCCACGCCGAAACCCGATTCGCCTGCCAGCGCTTCGCCGCTGAGCTTGAGTAAAACGCGTTTGTATTTCAATACAGCCATTATTTCTCCTTCATCTCCCCTCTCCCGTAATCGCCTTTCGCAGGGCGCTTCGCGAGGAGAGGAGGCGGGGGTGAGGGGAGTTAGAAAAAAGGCCAACCATCAGGTTGGCCTTTCAAAAACTATTCGCCCAATTTCTCGCCCAGCTCCCAACGCTGGAAGCGGCGAATGATAACGTTCTCGCCAATGGCGGCGATGTTCTGCATGATCAACGCCTCCACCTTAACCGACTCGTCACGGATGTAAGCCTGGCGAAGCAAAACGACCTCGTCCTTAAACTTCTCCAAGCGTCCCGCCACGATCTTCTCGGCCACGGCCTCGGGCTTGCCCTCTTCCTTCGTGCGCGCCCGCGCGATCTCGGCCTCGTGATCCAACACGGCCTGCGGAATTTCATCCTCGCGCACATACTTCGGCGCGGCGGCCGCGATCTGCAACGCGATCTCGTGCGCCAAACTGCGGAATTGCTCCGAGCGCGCCACGAAATCGGTTTCGCAGTTCACTTCCACCATCACGCCCACGCGGCCCCCGCCGTGCGAATACAGTTCCACCGCGCCGTTCGACGCGTCGCGGTCGGCGCGCTTGGCTGCCGTCGCCATGCCCTTCTCGCGCAGAAAATCCACGGCCTTCTGATAATCGCCGCCCGCTTCCTGAAGCGCCTTGCGGCAATCCAACATGCCTGCGCCCGTCGCCGCGCGCAGTTCCTTGATCATCTCAGTTGTAATTTCCATTGCAAACTTTCCTCGATATGACTTGACTTTACTCAGCCGGCGCGGACTCTTCCGCCGCGCTCGCAACATCCTTGACCTCGGGCTGGGGCGCGGGGGCTTCGGCCTTTTCATCGGGCTTGCGCGTGACGTTCAACTTCGCCAGCGTAGATTCGCCCAACAGGGAGCCTTCACCCACCTCGTCCACATCCGCGGCTTCCACAACCTTCTTCGGTTTGCGGGCGCCGCGCGCAGGCCTGGCCTCAGCGGACCGTTCCGCGGTAGCGGCGGCGGCTTCGGCAGGTTCTTCTTCCTTGCGCATGGCCTTGCCTTCGAGGACAGCGTCAGCCATGCGAGCCACCAGTAATTTGATGGCGCGGATGGCGTCGTCGTTCGAGGGGATGACGTAATCAATATCCTGCGGATTGCAGTTCGTATCCACCAGCGCAACCATCGGAATTTTCAACAGGTTGGCTTCGCGCACCGCCGCGACTTCGCGACCCACGTCCACAAGGAAGAGCAGGTCGGGCAGGCGCTTCATGTTGCGAACGCCTTCAAGACGGGTGAGCAGGCGGTCAATTTCGCGTCCAATCAACAGGCCTTCTTTTTTAGTGAGGCGGTTGATCTCGCCCGTCTCGCGCAACTTCTCGAGACGATTCAATTCCTGGATACGGGCGTGCATGGTGGACCAGTTCGTGAGCATACCGCCCAGCCAGCGCTCCGTCACGTAGGGCATGCCCGCGCGGACAGCCTCTTCCTTGACGGTTTCCTGCGCCTGGCGCTTGGTGCCGACGAACAGGACAGTTCCGCCGTTCGCGACAGAATCGCGAATGACGTTGAAGGCCTGGTTCAACAACTTGACGGTCTGTTGCAGGTCAATAATATGGATGCCGTTACGCTCCGTGAAGATGTACGGCTTCATGCGGGGGTCCCACTTGTTGGTACGGTGTCCGAAGTGGACGCCGCTCTCAAGCAGGGCTTTCATAGATACTGCGGCCATGGGAAATTGTCTCCTTGCGTTTGGCCTCCGCTTGCATCATCCCCGCCAGCGACCGCGTCCATTCGGTCCGCGGCACGCGCTGGAAGGTCCGCAAGCGTGCGAGATTGGGCATATGTTGCCTGCCCTGGCAAAATGCGCTTCCGTCTATTTTTGCCGGAAGCGGCGGGATTATAACACAGAAAAATTCAGGGCTTGGAAAACGCGCGGGGTCACGTGGACGCCTCGGGGTTCTGAATGATGCGCTCGGGGGGGACTTCGAAGAAGCGGTCCTTGAGGTCTATGATCGGTTTTTCCATCAACTGATAACTGAGCGTCGCGACAATCCAGATAAATGTAAATGTTGCGAGCGCGAGTAATGGAGCGAAGGGCTCGGTGATATTTTGGCCAAAGAGCGTCGCCGCCAACCAAACTATGGCAAAGTGATAGACGTACATACCGTAGGAGATTTTTCCAAGATAGCGCAACGGAGGCCATTCGAGCAGGCGGGTAAACCAACCATGCCTTGCCACGCCATAGAGGAGAACCGCACACAGGCCATTGACGATGGTATAGCCCCAAATGAATTTATTCCCATCAGGCATTGTGATCGGCCAACCCAGGCTGGCAATGGAGATATCCTTCCATCGCCCGTTGACAATGTAATCGGCGGCAAGGCCGATCAGCGGGGACGCGATGATTGATGCGATGAAAATTCCTTTCGCTTTGGGGATGCGGATGAGGGTGAACAGGGCGCCCATTGCAAAGGCATCTAGATGCGTGAACGGGAGGGAATAGACGACGAGGGCGACGTCATCGCGGAGGAACGAGAATGTCTCTGTGCTATGCAAGAGTAAGGTGATGAGGCGTAGAATGGGAGCAAGCGCAATCACAAACCAGAAGGCTTTTCGCATGTACTTGCGCGGGGTGATGAAAATGAACAGCGGCCAGAAAAGATAGAACTGCTCCTCCACCGCCAGCGTCCAGAAGTGGGTAAGGAAATAAGAGGGGATGTAGCGGTCGAGGGTGAAGTAGAAATCATAAACGTAAATGAGGGCATACTTCATCTCGCTTTGGTAAACAGTCATCGGATCGGGATGAAATCCACGAGAGAGCGCCCAGGCTGTGAGCGCCCACATGACGGCCAGATAAAAATAATAGAGCGGAAAGATACGAAGAACGCGGCGTCCATAGAACTTAATGAAGTAGGGCTTGGCAGGAAGCGCCTCCTTCATGTCCATCAGAATACCTGTGATAAGAAACCCCGAAAGCACAAAAAACAACTGAACACCCAGCCAACCCCACTGGACCCAGTGTATATGAAAGAAGAAAACCATCAAGAAAGCAATGCCTCGCAGGCCGTCCAGTCCTTTAATTCGCATTAGCACATATCACGCGGTGAAAGTTTGTTCGCGCGCCTCCGTTGGAATGGCTGGATTTTAAACCAAAAACCACGTTCCTGTGAAAGAACGTGGTTTATTTTTTTACGCGGCAACGGCTTGTCCGTATAACTGCTGGCGGATCTGCATCAACTGGCGTTGGAGCGTGGGATTGTCATTCCTTATATCGGCTTCGATCTTTTTGATGCCGTGCATCACGGTAGTGTGGTCGCGTCCGCCGATGACTTCGCCGATCTGCGGGAGCGAGGCTTTCACGTCTTCGCGCAAGATGTACATGGCGAGTTGCCGCGGCAGGGAGACGTTCTTCGAGCGGTCGGCGCTGAGCAATTTCTCGGAGGATAAATTGAAGAAACGCGCCACCGCGTCGATCACGGCCTGCGGATGGACTTCGCCGCGCTGGGGAATCAGGTCGGCCAGCGCCACGTTAACGAGGCTGGCGTTGAGCGTGGAGCCGCTCAAATCGGCGAAGGCGACGATGCGATTGAGCGCGCCTTCCAACTCGCGGATATTGGATTGGACGCGGCGGGCGATCTCTTGCAAAACTTCGTCGGGGACGTAGCGGCCTGAGCGTTCGGCCTTCGAGCGCAGGATGGCGAGACGGGTTTCGAGATCGGGAGCCTGAATGTCGGCGGCGAGCCCCCACTCGAAGCGCGAGCGCAGACGTTCTTCGAGCGTCACCAACGACTTGGGCGGGCGGTCGGACGAGACGATGATCTGCTTGTCCTGTCCATGCAGGGTGTTGAAGGTGTGGAAGAACTCTTCCTGCGTGGACTCTTTGCCCGCGATGAATTGGATGTCGTCAATCAGCAACACGTCCGCAGAGCGATATTTTTCGCGGAAGGCCTGCGTCGTGTGGGTGCGGATGGCGGAGATCAGGTCGTTGGTAAATTCTTCGGAAGAGACGTACAACACGTTCAGCCCGCGCGCGTGGCAGGAGTTGCCGATGGCGTGAAGCAAATGGGTTTTTCCCAGCCCCACTCCCCCGTAGAGGAAAAGCGGATTGTAGGCACGGGCGGGTTTTTCGGCCACGGCCATGCAAGCCGCGTGCGCGAGACGATTCCCCGCGCCGACGACGAACGTGTCGAACACATAGCGTGGATTAAGCGCGACACTGCGCGGACGCGGCTCGGGGTGCATCGCGTCAGCCTGGACCTCGCGCGGGGTGGCCTCGCCCGCCTCCCCGTCCGCGTTGGATGCGACGACGAAGTTAACGGTCACGCTGGAATCGGTGGCGGTCATCAAGATGCGATTGACGGAGGCGGCGAGTCGAGTGTCGAGCCAGTCGCGCGCGTAGGCGTTGCGGACAGCGACGGTCATTACGCCCGAATCGAAAGAGACGGGTTTCGTATCGCGAACCCAGGTGTCGAAGGATGCCCTGGGCATTTCCATTTGTAGCTGGCCGAGGACGGTCTGCCAAGCGTGATCTGCATTCATAAACGGCTCCCGCGTGAGGGTGATAGGGTGTACTGAACTAACCCGCCTTGCATTCTGCGGCTTAGCAACGAACGGTTATCTAGTTTTGATTGTTATCTGGGTTTGGACGTTGTGTAGCGCGTCCACGTTTTATTTCAGCGTGATTGTATTCTAGCAGAGAATCCTGATTATGAACAAACGCTCAGCCTACGGGATGTTAAAAGATTGCATTTTTTTAAGGTGGGTGAATGTTAAATATCGCGATGGAAATAATGGAGTAAAAGGGTCATCTATCGAACACCTGTTTCAGCCAATGGCGCTTTCACGCGGCCTCGCGCCCCCCATATATAGGGCTTTCGCGAGTTCCACTCCCCCAAATGGCATATCTGCCTTAAAGATTCTCATTTGATAGGTTTTTACTTTGTGCGAAAGTGTCGCGCCAGATTTGGGGATTCGTTTTGCAATTATTCCACGCGCGTAGGGGATTCGGTTTTTCGCGGCGTGCGCAGGGGTTTGAATCGCGATTTTGCTTGAAAGTCGGAGACTTTCGAGTCCGTAATCACGTTGAAAAAACTGGAAACAAACTACGGAGACATGGAGACGGAGAGTTTTAATTCTTCGTGACGCCGCGGTAAAAATATTTTTTCAGCGCTGTTACGCATTTTTGCGAATGGCTTCAGAAAATTCGTGCAAATTCGCGAAATTCGTGGCGGATTTCGCGTTCACGCGCTGGTTTTTCGGGGAACCCACACGAGAACGGTGGTGCCTTCGCCTGATGCGGAGGAAATATCCACTTCGCCGCCCACCGCGCGGACGCGCGTCTGCATGTTGGCGAGACCGTGACCGAGCGATTTGCTTTTCTTATCGAGATCGAAGCCCTTGCCGTTGTCGCGCACTTCCATGATGACGCGCTCGTCGGTCGTCCACACGTTGACAGAGACGCGTTTGGCCGCGGCATGCTTGGCCGCGTTCGCCAAGGCCTCCTGGCAGATGTGGAACAAGACCATGCTGTGGCTCTGCGGAAGCGAATCGAGCTTGGCCTTTGCCCCGTTGACGGTGGCCGAGGCGAGCGTGTGGGCGCGATATTCCGAAGCCAGCCGCCTGAGGCCATCCATCAGATTCTCGTTGTTCATCTGGCGCGGACGGAGGTCGAGGATGTAGGAGCGGATGTCGCGAATGACCTGATTCAAGTCTTCGATCACGTGTTTCACGCGGTTCTTCGCCTGCCCCTCCCCCTCTCCCAGCATGTGCTGGACGTTTTCCATCGCCAGCCCAACGCCATAAATGGATTGGATGATGCCGTCGTGCAAGTCCATGCCGATGCGCTCGCGCTCCTCCAGCACGGCCAGGCGGCGCGCGTTCGAGTGCAGTCGCGCATTTTCGATGGCGAGTCCCGCCCAATTGCCCACCGCCGAGAGCAATTGCACGTCACGCGCGTCGAAGGGAGATTGTCCGCGCGTGGCTACGCCCAGCACGCCCACCAAGTTTCCCGAGGCCTTCAACGGAACGCAGGCCAGTTGATGGAATCCCGCCTTCACCACGGCCTCGCGCAGAAAACGCGTATCGTTTGGCAGGTCATCGCTCAATACAGGTTCGCCCGATTTCGCGGCCAGGCCAGGAAACCCCTCGCCCACGCGAAAACGGTTTTGAGTCCAGAAGGCTTCGGCGGCCTGCCCGCGATGGAGAACCATCCGCAGTGTCTGTTTATCGTCTTCGAGCAAAAAGATTTCGCCCGCCTCCACTTTCATGTAATTCATCACCAGCGCCAGCGTGCGATTCAAAATTTCGTCCAACTCCAGCGAGGAGGTCAGCGTGGAGCCGATGTCGTTCAGCAGAGACGCGTCCTCGTTGCGACGCGTCAGGGCGGTGTCGCGTTCGCGCAAATGTTCATAAAGACGCGCATTCTGAATCGCCGCGGCGGCATAGGCGGCCAGCATTTGAATAATCTTCTCGTCGTCGGCGGTGAATTCGTTCTGTCCGATCTTCTCGGTCAGGTAGATTTGCCCCAACTGAATATCGGCGGCGCGGATCGGCACGCCCAAAAACGATTTCATGCGCGGATGGTTGGCGGGGTAGCCCACCGCGCGCGGGTCACGCGTCAAGTCCGCCAGTCGAATGGGGTGCGCTGCGTTCATCAACACGCCGATCATCCCATGTCCGTGCGGCGAGTGCGGCATGCGTTTCACCTCTTCATCCGACATACCCACTGTTAAAAATTGCTTCAACTTGCCATCGTCATCCAACACCCCCACAGCGGCATAGCGCGCGTCCGATTGCTCGCAAGCCACTGTGGCGATCTTTTTCAGCAACGTCTCCAGAGAGACATCCTTCACGAGTTCCAGGCTGGCTTGGTGCAGAGCAATGAGACGTTCTTGAAGTTCTTCGCGAGTTAACAGCATGACATTTGTCCTTTTGGGGTGTGACAATTATATCCAGAAATTCATTAAATCACGATTTTACAGAAACACTATGGCAACCGTCATTGCGAGCGCTCTTCGCGAAGCAATCCCCTCCGCGTCGCGGAGATTGCTTCGTCGGGAAGAACACCCTCCTCGCAATGACGATGTTAAAACCAAAACCTCGATACTGACCGTGCAAACTGGCAAACTTTCTGATAGGATTTGAAAGAAGCCTCCCATACAATACACCCTGCAAGGAAAACGCCATGACAAACTCCCGAATCGCCGGATTTTACAACCAGACTCTCGCCCAACGCCGCGCCAACCTACTGGACGCAACGCATCTGACCGACCGCGAGCTGGCCGCGTGGACCTCGGGCGGACTCTCCCCCGAATCCGCCGACCACATGATCGAAAACGTAATCGGCCTGCACTCGCTCCCCCTCGGCATTGGACTCAACTTCCAGGTGAACGGCCGCGATGTCCTCGTCCCGATGGCAATCGAGGAACCGTCCGTCGTGGCGGGCGCCTCGTTCATGGCGAAACTCGCACGCGCGGGCGGCGGATTCCATGCCACCGTCTCTGCCCCGCACATGATCGGACAGATGCAGGTTATCAACCTGCCGAATATCAATGAAGCACGCCTGAAAATATATGAGCACAGAGCCGAACTGCTGGCCGAAGCGGACACGATTGACCCCGTCCTCAAAAAATTCGGCGGAGGAGCAAGAGACCTCGAAGTTCGAATTATCGAATCATCGCCCATCGGAGCGTTCCTCGTTGTTCATCTAATCTACGATGTGCGCGACGCGATGGGCGCAAACGCCGTTAATACCGCCTGCGAAAAACTCGCCCCACAAATTGAAGCCATCACGCGCGGAAAAGTTCATCTCAAGATTTTGTCCAACCTCGCCGATCGCAGACTGGCCCGCGCCCGTTGCACTATCCCCGTCAGCCAGTTGACCGTGGGATTCGAATCCTTCAAAGGCGAGACCGTCCGCGACGGCATCATCGCCGCCTGGGCGTTCGCGGACTCTGACCCGTACCGCGCCGCCACGCACAACAAAGGCATCATGAACGGCGTGGACGCGGTCGTTATCGCCACGGGCAATGACTGGCGCGCCATCGAAGCGGGCGCGCACGCCTACGCCGTGAAGAACGGCAAGTACACGTCACTTTCCACCTGGGGCAAGGACGCGGACGGCAACCTGGTGGGCACGCTCGAAATGCCGATGGCCGTGGGAATCGTCGGCGGCGCGACCAAAGTCCACCCTGCCGCGCAAGCCGCGGTGAAACTGATGGGCGTGAAGACCGCCAACGAACTGGCCGAGATCATCGTCTCGGTGGGACTGGCGCAAAACCTGGCCGCCCTGCGCGCCCTCGCCACCGAAGGCATCCAACGCGGACACATGTCCCTGCACGCGCGTCAAGTCGCCATCGCCGCAGGCGCGAGCGGTGACATGATCGATAAGGTTGCGGCGCAGATGGTGGCGGAGAAGGTGGTGCGGAGTGATCGAGCGGAGGAGATATTGAAAACGTACACAGGTACACACGTAAACACGTAAACACATCCCTGTATACTTGTATACCTGTTTACCTGTATACTTCCACCCATGACCACCGCCCTCCTCTGGCAAGTACGCCACTTCATTTACTCCCACCTCGTGGACACGACCCTTCCCCCGAGCGTGGACGAGACCGCGCGTCACTTTAACATCAGCGCAGAAGAGGCAGGCGCGCTTTACAAAGAATTAGCGGATCGCCATGCCATCTTCCTCGAGCCAGAGACCCTCACCGTCCGCATGGCGTGGCCATTCTCAGGAGCGCCGACAGATTTCAAAGTCCACGCGGACGGAAAGACCTACTTCGCCAACTGCGCCTGGGATATGCTCGGCATCCCCGCCGCGCTTCACACGGACGCGGTCATCGAAGCCGTGTTCACCGAAAGCAACGAACCTGTCCAACTCGAAATCAAAAACGGACAAATCGCCAATTCCCAATCTACCGATTCCCAATTTACCAACTACCAATCTACCAATCCCCAACCCCTCGTCCACTTCCCCCTCCCCTTCGCCCGCTGGTACGATGACCTGGTCTTCACCTGAGCGACCATGCTTCTCTTCCAGTCGGAAGAATGGATCGAAACGTGGAGCTTACGAAACCATCTCGAACGCGGAGAAATTCTCACGCTCCATCAAGTTTGGGAACTGTCCAAACTCTGGTACGGCAACCGCCTGTCCGTGGATTATCATGGCAGAAGCAAGGAACAGGTTGCAGAGATTTTCAAGCAGGTTGGTTTGACGTCAAAGTTTTGGGATGTGTCACAATAAACCTGACATGTCTCATCCGCACCACAATTGACAAGAACCATCGCGTGGACACAGGCTACAATCAATCAACCTCTCTCGGAGACATGTCAGGTTTTTCAGAGGCAAGCATCGAATGGAAACTCGCGAATTTATCGAACACCTAACCGATTACGCCGCCAAATACAAAATCTGGTGGTGTGAGCCTTTTGAAAAATTCCGCGAACAATATAAACATAAAGGCTATTCGCGCCATGAGATGGAGCAATATCGGAAAGCATTAAATGAGTTTCGAGAAAGCCTCCGACGAGAAAACGATCTTCTTGGCGAGATTCACCAGTTCCTCGACCAAAACTACAGAGTTTATATCGACGCAACATCTGAAGAACGAATTGAGATCAGGAAAATAGTCAACGAGAGCGAATACCCAGCTCTAAAAGGCGGCAAATTCCATTTTCTGGAAGATTTGCTCTTCAATTACACCAATGATTGGGCTTTGAAAAACCTGAAAGAAACTGGTGACAAAATTTGGTTGGTACGCGGCCTTGTTTCAATATCTATGGAAAATTGCGGCATTGATTATCGAGACACAATAACTCAAATCACTTACCTTTACATTGCCGCTCAAGAAAAAGGAATAGATCCAGAAATAGAATTCCAAACTGTCGCCCAAGTTTCAAGTGATGAAAAAACTCGTGGCGGTTGCGATTCGCTTAGCCACATGATGGCTACTACTCGCAATTTAGCATATTATCGCGAAAGAACAAAATCCTTCTCCAAAAAGTAACAGGACTTTATGACTCCCTCCTCCCCCACCCTCCTCCGTCCCTCCCGCCCCGTCGGGTTCATCGGCTACGGCGCGTACGTGCCGCGCTATCGTTTGCCCGCCAAGGAAGTTGCCCGCGTATGGACAGGCGGCAAATCTGCTGGCCTGCCGATCAAAGAGAAAGCCGTCCCTGGCTTCGACGAAGACGTGATCACCATGTCCATCGAAGCGGCCAAGAACGCCATCCTGCGCGCGGGTATCGACCCGACCGAGTTGCGCGCCATCTGGGTCGGGTCTGAGTCGCACCCGTATGCGGTCAAACCTACCTCCACCGTTGTCGCGGAAGCGATCGGCGCGTCGGCCAGCATCCAGGCAGGTGACTGGGAATTCGCCTGCAAAGCGGGAACGGAGGCCATCGTCGCCGCGATGGGATTCGTCGGTTCGAAGATGGCCGACTACGCCCTCGCCATCGGCATGGACACCGCCCAGGGCAAGCCAGGCGACGCGCTCGAGTACACCGCCGCAGCGGGCGGCGCGGCCTTCATCATCGGAGCCGCCGAGGACGCGCTGACCACCATCAACGCCTCGTACTCCTACGTCACCGACACGCCCGACTTCTGGCGGCGCGAATACCAGAAGTACCCTGAGCACGGCGTCCGCTTCACAGGCGAGCCCGCCTACTTCCACCACATCACCTCGTCATCGAAGGTGCTGATGGAAGCGCTCGGCGTCACCGCCAAGGACTACAAGTGGGCGGTCTTCCACCAGCCCAACACCAAGTTCCCGCAACGCGCCGCCCAAATGCTCGGATTCACCCCCGAACAGATCGCGCCTGGACTGCTCGTCCCCGTCATCGGCAACACCTACTCGGGATCATCCATTATCGGACTGACAGCGGTTCTCGACATCGCCCAGCCTGGTGACCGTATCCTGCTCGCCTCCTTCGGATCTGGGGCTGGTTCCGACGCCTTCGACCTGACCGTCACCGACAAGATCACCGAACGTCAAGGCAAAGCCACAAAGACACAGGAATACATCGCGCGACGAACGGAGATCGATTACGCAACGTACGCGCGGATGAGGGGCAAGATTACGATGAAGTAGGGACGCTATTCGTTTTACGATATTCGATATTCGGAAATTAACTCCGAATATCGAATTATCGAATATCGAGTTTCGAATATCGTCTCTCCCACAGGAATTTATCCATGACCGACATCATCCTCGCAGGCCTCGGCCAAACAGACGTCGGCGAACACTGGGACATTGGTCTCCGTGAACTCGCCTTCACCGCCATCGAAGCCGCGCTCAACGACGCGGGCAGATTGAAACCCCAAGCCATGTACGTGGGCAACATGCTCGCTCCCAACCTCTCGCGGCAGGCACACCTCGGCGCGCTGCTCACCGACTTCGCGGGGCTGACGGGCATCGAAGCCGTCACCGTGGAAGCCGCGGGCGCGTCGGGCGGCGCGGCGCTTCGTCAAGGCTACCTCGCCGTCAAAAGCGGACTCGTCGACGTGGCGCTCGTTGTCGGCGTGGAGAAGATGACCGACCAGGTCGGCGCAGGCGTGGAGGAAGCGCTCGCCACCGCCGCCGACAGCGACTACGAATCCGTGCAGGGTCTCACCCCCACCGCGCAGGCCGCGCTGCTCATGCAACGCTACATGTACGAATACAACGTCCCCGCCGACGGCTTCGCGGGCTTCGCCCTCACCGCCCATGCCAACGGCGCGGGCAATCCGCACGCTATGTTCCGCAAGGCTATCAAACTTGAGACGTATCAGAAAGCCGAGCCGATGAGCGCGCCGATCAACATGTTCGACGCCGCCCCTCCCGCCGACGGCGCCGCCGCTCTCGTCCTCACCCGCCGCGACCTGCTCCCCGCCGACTGGCCTCATCCTCTCGTCCGCATCGCCGCATCCGCTACCGCCTCCGACACGCTCGCCCTGCACGACCGCAAGGATCCGCTCTTCTTCGAAGCGGCCTACCTCGCCACGGGTCGCGCCATCAAACAGGCGGGCATCACCCTCGATCAAATTGACTTCTTCGAATATCACGACTCGTTCAGCATCTACGCCGCGATGTCACTCGAATCTTCTGGATTTGCGATTCGCGGCCACGGCTGGAAAATGGCCGCCGACGGTCGCATCGCGCGTGACGGGAATCTGCCCTGCGCCACCTTCGGCGGACTCAAAGCCCGCGGCTTCCCCGGTGGCGCCACGGGCGTGTATCAAGCCGTGGAAGCTGCCCTGCAATTACGTGGTCAAGCTGGCAAATGCCAGGTGACCGACCCGCGCTACGGGATGATCCAATCGCTCGGAGGTCCCGCGTCTACGGCGGTGGTCCACATTTTGGAAAAAATCTGAACAAGAAAAATCTTTAAACACGAAGGTCACCAAGGAGACAAAGGAAAAGCCTTAATGCATTTTTCGTTTGTGCACTTTGTGTCCTTTGTGTTTAAGATCTTCCCCCACCCGCACAAAGACTCAAAGTTTTATCGCTTTGAGTCTTTGTGCTTTTGTGTCTTCGTGGTATTCTCTTTTTCGATATGACTACATCATCTTCATCTTCCTGGGACGTTATCATCGCCGGCGGAGGCCCGGCGGGATTTTTCGCGGCCATTCGTTGCGCCGAACTCAATCAGCGCCTGCGCGTGCTCATCATCGAGAAATCCAGCCAGACGCTCAGCAAAGTTCTTGTCTCTGGCGGCGGGCGTTGCAATGTGACACACGCCTGCTTCGACCCCGCGCAACTCATTACGTTTTATCCGCGCGGCGGGCGGGAACTGCGCGGGGCGTTCAGTCGCTTTCAACCGCGCGACACCGTCGAGTGGTTCGAAGCGCGCGGCGAGACGCTCAAAACCGAATCCGATGGGCGCATGTTTCCCGTCACCGATTCGTCGGCCACGATCGCGGACTGTTTGCGCGGGGCGGCGAAAAAGGCGGGGGTGATGACGATGCTGGGGACGAAATTGCTGGCGGTGGAAAAAAGCCCGCGAGGTGGATTCCGACTCAACGTCAGAAATGAAGCGCAGGAGTCCTTCATCAAAACGAATCGTCTCGTCATCGCCACGGGCAGTGATTCGCAAACGCGCGCCATCGTCGAATCGCTTGGGCATAGCGTCGAAGAACCCGTCCCGTCGCTGTTCACGTTCAACGTGCGCGACCCGCGCATTGACGGGCTGGCGGGCGTGGCGGTGGAAAACGTCACGCTGACGATGGGTGCGCTCACCCAACGCGGCCCGCTGTTGATCACGCACTGGGGACTGAGCGGCCCGGCTGTGTTGCGACTTTCGGCCTGGGGCGCGCGCCAACTTTTTGCGACGAAGTACCGCTCCCCCCTGACCGTGAACTGGCTCGGCGACCTCGGGCTGGAGAGGACACTGGAAGTTTTACAGCGCAACAAAGATTGGCATGAGAACGCGCGGCGCAAGGTGGGCGCGCAACCGGCGTTCACGCAAATTCCGATTCGACTGTGGAAGCAGTTGACGCAATTTGTCGGCGACAAAAATTGGGCGGACATTTCGAAGCAAGAGTTGCGGCGGCTGGCAAGCGAGTTGAGCGAGGGCGAATTTAAAATTGACGGCAAGGGACAATTCAAAGAAGAGTTTGTGACCTGCGGCGGCGTGCGGCTGGATGAGGTGGATTTTAAAACCATGCAAAGCCGCCGCGTGGACGGTCTGTTTTTCGCGGGGGAGGTTCTGGATATTGACGGCGTGACGGGCGGATTCAACTTCCAATCTGCCTGGACAACTGGCTGGCTGGCGGGGACGGCGCTCAGCCAAAAGCTATCAAACCCCTAACAGAGAGCCAAAACCCGTTTTTTGATAGGTCTTGAGAGTCCCCCTGGATAGAATTACGCTTGCACTATCAACCAAGGAGTACTCTCATGGAAATACCTCGACACTGGCGACTCAAAAAACAACGCTATGCTTTAGTGGGTGAAGTTTGTCCGCATTGCGACGCGAAAATTTTCCCGCCCCGCGACGTTTGCCCCGAATGCAAGGGCGAAGCGAAAGAACCTTTTGCCTTCAGCGGCAAGGGCGAAATTTATTCCTACACCACCATCTATGAAGCCCCCAGCGGCTACGACTCAAACGCTCCCTACACCGTGGCGCTGGTGAAGTTGAACGAAGGCCCGATGGTCACCGCGCAGTTGACGGACGTGGACGCGGCGCATTTGCAGATCGGCATGCCCGTGGAGATGGTCACACGGAAGATGAGGGATGATGGGGATGAGCGGGGGATGATTGTGTACGGATACAAATTTAGACCCGCCGGCCTTATACCAACAAGCTAATAGACAACTGGAAAAACGAAAAAACGTCCCGAGAATTCGGGGCGTTTTTTGTGATGTAATCTCACCGCGCTTATTTTTCAAATCAGTCGACGCTCCCCGAAGAGTAAACAAGGCCACCTGCATTCGGTGGCAAGATGTAATTTTCCAAGGATAATTCACACTTGGATGCGGGCAGTCCTCTCATTAAATTGAGTCGCTCCACGATTTCCTGGCTGGTCAGTCCTTGTACGTTCAACTTCAATACGCTCAGTTTCCGCTGAGTAAGTAGGTTTTCCACCATCGGCAAATTCGTTGCGCCATTATCAGTGCGTCCTGAAAATCACGCTAACGATGGCGGATTTGGCTGGGAGCGATGAGAGCAAACCCGCACATCTGGCCAAGACGCCGTAGTAACCTTCAGAAATCATAATGAGTTAAGTGTGGTATTCCCAAACCTCATTTTTGCGAATGACTTCCGCGTACCATTCGCCCGAATCCTTGAGGACGCGCTGTTGGGTGGCGTAGTTCACATAGGTCAGGCCGAAGCGTTTGGAAAAGCCAAGCCCCCATTCGAAGTTATCCATCAATGACCAGACCATGTAACCGTGCACGTCCACGCCATCGAGCATGGCAAGACGGGTCTGGATGAAGTGATTCTTGAGATAGTCAATGCGCCGCGGGTCGTGGATTTTGCCATCGGCGCTGACCTCGTCTTTGAAAGAGGCACCGTTCTCCGTAATAAAGATCGGTGGCAGGTTGTACTCACTGTTAATCTTGACCAGCATGCGGCGAAGTGCGGGGGCGCAGACCTCCCAGCCCATTTCAGTGTATTCCGAGCCTTCGATTTCCTTCAACTCTCCTGTTGAACTAATTACATGGCGCGAGTAGAAGTTGATGCCGACAAAATCCAATTGTTGCGCGATCAATGCCATGTCGCCATCTTGAATTTTGGGCATGTTCGGGCCGACCATGTTATACACAGCGGGCGGATAATGTCCCTTGAAGATCGGGTCGAGGAACAAGGTCTCCTGTTTCTCCCAATATTTATTCGCCGCAGCCACATCCTCAACGGAGTCGGAGGCGGGCTCAGCAGGCCACAGGTTGAGGACGATCCCCGCGTTGACGTCCGCATTCGCTGCGCGGATGGCCTGTGTGCCCAACCCGTGTGCCACCATCAAATGGTGTGCCACCTGGTATGCCACGCGCGGATCCTGGAAGCCTGGCGCGTGCTCGCCGGTGATAAAACCAATGTACGTGATGACGCTCGGTTCGTTGAAAGTCGTCCAGTATTTCACGCGGTCGCCGAGACGCTTGACCATCAGCGCGGCGTAATCTGCAAAGGCATGGGCGGTGCTGCGGTTCTCCCAGCCGCCTTCGTCTTGCAGGGTCTGCGGCAGGTCCCAGTGATAGAGCGTGAGCAGCGGCTCAATATTGGCGACGCACAGGCGGTCCACAAGGCGGTCATAGAAATCCAACCCCTTGGGATTGATGAGTCCGCGTCCGCCGGGCAGAACACGCGACCATGATGTGGAGAAGCGATAGGCCTTCAATCCGAGACGGCGCATGAGGGCAATATCTTCCTCCCAGCGGTGGTAGTGGTCGCAGGCGATGTCGCCTGTGTCGCCGTTCGTGATTCTGCCGGGCGTGTGGCTGAAACGGTCCCAGATCGATTCGCCCCGGCCATCTTCGTTCCATGCCCCTTCCACCTGATAGGCGGCGGTCGCTGCGCCCCAAAGAAAATCTTGTGGAAATTTATTGTTTTGCATTTGCCCGAGTCCGTTAATGACTAAAAGCCATTGGGACGCCCTTATTGAAACGTGACCTGAAGACTTTGGATCTCGCCGTCACGCTGGAAAATGTGGCGGCTGGAAGTTTGATCAAGTGTATGATTTTGAAAGGTTTGAACGCTGCCGTTCGTAAATTGAACAATAATCTCATTTCGGCCGGATGCGTTAAGGATGACCGGGATCTGACAGAGCGTGAACGCCAAACTTCCCGCTGGCAGTTGAATTTGCCTCTGCCCTCCGGTAACATCGTAGTATGAAAATTCAACCGGGTGAGGCAGCAGCTCTTTCCGATCCAATAACTGCGTATTGAACGAAATGCATCCGTCATAGATACCAAAACCTACTTCCGTCTGGCGGGCCAGGATTTCTTCCTTGACCACGCCTGTCATGCCGGGTTGGCGCGCCCCCTGTCCCTTTGGAGTATGCGAATAAGGATCGGTCGGGAAGGCGCCATAGGCCTGCGGCGTTTTGTTGAATCCCAAACCAGAGCGGATATCTCGATATTTTTCAATTACACGTTTATCCTGGCAACGCAGAATCGTTTCCTGAACGGCTAACAGAAGTTTGGAGACCATGTGCCAGTAGACACTGCCCAATCCCTCATAGGCAAAGAACGTGCCGGAACGTCCGGTAAATTCATCATGGCGGAAGACCGACTCAAACAAGGCGACAATTTGTTCCCCCTCAGCGATGATCAACTCCGCATATTCCGGCTGGTTTCCAAGGGCTTTCAGCATGCGACGTACATCCTTCGCATTGCGCAGGTGACCGCTGAAATGATAGCCGCCTTCAATATCCCGCACCAACAGGGATGTATCATCCTTCCCTGCAAGCAGAGCGGGAAGTTTTAGGTTGCCAACTTGCTCATTGTCCAAGCTATTTTTGTGTAAGAAACCGGGCAGAGTTTTGTCGGGGTACAGGATGTACGTATTTTGATCGGCGCGGTACAGGCGACTGTGGTGAAGGCTTTCAAGCAGGGCGAGTGATTCGTCCCCGGAAAGCAGCCCGGACGAGAGGATGGAAACCTGTCCCTCGAGCATCTCATACAGGCGGCTAATTGTTGCGCGATTCTCGCGGAGGTGGAGAATGTTGTAAGCGTGGTACAGGTTATCGTCGCGGCGGTTGGCGCGCAGGGAATGCTCAATGTAGCGCTGAGCCAGATCGAAAAAAGCAAGGAGTTCGCTCCTTTGCAAAGGACGCATCTCCGCGGAGAGGCCGAGATGATATAGATTCTCGCGGTAGATACTGCCTGCCTGACCGAGGGCATCCATGATGGCGCGGCGTTGCAGCTCGTCGAAGGAAGCGCTCAAGCGAGGCTGGAACTCTCTCAAAACGGCTGCAATTTTCTCGAATAGCTGTGTCACTTCTGTGCTGACCAGAAACGAGGCAGGTCCATCTGACTGGTTGAACAGTTGTTGGCAAAAAACAACGTAGCGGCGCAGGTATCCTAGCGTGACTACGGACAAGCCCTTGCCGACCAGGGCATTATTCGCGTCGTTCCACTCTGGGCGCTGGGTGTTCATCCAGATGCCGCCCTCGGGTACAAAGTTGACCAATTTTGCTAGCAGCAACGTGAGTAGTTTCTCTGTCAGGGAACGGTGCAAAATCTGTCCATCGTGGCCATAAACCTGTTTGCCATCGGTGCCGCGTACTTTTACGCGCCTCTCGATCTCAGATTCAAGTTCACGGTCAAATTGGATGGTGTTGTACGGGTCTTGGAGCAGGTCGTTATATGGCTTGATGCGATAGGGCGCATTGGCATGACTCAGCATGGGGCGATCCAGGCTGGCACTCAATACGCCGGGATGGAAACGGGCGCTCAACTCGAGTAATTTTTGCAGGTAAATGATTTGGTGATCGCTCCAGTAGCCGATGTTGGCCCAGGGATTCCCCGGTTCAGGGATTTCCCAATCGATCCCGGCGCGGCTGATACGGTAGGGGTTATAGCCATCGGCTGTAGTGGCGCTCAGGAAAGTAAAAATCATGCCCTCGATATATTCCGGGTACGAGTACGCCAGCGCCTCCCAGTTCTGGAAAATATCGCGCCAGTTGCCCTCGTAATCAAGCCGTTGTGAACCATCGGGTTTCTTGATGTTGATCGCAAAGCGGTTCCAGGGGCGGCTCGGATCGCCATGACGGCGGCTGAAGGTCAACGGCAGATACGTGTAGCTCAAGCGGATCAAATCTGCAGACGTGGTTGCATTGGCACGCGCGTGGAGTTCGGAAACATGGATTTTTGGCGGCAATGCGGAGAAGAAATCAGCGTGGGATTGAACAAGTTCCCGATTGTGGGTAGATATAAAATCTGTGAAATCGGTTTTTTCGACCCAGTATCCATCTGAAAAAATACCGCCGCGCATCACATTGAACATCACGTTTGCAAAATGGTGGGCGGTACAGAGTGGATCGGCGGAAATCTGCAAACCATCGGCGCTGGCAACAATATTTTGCAGACGGACGGTATTCAAGGCAAGATCGGCTTCGATATCCCGGCTCAGGGAGTCGCGATTGCTTCGCAGGCTGTTGATTGTCTTGACAGCGCTGGCGCTGTCCTGATTGACATCGGCAACGATGTGCCAAGAGGATTCCGCGCCCGCTGGCAATTCCAATCTGGCGTGGACGAAGAACGCTCCCCGACTTCCGCGCGCTTCCGTTTCGGGAGCAATCCCCTGCCCGGAACGGAAGTTGTCAAGTTGGGCAGACGAAAGCAGGTAGGTGGTGTCATCCAGCCCAACCTGAAACACTGTGGTGGCGAGCAGGGATTCGCTCGGCTCAGGAAGGTCGGTCAGGGTAGAGTTCAACGCGTAGATCGCCAGACCCGTTTCAGGATCCAGTTCGCTGCGTTTGTAGGCATCCAAAAGGCAACTGAGCGAGTTCTGGATGTGAGCAGGTGTATTTGCGGGAAGAATGTTTTGCAATCCATCCAGCACTTCCACATTGCAGGAGGAATCGCTGTTGATCAAGCAGGATGTTTTGATAAATCCAAAGCGGTCACCGGTGCGCCATGCGTAGCGATATGTCAAACCCAGGCTGTGGTTGATCTCCTCGAATACCAGGGCTGTTCCAGGAATATTTTTGTAGAGATTGCGACGGACATTGTATAGTCCCTGATGGCGAATTGAAAACGGCTCCCATAACCAAATCTGTCCGCCGTGTTGAACCAACAAGATGGTTTTGCTTCCGGTGTTTTCGTTATTCTCGGCCAGTTTATCTTCGGTGTAATAGGGAAAAAGAGCTTGTTCGGCATTGACACGTCCCGCTGTAAGCCCGCCGGTGGATGAAATAAAAAACCAGTGGTCAGAACTGCTGACCAGACTCATAAAAAAAGGGGGCATGGAGTCGTAATTTTCGATGCGGTAGAATGTTTCGCCCCACAGGGTGTAAAATTCTCCGACGACAGTTTGCGATGAAACATTCAGTGCAGTTTGGCCACTGAGGATTTGTTGTGAAATTTGAGCCATCATGGGATTACCGGAGTCTCAACTTTAGGGTTGGGTGGCTTGTACCCAATCGACCTGCAATTTGATTTCGTTATTCTGGATGGACGCGACAGTGCTTTCGGGCAGGCCGTAGTAGGGGGTGCGGACACCATTGGTCTTGAATGGATAAATGCCGCCCAAGGCGAAATTGAGGATAATAAATTTAGAGCTATCAAATGCCCATTTGCCAACAAAATCCACCAAGGGGCGAGTAACGCGGTAGACAAGTTCATTATCGATCTCAAAGACAAAGCAATCCTCCAGGCAGTGGAAGGAATATTCGTGCCATTGCGTAACATCCTGAGGCGCGGAAAAATATTTTTTATTGACAAGAGCGCCTTCACCAGAATAGCCAGGGCCATGAATGGCAACGCTGACCCAGTCGGGTTCGCCAACATTTTCCATAATGTCGATCTCGCCGCAGGCAGGCCAGGGAGCGGATGCGCCAAGCGCCCAAAACGCGGGCCACAATCCCGCCCCGGCGGGGATGCGCATGCGAGCCGAGACGCAGGCCCGGTTGAACTCAAATTTGGAACGGGTATTGATCCGCCCGGACAACAAGTCGAAAACACGCCCTTGCGGGGTAAGGTACCCCTTTGCGTAGCGTGGCTGGATCACCAGGACACCGTTGGCCGAGTCGTCGCCTTTTTCCAAATAAATGGTTTCAGGAGCGTCCACGTAGGCTTGTTGTTCGTGGTTGTGAATCTCGCCAGTGATTTCTACATTCCATTTCGAACGGTCAAGAACCGGCGCGGTAAAGTCATCGAAGAATAGCTCTGTGTTCTTGTGCAAGTGTTCCATTCGGGATTTTCCAGCGAAACCAAGGAGTAGGATTACGGTACCGCCTGGTATACGCGCACGTAATCAACCAAATATTGCGACGGGAAGGGAGTGTCTGGGGTGACCAAACCGCCAAGGGTGCCGCCAATTGCCAGATTGAGGATGATGAAGAAAGGCTGGTCAAAAACCCATTGGCGCGTACCAACGTCTTCGCGTGTATACGTGCTGTATTTCTCTCCATCGAAGAACCAACTAATCTGGTTCGTATCCCATTCAATGGCATAGGTGTGGAAATCCTCGGCCGCATTGAAACCGAGGCGGTTCCATTTGCTCAATCCAACCGCGCCGGAATAGCCGGGGCCGTGCATGGTGCCGATGATCAGGTCTGGCTCCCTGCCGACATATTCCATGATGTCGATCTCACCGCAATCGGGCCAACCGGCCAACGGGAAATTCTCACCGAGCATCCAGAAGGCGGGCCAAAGTCCTTTCCCGGCCGGGAGTTTGATGTGCGCTTCGATGCGTCCATATTGGAAGGTCTGCAATCCCTGGGTTTTGAGCCGGGCGGAGGTGAACTTAAAACCGCCCTGGCCATTATCTTCTTTGCGGGCCTCGATGACCAGCAGGCCATTTTCAACGCGAGCATTTTCAGGGGCGTTGGTGTAGATTTCCATCTCGCCGTTGCCCCATCCGCCGCCGCCTAGATCGTACGTCCAGTTAGATGCGTCGATGGCGCTGCCGTCAAATTCGTCGTGCCAGATCAATTGAAAGCCACTTGGCGGAACGATTGGCGTAGGAACTGAAGTCGGAGAGGACGGGGGCTGAAACGGGGCGCAGGCCGACCAGACCAAAGAGAATATGACAATAACTACAATGATACGGAGTCGTTGAGACAAAGAAGTTAACACATTCACACTCGCAAAAAACTAAAATTCCAACTGAGGAGTTCAACATCTAAGGCCGAACTCCCCAGCGTTTGTCGCCATCCCTCTATCCTTTTACGGATCCCTGGGTCAGGCCCGAGATAATGTATCGTTGGAGGAATATGAACAGGATCAACATCGGGAAAGTCAACATCAGCACTGCGGCGGCCAGAGTCGGCCAATTGCTTCCGTACACGCCCTGGAATACGATCAATCCGCGGGTGATGGGGTAGTAATCCTTGTTGGTTAAGTAGATGGTCGGTGCAATAATCTCGTTCCAGATGCCGATGGCATGTAGGACAACCACCGTGGCGATGGCTGGTTTGCTGAGCGGAATAACAACCGACCAGACGAAGCGGAAATATCCGCAGCCGTCCAAAGCCGCCGCTTCATCCAACTCTTTTGGCAGGGTTTTGATGTAGTTGACCAGGATGACGATCCCGATGGGGTTGACTAGGAATAGCATGATGTACCCGATGGGATTGTTGTACAGCCCCAGGTGCAGGATCAGTTGGAACTGTGGGATCAGCGCCGGGGGGAGGAAGAGGGCGATCACGAACATGGTCAGAACAACACCGGAATGTTTGATGTAGCCCCGCGCAATCGGGAAGGCCACAAAGATCGCGGTCAAGATATAGATCGCGGTGGCCGAAACAGTGTAGAGCAGCGAGTTGAGGATGTATTTTGGGAAGTTCGCTTTCGTCCAGGCATCGACAAAGTTTTTAAAGTTCAGTTCGGTCGCAAAGCTGGTAGCATCTTTCATGAAGGACGGCATAGTCTTCAAAGATGTATTGAACAGCATCAGCAAAGGTCCCAGATAGATCACCGCAAGCAAGATCAAGACGGCATATGAGAGGACTCTGCCCCAGTTGATGCGTCTGTTCGTGGATGTTTTTGGGCTGGTTATGGCGCTCATTCCATGATCCTCGCTTCCCTGCGCTGCAGGATATAGTTAGTTGTCATACCGAGCACAAGCACCAGCAAAAACAGGATGATCGAGGCTGACGCGGCATATCCCTGGCGGAAACTGCTGGTCACACTGCCAGAAGTTTGCCCGAAGCCAGTGGCATAGATCAGGTAGCCCAGAACCTGGGTCCCGTTTCTGTAACCGATCAGGATCAGGAATAGTTGCCAGGCTTGCAGGCTGCCGATGATGTTGAGGGTCAGATTGGTATTGACGCTGGGGGTCAGAAGGGGCCAGGTGACGTTCGAGAATACCTGCCACGGATTGGCGCCGTCAATGCGGGCCGCCTCGTACAGTTCGGATGGGATGGTTTGCAGCCCGGCCAGGAAGATGATCATGGTGGTTCCCATGTTCGCCCAAATCTGGATGGCGATCACCCACGCAAAGGCGACGAATGGCGGACCTCCCAGAAATTCAGAACGAGCGCCAAACAACGCAAGGAATTTTGCCATTGGGCCGCCCAGCGGATAGAGGAACAGCGACCAGACCAAGCCTTGAATGACTGCTCCCAGGATGATGGGCATGAAGTACAGGGTGCGGAAAAAATTCCGCCCTTTTAGGTTCTGGTTGACGATCATCGCTACCAGCAGACCCAAGCCAAACTGAATTGTGGTCACGAAGAAACAAAAAACCAGGGTCCGCCCCAGGGCGCTTAGATTATCCTTAGATGCCTGGCCCATTAATAAAAATTCTTTGTAGTTCGCCAGGCCCACCCAATTAACAGTGGCGCCCTTGATCCCGGTGGCGTCGGTGAACGAGTAGACTGTCGTCGCAAGGGACGGACCCAGAGCGATGACAAAGTAGAAAAGGATTCCCGGCAGGAGCAGTAGATAGGGACTCCACCTGGTCCAGCCACGGCCAAAGTGATAGTTCATAAATTGTTCCTCCTGTCTGGTTGAAAGGGTATCGGCTTCCCGCGTGGTTAGCGGGAAGCCGATTGCGATATTGGTGTTATTTTACAGCATTGAGCCCGGCTTGCAAGTCGCCCTGAACTTTATCAGCGAGCGTCTTGGGATCATCATCGGTGCCGAACGGCTTGAAGTAGGTAGCCCACGGGTTGGCGAACTGGCCAGCACCCTTGGGGGCGATCCAGTACTGTTCGTAACCAACACGGAAGTTGGCCAAGTAGGGAGCTACTTCGGCGCCAATGCCAGTACTCAATTTGGCGGTCGGTTGGGTGGGGATGAAACCGACGGCATCCACGAAGGCCTGGTAATTGGCGGGATCGGAGAATTCGGTCAGGTACAGCAAGGCCGCATCCTTGTTGGGGGTCTTGGCCGCAACAACCCAACCCTGATCGTACTTGCCGAACAGGTACTTATTGTCATCGGCGTTGTCCGAGCCTGGGAAGGGGATGTAGCCCCATTTGAAGGCGGGCTGGGCTGCGTCGATGGCCGGGCCGTACCAGGTTCCGCCAGGGAACATGGCAACCGCGCCAGATGCGAAGCGACCAGGAGCTGCGTCACCGGCGATACCGCTGGCGCCTTCCTCCATCATGTCGCGGGCGTACACCTGCATGCGCTCCCACATAACCAGTGAATTGGCGTCATTCCACTTGATCGAGCCGGTCCACAGGCCTTCCACGAGGGCGGCCTGATCTGGATAAATCGAGCCGAGCAAGCCATAGGCACCCACGAAGATCGGCCAGCCGTCTTTCCCACCGGCGGTCATGCAGGGGATGCCGGCAGTCTTGAAGGTTTCGCAAGCAGTGACAAGTTCAGTCCAGGTTGTGGGGACTTTAACGTTGTTGGCGGTGAACAAGTCCTTGTTGTAGTAAATGCCGCTGTAGGAAACACGTCCTAGATTGATCTCGTACACCTTGCCGTTGTAGGTGCCAGCATCCTGGATCGCGGAAGCATCATAGTTCTTCAGGAATGGCTGGCCGGTCAGATCCATCAGCAAGCCAGCGTCGATCAACTGCTGCCAGTTGGGCGGGTCAACCTGCTTCATGTAGGGCTGGGCCCCATTGGCAAAGCCAAACATATCCACCACATCAACATCGTTGGCGGTCAGACGGGTCTGGGTGACGGTGCTCAATTCATTGGCGTTTACGACTGCCATATCCACCGTGATGTTGGGATATTTTTCCTGGAACTTCTTGTTGAATTCTTCCATGAACGCCACCATCGGCGGGTTCTGGTGGACAAGGACGCGCAGGGTGACCTTCTCAGCCGCGGGGGGCTGGGAGGTGGGAGTGGCTTTTGCGCCGCAAGCGGTCAGCAGCATCGAAAGGGCGACCACGATGGTCAAAACCAGGTACAGTTTCTTGCTCATACGGATTATCTCTCCTTATCGTTAGGAAATTGTTTCGAATGGATTGAACAATCTTTCATCGAGGCATGAAGAATTACGGACAGTATGTTTCGGATACACCTCCGGAGACGTTTAGGTCAACACTTTTGGAGACCATGCCAGAACCAGATAGCCAAGTTTGGAAGCGCTTGCATTAACAGGCATAAAAAACGACTACTTCCTTGGGGCACGCCGCGAGGCAAGCGAGCGAGCGGCCTGATTTGGCTGGTATCCACTTTCGTTGATAACCTGCCACACGCGCTCACGGACTTGGGAACTCACATTGGCGTGGCCGTTAATGACACGTGAGGCTGTCGTTAGAGAGACACCTGACAATTTTGCCACCTGCTTCAATGTGATCGGCATAACTTTTGAACCATCTCTGGTAGAAAGCGCTTCCATATCTACCATTCATTCTAGCGAATCGAGCAGGGCAGGTCTTGGAGAAAAGAGCGATTTGCATGGACATTTCATAGGGGTTGACCAGAGCTGTCCAAAATGGCCGAGTTTTCCTTATCAGGCAGCCCAAAGTGGAAAGAAATTCAAAAAAATGTGTTTCACTTAATTGGTAATGACCCGCTAAAACCAAAAAACGCGTACCAAAATAGGCGTCCAGTGGAAAACAATAAAGGTTGTCCACCTTTTGGGACAACCCTTACGTTTTTTGTATTGGTCGCAGTTCAGGAATGCCGGAATTTCTCCGGAGAAGTACCAGCCTCGCGATGGAAAATACGACTGAAATACCCGCTGTCTGAAAACCCCACATCCAGCGCAATTTCTGTAATGGTTTTCTGGCTTTCTTTAAGCTGAAGTTTGGCCTGGTTTACACGATAGCGTTGAAGATATTTTATTGGGGTTGTCCCCAACTCCTGACGGAAACAATAAGTCAGATAATCCTCAGAAATGTTGATGTGCTGGGCGATATCCTGGCGCGTGATCGGATCAACATAATGCTCATGAATGTACGCCATAGCCTGTCGGACCAGGCGCTGAGTCTCTACGCCCAAGTTGCGTTTCCGCTCCAATGTGGACCCGATATGGGCCACCGTCTCCTCCATGCTGAACAGACCTTTTTTTAGCACCACTGCAACACCCTTGGTCAGGCGGGACATGTCTTCTTCGGTCAAAACCTTTCCAGTCACCACAATCACCGGCACATCGCGCGTCGCTTCCTGTTCGCGCATGGCTTCTAGGACTTCAAATCCATCCATCTCAGGCATCTGGAGGTCCAAAAGAACCAGATCCACCTTCTCCTGTTGGAGGATTTGCACCGCTTTACTGCCATTGCTGGCCAACAGAACCCGGTTGGATGAGGATTGCGACTGTACGATACGGGCATGCAATTCGAGGGTGTTCGGTTCATCGTCCACCACAAGGATGGTGCGCAGCGGATGGGCAGCATCCAGAGGGATCCATTGCTGGCCCAGCGCCTGTGACAATTCACTTAGTTCGATGGGTTTGGTCAGATAATCCAACCTCAACAGCGACTCGCCCTTTGACGATGAGGCGTACAACATGGTGGGAATATTGCGGGTGACCGGGTTGCTTTTGAGCGCCTTCAATGTTTTCCAACTCAGATCAGATTGGATGGTCATATCCAGCACAATGATGCCGGGCATGAAGTCGTTTAATTGCGTTTCCCAGTTTGAATGTTTTCCAATCGATACTTCTTTCACTTTCATGCCATGCTGTTCCAAGAGCGTACAGAACCGGGCATTGGCGCCGAGTTGATCAGACAGAACCAAAACAGATTGCCTGCTTGCAGTTTGTGAACCGCTCTCCGCTTGTTGTTCCTTGGGGATGGGCTGCACAGGGAGTGTCAGGTAAAACACAGAACCTTCACCATCAATTCCTGTGGAGTGCAATCCCATCGTACCATCTTGCATTTCCACCAACATTTTACAAATGGCAAGGCCCAATCCCAAACCCGGATAACCGAGGGCAATGCTACGTTCGGAGCGGCGGAACGCATCAAAGATGACCTCTTGTTCTTCTAGGGGAATGCCGAGGCCGGTATCCCGCACCAAAACGGTGAGCAGCCCCTTGTCCTCGGTGAGCGAAAGGCTGACCTCGCCGCGACTGGTGAATTTAATGGCGTTGTTGATCAGGTTCAATACCACTTGCCGCAGGCGAGTCCGATCGCCCCACACCCAAGGTCCATGTTCAGGAATGTTTGTCCGCCACGACAACCCTTTGTCTGCGGTTAACTGGCTGCCGCTATTTACAACCATTTGCAGGGTCTCCCCCAGGTCGACCAACTCCATGTTCAGCCGCAGTTGACCGGCGTCTAGGGTGGCGAGGTCGATCACGTCTCCGATCAATCCGCCGAGGTGCTGGGCATAGGCATAGATGCGTTCG
Source organism: Chloroflexota bacterium (assembly GCA_016234485.1). Lineage (GTDB taxonomy): Bacteria > Chloroflexota > Anaerolineae > Anaerolineales > Villigracilaceae > Denitrolinea. Next base: position 165,869 of record JACRBL010000040.1, read on the forward strand.
ATGTCTTTTCGGGTTGTATCGTGGATCCGCAACGGCCCTTCCTCGGTTTCTTTAAGCACAACACTGCTCAGCCCAACGATCAAGTTAAGCGGCGTGCGAAGTTCATGGCTGATCGTTGAAAGGAAACGGGTTTTCACCCGGTTGGCTTCTTCTGCCAGGCGGCGGCCTTCGGTTGCCTGGCGGTATAACCGGACAGTATTGAGGGCGCTACTCAATTGCTGTACGATGGAGCCATAAAGATCAAGGTGCTCGGTATCGAAGGCCATGAAGCCCAATTGCCCGGTTTGGTCTGTAACTGGTATCAAAGTTAGGCTAAAAGGTTGTTCTCCAGCAAACAAGCCCGAGGGAGGAAAATCGCGGCTGGCAAACCGCATGGGTTCCTGCACCGATAACGCAAGGTTGCGAACCGTGCTCCACGCCAACGGATCCTCTTCGTTTGGTTCGAACAAAACCATCAATGCGGTATGGATGTTCATCTCCGGCAGATGCTTCAGCAGGATGGCGTAGATCTGGGCTTCGTCAAGTGCGGTGAGTAATTCGGCAGTCAATAAACTCAAGCGGCTGGATGTCCAGCGTTCCCGCACGACATAACGGCGGTGTTGTTTCTGCATCCGGGCACTGATGGTCTGCCTGGCTTCATCCAGAATGGTCTTTGACAAGGGCGAGGATGGAATGACATCCTTGCACGCTCCGATTTCCAAAATGGAAATGGCTTCTTGCCACAGGTGGACATCATCGTTGCCTTCTTCTGTGCGCCGGAGAACCTCATCCAATGTTTCCTGAAATAGCGTACCGTCACCTGACTGCGCGCCCAAAATGCATGCATCCACCAATCGTTTCCCGAAGGATAAGCTCTCACTTTCAGTCAGGTCTTGCGCCTGACTCATGATGGTTCTGGAAATGGATTCAGCCAATTGCGCCGTTCGCTTATCCATGCTTTTACTTTTGGGATCGTCCGCCTGGTTGACGGCGCCAGCCAGCAATTTGCCCCGGCTGCACCCACAAGATTGGCGCACAACCAACCGAGTCTTTAATTTACTTTCTTCAGCCAACGGGGAGTTTTCTTTTATATGCCTGAGGATCAATTCAACCGCCCGGTAGCCGATATCGAATAGCGGAACATGAACGCTGCTCAATCCCGGTTCCTGGACGGCATCCTCGAGTCGATTATCGAACCCGATGACTGCCACGTCATCGGGAATTTTTCTCCCGCTTGCAGTTAACGCATCCATCGCCCCCAAGGCGGATTCATCGTTGCTGGCCAGGACTGCCGTAAATTCAACCCCGGAAGCCATGATTTTCTTCATGGCAAGGTAACCACCGCTGTAAATATGCTGGCTATAGGCTACCAGGCGGGAATCTTTTCCCAAATGATGCCTTTCGCAAAAATCTTGATATGCCCGCAGGCGCTCCCCGGTGTCACCTTGCATATCATCCTCAGACCCGGCAATGAACACGATTTTCCGATGCCCATGTTGAAATAAATGGAACATCGCTTGCATGATGCCCCCTGCGTTATCCACAACAATCGACGGGCCGCTTTCCCCCGATCCAATAAAGAGTATTGGATGCCCCGTATTGATCAGTTCCTGAACATACCTTGAGCGCGATTGAGAATGAAGCGGTACGGCAACAATCAAGCCATCCGTATTCCACCGGTCGATGGGGATATAATCCTGATCTGGCAAAAGAACGGGCCAGACAGGTTTTAGAGGGTCTACTGGGCTGGCAGATGGCCCCATTCCGCATCCAAGGAGCAGATTGCATCTCAAATCCCGTGCAGCCTTACTGATGCCGCGATACATTGGCGCGAGATAACTGAGGTTCGTTGCTGTCCTATAAAATTGCCAGCCGGCCAAGACGCCGATGGTTGGTTGTCCGTGCCGATAAGTTGATACCATTTGAAAGACTCTTTCGTGTGTTTTAATTATACACTCGGTATAAGCAATAAAGTTAGGACTTACTCAAAACTACCCATATATGCCGTTTCACGGTCTTATTTAACACCATATTTGGTGGTTTTGCGTTCATTTTGCGTAAGTCCTAAAAGTGTATGATGTCATTCGCATCTAACCATTACATTTTAGGATTTACGCAAAACCCAAAAGCAAGCCGCGAATTTCGCGAATTCACACGAATTTTTAAAAAATTAGCGAAAATTCGCGGAATTCGTGGCAAAGGATTTTGAACTGCGTAAGTCCTAATTTCTTAAATTGCCTTCCAAAGCTTAATTTTCGGCAATTCTTCAATACCCATTAGAATTTTGGGTCACAATGGCCTATGAATATCACCAAAATATGCGTTACAAAACTACAAAGATCTGACACGCGCGGTATATATCTGATATACGGGTATAAATTTCGTAGAGCGTAGGCGGCAACGTAGGCGGCGGAGAGCATTCTCCGCCGTTTTTTTATTTTACGTACTTTGCAATTTAGAATCAGACATCAAGGGTGGGCTTTACAAAATTGAGTAATAAGTGACTCAAAGTCAGTTGCCATGTGTAAATTTACGCCAGGAAGTATGACCATTTCGCAATCTGGTAGTCAAAGCCTAGCGAGGATGTCAATGAAGCAACTCACCTTTGCAGGCCGCGCCAATTTATATCTGGCGGGAAGGGGCGCTGTCTAACAGGCGCATATCGCTAAAGCGTTGCAGAGTCGTCCGAAGTTGATGGTGATTTACACTTTCGATCATTTCCACTGCTTTTCATAATCGGATAAAATTGCAGGGATGGCTCAAGCAATCCTCCGCACCAAGATCATTCCTCCGCCGCGCCACGCGCGGACCCTGGCGCGGCCGCGCGTCACAGACCTGTTGACGCACGCGTTGGAATATCGTCTCACAATTTTACAAGCCGAAGCTGGGTACGGAAAAAGCACGGCGCTCTCCGAACTGGTGACGGCGGTGAAGCCGCTGGCCTGGTATCAAGTCAACGAAGAAGACAACGACCCCGTCGTCTTTCTTCTTCACTTGTGTCATGCATTTTTACGCGCGGTTCCCGAACTGAAAGAGTTGCCCTTGCGCTTTCTCGAAACCTGGGACGGCTCGCAGGGACCGCTTCCCTGGCGAAGTGTGACCGACCAAATCATCAACGCGCTCAGCGCGCAATTGGAAGAACCCACCCTGCTCGTCCTGGACGACGCTCACATCGTCATCGAGGGCGGCGAGACCGCCTTCATTGTTGACCGTCTCTTCGGCATGGCGCCTGCCAATTTACACGTCCTGCTTTCGGGGCGTCCCGTCATCACCCTGCCAACCCTGGCGCGCTGGCGTTCGCAGGGTGAAGTGCTGGAAATTGACCAATCCGCGCTCACGTTCAACGCCCAGGAAATCACCGTGCTTTTTTCCACGCACTACGAACTCGAACTCAGCGCTGAAGAAGCCGCCGCGCTCCTCTCCTACACCGAAGGCTGGGCGATTGCCCTGCAACTGATCTGGCAGAGCATTCGCTCGCTATCCGCCTCGGCTGTCCAATTCCCGCTTCACTGGCAGACCGATTCGCTCGAAGCGCTGTTCGACGTTCTCGCCCGCGAAGTGTTCGAACGACAACCCGCCGACGTGCGCGATTTCCTCCTGACCACCGCCACACTGCGCGACCTTCGATCCGAAGCCTGCGACGCGCTCCGAAGCGTCTCTGGTTCCGCCCACGCCGATTCCGCCTCCATGCTCGCCTATCTGCAAAGACAGGACCTGTTCATCATCGAAACCGCCGAGGGCGACCTTCGCTATCACCACATCTTTCACAATTTTCTGCGCGAGCAATCCACAGCCGAGCAACGCGTCCAATGGCACCGCGCCGCGGCAGACTATTTCATTCAACAAAAAGAATCCGAGTCTGCCATCCACCATTTGCTCGAAGCCCGCGCCTGGGACGCGGTGGCCGACCTGCTCGACGCGTACTCGCCGACGCTCCTCTCCAGCGGCAGGCTGGACACGCTTTCGACCTACATCGCCTCCCTTCCGCCCTCCAGCCTGGGTCAACATCCCATGCTGGTTTTCACCCTCGGAGAGTTGGCGCGCCTCCACTCCCGCTTCGACGAGGCCCAGGGCTGGTACAAGCAGGCCGAAACAATCTGGCGCGCCCGCGGCCAGCAGGATGGAGTTGCCCGCTCCCTGCGTGGACAGGCGCGCGTCTACCTCGATACGGTCAACCCCGCCCAAGCCGAACGCCTGCTCGAAGAATCCCTCCGCCTCAGCGATGGATTCGAAGACCGCGAAGTCCAGGTGCGCCTTTACGAACTGCTGGCCGAAAACAAATTAAACTCAGGCCACGTGGAGGAAGCCGAGCGCCTGCGCCGACGCGCGGAGGAACTTAACGCCGAGGGCCCCTCCAACGACCAGTTGCGATTCCGCGTCCTCCTGCGCACAGGCCGACTCGAAGAAGCCCGCCGCGGCCTCGAAGAACTGGCGGAGGCCGAAAAGCGCAATCCCGTCCAAATGCCGCGCGCCCATCGCGAAACCATGCTCCTGCTCTCGCTCATTTATTCGATGATGGGCATGAGCAACCACGCCTATCAGGCCGCGCTCGAAGGCACGCGTCGCGGCGATGAGTTGAAGTCCCCGTTCGTCACCGCCGTTGGTCACATGCGGCAGGGACACGCGCTTAATCTCGGAGTCGTGCGGAGCGGTTTTCCGCAAACACAGGGTTTGGCGGAATTTCATCCTGCTCCACAAGAAAACATCTCGCGCTCCCGCGATGAATTCGAAAAAAGCATCGCCATCAGCCGCACGCTCGAAGTCCCGCGCCTGCTCGTCGAGGCCGATTGGGGCTTGTGCCGATCCTATGGCTATCATGGCGACCTGAAAAACGCGCAAGCCCGCGCGCAGGAAGCCATCGAAATCGCCTCGCAGGCTGGCGACGAATGGATCGCCTCTCTCACGCGCCTGACCCTGGGCGCGAGTTTCGTGCTGGCCGCGCGTTACGAGGCCGCCGAAAACTGGCTGGCACGCGCGGTGGCTGGCTTTCAAGAGTGCAGTGATTCCTTCGGCCGCGTGGCCGCGCGTCTCTGGCTGGCCTACGGAAGTTTCAAGCAAAAGAAATTCGAGCGTCTCGAAAAATTCCTGCCAGAGATGCTCCTCACCTGCCAGCAATATGGATACTACTTTCTCTTCACGCGTCCCTCCCTGCTCGGCGCGCCAGACGAACGCATCTTCGTCCCGTTGTTGCTGCACGCCCGCGCCCGCGACTGGGAATCCGCTTACGTTAATCGCCTGTTGGAGATCATGGGCATCGCCAACGTCACGCTCCACCCTGGGTTTCAGTTACGCGTCAGAACGCTGGGCGCGTTTCAAGTCTGGAGGGGAAGCGAGGAGATTCCCTCCAACGGCTGGCGGCGCGAGAAGTCGCGTCAACTCTTCCAACTGCTCCTCACCCATCGTCAATCCCCGCTCGACCGCGATCAGATCTGCGACCTGCTCTGGCCTGAAGCCGACTCTGCCACCGCGCAACGCAATTTCAAAATCACGCTGAACACGCTCTACCACGTTTTGGAACCCGACCGCGACGCGGGAAGCGACTCGGCCTTCATCCTGCGGGACGGAGCCACCTACACCCTGCGCTTCGGCGCGGACCTCTGGCTGGACTCTGACCATCTTGCGCGTCTCACCCGTGAGGGACTCAAACCCACCTCCGTCTCGATATCGCTCCTCGAACAGGCCGTCACGCTCTACCGCGGCGACTACCTGCCCGACTCGCTGTATGAATCGTGGGCCGCGGAGGAACGCGAGCGACTCTCCACTCTCTTCCTCGAGGCCGCCGATAAACTGTGCGAGCAATATATCCAAAGTGGAAAGTACATCGAAGGCATAGACCTGTGCCAGCGCGTGCTCACCAAAGATAACTGCTGGGAGCGCGCCTACCGCCACCTTATGGTCGCCTACAATCATCTGGGCGATCGCGGCCAACTGGCGCGCGCCTATCAGCGCTGTCTCCAAACCTTGAAAGACGAATTGGATGTCGCCCCCTCCCCCGAAACGCAGGATTTGTACAAGGAATTGATTCGAAAGTAATTCTCAGTACCGCAACATTTTTTGCATTTCCAAATTAACCGAGCAATCTCAGTTGTGGCATTTTTAACGCAAATACCGCGAATGAAGCGAATGCCGCGAATTTTTCTAGTTTTCATTCGCGAAATTCGCGTTATTCGCGCCATTCGCGATGAAATTTTTTGCTCGGTTTAATTGTTAATCTGCAATATGGCGCTCGCGGGGCGGGATAAATATTGCGATTTACGTTGACCGAAAAAGCAGGCCCTGCGCCTGCTTTTTTATTTTGTCGGCTCACCTGAGTTTTGGCAAACCACGACACCCTTCAAGGTTGTAACTGCCTTGTTACTCCCCTCTGGTATCTTACGCTCGATGGACAACCAGACCCCGCCGCTGATTTCATCCTTCATTGTCCGCTTTGTGCTGGAAGGCCAGGCATCCCCATCGTCCGCCTTACACGGCACAATACGCCACATCCAAAGCGCGGAAGAACTCAACTTCAATGAATGGCGCGAAGCCCTCGAATTCATGCACCGCTTCGTTCATCTGGATGAACTCCAACCCCCCTCTGCTCCTCAAACTCCAATTACCTGATTCTCCAATAACGATTTCCAATCTCTTCCCCCAGGAAAATATCAATGACCCGCAATGTCCAAATTCTCTCCACAGGAAGTTACGTCCCCGAACGCGTCGTCACCAACGCCGAAGTGGACTCGCTCATGGGCGAATCCACCAGCGACTGGTTGCTCGCCAACGTCGGCATCAAAGAGCGCCGCTGGATGGCTCCCGATCAGGTGACCTCCGACCTGATCGTGGAAGCCTCGAAGAAAGCGCTCCAACGCGCGGGAATTTCCGCCGCCGACCTCGACCTGATCATCATCTCCACTGATACGCCCGATTACCTCTCCCCCAGCACCTCCATCGTGGTGCAGAACAAACTCGGCGCGGACAAGGCTGGTTGCTACGATGTCAACTCGGCCTGCGCGGGCTGGGTCACCGCGCTCGACCAGGGCGCGAAATATCTGACGACCGAGCCGACGATGAAGTACATCCTCGTGGCGGGCGGATACGGCATGAGCCGCTATATTGACATCAAGGACAAGAAGACCGCCAACCTGTTCGCCGATGGCGCGGGCGCGGTGATTTTGGGAACAGGCAAGGAACAGGGTTTCCTCGGCACAAACCTGCTGGCGGTGGGAACCTTCCACGACGCGCTGGGCATTTACACGGGCGGCACGTACCGTCCCTGCACGCCTGAAAACCTGGCGCAGTTCGGAGCGCCGAAAGTGGAGTTCGTCAAGAAATTCCCCAAGACCTTCAACACCGAATACTGGCCGAAACTCATGCAGGGCGCGCTCGACAAGGCCGGCCTGACCTTTGACGATGTGGATCATTATTACTTCACCCAATTAAATCTCCGCACCATCGAATTTATGATGGATCTGCTCAAACAGCCCATCGAAAAGACACACTGGGTCATGGACAAATGGGGCTACACGGGTTCTCCCTGCGTGGCTATGGCGCTCGATGATTCCATCGCACAGGGCAGAGGACCCAAGCCAGGGGATGTGATCCTTTTCTGTGCCAGCGGCGGCGGGATCACGATGGCGTCATCGGTGTGGAAGTGGACAAGCAGTGGATAGTGGGAAGTGGGAAGTGTGTAGTTAAAAAGGAGGCGCCATGACAGAAACAGTTAGAAGTTATCGTGAGTTGAAGGTTTGGCAGAAAGGCATTGAACTGGTTAAGTTGGTTTATGGTTTGACGCAAGGGTTTCCAAAATCTGAGATTTATGGCCTTGCAAGTCAAATGCAACGGGCGGCAGTTTCTGTTCCATCCAATATTGCAGAAGGACAAGGCAGACAACACACAGGCGAGTTCCGTCAATTTCTTTACATCGCACTTGGCTCTGCCGCCGAACTGGATACGCAATTGATCGTGGCGGTTGAGCTCGGTTACGCCACCGCTGAAATCGCCCAGCCTATCTTCGACCTCATCCTAGTGCAAGAACAAGGGCCAGTTTAGGATAGGCTCAGCTAGGCGGTGAAAAGTGGCTCAAACGGCAGATATAAAGGTAGTCCAAGGCTGTTTCTGTCGGTTTTTCGTTAGGTTCGTCTTCTATCCTATTCTCTCTATTGTTGTTGCACTAGAAATCCGTAAAATGACATACGCCCTCATCAACAAACTTCCTCGTTAGCGCTTTTCGCTATCCACCACCCACTGTCCACTTCCCACTGGAGGTTCAATGTACATCGGCGACTATCTTGCTCGACGCGAACTCTACTCTCCCGACAAACTCGCTTTCATTGACGCGGGCAAATCTCCCGAGTGGCGGCTGACCTTCCGTGACGCGAATCGACGCGCCGACAAACTGGCGAACTGGCTCCAGTCGCAGGGGATCGGCAAAGGGGATCGCGTCGCCATCCTCGCCCGCGACGGGTACGAACACCTCGACATTTTCTTCGCCTGCTCGAAACTCGGCGCGATCCACACCGCGCTCAACTGGCGACTGCATTGGCAGGAACTGCTCGAAATTTTCAATTACACCAATCCCAAAATTTTAGTTTTCTCCGATGACTTCAAAGAAGGCGTCGCACAACTCACTGCCCGCTACCCACTACCCACTATTCATCTGGACGGAAATGGAATCGACGGAAGCCTGCCCTTCGAGTCAACTCTCCAATCCTCTTCCGATTCTCCCGTCACCTGCGAGAGTCTCGAAGCCGAAGATACCGCCGCGTTGATCTTCACGGGCGGCACGACGGGTTTGCCCAAAGCCGCGGAAGTGTCGCACCGCATGATCGCCTGGAACACGCTCAACACGGTCATCCACGATGTGACGCACAACGACGTTTATCTCAATGTCTTCCCCATGTTCCACACGGGCGGATTGTTCGTCTACACCCTACCGCAAGTCATCTTCGGCGGGACGACCATCCTCATCCGCGCCTTTGACCCCGCGCAAATTTTGGATTTGATCGAGCGCGAGAGGGTCACCATCTTCGCGGCGGTGCCGACCATGTATCAGATGCTGACGACCGCGTCCAACTGGGAGACGGCGAATCTGTCATCGTTGCGTTTCTGCACGTCGGGCGGCGCGCCGTTGCCTGTGCCGCTGGTGGAGAAGTACACCAAAGAGAAAGGCATCCGCTTCAAGCAGGGCTTCGGCATGACCGAGTTCGGCCCTGGCATTTTCGCGCTCGCGCCCGAAGACGCCATCCGCAAGGCGGGTTCGATTGGCAGGCCAAACTTCTTCGTGGACGCGAAAATCGTCGGGGAGCAGAATCAGCTCCTCGGTCCGAATGAAGCGGGGGAGTTGATCCTCAAAGGGCCGTCATATAGTTCGGGCTACTTCAACAATCCCGAAGCCAGTGCCGCGGCCGTTGACGAACGCGGCTACTTCCACACGGGCGATGTCGCTTTGCATGACGACGAAGGTTATTTCTACATCGTGGACCGCAAAAAGGATATGTTCATCAGCGGCGGCGAGAATGTGTATCCCGCGGAGATCGAGAAGGTCTTGTATCAGCACCCAGCCGTCCACATGTGCGCGGTGATCGGCCTGCCCGACGCAAAATGGGGCGAAGTCGGTAAGACATGTATTGTCTTGAAACCTGGTCAAATTGCAACCGAGGAGGAACTATTGAAATTTATGAAAGAGCGATTAGCCAAATATAAAATCCCCAAGTCAGTGAGTTTCATGGAAGCCCTACCCATTTCTGCGGCGGGGAAAATACTCAAGCGCGAGTTGAAAGAGAAATTCATTTAGTGGGAAGTGGTCAGTATTTGCTCTTACTATCCACTATCCACTATCCACCACCCACCATTCCAAAGGAGAGAAACATGTCAACAGTCCCAACTTTACCAGGTATCACATCCACGGTTGTTGATACCCCCCGCTTGAAAATGCATGCGCTCGTCAGTGGACCTGAAAACGGCGTTCCTGTTTTATTCATCCACGGCAACGCGTCCTCCGCGACGTATTGGGAGGAGATCATGCTCAAACTGCCGACAGGATTCCGCAGCATCGCCCTCGACCTGCGCGGCTACGGCGACACCCAAGACAAACTCATCGACGCGACGCGCGGCATGGGCGATTGGGTGGATGACATCGCCGCCCTGCTCGATGCGCTCAAGATTGACAAAACGCACCTCGTTGGACATTCGATGGGCGGGACGATCGTCTTTGGGCTGATCGGCGCAATGGGCGGACGCGTGTTGAGCGGCACGGTCGTCAACCCTGGCTCGATCTACGGCTTCGGCGGCTCGAAAACCGTGGACGGGCAACCCTGCTACGATGACTTTGCAGGGTCGGGCGGCGGAGTCGTCAACCCCGAATTTCCCAAGTTGATGGCCGCGGGGGATCGCTCGATGGACAACCCGCAGGCCTCGCCGCGCGTGGTGATGAACAGTTTTTACTGGAAGCCGCCCTTCAAGCCCGCGCGCGAAGAAGACCTGCTCTCCTCGTTGATGAGCGAAAAGATCGGCGAGCAAAAGTATCCTGGCGATTTCGTCCCCTCCGCCAACTGGCCGAACGTGGCGCCTGGCAGGTTCGGTCCGATCAACGCGCTTTCGCCCAAGTACGTCGGCGACAGCGTGGAAAAATTCCTCGGCGCGGCGAACAAGCCTGCCGTCCTGTGGGTGCGCGGCGACTCGGACATGATCGTCTCGGATAATTCCTTCTTCGACTTCGGCACGCTGGGCAAACTGGGTTACGTCCCAGGCTGGCCTGGCGAGGAAGTCTATCCGCCCCAGCCGATGGTGGGACAGACGCGCCACTTGCTGGATAAGTACGCGTCGAGTGGCGGCTCGTACGAGGAAGTCGTCATTGCAGATACAGGCCACACTCCTTACGTCGAAAAACCCGAGGAGTTCATGGCAGCGCTTGCGAAAGTTCTAAAATAAGTGGATGGCGGGTGGTGGGTAGTGGACAGAAAAATCCCTACCCGCTACCCACTATCCACTATCCACTAGAAGGAGGCTTTATGCCTAAATCCAAATCCCTCCCGCGCGGCGTCGTCGTGGTCGGAGCGGGAATGTCCAAGTTCGGGGCGTTCGCTGAAAAGAACAGCCGCGATCTTTTTGTTGAAGCGTTCAAAGAGATGACCAAGTCGGTGGATAAAGGCCTCGACCCGTCCATCATCGAAACGCTCTACATCGGAAATTTCACCAGCGACCAGTTCGAGCGCCAGGCGCACATCGCCCCGATCCTGACCGACGCGGTGGGTCTGTTGCCGCGTCCCGCCCTGCGCGTGGAGGACGCCTGCGCTTCGGGCGGCGTCGCGCTCCGTCAGGGCGTGATGGCCATCGCCTCGGGCATGGTTGATGTGGCGCTGGTCGGCGGCGCGGAAAAGATGACCGCGCTCAAAACGGCGGAGGTCACCGAAGCGCTCGCCACCGCCGCGGACGTCTCCTACGAAATCCCCGCGGGCTTCACCTTCCCAGGCTTTTACGCGGCCATGGCCACGGCTTATATGCACCGCTATGGGATGAAGCCTGAGCATTTGATGAACGTGGCGATCAAGAACCACGACAACGCCGCGCTCAATCCGTACGCGCAGTTTGGCGTCACCATCCAAAAGTGGATGGAAGGACGCATCGAGGCCGCCATCAAGAAGGGAAAGCCCGCCCCCACCTGGTCCACCATCTGGGACTTTCTCCACGACGAGGCGGGCAACCCGACCGTGGCCTGGCCTCTGCGACTGTTCGATTGCTCGCCCGTCTCAGACGGCGCGGCGGCGATCCTGCTCGTAGCCGCGGAACGCGCCCACGAATTCACCGACCACCCGATCCACATCATCGGCTCGGGTCAAGCCTCCGACTCGGCCTTGCATGACCGCCCCGAGTTGACGGCCATCCCTGCCGCGAAGATCGCCGCGCAGACGGCCTACGAGATGGCAGGCGTGACCGCCAAAGACATCCGCATCGCGGAAGTCCACGATTGTTTCACCATCGCGGAAATCATCGCGAGCGAAGACCTCGGTTTCTTCGCGCCAGGCGAGGGCTTCAAAGCCGCCGAAGATGGCGTGACGGCGCGCAACGGCGCCAAACCCATCAACACATCGGGCGGACTGAAGGCCAAGGGACATCCCGTCGGCGCTTCGGGCGTGGCGCAAGCCGTCGAGGTGTTCAAGCAGATGCGAGGTCAGGCAGGGGAGCGGCAGGTGGCGGGCGATGTCCCCGTGGCGTTGACGCACAACGTCGGCGCGACGGGTTCCACCTGCGTCGTCCACGTCTACGAGCGGAGAAATTAATTGGTTGGCGGAATGCCATTCCGCCTTACAAGGAGAAATTATGAGCGAACCAACCATCCCCGTCCGCCCGTTCACTGCGGCGGCATTTAATCAATATCTGGGCGAGAAAAAATTGATGGCCGCGAAGTGTAAAAAGTGCGGAGGCGCTTTCGTCCCGCCGCGCGCCATCTGTCCCAAATGTCACAGCGAAGACATCGAATGGGTGGAGACCAGCGGCAAGGGCAAACTGGCGGCATTCACTGTCATCTACAGCGGCCCGACTTTCATGGTCGAGCAGGGCTTCGACAAAAAGAATCCCTATGTTTCGGGCATCGTCGAACTCGAAGAAGGCACGAACATCAGCGCCCGCATTACTGGGCTGGATGTGTCCAAGCCAGCCGAGATCAAGATCGGCTCTCCTTTGAAGGTTGATTTCGTTAAGTTCGGCGAAGGCGAAGCCAGGAAGACCTATCTGGCGTTTAAGGCGTAGGTCGGGTTTTCAATCTGCCCGATCGTCCTGTGGTGTAACTCGCAAGTAACTGCGGGATGATAAAAGTCAACATGTGAATGGCGGATAGAGCGTCCAGTCAGCATCCTACCCATGTCCGCCTTCACTTCCAAGGAGATTTTGCCATGCGTATGAAAGATAAGGTTGTGCTCGTCACGGGTGGCGCGGCGGGGATCGGAAAAGCCGCCGCCCTGCGCTTTGCTGAAGAGGGCGCGAAAGTCGTCATTTGTGATGTGAATGAAACCGTCGGGCAGGAGACAGCGCAACTGCTCGGGGCGGACGCCGCGTTCTACAAAGTGAACGTGACCAGCCGCGCAGACGTTCAAAAGTGGATTGACGATGTGGTCGCCAAATACGGCCGTGTGGACGTGATCGTCAACAACGCGGGCATTTTGCGCGATGGACAACTCATCAAGTTTAAGGAAGGCCAGTTGGTCGGTCAGATGTCCGAAGCGGATTTCGACCTGGTGATCTCGGTCAACTTGAAGGGTGTGTTCAACTGCACGCAGGCGGTCGCGCCTGTGATGGCCAAACAGGGCGGCGGCGTGATCCTCAACGCCACCTCCATCGTCGGCCTGGACGGCAACTTCGGCCAGACCAATTACGTCGCCACCAAATCTGGCGTGATCGGCATGACCAAGGTCTGGTCGCGCGAATTGGGCAAATTTGGCATCCGCGTCAACGCGGTGGCGCCTGGGTTTACCGCGACAGAAATGGTGACCTCCATGCCCGAAAAGGTTTTGGATGGCATGAAGGCGCGCACGCCGCTGGGACGTCTCGGCGACCCGCGCGACATCGCCAACGCGTACCTGTTCCTCGCGTCGGACGAGGCCTCGTTCATCACAGGCGAAACCCTGCGCGTGGACGGCGGCATTGTAGTCGGAACCTAAATCAGTGGACAGTGGTTAGTGGGTGGTGGATAGATTCCACTTCCCACTATCCACTTCCTACTTTCCGCCATCATGCTTGATATTCTCGCCACCCGCGCCAGATTAACTCCCAACCGTGAAGCCCTGTTCGATACAACGAGCGAGGTTCGATACACCTTCGCGCAAATCAACGAACGCGCCAGCCGTGCAGCGAATTTTTTGCGTGAGAAATACAAGATCGAAAAAGGGGATCGCGTGTCCATTCTGGCGCACAATAACATTGCCTATGTGGACCTTTTATTTGGTTTGGGAAAACTTGGCGCCATCCTCGCCCCCTTGAACTGGAGATTAACCAGCCGCGAGTTGATGTACATCGTCAATGACTGCCAGCCGAAATTAATGATTGTTGGGTCAGATTTTGTTCCCGTGTATGAAGAAATGCGCGGCGAAATCTGTGTCGAGTATGTCATCTCGGTCGAAGGAGCAAATATCGAGGGGGCTGAGTCGTACGAAATATTGTTGGACCAGGCCCCGAGTTCCGAACCGACGCGGCCCGCCATCGCGGAGGATGACGCCTGGTGCATCCTCTACACATCTGGCACAACGGGACGTCCGAAGGGCGCGGTCCTTCCGCATCGGCAGGTTTTGTGGAACGCCATCAACACGGTCGTTTCGTGGGGCCTGAGCGAGAAGGATGTCTCGCCAATCCTCACGCCGATGTTTCATTCAGGCGGGCTATTTGTTTTTCTTGTGCCGCTGTTCTACGCGGGCGGACAGATCGTGCTGGCGCGCAATTTCGACGCCGATGCATCGCTCGACCTGATCGTGAAGGAAAAATGCACGGTCATCCTGGGCGTGCCGACACTCTTCCAGGTGTGGATGAATTCGCCGAAGTTCGCCGAGACGGATTTCAGCCACGTTCATTTTTTCATCAGCGGCGGCGCGCCCTGCCCGCCCTCGTTGATCGAGGCGTGGAGCAAAGCCAAAGGCGTGACAATGCGCCAGGGATATGGCCTGACCGAAGTGGGCGTGAACTGCTTCTCGATGACCGACGAGGACGCGTTGCGAAAACGCGGCTCAGTGGGCAAGCCCATCTTTCACAGCGAGATGCGGCTCGTGAACGCGGACGGCAATGATGTGGCTGTTGGCGATACTGGCGAGTTGATCATCAAGGGACCGCATGTGTGCGCGGGCTATTGGAATAATCCCGAAGCCACCGCGCAATCTTTGAAGGATGGCTGGTTCCACACGGGCGACATGGCGCGGCAGGATGAGGAAGGTTACTTTTATATCGCGGGCCGCTTCAAGGACATGATTATCAGTGGTGGGGAAAACGTTTACGCCGCCGAAGTGGAAGCCGTATTCCGCGAGCACGACGCGGTGGCCGACGCGGCGTTGATCGGCCAGCCCGATGAAAAATGGGGCGAGGTCGGTCTAGTGATCGTGGCCTGCAAACCGAACCAGTCCGCGAGCGCGCAGGAGTTGTTGCAGTTTTGCCAGGGACGATTGGCGAAATACAAAATTCCGAAGCGCGTTGAGTTTGTAGAGTCCCTGCCGTATTCACCGTATGGAAAGGTGATCAAGGCTGAGTTACGAAAACAGTGGATAGTGGGTAGTGGGTAGATTGCTGTCCACTGTCCAATTCCCACTGTCCACTTCCTACTGTCCACCTCCCACTACCCACTTCTGGAGATTGATATGCCAAAAGTACAAACAAACGGAATCGAACTCTACTACGAGACCCACGGCACAGGCAAACCGCTTGTGTTGATCTCGGGGCTTGGGTATCCGCTCTGGCAGTGGCACAAGATGGTTCCGTTTCTGGCGGAGCAGTTTCAGGTCATCACGTTCGATAACCGCGGCGTTGGTCAAAGCGACAAGCCCGCGGGGCCGTACGCCGCGCAGATGCTGGCCGCGGACACGGCAGGTCTGATGGAGGCGCTCGGCATCGAGAAAGCCGTCATCATGGGACATTCCATGGGCGGATTCATCGCGCAAGCCATCGCGCTCGACTTTCCGCAGAGGGTGGAGAAACTCGTCCTGTGCTCCACCAACTTCGGCGGTCCGCGCCACGTCCCCGTCACGCCCGAAGCGATGGCCGTCCTGATGGATATGACCAGCGACCCGCTCACCCGTTTCAAGAACGGGCTCAAGGTCAGTACAGCGCCCGGTTGGTCGGAGAAAAATCCAGAAATGATCGATGAATGGGTCAAGTGGCGCGTTGCCAACCCCATCGAGCCAATCCCCTATCAGGCGCAATTGGCGATTGGAATGGCGCTCATGCCCGAAGCCGCGTCGTTCGAATCAAAACTACCTCGCCTCGCCATACCGACGCTGATCCTGTTTGGCGCGCACGATAAGGTTGTCCCCCCCGCGAACGCTTCTCTATTATCAGGGAAGATCGCGGGGAGCAAAGCAGTGATATTCGCGGATGCGGGGCATTTCTTCCCGATCGAGATCGCGGAAGCCGCCTCGCGGACTGTAATTGAATTTGCAAGATAGGAGGCTCCCCAATCTAAAAATACCTTGTCCGTTTTCAAAACCAATCCTTCAAAATTCTACAGGAGAAGAAATCAAATGAAACCGTTCCGAACTCTGGCATTTGCGCTGGTCGTTTTGACCCTCATATTGGCCGCCTGCGCGCCCGCCACTCCCGAACCGACCGAAGCCCCCGTTATCACCGAAGCGCCCACCGAAATCCCCACCGAAGCGCCGACTGCCGCGCCCACCGAGGCGCCTGGCCTGACCTGCGCTGAACCCGTCAAAGTCGGCCTCATCACCGACGCTTCGGGCCCGCTCGCCATCTACGGCGCGCACATCCTCCGCTCCTTCATGCTCGGCATGGAATATGCCACGGGCGCGGCTGGTTCTGCAGGCGAGAAATTCGACCTGACCCAGACCCAGGAAAACACCTTCAAGATTGACGATTGCGAGATCGTTGTCTACGTGCGCGATGACGGCAGTAACCCCGAGAACACCGCCACCGTGGCCCGCGAACTAATTGATGTTCAGAAGGTCAACATCCTGGTTGGCACCGTCTCTTCGGGCGCCACCGCCACCCTGCAGGGCATCGCGCTCGAAAGCAAGATCCCGCTCATCGTCGCGCCCGCCGCGGCGAACGACATCACGGGCGTGAACTTCAACGAGTACACCTTCCGCGTCAGCCGCAACAATTACCAGGACGCCATCAACGAGTGCTCCGCCCTGACCGAGCAGTACACGAACTTCGTCCAGATCGCGCCCGACTACGCGTTTGGCCGCGGTTCCGCCGCCGCCTTCCGCGACGCCTGCACGCTCGATGGCGCGACCTTCGTGGCGGACGACATCTTCGCCCCGCTGGATACCACCGATTTCACTCCCTACATGGAACAGATCGCCAACTCTGGCGCGGAAGCCTACATCGTGACGTGGGCTGGTTCTGGCTTCGTCTCGCTGATGCAGGCCGCCAAGGATCAGGGCGTGACCGAGACCATGTCCCTGGGCGCGACCTTCATTGACAACGTATTGATGCCCACCTTCTTCGCCAACGCGGTCGGCTCCACCGCAGGCATCCTGTATCACTACAGCGCGCCGAACAATCCTGCCAACGATTTCCTCAAGGCGCAGGATAAGGCCCGCTACGGTGTGATGCCCGACCTGTTCGACGCGGACGGCATGAACGCGGCCATCTTCCTCGTGGAAGCCATCAAAGCCGCCAACGGCGACGTCAACGGCGACGCGCTCAAGGCTGTCATGGAAGGCATGACCTTCGAAGGCCCCAAAGGCACGATCTTCATCCGCCCCGAAGATCACGTGGCCATCCAGGATATGTACGTCCTCAAACTCGTCAGCGTGACCGACCCCGACGCCAACTTCTACGAGTACGTCAACACCACCCGCCCCGAGCCGCCCTGCCTTCTGCCCGAAACCCTCAAGGATCGCTGTGGCTCCCTGCCTTACGGCACACTGAGCGGACAGTAATTCCGTAATACAATGAATCCCTGAGAGCGTTTGGTTCTCAGGGATTTTCCCAAGACCGACCATGGACCGTGGACGGTAGACCGCGAAATTGAACGATGGTCTACCGTCTGCGGTCAACGGTCAAGATTGGAAGGCGCTATGAACACCGATATCATTTTCGAGACAAAGAACCTCACCAAAGCATTCGGCGCGCTGGTCGCGGTGGACGATGTCAGTATCAAAGTCCGAAAGAACTCATTGCATGCCATCATCGGCCCGAACGGAGCGGGGAAGACCACTTTTTTTAATTTATTGAGCGGCAACATCGAGCCAACCAGCGGCCGCGTCATTTTCAAGGGGCGCGATATCACCCATCAACCTGTCCACCGCACCATCCATTTCGGCATTGGGCGTTCCTTCCAGATCACGAACATTTTTCCCAACCTGACTGTCTTCGAAAATATCCGCCTCGCCTCCCAGGCATTGGGACGCGATAACTTCAAGTTTTGGGCGAATTCATCCCGTTTCAAACTCTACGAAGAGCGCGCCTGGAACGTGATCGAGAGGGTCGGCCTGAAGGAACGCGCCTACGCTCCCGCCCGCACCCTTCCGCATGGCGACCAGCGCAAACTGGAACTTGGCATGATCCTGGCTCCCGACCCCGAAGTGCTCCTGCTCGACGAACCGACCGCGGGCATGGCGGCGGAACAAGTGCCCGAGTTGATCGCGTTGATCCAGGAAATTCAAAAGGCGGGCGACAAAACCGTCATGCTGGTGGAACACAACATGAACGTGGTGATGAGCGTTTCCGACGCCATCACAGTCATGCATCAGGGCAAGGTTCTGGCCGAGGGCGCCCCTTCCCAAATTGCCGTCAATAAAGAAGTGCAGACTGCCTATCTCGGCGGATTGTATGAGTTGAATGTGTAAGAGCAGTGGATAGTGGCTGGTGGGTAGTGGACAGTATCAGCGCCTCTACCCACTGTCCACTTCTAACTATCCACTGATCTGAGGTCTCATGGAACATATCCTCGAAGTTCAAAACATCCACACCTTTATTGGTCAATATCACATCCTGCAAGGGGTGGATGTGCGCGTGCCCAAAGGCTCCATCACTGCATTACTTGGACGGAATGGCGCGGGCAAAACCACCACGCTCAAATCCATCCTCGGGCTCACGCCTCCGCGCGAAGGCAAGGTGATCTTTGAAGGACGCGAAGTGCGGGGCATGAAATCCTTCGACATTGCCGCGCAGGGAATTGGATTTGTTCCCGAGCATCGCGCCATTTTCCGCGACCTGACCGTGGAGGAGAATCTCAAGATCGCGGAACGCGTCAAAGGCGAATATCTCCGCAAGCGCGATTTTATTTTCAATCTCTTTCCCGATCTCAGCCGTTTAATCGCCCTGTCTGGCGCAAGCCTCTCGGGCGGACAACAGCAAATGCTCGCCATCGCCCGCGCCCTCGTCGCCGACAACCGCCTGCTCCTCATTGACGAACCCAGCGAAGGCCTCGCGCCTGTCATCATCGAACACATGATGGCCGCCATTCGCCAACTTTCGCAGGACAGCACCGTCGTTCTGGTGGAGCAAAACTTCCTCGTGGCGAGTCAACTGGCCGAAAATTACGTCATCATCGAAGAGGGGCATTCGGTCAAAGCGGGCGCAATGAAAGACCTCGTCAACGACAAGGCCACCATCCATCGTTATTTGGGAGCCGCGTAGCACGAAATTAATTTCGCCCTACTAATAACCTATGAACACATTCCTCCGCAAAAACCTCGTGCTTACCATCACCCTTTCCGTGATCGTCGGTCTCTTCGCGGCCGCCGCGCAAGGCATGGAAAGCAAAGACTTTGTCATCACCCTCCTGCGCGGGCTTTCGGTCGGGTCGCTGACCTTCCTCGTCGCATCGGGCTTCTCGCTCATCTTCGGCCTGCTCGACGTGCTTAACCTGGCGCACGGCACGCTCTTTATGATCGGCGCGTACATCGGTTGGACGGTCTTCGTCCGACCCGATACGTTCGTGGATTTGCTGACGCCGTTCATCCTGACGGTGAGCGGGTTCGCGCTTCGGGATGTGTACCCGCTTCTTTCGGACCGAATACGGCTCGGCTTAAGAATGAGGCGGATTCTCCCCTGGGCGCTGATCCTCGTCTCCGTCATCCTGTTCAGCGTCATCCTGCCTCGTTATCCCATCTCTATTTGGAGTGTGGAAAACTACGGGCAAAGCCCCGTCACCTTCGCCTTCATGGCAGACCAGGCGACGCGCCTGCCGACGGTCAACGCCGCCTTTGAAGAGATCGCCGCTCCGCTCGCGCTGGGCGGGCTTTTGCTTGCCAGCCTGATCGGCGCCTTTGGCATTTCGCTCCTCGGACAGACGGTTCAATCGGCCTCGCGCATTTCCTGGAAAAACCTGGTCGGCTTCATTCTGCTTTTGATCGTGGCGGGTCTGACCTTTATCTTCAACGAATCCCTGACTGGTTTTCTGCTGGGCATCAACTCCAACTGGCTGTTCCTGATCTCCGTGCTGGTGGCTGTGGCCTGCGGCGTGGGATTGGGCGCGTTGATGGAGGCCACGCTCATCCGTCCGTTATACAGCCGCCCAATCTATCAACTCATGCTCACGCTCGGCATGTCTGCCATCGGCATCGAGATGGTGCGCGCCGTGTGGGGACGTCCAGAATTTGTGATGCCCAAACCCGCGCTGTTCAACGGCTCAGGCGATAGTTGCCCCGCGGTCACGTTCGCCGATTGGTGGAATCACCACTGTTCCACCATTCTTCTTCTGGATGGACGCGTGCGCATCTACAACGAGATATTCATCCCGATCATCGGATTGATCGTCTTGATCTCGATCTGGATCCTGCTCCAGCGCACGCGGCTGGGCATGATCATCCGCGCGGGCGTGCAGGATCGTGAAATGGTGGAAGCGCTCGGCATCAACGTGCAGCGCGTCTTCACCATGGTCTTTGCCCTCGGGGTGGGGCTGGCCGCCCTCGGCGGCGCGCTGGCCGCGCCATCCATGGGACTCTCCAACGGCATGGGCGAGAGTCTCTTCCTAAACGCGCTGATCGCCCTCGCCATCGGCGGCCTGACGAATTATCCAGGCGCGGCGCTCGGCTCGGTGTTGGTGGGACTCATCCAGCAGTTCATCATCAAATATGGGCAGATCGGCATTGCCATCCCCTTCACAGACATCGTCTTCAAACCCACGCCGCCGCTTGTGCCCGCCTCCACAGTTTTGATGATGGTGATCATTCTGCTGATCCTGCCGAACGGCCTGCTTGGCAAAAAGGAATAGAACATGACCACGAAACCATCTTCACGCCTGGCGGCCTTTTTTGCCAACCAGCGCGGCGCGCTGATCGCCCTCTTATTGCTGGCGCTCCTGCCCTTCATCGTCGGCCTGTTCGACGGGGCTTCGCTTGCGGCGGTCTGGGTCAATGGAAGCGGACAATCGAAATTCATTCAAGGGCTGGCGATCGAGATCATCATCCTTTCGATCTACGCCCTGAGTTTTGACGTGATCTTCGGCATTACGGGCATGCTCTCGTTCGGTCACTCGATGTTCTTCGCCGTGGGCGCGTATCTGACGGGCATTTCCATCAAAAGCTTCGAACTGGGACTCCCCGCCACGTTGGGAATTGTGTTCGCGGCGGCCATTGTGCAGGCTCTGCTTTTCGGCGTTGTCCTCCCCCGCGTCAAGGGCATCACCTTCGCGCTGGTCACGCTTGGCATCGCCTCGGTGTTCCACATTGTGGTCATGTCGAGCGAACTGGGAAAATACACGGGCGCGGACGTTGGTTTGCAGGGGATGGTTGTGCCTGCTTTCATCAGTCCAGCCAATGAACGCTTGCGCTTCTATTTCATCGCGTTGACTATCCTGGCGCTGGTCTACCTGCTCTACAAACGCTTCGTTGATTCGCCCACGGGACGCGTCTGCATTGCCATCCGCGAGAACGAAGGCCGCGCCCGCATGTTGGGCTACAACACCTTCTACTTCAAACTCGCCGCGTTGACCCTGTCCTCGTTCACCGCCGCGTTGGCAGGAATGATGCACGCGCTCTACCAGCCGATCGTCTCGCCTAACGTGGCGGGGATGGGATTCACCGTCACGGCGCTGTTGATCGTCCTCATCGGCGGCGTGGGTTCTTTGGAAGGCGCGCTGGTGGGCGCGCTGGTTTATCGTCTGCTGGATTTCGGCCTGCGTCGCTACATTGGCGAAAGCGCCAGTTTCATCAACGGCGCGATCTATGTGGTCTTCGTGCTTTTCGTCCCGTATGGCATTGTCGGCACGTGGCGGCTGAAATCGTTCCAGATCAAGCAGGGCTGGGCGCGCATGACGGGCTGGTTGACGGGGAAACCTTCGAGCGAGGATTCGGCGCGTTGAGCAGAATCCAGCCAAAGGTCGGTTGAAGCGGTTCGTCCATCCACAAGGTGACAGTCCTCAAAACTGTCACCTTGAATTTTGTATAATCACCATCATGTCAAAACCAACCACTTCCCTCAAATCCATTCTGGCAGAATTTTTGAATCTCAACCGCACGCTGGTTTCTGACGATATGAACAAGACGTTGTCCATCATCGGTTCGTACTTACCCGACAGCGCGGACTACACCGTCGAGAATTTCGCGCCGCTGACGGACGCGTGGACGTGGAAAATCCCCGAGCGCTATGAAGTGCATGAAGCGTATCTCGAAACCGAGGACGGCCAGCGCATTGTGGATTTTCGCGACAGCCCATTGCACATCATCTCGTATTCCCTGCCCGTGGACTGCCTATTGACGTGGGATGAACTCGCGCCACACCTGCGTTTCAGCGAGAAGCGTCCCGCCGCGATCCCGTGGGAGTTCAAGTATTACGAACGCGATTGGGGATTCTGTTTAACGAAAAACACGTTCGACTCCCTCCTCCCGCGTGATAAAAAATATCACGCTGTCATTCGCTCCTCGTTCATCACGGACCCCGCGCGGGGTCTGCGGGTGGGCGTGGGCGTGATCCACCCTGAGGGCGGGGCGAACCCCGAAGCGGGCGAGATCATCGTCCAGGCGCATACCTGCCATCCCGCGCAGGCCAACGACGACGGCTCGGGCGTGGTCAGCGCGATTGACCTGGCGCGGCGGCTGGCAGAAAATCCCCTGCCCGCGGGTTCGATGAGCGTCCGCTTCTGGTTCGGCCCCGAGACGATCGGCATGGTGGCCTATCTCTCGCGCCACGAGGATTGGATTCCCTGCCTGCGCGGCGGCATCTTCCTGGATTCGACAGGCAACCAAAACTCGCTGGCCTTGCAACGCACGCGCCAGGATACGCACCTGCTCGACCGCGTGGCGCGCTCCGTGATGAAAAAACGGTTCGGCGAATTTCGCGAGGGCGAGTTCGCGCAAGTCGCGCCCAACGACGAACGCATCATCAACGGCCCAGGCGTGAACGTCCCCGCCATCTCGATCACGCGCTTCCCGTATCCCGAATATCACACCAGCGACGACAACCTCGACGTGGTCCACGATGACTTGATGGTGGAAGCGGCGGAAGTTGCCGAGGAGATCATCCTCATCTACGCCAGCAACTACCTCCCAAAGCGCACTTTCCGCGGCCCGTTGTTTTTAAGCGGACACGGTCTGTGGGTGGATTGGCGCGAGAATTGGGCGCTCAACCGCGCCATCGAAAAGATCATGATGCGCCTTGAGGGCGAACATTCCGTCTTCGATATTGCCGAACAGGTGGGGTTGGATTATTGGGTGACCCGCGAGTACCTGGGGAAGTTACAGGCGAAAGGGTTTGTGAGGGTTTTACCCTTCCCATCTGAGACCAGCGCCGATTAGAAAGTCATCACTCAATTACGATCTGTCATCGCGGCAGATATTCGATAAATGGGTATGGCTCAAGCCTCCCAGAGTTGTACCATGCCAAATTCCGTTCAGGATGATTGGGATTGGCGATGGCTTCCAGAAAATCATTGTAGCCCCACACGCTGCCTATATCTTCGGGCGGACAGGCGCGTTTGCCCTTGATGCAAACGGGATACTGAACTCCCTTTTCAACGGGCAGGATTTTTTCGACAATCAGTTCATGTATCCAGCTATCCCCAAAGTCATATTCATAACGAAACTTAAATACCTCGCCGCCAACAACTTGGGTAGTCACCCTGTTGGGTGTGGTTGAAATAAGGTATAGATAGGCAAACATTGGATATTCGGAGGCGGTATGGCGGAGTTAGCCAAAGCTGGAGACTTTTGTCCAAACCAAGGATGCCCGGACTATGAAAAGCTGCAA
>JACRBL010000041.1 GCA_016234485.1 Chloroflexota bacterium
AAAGAATTGGCTTGCGCAAACAAACTGCACGACTCGATGGATGAGGTACTGGCTTCTGCCGAATACATGCTGGCACAACAGAATAAACCAACCAGCACTTTCCATTTGTCGTTTTCTAAACTTCTATGAACGACTACTTAGGCGTAAAGCGTAATAGTATTTTCTCACCAGTGGCTTAACAGAAGACAAAACAAGGAGTAATCAACGCCTATGCTTGCCAAAATCTCGACAATTATGAACACAACACCAGAATTTCTTTGGAAAGAGATAACAAAGCCACAATCGTTACAATATGTTGCTGCTCCCATATTGTACTTTTTTCCCACAGGTGATACTGATTTGAATAGAGATTGGGAACTGAATCGAGTATACAACCTTGCCTTATTTTTCCTCAAATTCATTCCTTTGGGCGCTCACAAAATTGTCATCAAGAAAATCGATGTTTCAGGGAACCAGATCGTCAGCAACGAGTCGGGGGCACTTGCCAAAGTCTGGAATCATACAATTCAATTTAATTCGATCAACTCTCATCAAATTGAGTACGCCGATACGATAGAAATCAAGGCTGGGTTGTTAACGCTATTCATCTGGGCGTTTTCCCATATTTTTTACCGCCACAGACAAAGAAGATGGAAACAGTTGTTATCCCGCAAAACAGACCAGGAGCTACTCACATGGAAATGATTTATCAAAACACAACAGCCATCGCGATACTATTTATTAATTTCATTGCTTCAATCAGTTATTTCATCATTTATTCAAAGGATCGCTGGAAAAGCGCATTTTCTAGGCTACCCGTAATTTTGCAAAAAATATATGTTGCCTTTTTTGTTTTGCCGTTATTCACAGCGCCATTTTTCTCCGTTTCCAAATTCGGCGATTCAAATGCGATTCTTCTGATCACAGGGATCGTTGTTGCAGTTGTCGGTTTTTCGATAATCGTTTTATCATTCCTGAAAATCGGTGTTGTGCCGAGTATAAAAAGTGATGGAAAGTTGTCAACTACAGGCACCTACAAGATAGTGCGGCATCCTATCTACTTTGGAACAATAGCAGCGCAATTGGGTTTGATTTTCGCTACTCGAGCTTTAATATCGTTGATTTATCTGCCAGTCTCCATCCTCCTCTACTATCTTATGGCCTCCTTGGAAGAGAAAGATTTAGTCAATGTATTTGGCAACCAGTATATTAGGTTTAGAGAAAAAACCAGAGGAAAGGTCATACCATTCATTTTTTAGCAATTTCTATGTCGGTATTACCGATAAACAGCAGTGTCAAGGGTAAAAGGCAAGCAGGCTGAAAATCAATCAGAAATGGAAAAACGGTTTAGGATGGAGAACATTCGGAGCCGTTTTTTCTTTCGCTGTATTCTGAACATCCACCCAAAGAGAGTCCTCAGCGCTCCCGCTCCATTGCTTCGTGGATGAGTGTCTACGCGAAAGGATGGGCGGGAAGAGGGTCAAATCCGAGCCTATCAAACCTAATTTTGAGCCTATCGGATTAAAGTTTGAGCCGCTCGGATTCCAATCCAAGCGGCTCAAATCGTTAGCATACGCCATTTTTTGAGGGGACTCGAGTTACGCGACCCTCGCGCTCTTCCCCAACTTCTTCAAATCACGGAAATTCCACAACACCTGCCAGACGCGGAAGGCGGCCTCGGCCTGGATCTTGAACGACATCTTCGATTTTCCCCAGCGGCGGTCGGCAAAGTAGATCGGGGCTTCGCCAATTCTAAATTCCAGGCAATGCGCCAGATACGCCATCTCCACAAGGAAGATGTAACCATTCGATTGAATCCGCTCGAACGGGATGCTCTGCAAGGCCTCGCACCGCCACATGCGATAGCCCGTGGTCACATCGCGCAAGGGCAGGCCGAGGATTGTCCGCGCGTAAAAATTGCCGAACGCGCTCAGTCCCTTGCGCCAGAACGGCCAGTTTTTGTCCACAGAACCGCCGTGGACGTAACGCGATCCCAGCACGAAATCGTTCGACGCAAGCAGGGCAGACATTGCCGCCAGCGCGGAGGGATCGTGGGAGAAATCCGCATCCATCTGGACAATGGCGTCGGACTCCGTTTCGAGGGCGGACGCGAAGCCCTCGAGGTAGGCCGTCCGCAGGCCGCGCCGCCCGATGCGGTGGATGACCGCCACCCGTCCCGCGTGTTGACGCGTGAGGTCGTCCGCGAGCGCGCCTGTGCCGTCGGGGCTGTCGTCGTCCACGATGAGGACGCGCAAGTCGAGCGGAAGCGAAAAAAGAGCGGAGACCAGTTTGGGCAGGTTCTCCGCTTCGTTATAGGTGGGAAGTACAACCGTGATCTTCATCAAACTCTGTGCGCCTCGGTTCATCGCTTGAGACGCAGTAACTCCACTTTGAGTTTATCCACGCTGGCAAAACGCCCCTTCACGTTGAGCATGTCGTTCATCATCACGCTTAATTTGTCGGGACGCTGCGAAGCGCGCTCGCGATCTTTGATGGGATAGAAGTAATCGAGCGATTGGGTCAGGCGGGTGCGCAGACGATCCTGCAAGGCCTGGTGGTTCGAGGGGTGGATGATAAGGACAAATTCCGCAGGGCCGAGGTGGCCGAGGAAATCTTCCTTCACGCCGACTTCATCCATCGTATTCTGGATCATCACGCTGAAGGCTCGCAAGACATCGTCTGACGCGACGAAGCCGTAGGTTTCACGGAAGGCGTCCAGGTTTTCGAGCGAGACGAGCAGGAGCGAGGAACTGTCTTTTTGAAGGGCAGTCGCGAGGCGTTCTTCCACCAACGCGCCTTCGGCCAATCCGCTGACGGGATTGGTGAGCGATCCCTGGCTGATGCGCTGGAGGGCGTTGCGGACGCGCAGGCGCAGTTCCTGGATGTCGAACGGCTTGGTGATGTAATCGTCGGCGCCGAGTTCGAGTCCTTGCAATTTGTCGGCACGCTCGCGTTTCTCGGTCAGGAAGATGATTGGCACGTCGGCGGTGCGGCGGTCGCTTCGCATACGGCGGGCCACTTCGTAACCGTCAATATCGGGCAAACGAATATCAAGAATGGCAAGGTTGGGATGATGGGTCAGGCAGGCGCGCACGCCGTCTTCGCCCCAGTTGACGGTGATGACGTCGTAGCCCTGCGCGCGGAAATAGGCTGTCACCATTTCGGCGACATCTATATCGTCTTCGACAATGAGGATTTTTTGTTTGACGACAGCCACGGAAAACCCGCCTTATGACAAGGGTTCTTTTTGAATGACGTACTCGCAAACCGAATCGCCTGTCGCCATGCAACGCGATTCGTTGACGCGAAATTCGTTCCCGCCAGAAACCCATTTGAGGGCTTCCTGCAAAATGCCCGTGGCGATGAAGCAGATGGGCTTATCCTGCCCGGTGCGGCCATGACATTCGGAGCATTTGTGAATGGTGTAGATGTATTCGTTCTCGCGCTCTTCCACCGTGCTATGCTGGTCGCTGATCTGCGAGAAGATCTTCGCCACCGCGGGGATGCCGATGCGGAGTTTTGCGCCAAGCGGAAGGACTTTAAAGGCCAGGTCGCCCACGCCAGCCAGCGCGCCAAAATTGCGCAGGCCATCGGCGAAGAGGGCGCGTCCGACGCGCAGAGAAAGGCCGCGTCCGCCGCGAGGTCCGTACATGTCTTCGAGGGCCACGTTCACGGCCGCGACCTCGGCAAAGTCGAAACCTTTTTCCAGGTTGTCGGGCAGGGGGTGTTCCACATAATGGTTCAAGCCCGCCAGGTTGAGGATGGCGTTTAAGCCGTTGCGTCCCATCACTTCTTCGAGGGCACGCACGAGGATCACGCCAAATTTATTAGGATAAGCCAGACCGGTTTTTTGGATGGGGGCCATACAATCTCCACTAGATCAATTTCGTCAGGTCTTCGGCGGCGCGGCGCATGTCAAGGAAGATGAGGCCGAGTTTAGCCTGTTCGCGTGCTAAGGCGGTGAGAACTGCTTCCTGCCCAACCGACATCAGGACAACGTAGCCCTTCTCGCCTTTAATGTAAACCTGCTCGAGCGAGCCGCGTCCCAATTCGGAAGCGATGCGCTCGCCGAGGGAGAGCATGGCGGCCGACATGGCGGAGACGCGATCTTCCTCCACGCCATGCGGCAGGGCAGATGCAATGCTCAAGCCATCCACGCTGACGATGGCGGAGGCTTCGATATCGGGGGAGGAGGCCTGTAATTCGCGCAGGCGATCCACCATTTGTTGCGTTCTGGACTTGGACAAGACGGCCCTCCATGCAAAGTGATGCCGATTTGTGAATTTTTGACTTACGCTGGACTATTTTAGAACACGCAAGGCATTGTGTCAAGTTTGGGGCATGTTTAATAAAAACGCTCCCAACAAAACCGTAAGGCCTGGGCGCTATAATTCGTCGAATTCTTTACGAGGTAATTTGATGAAATCACGCATCGCACGTTTGCTCCTTCTCGCCATTCTGTTTTTTCCATCGTTTCCTGCGCGCGCGCAAGAGATCGCCCCCGAAGAAGAATCGTTCAGCGGCGCGGTGGTGTGCCCGCCTGGCGCGTACCTGGTGACGCCAGGCGATTGCCTGCCGCTCGGCCCTTCGGCCTATTTGACGGAACTCGCGCGGCTGGGCCTCTCCAATCCGCCGCGCCCGCTACCCGCTTCAAAACCCAGCGCGGACCTGGCGCAGATTCCCTATCGCTACTTCCGTTACTCAGACGACATGCCGACGCGCTTTTATCCATCGCTCGCGGACGCGCAGGCCAAATCAGAAAACGCGCTCACCTACGCGCCGGGTTTCGTCTACATTTCATACACCAGCATGGACGAGAGCGGTCACTTCTTCCTCTCCAAAGGCGGATATTGGATTCGCGGCGACGGTTACCGCGTGCAGGAATTACCGAACTTTCAGGGCTTGCTCTTCCGCGAAACGCCCCGCGTCTCTTTCGGCTGGACCTTTGAGACGATTCCCGTCAAAGCGGCGCCTGGCTACAATTCGGCGAATACTGGCTCCCTCCCTCTGTGGAGCGTGGTGCAAGTCTACAAGACTGAGGTGGCCGACAACATGGAATGGAATCTGATCGGCCCAGGCCAGTGGGTGGAGGGACGCAAGGTGGCGGTCGTCACGCCCAATCCCGCCACGCCGGAGGGCGTCACAGGCAATCGCTGGGTCGAAGTGAATCTCAAAGAGCAGTCGCTGGCGGTGTACGAAAACAATCAACTTGTTTTTGCCACCATGATCGCATCGGGCGCGAAGCCGTTTTGGACTCGCCCTGGCGCGTTCCAGATTTTCGAGAAAAAAGAAGCCGAGACCATGCGGAACAATGACCCTGCCGACTTCTACTATCTCGAAGACGTGCCGTACACCATGTACTTCGACGGGGCGCGCGCTCTCCACGCGGCTTACTGGCGGACGCATTTCGGCTTCCCGCAATCGCACGGATGCGTGAACCTCTCGGTAGGCGACGCGCGCTGGCTGTTCGATTGGGCAAGCGTGGGCGATTGGGTCTACGTCCACGACCCATCGGGAGAAACTCCCACCGATCCCGCGCTGTATAGCAGTGGAGCGTATTGAAAATCGAAAATCGTATTGACACGCTTAAGTGCGTATGGTAAACTCTCGCCCGCTGTAAATCTGGTCCCGTGGTGTAGCGGCCTAACATGCGGCCCTGTCAAGGCCGAGATCGCGGGTTCGAATCCCGTCGGGACCGCAAGGCGTAACCCAGTTACGCAACATCTGGCGCTCAATGAAAATTTCATTGAGCGCCAGTTTTTTTAACTGGCGGGAGTGACTCATGACAGCGCCAAGATCACACAACAACGAGATATCTCACATCAACCTACTGACTATTCAGGAAGTCGCGACGTGGGCAAAGGTAAGCACAAAGACGGTTTATCGCTGGATTGCCAACAAAAAATTACCAGCGATCCGACTTGGAAGCAGAACCTATCGAATTTCCGAACATGACCTGCTTGAGTATTTGAAGAACGCTGGCTATTATGCCCTCGTGGATTAATCTATATCTGCCCTCCCGCCGCGCGCCTGCATTGCATGTAAAGCACGATGCGGATGCGATTGGGCGGTCGCCATCATAAAATATCCCGCTTAAAAGCCAAATGCGCTTTGTGGTAGTCACCCTGTTGGGTGTGGTTGAAATAAGGTATAGATAGGCAAACATTGGATATTCGGAGGCGGTATGGCGGAGTTAGCCAAAGCTGGAGACTTTTGTCCAAACCAAAAATTTGGTAGTCTCCCGACAGAGTGTGGTTAGCGCTTTAGCGGAATAGTGGTCAGGAGTTCATTAACAGTCCAAGCATGATCGGCGAAACCAGCAGCCATCATGGGTGTTCGCTGTGTCCACTTGCGACCCGGAATGTCGCCAACCGGCAAGCGCAAACTCTTGTGATATTTTACAAAGTTGTAATAAGCGTCTTCCCAAAGCGCCGCCGCGCGGTGATGTAGCGCGACCCACTACCCAAAATTTTTGGCTGATACTCTAATTATCCGAGTGAGGCGATCAAGCGTCTGTCTTCCTTTTGCGGAGCTTGAAGTAACTTATTGCCAAAAATATAATTCCTCCGAAGACCCCCACCAAATGATATGGCAGGTAATCCATCACATCTATAGGTTGTTGAGCAACGAACTTCAAATAAAAATACGGCGCCCAAGCCAGGATGCCTGCAAAGATCAACCCATGGCCGATTGTTTGCATTCGGTTCTTTTGCGGCGGCGACATGCCCATCTCCCTGCGTGCTAGCGCGCGCAGGCGCGAGCCCCCGATCACGCCCGCAAGATGAAAAGGCAAATACCAAAACAGCGAGGGCTTCTCGCCCGCGATCCGCAAGACGATGAACGGCAGCCACGTCAACACGCCGAGCCAGATCAACGTGTTCCCCAGGCGATACCGCGTCAGCGCGGCATTGTAAATCTTCTCATCGGTTACCATGTGCGAAATGTCTCCATTACTGCTTCAATTGTCTTATCAATGATCTCGTCCGTGTGCATGATCGAAATGAATCCCGCTTCGAACTGCGACGGCGCGAGATAAACTCCGTTCTCCAACATCTTCTGGAAGAATTTCCCGAACCGCTCTTTATCCGCCACCTTGACCGTGTTCCAGCCAACGGGCTTGCTTTCGCTGAAGAATGTCGTGAACATCGTGCCGACTCGCGTCTGCTGGATGGGGACTCCCGCGCGTTTCGCCGCCTCCCCGATCCCCGCTTCGAGCCGACGGGCGGCCTGCTCCAACCTCTCCCACGTTTCCTCTCCCCGAATCAAACCCAACGCGGCGATCCCCGCCGACATGGCCAGCGGATTGCCCGAAAGCGTCCCGGCCTGATACATCGGTCCAAGCGGCGCGACCAGTTGCATGATCTCCCGCTTCCCGCCATACGCGCCGACAGGGAGTCCGCCGCCGATGACTTTGCCTAATGTAGTGAGATCAGGCTTGATGTTATAGAGTGTCTGCGCACCACCTTTGTGGACGCGGAAGCCTGTCATCACTTCATCGAAGATCAAGACCGCGCCGTATTCGGTGGTCAGTTTGCGCAGACCTTCGAGGAAGCCAGGTTGCGGAGGCACGACGCCCATGTTGCCCGCCACAGGTTCCACGATGATGCCTGCGATCTGGTCGGGATATTTTTTGAACAAGGCTTCCACCGATTCAAGATCGTTGAAGTCCGCCACCAACGTATCTGCCGCGACCATCTTGGGTACGCCGGGCGAGTCGGGCAAACCCAGCGTTGCCACGCCCGAGCCCGCCTGCACCAACAGCATGTCCGCGTGACCGTGATAACAGCCGTCGAACTTGATGATCTTCTCGCGCTTGGTGTAAGCGCGGGCAAGTCGAAGCGCGGACATGGTCGCTTCCGTCCCCGAATTGACGAAGCGAATCATTTCGATGTTCGGCATGAACTCCATGATGCTCTTCGCCAGTTCCAACTCCAACGGACTCGGCGCGCCATAGGAAGTTCCCAGCATGGCGGCTTGCTGAATCGCCTCCACCACTTTGGGATGCGCGTGCCCTGTGATAAGCGGTCCCCACGAAAGGACGTAGTCAATGTAGCGGTTGCCGTCCACGTCGAAGAGATAGGGACCGTCACCGCGCGAGATGAATAGCGGCTGTCCGCCCACAGCGCGGAAGGCGCGCACAGGCGAGTTCACCCCGCCAGGGAAAAGGGTTTGCGCTTCTTGAAAGCGAGAGATGGATTTGGTGATGTTCATGGTTTCCTTGAGAGTAGTGAGTAGATCATTAGAGAGCAGTAGGCGCGGGAGCGAGACCGTTCTCTACTCCTATGCTCTCTGGTAACTTTTTCACAGCCAGTTCGCCCGAATGAATGCAGTCGGGGATTCCAATTCCGCGGTAGCCATTACCTGCCAGCGCAAGACTAGGATAATTTTCGAGTATGGCGTCAATGCGTTTGAGAATATCAGGATGTCCAAGGTTGTATTGCGGCATGGCGTTTTCCCACATAAACACGCGGGAGAGAAGCGGTTCGGCGGTAATGCCTAATGTCAATTTCATTTCTTCTTTGGATAATTCCAACAAATCATTTTCATTCCAAGGAATATCCTGCCCTGCGCGCCCAACAAACACGCGGATCAACGCGTATCCTTCGGGAGCGCGGTGCGGAAATTTGGTGGATGTCCATGTGC
Source organism: Chloroflexota bacterium (assembly GCA_016234485.1). GTDB lineage: Bacteria > Chloroflexota > Anaerolineae > Anaerolineales > Villigracilaceae > Denitrolinea. The sequence continues at coordinate 8,623 of JACRBL010000041.1, forward strand.
AGGCGAGGGCTTTGCGTCCTTCGCGGCGCGGGATGACGTAGCCATAACCGTCCAGCCCGCGGGGGATGTCGCTGCAGCGGTAGGCAAGGGAGACGGTAGCGGTCGAGGCGTAGGGAATGCTTTGGAGGACAGAAGCCAGCGCGGGGTCGAATGAAGCGAGTAGGTGTCCGCTGATGTAGGCGGGAGTTGCCAGGATCAGAGAGTCGGTTTCAAGCGTCTCACCCGTTTCGAGTTCGAGGTCAAAGGTCGAAGGTCGAAGGTCAGAACGAGTGATGTGGGTAACGCGGGTGTTGGGTCTCAATTCAACTTTCGACTTTAGACTTTCGATCAATGCTTCGACAATTTCGGCCAGACCCGTAGTTGGCGTGAGAAACGCGGAACGCGAACCCTGCACCGCTTTGCCCTTGGATTTCTTGCGCATTTCGAGCGCGCCGCGAGCGAGACTGCCATGTTTGATTTCGAGATCGCGCAAGTAAGGGAAAGTGGACGCAAGACTGAGTTGATCGCCATCGCCCGCGTAAATGCCAGACATGAGCGGCTCGATGAGATTCTCATACGCCTCACGCCCCAGCCGACGGCTGACAAAGGAGCCGAGGGATTCGTCGCCGTTGACGTTTTTCGCGGGGAGCAGAAAATCGAGTCCCATGCGTGTTTTGCCAACCCATGATATAAGACGCGAACGCAGAATGGATGGCACATCCGATGGAATCATCATGGCGAGACCTTCGGGCAAGGGAAGCAGACGCCCTTTGTTGAGGACATAGGTGTTCTTCTTGTTGGGGTTCGTGCCATGCAAACGTTCGCCGAGACCAAGTTCATTGCAAAGCGCAACGCCCCAGGGCTTGGTGGCGAGGAAGGTGTCGGGTCCACCTTCGATGATGAAGTGACCGTCATCAAAGGCCACGCGGTCGGTGGTGATCTTGCCGCCCCAATGCGAGTCGGATTCGATCAAGGTAATGTGCGCATCAGGGATGTTCTTTTTTGCATAGTACGCGGCAGAAAGACCTGCTATTCCGCCGCCGACAATCGTTAATTTCATAGATGAGGCGCTTTCCACTTTCGAATGACGTCCGCGAATGGGACTTTGACTTTGTTCCCATTGAAGGGAAACCAGCCGATCTCTGCGCGGACGGCTTGCTCTTTCAATTCAGTACTTCCCCAAACAAAAGTTGTGCCAATGACTGCCATGATCACGCACAGCCAGTCATTTGGAATGAACAGGGATGCGACGATGAGCAGGAACCCGACGCCCATCATATAAGGCCAGCAAACATAGCCAAAGATTCTTTCGCCACGAATGACGAGAGGGAAACCCAACCCGATGATAAGCAGGGTGACAATACCGATGAGAGCGCCAAAGAAGTTCATCGTTTTCAGCTATCAGTTATCGGTTTGCCAGCAGGCTCGCGTTTCAAGAGATTGCGAGTTGTGGCATGGGAATTCGGTTCTGCCAGGATCGCGGCATGACGCGGGTTGTTCGGATTCGCGGGCGCGTGTCCCTTGCGGATGCGCTTCTGCTGGCGAATGAATTCGAATCCGTCCCATAGTAGGGTCACGCCGACAATTCCAAAAATGGCTTTGAGGTGGATGTTTTCGGTAATCACTGAGAGATATTCAACGATCAATCCAAGCAGAACTGCGATGATGGTGGGCGCCAGGATCGTACGTGAGGCCGATTCGATTTTACGAACCCCCACATGCCCAAACCAAATGGCAAGAAAAGCGGTAATGGCTGATGTCAATCCCAATGTATTCATTGCTGGTTTCCGTATTCGTGAACCATATCCACGACTGCCTTCACGTTATCAACAGGCGTGTTTTGCAGAATGCCATGTCCCAAGTTGAAGATGTGACCAGGTCTCCCGTCCGCTCTTCGCAAAATATCATGCACGCGTTTTTTGATTTCAGGAAGCGGGGCGAAGAGGATGGTGGGATCAAGATTCCCTTGAACGGCGACATCGTCCCCGAGCAGTTTCCAGCCATCGTCGAGCGGGATGCGCCAGTCGAGTCCGATCACGTCTCCGCCTGCGCGTTTCATCAAGGGAAGGAGGGTTGTAGTATTCGTGCCGAAGTGAATAACGGGCACGTTTTCTTTTTTCGCGTCCTGCAAAATCTTTTGCGAATATGGCAGGACGAATTCTTCGTAATCTTGCGGGCTGAGTGCGCCAACCCATGAGTCAAAGACTTGAACGGCTTGCGCCCCTGCGCGGATTTGGGCTACGAGATAATCGCTCAACACGGTGGAGAGTTTTTCCATCAGCGCGTGCCAGGTCTGCGGATCGGAATACATCATCGTCTTGGTTTTGAGGAACTCGCGCGACGAACCGCCTTCGATGAGATAGGAGGCGACAGTGAACGGGGCTCCACAAAAGCCGATAAGGGGCACCCCGCCCAAAAGTCCGCGCAAGAGGCGGATGGCGTCCATCACGTATCCCAAATCGGTTTCGGGATCCACGGGGCGCAGATTCTTCACGTCATCCATCGTGCGGACGGGGTTTTGCAAAACGGGTCCTTCCCCTTTGGCGAACTCAAGCCCAACGCCGAGCGGAATGGCGGGCAGGAGAATATCCGCGAAGAGAATTGCCGCGTCCACACCCAGCGCGCGGACGGGTTGAAGCGTCACTTCTGCGGCGATTTCGGGGTGATGGCATATCTCGATCAGCGAATACTTCTCGCGGATGGCGCGATACTCTGCCATGTAACGTCCTGCCTGGCGCATGAACCAGACAGGGGTGGTGTTGGTGGGGAGGCGATGGCAGGCGCGGAGGAAGGGAGATTGGAGATTGGTAATTGGTGATTGGTAATTGATAGGTTGGGCAAGTGTCATGGGATAATCTCCAATCTCTAATTACCACTTACCAACACACACGCAGGATCGCTTTCCAAATAATCACCCGTCATGCCATAGGCGCGACCGCGTTGACCGCCGCACACGTCGTTGTAGGTGCAGGTTCCGCACACGCCTTTGTACTTGGACGGGTTGCGCAGGTCTTTGAAGATTTGCGAATTGCGATACACATCCACGATATCGTCTTCACGCACCATACCCGCAGTGACGGGTAAAAATCCGCTCGGCTGGATTTCGCCGATGTGCGAGATGAAGAGAAAGCCATTGCCGTCGTTCACGCCTTTGGTCGGGCGGTTCAGCCCATCGGCATATTGAAAGCCCGCGCTTTGGAAGGTGACAGGCTTGCCCGTGTTCTCGGCGCGTTTACGTTCAATGGCGACTCGGCGGTACATCGGCGCGGCGGTGGCTTTGATGTCGAAGGGCGCATTTTGCGAAAGGTCATACAGCCAGTTGAAAACTTTTTCATGCTGTGCGGCGCTGACCATCTGCTCGCGCATGGCGCGTCCTGTGGGGACAAGGAAGAAGACAGACCATTGCACCGCGCCGACCTCCTGTATGAACGGAACCATCTCATGCAGAATGTCCACGTTATGTTTTGCAACAGTGGTGTTGACCTGCACACTCATCCCCACATCGTGCGCGCGATGGAGCGTGTCCATTGTTCTCTGCCACGAGCCTTGCACCTTCCGAAATTCATCGTGGATTTCAGAACGCGGCGCATCCAGTGACAATGCGACACGTTTAATTCCCGCGTCGCGCGCTTTCTCCAATCGTTCGCGAGTAGGCAAAGCGGTTGCGGTTGGCGTGAGCGAACAACGTAGTTCGCGTTTGTTGGCATAGGCTATCAACTCAAACACATCAGGGCGCATCAACGGGTCGCCGCCTGTGAAGATCAAAATGGGATTGTTGCCGAACGCCGCCAGTCGTTCAATCAACGCTTTGGCTTCATCAGTGGTTAGTTCACGCGGATCGCGGTGATGTTGCGCGTCGGCACGGCAATGCACACAAGCATACGCACAAGCACGGGTCACTTCCCATGCGATGGTGAAGGGCGCCATGTCGAAGTCCGCGTGAACCATGCGGTTGTTTTGATACTGCCGCTCGTCAGCAGCGCGGTGGGATAGGGTTTCTAAAGTCATTTTGTCTCCTTCTTGGGTAATTGGTAAATGGTAATTTCCAATCTCCAATTACCAATTACTTTAACCATCTCGCCGCATCCAGCGCATGATAGGTAATGATGACATCCGCACCCGCACGTTTGATGGACGTGAGCGTTTCAAGCGTGACTTTCGCTTCGTCCATCCAGCCGTTCGCGGCGGCGGCTTTGATCATCGAATACTCGCCGCTGACGTTGTATGCCGCCATTGGCAGTTCAGGGAAGGCATCCTTCACGACGCGGATTACATCGAGATACGCCAATGCGGGTTTTACCATCAACATGTCCGCGCCTTCTTCCACATCCAGCGCGGCTTCGCGCAGAGCCTCACGCACGTTGGCAGGATCCATCTGATGGGATTTTCTGTCACCAAACTTCGGCGCGCCTTCCGCCGCATCGCGGAACGGTCCGTAAAACGACGACGCATATTTCACGGCGTACGACATGATCGGCAGGTTCTCATACCCTGCGCCATCCAACCCTTCACGAATAGACGAAACCATGCCATCCATCATGCCCGATGGTGCAACAATGTCCGCACCGCATTCGGCGTGCGAGATCGCCACCTTCGCCAGCACATCCAATGTCTCGTCATTGAGTACATAACCTTCAGGTAACGATGAGTGAAAATGTTCGCCCGTGTTTAAAATTCCACAATGCCCATGGTCGGTGTATTCGCACAAGCACACATCCGTCACCACAACCATCTCGGGTATTTCCTTTTTAATCGCGCGAATTGCCTGCTGAACAATTCCATCTTCCGCGAAATTCTCCAGCCCGATCGGATCCTTCTCTTTGGGGATTCCAAACAGGATGACAGCGTTCACACCTGACTTTGCGGCGGCTTCCGCCTCCCGAACCGCTTCCTCCACTGACAGTTGGTACACGCCAGGCATCGAGCCGATGGCAGTTCGTCCCGTCCCATGCTTCACGAACAGCGGATAGATGAAATCGCGGGCGTTGAGTTCGGTCTCGCGGATCATGGCGCGGAGGGCGGGAGTGGCGCGCAGGCGGCGGGGGCGAGTCATTAGAGATTGGTAATTGGTAATTGGTTTTGTCCGTTCGAGTTCAAGCAGAGTCATGATGTCTCCAGTTTTGCGATGGCTTCGAGTAACCCATCGGTGGTGTATTTTTTTGCAACGACAATATTTTGAAATCCCATTTCTCTTGCCGCCAGTTCTGTGACGGATCCAATACAGGCAAAGAGTGGGTTGCTTGGCAGGTTGAGTGGATCAAGTCCGTTTTGTTTGGCAATGGCGACAAAGTTTTCAACGGTCGAAACGCTCGTAAAGGTGACCACGTCCACGCCCGATTTCAGCGCGGCCAACCCCTCTTTATTTACTTCAGCGGATAATGTGCGATAGACAATGATCTCGTGGGCGATTCCACCCGCTTTGGAAATCGCTTCGGGCAATTCCGCACGGGCAATCTCGGCGCGTGGAAGGAGTATCCATTTGTTTTTCACATCGCCAAGTCCCGACATGATCGCTTCACCAACATATTCATCGGGAATGAAATCAGATTCGATGTTGTGCTTGCGCAGGGCTTCAGCGGTTTTGGGTCCGATGGCGGCGATTCTCACCACAGAGAACACAGAAGATGCACTGGATTTGAGAACAACATCCACTGCATTGACCGATGTAAAAACAACCCAGTCATATTTCTGAATGTTTTTGATTGCTATTTCGAGTTCGGCGTTGTTTTCAATAGGACGAATCTCAATGACGGGGAAGTAGATCGGCTCAAAACCCGCAACACGCAGTTTGTCTGCAAAGTCGTCGGCTTGGGCGCGGGGGCGGGTTATCAGTACTTTCATAGTGACCAGTTATCAGTTATCAGTGGACAGTGATCAGTTTTAGGATTTCGCTTGCGCCATCGTGGATTGCTTTCTTTGCAAGTTCATTACCAAGTTGCAGCGCGTCAATCCCTTCACCACTCACTTTCACAACTTTTTTTCCATCTTCCGAGATAACCAGACCAGTAAGACTGAATACTGATAACTGTTCGCTGTTTACTCCATAAGCCGCCACAGGTACCGCGCACCCACCGCCTAATCCCTGCAAAAACGCCCGCTCCGCAGTGATCGCTTTTCGCGTGGATTCATCTTCGAGTTTAGCGAGCAGGTTGAGAGTGGTCTGATCGTCGGCGCGGCATTGGATGGCAAGTGCGCCCTGCCCTGGCGCGGGTAGCATGACTTCAAGAGAAAGCCATTCGGTCACGTGATGATCCAAACCAAGGCGGGTCAATCCCGCGCCCGCGAGAATGATGGCGTCGTATTGACCGTCCAGGGCTTTGTGCAAGCGGGTATCCACATTGCCGCGCAGGGATTGGGTGCGAAGGTCTGGGCGCAGGGAAAGGATTTGGGCGGCGCGGCGCAGGCTTGATGTCCCGACTGAAGCGCCGTTGGGGAGGGTGGCAAGAGTGTACCCGTCGCGCGAGATCAGGGCGTCGCGTACTTCCGCGCGGGCGGGGATGCATCCAACGGTTAATCCAGCAGGGTTTTCAACGGGCAAATCCTTGAGCGAATGCACCGCGCAGTGGACATCGCCGTTGAGGAGTTCGGATTCAAGTTCTTGTGTGAAGAGTCCCTTGCCGCCGATCTCGGGCAGGGGCTTGTCGAGTATCTTGTCGCCTTGCGTGGTAATGACTTTTTCTTCACATTCGAGATGTGGATGGAGTTTTTGCAGAGCGTTGATGACCCATTGAGTTTGCCAGCGAGCCAATGCAGAAGGACGAGTTGCGAAAGTTAGTCTCATAGTCTGATAGTCGGTTAGTCGGTAGAGGGAGCGATCGAAGGTTGAAGGTCAAAAGTCTGCTGGGGTAGGACGTTCGACGTTCGACCTTTGACGTTGGGCTGAAGTTCACACGGCTTCCCAGCAAAACCGCACAAACCTTCACCACGCAAACCGAAGAGCGTGCGGGCGACAGTGGCGTACTCGGGCGCGTGCGGACAAGCCGCTTCGGCGCGCAGACGGTTGGTGGGGGTGTGCAGAATTTGTTTGACCAGCGCCTGGGTCATGGCTTCGATGCGGGCGCATTCGGCTTCGGTCAGATCGGGCAGGCGGCGCAAGGTTTTATCGAGCATGTCCTTGCGAATGGTTTCGGCGTGCTGGCGGATGTCGGCGATGAGCGGAATCATCTCCAGCGATTTCATGTACTCGGCAAATTCAGAAATTTCTTCATCGAGAATGACACGGACTTTCGGCGCTTCTGCCATGCGTTCGGCAAGCGCGCCTTCGAGTTGTTCGTTGAGGTGGTCAATGTCGTAGAGTTTGACGTGAGGAACTTTCGCCGCTTCGGGGTCAATGTCGCGTGGGACAGCGATGTCAATCAACACAAGCGGGCGATGTTCGCGCGCGGTCATCGCTTCACTGATCATGCGCTCGGTTAGGATCAGATGCGGCGCTCCTGTGGAAGAGATGAGGATGTCGGCGGAGATGAGGGCGTCGTCCATATTTTCAAAGGTGGCAATGTCCGCGCTCCAACGGTCAGCGATGGCGTGTGCGCGATCGAGTGTGCGATTGACGACGAGAATCTTTTGCGCGCCGCGCTTGCGTAATGCTTCGACGGCGAGTTCCGCCATTTCCCCCGCGCCGATGACAACCACTCGCGCTTCGGCGATGGGATGCACGATCTGCTCCGCCAGCGATGCGGCAAGTGACGACACTGAAGCAGGGTTGCGGCTGATGCCCGTTTCAGTGCGGGCGCGCTTCCCTGCATGGATTGCGGCTTGAAAGAGGCGGTTGAGGATGGGTCCCGCCATGTTTTGTCCGCGTGCAATTTCCAGCGCGCGGACGATCTGCCCGAGGATTTGCGGCTCGCCGATGACGAGGGAGTCCAGCCCCGCCGCCACATCAAAGAGATGGCGGGCGGCTTCCATATCCGCGTATTGATACACATGCGGATGAATCGCATTCACTGGCACGCCGCAGGTATTGAATAAAAAAATCTCCAGTTCTGCGAAGGTCAGATGACTGGAGACGGCATAGAGTTCCGTGCGGTTACAGGTGGAGAGGATGACGAGTTCTGCAAAGGCGGAGGTTACATTCGCTGTCGCCAATGACGAAAGCGTTGCGCGAATTTCCTCTTCGCCGAACGCCAACTGCTCGCGCAATTGAATGGATGCTGTGTTGTGATTGACGCCGAGAGTGATGATGTGCATGGGTGTTGTGATTTCCTGTCCCACTATAGTAGCAAATCACCCAATTACACACGGAGGTTTTTGTAGGTTTTGTTTAGCAGAACCTAAAATCGAATAAGAGTTTGCTTATATCTGAAACGAATGTCATTGTCGTTGAAGATATTTGTCATATCATGATCTTCGGGCGATATTGCAACGCCTCCGCGAGATGCGCCTGTTGGATCGCCTCGCTTCCGCCCAAGTCCGCGATCGTGCGCGCCAGTTTCAAAATGCGATGGTAGGCGCGTGCCGACAGGTTCATCTGGCTCATCGCCGAGCGCATGAGCGACTCGCTGGTCTCGTCCAATTTACAAAACTTGCGGGCTTCCGCGAGGTGCATGTCCGCGCCTCGTTTAGCCGTGATCCTAAATTTACACCCATGTATCAGATGGGCTGTTCCAGGCAACGAGACCAACCAACAGCCCCGTGACGGCGTCCATGCCGGAGGTGTGACCAACCTGCATGGCAGATTCAATGATAGCGAGGAGACGATTTAAATTTTCCCCGCGACAGATTGCCTCGGCCAGATCCGCGAGACGACTGGAAACCTGGCCGCGGGCGGCGTGATAGAGATACGCGCGGCTGATATCGGTTGTCTGCCCGGAGAGGCGGATCACTTCTTTTCCCAAATCGGAGGCGAACTGAACGCGTTCACTTTTATCTAAAACGGCGCACCAAAGTCCTGCCAGATAACCAACCAGAAGATCGTCGCCGCTGGGAGTCAGGCCGGAGCCGAGACCGATCAATGCGTTGAGCGATGAGGCAGCGGTCGAGTCAAATCGTTGGGTGGCCTCCAAAAGTCCGCGCATGGCCGCGCCCGCCCGGAGGGTCGAGTCTGAACGAAACAAGTCCCACGCGATGATTTCAGCGTTCAATTGAATCTGCCGCGTGTTGAGCGCGTCCCAGGCGCATCGCCAGGCGGTCGCCACGGACGGGTTGGACGGATCGGCTTGCAGGGAGGGCAGGTCGCACTTCCAGCGTCGAGCGCCGCGCAGATCAATCGTCAGGGAACCGAGACGCAGAAATCCATCGTGGCAGGTTGCCGAATCACCGATGCAGAGCGCTCCGCTTTCAAATGAGAAGTCCTCGGGAGTGTCCACGCGAATCCCCTGAGGAAGGTCTGCCTCGCTGGAGGCGACCAGCGTCAGCAGGGTGATATTATTTGCAAGGCTGATGTTCACCGCCGAGCGAAAGACGCTGTGAACAGCGGCATCGAAATCCGCGCGTGGAATTGCATCGCCGATGGTGATTGCGTTAAGGAACATGCTTCACGCTGGAATTATTCCAGCGGCTCGAACTTCAACCCGTAGACATCTTCGCCGGATTGAAAGCGGATCGGCTCCCAACTGGACTTCACGATCATTCCCACTTTGAGTTGATCCACGGAATCGGCTTTGACCTGTCCCAGGGCTTTGACGTTGCCCTCAAACTCAGCCACGCCGAGAATCAGGAAGCGCTGGTCGAAGCCGCATGGCAGGCTGAAGATGGCAGTATAGGTTAAAAGTTTGGCGTTGCCCTGGGGCTTGACCTCTTCAAACTCGCGGCCTTTGCAATCCATGCAACGGTCGTGAAAGGGGTAGTGCATCCTACCGCACCGTTTGCATTGGTAGGCTATGAATGCGCTTACGGTTTTCATGCTTCCACCCTCCTGAGGATGAAACACAAAACATTATTGGCGAAGCCCCCGAAGTTGATCGTCAACCCGATCTCTGCATTTTTCACTTGACGATTCTCCGGCAACTCGTGGCGCAATTGCCAGACGATGTCCACGATCTGCGCCACGCCGGTGGCGCCCATAGGATGCCCGCGCGCTTTCAGTCCACCCGAAACGTTGATCGGGATCTGACCGCCGAGGCGGGTCTTTCCGCTGGAGACGGCATCGCCTCCCTCGCCCTCATTAAAAAAACCGATGCGTTCGCTCTCGGCGATTTCCAGAATGGTGAAGGCGTCGTGCAATTCGGCCACATGGATATCCGACGGTTTGAGGTTGGCCATGGCGAAGGCCTTCCGCGCCGACAGGCTGACGGCTTTGAGTTCGGTGGGATCAGCGCGTTCCGCCAGCGTGTGTGTATCCGTCGCCTGCCCGAAGCCTGCGATGACGACATACGGCCTGCCCGATTTTTTGGCGATATCCACGGTGGACAAAACCAGCGCCGCCGCGCCATCGCTTATCGGGCAGAGATCGTACAGGCGCAGGGGATCGGCCAGAATAGGATTGTTGACGAGCGCCTGCGGGCCGTCGAAGATGTCTTTATCGTTGAGCGGCTTTTTGAAATTCGCGTATGGATTCAGCGCGCCCATCGCGTGGTTCTTCAGGGTGACGGCATGGAGGTGTTCGCGCGTGACGCCGTACTTTTCCATGTACAGGCGGGCAAACAGGCCGCCCAAACCGGGCATGGTGATCCCATAAAGATACTCCGCCTGCGGATGGGTCATGGCGGAAACGAAATCGGTGGCGTGATGGCTGTCCACCTCGTGCATCTTCTCGCCGCCAACCACCAGGGCGGTATCGTAATAACCGGAAGCAATCGCGAGCAGACCATTCTTGACCGCGGACGCCCCGGAGGCCGGTCCGTTTTCGATGGTTTCTGCCGCGGCTGGCAGGAGACTCAGGCGATCTGCCAGCGAACTGGCGATGGCGGTCTGGCGCTGGAGCATTCCGCCGCCCACGTTAGCGACGTACACCGCGTCCACGAGTTGATCCCCCAGCCCAGCGTCATCCAATGCATTTAAGGAGGCGCAGGCAAGCATGTCCATCAGGGTATCTTCATCCCTTCGGCCAAAGGGGATCATGCCCGCGCCGATGATTGCAACGTCTCGCATGGGTCAGGTCAGGTTTGCCAGGCTGAGTTTGTTGATGCTCTCCACATGCGCGGGATCATAGGCGTCGCCAAATTTCGTCTTCGGCAGGGAGGCTTTCTTCGACATCAGTGCCTCATATTCGGCATCGTCCACCATCGCCACACAGCGCCCGATGCTCGACTCTCCATCCACGAAGCGCCAGGGGAACATGCCAATTGTCACGCGGCGGTTGAGCAACAGGTCAATCTCGCCGCCCAGACACTCGGCGTGAATGATGCCGTAGGGAAACATCTCGAGGTGCATGAGTTGGTATTTCGAGTCATCGAAGAAATCCGCCACGGGCATGCCGTATTTCTTCTTGAAGACTTTGTCCGCTTGGCGCGCCTGGCGCGGCATCCAGTCACGGATGATGGTATTCATCGGATGGTCCGCGCTACCGCAGTCCACGCCGATCCAGCGCAACTTTTTCGCCTTGGCCCAATCCGCAAATTCACGGTCGGGACCGGGATGCTGAACCATGTAGCGCACTTCGTTTGCATAGGGAGAGTCCCAGCCGAAGTGATGGTAGCCGGTGTGGATGATGAGAATGTCGCCCTCGCGGACTTCGACGCGTTCCTCGACCATTTTGCTGGTATACACATCGTAGTCGCCGCAAACATCGCTCAAGTCCACGACCGCGGCTTCATGCACGAGGAAATCCATTTCGAGGGAGGCGATATCCTTGCCGGGGGTGTGGAAGTGGATCTCCCCATCCAGGTGGGTGCCGAGATGGTTGGAGTGGGTCAACAACTGTCCGTTTGCGCCATTGGGTGCGAGACGCTTGAAATATTTCAACTGCAACGGTTCGTACGTAGGCCAGGCCGGGGTGGCGACCCCGAGCGGGATCGTGAGATCAATGAATTTCATTATTTGTTCCTTCCATCATTCTTTTTCATAGGGTTGTCCGAGCGCCTCGGGTTTGGCGGCGCCCCATCTGGAGCTGAACCACTTTGTTGACATCAACACCAATACCCCAATGGTGATGGCAAATGGCACAGTTCTCCAGATATAGCGGGAGAGCAGGTTGGGAAACAGCAATTGAGGATTGAGTGAAAGCTGCCAGAGGGTGCCGAAAAGAATGGAACCGCCCAGCAGGATGGTAGGATTCCACATGGAGAAAAAAACCAGGGCAAGCGAGATGAAACCCCATCCCATGAGGAAGTTGTAATTCCAAACCGGGTTGTAATCCAGGGCGTAGATTGCCCCCGCCAATCCCATGAGCATGCCGCTGGTGACGACGCTCAGATAGCGTGTTTTGGCGACATTGATTCCTGAGACTTCCGCCACGGATGGATTCTCTCCCACCGATCTTATCTTCAATCCCAGGTTTGTCCTGGACAGCACAAACCATGAGATCGCAATTAATGCGATCCCGACAAAAAAGAACGGGGAAAGTCCCAGCGCATCCGGGATTCTTTCCATGCCCAGGGGACCTGTATAGGGATAACCGATGTAAGCGGTGAGTCCGAAGCCGAGGATCCAGATGCCCATGCCGTTTACGACCTGGTCGCCTCCGAGGGTGATGGAAAAGAATCCATGCAGGAGGCCGATCACCCCCCCGATGGCAATCCCCGCCAGGAAGCCAAGCAGGTAGTTTCCCGTCACTTTGGCAACCATGAACCCGATGGTGGCGCCGAAAAGCATGGCGCCTTCAATTCCAACGTTCAGGATTCCCGAGCGTTGTCCGATGAGTTCGCCCAGGGCGGCAATCGTGAAAATCGTAGAAGCGTCCAGGCTTCTTGCAAAAAACTCCCACATTTTATTTCTCCTTTTCCATTTTTTTCCAAACGATCCTGTATCGAAAGAAGAACTGAAATGCGACCAGGATGATCATTAAAACTCCGAGCAGGGCATAATCTATGCCGAAGCCCAATTGGAGTTTTCCCTGCACGAACCTGCCGCCGTTGGTCAAACCTCCAAAGAGCAGCGCGAGCGGAATGGCCGTCAACGGGTTGCCCTGCGAAATCAGGCCGCAGATGATCCCATAGAAAGCCAGGTCGCCGAAATCCCCGTAATTCTTGGTGATTTTGTAAACGCCCGGCACCGTGGCAAAATAATGATATCCAGCCAGCCCGGCGATGATCCCGCCGATGATGAACACTAGGAGCGATATCTTGAATGGACTGATCCCGGCATACCTGGCTGCCGATGGATTAAGGCCAAACGCCCGGATCTGGTAGCCGATTTTGGTTTTGGCAAACACAAAGTAGAGCAACACAGACAATCCCAGGGCGATCCAGATCGTGAAGGGAATCCCTTGATACAGTGGAGGCTGGATGGATTCGGGAAGTTTGAAGCCTTCGCCCTCCCCGCCGGAACCCATGAAAGGGCCTCCCTCTTTGATCATATGCGAGACCAGCCAGAAGGCGATGAAGTTAATCATCATGGTTACCACGATTTCATTGGTGTTGAACCGTCCTTTCAACAATCCGGGAATCGCCCCCACCATCATGCCGGAAACCGCCGCCCCGGCGATCATGGCCGGGATCACAAGTCCCGCCGACAGGTCCGAAGTTAGCGCGCCCTTGGCGCCGAATGCAAATGCGACGGCGAACGCGCCCAACGCCCCAGCGTACAGCTGTCCCGCCATCCCAATATTCCAAAGCCCCGCCCGCATTGGGACGATAAAGGCAAAGGTGCACAGCAAAAGGAAGATGGCGCGGTTGATTGTCAAGGGCAGGCCAAACGCATTTACGAATGCGTAGGAAAATATCTCCTTGTATCCCAATAAGGGATCCACCCCGGCCTGGAGAAATATAAAACCAACCAGGAACAAGGCAAACAGGATTGCCAGGATGGAGATCACCGTCGCCTGCCAGCCGGTGAAATTTACTTTCTTCTCGAGTTTTACTTCATAGCTGCCAAGTTTCATATAACTGTCGCCTTTTGCTGCAAACCAGCCATCATTGCGCCGACGGTCTCCCTCTCAGCCGACTTGCCAGGGATCATGCCCATGAACCCGCCTTCGTAGATCGGCGCGATGCGGTCGCTCAACGAGAGGATTTCGTCAAGGTCCTCAGAAATGAGAAGAACGCCGGCGCGCGCCTTCTTCGCCTCCAAGAGTTTGTTTTGAACGAACTCCGTCGCGCCGACATCCAGTCCCTGCGTGGGCAGGTTGACAATGAGCAGGCGCGGCATGCGGGAAAGCACGCGCGCCAGGATCAGTTTCTGGAGATTGCCTCCCGAGAGTCCCTTGGCGCGTACGTCCGCGTTTGGGGTGGCCACGCCATATTCGGCGATCAGTTCCTCGGTCAGGTTGCGTATTTTGCGGGTATCCACAATGCCCCACTTCGAGAATCCATCTTCAAAGTAATAATTCATGAGCATGTTTTCCACCAGCGAAAAGTCGCCGATGGAGCCGACCGCGCGTTGTTCCGCTGGGATATATCCTACGCCGTTCTGCCATCGTTGCAGACTGGTTGAATTTGTAATATCGATCCCGTCAACCAAAATTTTTCCGCTCGCCGCCTTACGCAGACCGGCCAGCGCCTCCGCCAGAACCTGCTGCCCGTTCCCGGAAACCCCGGCGATTCCAAAGATTTCCCCTTCATGCACAGAGAAGGATACCCCTTTCAAATCCAGGAATCCTTTATCGTTGAAGGCGGAAAGATTTTCCACTTGCAGAATGGGTTTGCCTTTTTCCACGTCCTCCACGCGTTCCAGCCTGAAAATGACCTCCCTCCCCACCATTTCCTTCGCCAGGCTTTGTTCCGTTGCATCGGCTGTGTTGATGCGCGAGATGACTTTCCCGCGCCGAAGAACCGTTACCCTGTGGCTGACCGTCAGCACGATGGGAAGTTTATGCGTGATAAACGGGACGATGGCAAGTTCATCACCGGTCATGATCTGAATGGACGCCAATAGTTTTTCCGTTTCAGGAGGCGCCAGGGCCGAAGTCGGTTCATCCAGGATCAGGATTTTGGCGCCGCGGTATAGCGCTTTCAAAATCTCCACCATCTGTTTTTCCCCTTCCGAAAGATGCCAGACTTTGGCCTGCAGGTCCACCTTGTAGCCGTACCGCTCGCAGAGCGCGGTGATCTCCTCGGCGGCGCGCTTGAGGTTCAGGATGCCGCCCGCGCTGGGATGCCCAAGCAGGATGTTTTCGATGACCGAATGGGCAGAGATCAGTTTGCGGTTCTGGTGCACCATCCCAATCCCAAGATCAATGGCATCCAGCGGCGATTTGAAATTAACCTTCCTGCCGAAAACGTAGATTTCGCCTTCGTCAGGTTGCACCAACCCAAACAGGATTTTCATCAAGGTGGTTTTCCCGGCGCCGTTCTCGCCGAGGATGGCGTGGATCTCGCCCGCTTTTATTTCAAAATCAATATGATCATTCGCGACAAGCCCCGGGTATCTCTTCGTAATTCCCTTCGCTGCCAGGACTGTATCGCCGCGTTTTATTTCAGTGGACATGTCATCAACCTGTTTTGTCTGGTTCGTTGGAATTAGGCGGGCACATCTGATTTCTTGGGGATGAGGCTCCCTCCCCGAGGATCGTTTCTCAAGGGCGAGAGCCTCATCCTGATCATGATTGGCAGTCGTACATCATCACAACGATACTGACTTTTTTACTTCAAGATGATCGTGCCTTGCACGTCGAAGTTGAACATGGAGAGCAGGAACTCAATGGTGGGAACCACGCCCGCTTCCTTGACGACTGTGCCAGCCGCCGGAACCGGCAATCCATCCAAGTCTAGGCCTGTTCCGTTGCTGACTAGCGCGTGTTCCGTGAACGGATCCCATTCGCCTTTCATCATCTGATCGCGACGTTGCTTGACCAGGTCGAGGATTGCCTGCGGGATGAGCGGCAACGCCTTGGGGCTGATGGCGTCAAGACCAACTTTACCGTCGTTCATCAGGTCAACGGTCGGAACGACAGTTCCGTCCGCCAGGGTCATGGTGGTTTCCATGCCCGGGTACATGATCGTTTGCGGCGTCTTGTTTCCAGCCATGTATTCCTTGACAATCTGTTCGTAGATGACCTCCCAGCGGGTGTCGAACGAAACCGCGACGGTGTTCGTGTCGGACCAGCCGTATTCCCCAACCGTGTCCATGTCCTTGCCCACGAACCAGACGCCCTTTTCCTTGGCAACGTCGAGGGTGGAACCAGAGTCGGTCTGCTGGGTCAGGACGTCAACGTTGTATTGATCCACCAGGGTCGCGGCGATGTCGCGCTCTTCCTGCGGCAGGTACCAGTCACCGGCATATTTAACGTAGACCTTGATGTCCTTATCCAGCAGTTCGGCCGCGTCCTGCACTCCGAGGACAAAACCAGCCGTGCGCCGCAGCACTTGAACATTGGGAAAGGCCGAGACGATGCCGATGTTGCCCGTCTGGGTCAAGGCTCCCGCGATCAGCCCTTCCAGGTAGAGCGCCTGGTATTGGCGGGGGAAGAAGCGGATGAAATTCGGTTTCGTGCTCAGGTCGCTAGCAATGACGGACGCGAAATAGACGTCCGGGTATTTATCCGCGATATCCATCAGGGGCATGCCCATGAATTCCGCGTTACCGACGACGATGTTCGCGCCCTGGGCGATCATCTCTTCGGCGTAGGGAACCGAAAGATCGGGCCCGACCGATTCCCTGTAGATATATTCGACATCCGGGTATTTATCGGCGACGCGTTTCCCGGCGCGGTCCTGCGCGCCAGACCAGGTTGTCCCCGCGATGACGCTGAAATGTTCAATCGCCAGGGTAACCTTTTTCGTTTCGACAGGTGTGGCAGTTGCCGCAGGCGCGCAGGATGCCAGCGCCATGCTGGCTATTACAAGCATAGCCAGGATTATATTAATAGTCTTCTGCTTCATTTCTTCTCCTTTGGAAATATGTACGAATGGGAAAAATTGGGTGAATTCATGGTTGTCTGTTTTTTCTTATGAGCAACATCCTTTCGTTCCGTATCATCGAATGACGTTTTTTCACAATCGTACCTGCCAGAGTTTCGCGCCCCTGCAACCGTTTCAATACTATCCCAAATTGTTCAAAATAACAATATTTTCGATGAATTGTCAGACAACACTCACGCAGGTTTGAATGGCATGATGTAATTTGTGTAATTTCAGTAAATCACAGTTTCCTCCGTCATTGCGAGGAGGGCGCTTTCCCCGACGAAGCAATCTCCTCGTCACGGTAGGGATTGCTTCGTCGCTCACTCCGTTCGCAATGACAACTGCTGGGGTGTTTTTGTAAAACCGTGATTTACTAATTCTATGCGAGGCTCGTTTTCAGGATTTCATTCAGTTTGTCGAGTCCCTGCTTGATCATGCTCTTGCTAACCGTGTCGAACAGGCGCTGGCCTACGCTGGCAACTTTTCCGCCGATTTGCACCTCGCCGGTATATTTCATCAGGGTCTGACTCGCGCCCTGCTCCGATAGAGCAACGTCCCCGCGGCCTTTCAGAAAGCCGACTTTTCCTGTACCTTCCACGGTCAGGGTGCAACTGACAGGCGGGACCTCGTTGGCAACTAAAAGCCTTCCAGAGAAGGTTCCCGCAATCGGCCCAATGCGGACCTGAATCTCCCCTTCGTACTCGTTCTCGCCGGTCATCCGCAGATTTTGGGTGCCAGGCACGCAGGTTGCCAAAACCTGGGGATCCCGCACCATCTTCCAGACATCTTCCCGCGTACCGTCAAACGTATATTCACCTTCGAGTTTCATCGGGACTTCTCCTCATTGAGCAATTCAAAAAGACGATTCGGGCTGAGCGGCATTTCAAGAATTTCAAGTTTCCGATCATGGAACGCGTTTTCAAGCGCCTGGGCAAAAAGGGCCGGCACGGGAATCGCCCCGGCCTCGCCGACGCCCTTGGCGCCCAATTCGTTTAAAGTGGAACGCGTTTCGAGATGACCGACCTCGATGCGCGGCATCTCAGTTGCAGAAACAACCAGGTAGTCCGCGAACGACGCGTTGAGCAATTGCCCGTTTTCGTCGAAGTGGAGTTTTTCGTAATAGGCGTTGCCGAGTCCCATCGAAACGCCGCCGTGGATCTGGCCTTCCAGGATCAGCGGGTTGAGCACCGTCCCGCAATCTTCCACCGTCACGTAGCGCCTGATCTTGATCATCATCGTTTCGGGATCCACCTCAAGGATCATGGCGTGAGTCCCGAAGGCGGTCGCGCCATATTGTGGACCGAAGTACGCGGTAGACTCCAACCCTGGCTCCGTGCCCGGTTCAACAGCGCCCCGCAGCGGGTTCGCCAGTACTGCCAGCTCGCCCAGGCTGACGGATTTTTGCGGAATGTCGGCCACCCGCACCTGTCCATCTTCGAGTTCCAATTCATCCTCGGGCGCTTCCAGAACCTTGCTGGCAAGTTTCAAAATCTTCTTCCGCACAATGGACGAGGCGGCATGGACGGCATTGCCCGCGACCACTGCCCCGCGACTGGCAAACGTGCCGGTTCCCCAGTGAAATTCGGTGGTGTCGCCGGTCACGATGCGCACGTCGTTTACTTCCACTCCCAATTGTTCCGCGACGATCTGGGCGAAGGAAGTGAAGTGACCCTGTCCCTGTGTCCCAATACCGGTCGCCACGTTGATCTTTCCGCTGGCTTCCACCGTCACGCGCGCGCCTTCGTAGGGACCCACGCCGGTCGTCTCGACGAAGGGGGCGATGGCGATACCAACATATTTTCCGTCTACGCGCAGGTGCGGTTGTTCCTCTTTGACGAACTTATCGTAGCCGATCATATCCAGCGCTTTGTCCACGACCGCCTTGTAGTTTCCGCTGTCGAAGATCAGCGGAGCGAAGGCCTGGTCAATGATCTTATGCTCGTACGGGAAGGCCTCCGGCGGAATCAAATTGCGCTTGCGGATTTCCACCGCGTCCATGCCCAACTCTTTGGCGGCGGCGTCCATCATGCGCTCGATGACGAAGATGCCCTGCGGACGTCCCGCGCCGCGCACGGGGGTGACGATGGTCTTGTTCGTGAAGACCACTTTGAACTCCGAGGAGTAATTTTTTATGTCGTATCCGCCCATGTCGTGGCTTTGCGTGTTGAGCGGGATGGTCAAGCCATACGGGTCGTATGCGCCGGTGTCGTGCAGGAAGTTATCCTTCAAGCCCAGGATATGACCATCACGGCTCAGGGCAATTTCCACATCATGCACCTGCCCGCGTTCCTGCGTGGTGGCGTAAAAGTTTTCGCGGCGGTCTTCGATCCACTTGACCGGGCGGTTCAGTTTCTTCGCCGCCCAAGGGATGACCAATTCCTCGGCGTAGAACATCATGATCTTGGGTCCGAAGCCGCCGCCGATGAAGGGCGCGATCACCCGCACCTGATGCTCGGACAGACCCAGTCTGGCCGCGGTCCCGTTTCGAATGGGGATCGGAGCCTGGGTGGTGTCCCAGATGGTGAGATGCTGGCTCTTCGCATCCCAGTGGGCGACGATGCCGCGATTCTCCATGGCCGCGGCCGCGCCGCGCTCGATGACGATTCTGCGCTGGATCACCAGGTCGGCTTGTTGGCGGGCGGCTTCGTAATCGCCCTTCTGTTGAAACATCTGCGCGGCCAGGTTAGACTCGAGATCGTCGTGGACGAGGACGCTGTTCACCTCCAGCGCTTTTTCCAAATCAACCACAGCCTCCAACGGTTCGAACTCAACCAAAATATCTTCGACCGCATCCTCGGCGATGTAGCGACTCTCGGCGATGACGACGGCAATCGCCTCGCCCGCGTGCCGCACCTTGTCTTTGACGAGGGGAACTTGTCGGCGCGAATGGAAGGTGACATCCTTGGCGGTCGGAGGCGGAGAAACCAGCGGGGGACCCGGAAACCAGTCATCGCCCATGTCTTCCGCGGTGAAAACGGCCACCACGCCCGGATGCTGGCGTGCCGCGGACACGTCAATGCTGAGCAGGCGCGCATGAGCATAATCACTGCGCAGAAAGGCCGCATGGAGCATGCCGGGGATTTCCACATCATCCACAAACTGGGCTTGCCCGGTCAGCAGGCGTGGATCTTCGTTGCGCATCACGCGTTTTCCGATGAATTTTTTGATCACAGCATTACTCCTGCGTAAAACTCGATACTTGGATAAGTACTCGTGTAAAAATAAGTTCCGTGTTTCTTCAGCAGTTGTACTGCTAAATGGATCGCAGTTCAACTGCTCGCGAACCTTGAAAACGGGAAGCTGTTTTTACACAGATCCTAAAGATAGATGACGAGGCGTTGGGTCACTTTCTCATCTTTTCAGCCGCAAGTTGGACGGCGTCAACGATGTGTTGGTACCCTGTGCAACGGCAAAGGTTTCCAGAAAGTGCTTCGCGAATTTCTTCTTCGCTGGGATTCGGATTCTGCTCGAGAAAGACCTTGACCGTCGTCAGGATCCCGGGCGTGCAAAACCCACATTGGAGGCCGTGGGCTTCTTGAAAAGCCTCCTGAATGGGGTGAAGGTGATCAATGGTTCCCAATCCTTCGACGGTGGTGACTTCTCGTCCATGCGCCTGGACGGCAAACATCAGGCACGAGCGGACGGGTTCCCCGTCCAGCAGAACGGTGCAGGCTCCGCAGACGCCATGCTCGCAACCGACGTGTGTGCCGGTCAAGCCAAGATCGTGGCGCAGGAAATCGCTCAAGAGGATGCGCGGCTCAACGGCCTGTTCATAGCGGGTTCCGTTGACGGTTACAGCGAGATCGAATACGTTTTGCAAGGTTGTCTCCATGATTGCCCTCTTATTATTTATTTTCCGCGGCGCGCTGGAAAGCCTGCTCGAGCGCGCGGCGGGATAAAACATTCGCAAGATGACGGCGAAATTCCGCCGTGGCATGGATGTCACTGCTGGGATCAATGTCTTCAGTAGCGGCAACTTCGGCGGCGGCCTTAATGGCTTCTGCAGTGGGCGCTTGTCCCTTGAGTAACTCAACCGCTTTATGCGCCACCATCGGAACGTCACCCGCGCTGATCAATACCATGCGAGCTTGCTGGCAAAGACCCTTCTCATCCAGGGTGACAACAGCCGCAACGCCGATCAGCGCGAAGTCATGCGGACGGCGGGCGACCTCCTTTAGTGACCAGCCAGAATGAGGCGGCATGGGCGGCAGGGAGGCCTCCACCAGCAACTCGTTCGGTTCGAGGACGGTCGTAAACAACCCGACGAAAAACTCCCGGGCGGGCGTCCACCGCTCCCCGTCCCGGTTGCGGAGGCGGAAATTCCCGTCCAGCGCCACGCTCAGCGCAACCAGTTCCGCCGAAGGATCTGCATGAGAAATGCTTCCGCCAAAAGTCCCGCGGGAGCGAACCTGGGGATAGGCGATCTTCGGCATGGTTTCGTGAATCAGGGGCGCACGTTCCGCCACCAGCGGACTCGTCTCCACCTGATGATGACGGGTCATGCTCCCCAAACGCAAACCGCCATCGTCGCCTGGATTGATGTAAGCGAGGTCGGGGATGTTGTTCAAATCCACCAGGATGGCAGGTTGAACCAGGCGGAAGTTCATCATGGGAATCAGGCTTTGCCCGCCGGCCAGAATTTTGGCGTCGTAGCCATGTTCCGCCAAAAGGGACAAGGCTTCTTCCGTGGTTGTAGGTGCATGGTATTCGAATGGCGCTGGCTTCATGAAATTTCATCTCCTAAATTTGGACATTTAGAATGATTCGATTTTTTATCATTTCTCTAGACGCAAGCGTTCCGTCCACATGGGTGATGGAAAACTCTTGCCTCCCATCCACAACTGGTACGTGATTTGCATGTGACCAAGATGGAGGGAGGTATGGTCAATCACATGGAGGATGCACCAGCGCACTGGAACGATGCGGTCTTTCGCCTGGCGCGTGCCGTTCAAATCGGATTCGCTCAACTCGGAAAATACTTGCCTTGTCTCCAGTGTGGTTCTCTCCAATAGTTGGACGAGTTCCGCGGTGGAGGCTGCGACGGAGGCAAATTCGGCATCGCGGTCGCGCGTCGCGGCTCGCCCCCCAACCACCTCCGCGATCCAGAAATGTTTCGCGCCTGCGAGGTGAACAGCCATCACGGCCAGCGAGTTGGTAACCTGGTTGCCCTCATCTTCAATCGGACGCCAGTTCAACGCCTCGGCGGGCAATTCAGCGATCAGGCTGGAAACTTGTCCGTGCAGATCATCGAGCCGACTCAAATAATTATCCAATTCTGTGATCATTTTTTATCCGTTCGACAAACTCTGCAAAGGATGTGGGTTGCCTTCCGAGCAAACAACTCAACGCGTTCGGGTTGCCCGCAAATCCGTGACTTTCATAATAACAGAACATTTTCAACAAGGTCAATACTTGATAATCGCCCAAGCCGGATGCCCTGGCGACTCGTTCCCATTCTTCGAGCGATACAACTTCCGCTTCCACCGGATGCCCAAGCGGGTCGGCCAACGAGTCAGCGATTTCACGCTGGGACATTGGAGGCGTCCCGACCAGCTCGATGGTCGCGCCGATGTGCCTGGGTTCGGTGAGGACGATCGCGGCGGCATCGGCGACATCCTCCAGGTCAACCAGACTCAGGCGCGTCTCCGTCGAATAGGGGATGGGGTATCTGCCTTTTTCGATAATTTGATCCCAATGCGCCAGAATGTTTTGCATATAAGCTGTCGGCTGCAGGATGGTAAAGGGCAAACCCGATGCGAAGAGCAGTTCCTCCACGCGCATTTTCCGCCAGTGATGGGGCATGGCTTCGATCTGCGGATGCAACACCGAATGGAAGACGAAATGCCCGACGCCTGTGGTCTGCGCGGCGGCAATAATGGTCCTGCCAATGGACACCTCGTCCGGGCTGACATTCGGAGCGATATGATAAACCGCTCGAACATCTTGAACCGCCTGCCGAATGACAGATTGGTCAAGCAAATTGCCAACGATAACATCATCAACGCCAAGCGCTTTGATGGAGGCAGTTTGATCGGATCGGTGAACCAACGCCCGAACAGTTTCTCCGCGCTTCGTCAACGCTTGAATGATCGCTCGTCCAGTTTTACCAGCCGCGCCGGTGATGAGAATCATAGTCGGTAATGACCGTAGCAACCGCTTCGCGCCAGCTGTTTGGTAAAAAGTCCAGACTTCGGAAGTCTCTGGCTTGGCGAAAAACATTTGACGTTCATCATCATTCTCAGTATAATAAATTTAACAATAAAACGGAAGCGTCCAGAAATGGGCGGAAGACCGTTTTACCCGCCCCCGATGACAAGGTTGCCAAGTGAGGCAACCTGCCGTACCAGGAGTACGGATAGTCGGGGGTGTTTTATTTTAATCCATCTGCCATAGGTCAATGACGCGGTTGCGAAACATGTTGAAATATTCGCCATCTTTGCGCCAGACATGCTCGCGAATTGCCCCCGCAATCATATCTGCCAGTTGTAAGCCGTCTTCTATCCGAGAATCGCCAGAAACAATTTTCTTGAAAGGGCGTTCCCGTTTTGCCTGTTTGTATGCCTCCGATAAATGAATTCGCAACGCCTTGCGGACTGGCTCGGCCGCGCCATCCAAAACCAAAACATCATCCCCAATATCCAAAGGCGAGGCGCGCAAGACCAATTCGGTAATCAATTCGATGACGACATCCGTTCCGCTCAACCCTTTAAACGTTGGCGGTATCTGGTTTTTTAGAAAGACTGCCGCCCGCACGCGAAATGAGACGGTATTCAGCGCCCCAAAGAATACCTGCTTTTGCGCGTCAGTCATGGGATGGAAGTGAAATTCGAAATTGGGCGATACTCGCAACTCTTGTCGAATCTTGCTGAACTCCTCGATTGGGTCGCGGTTGGGCAGTTGAACCATAGCCAGCACAAAATATGGGACGCCTTTGAAACTATGCAATCCTGGGTCGCCCGACTCGTCAACGAAAAAATATTGGGGCATAAAGTTATACAGCCAGCCTCTCTATAAATTTTACAGTCTCTTCCGCCTTGCTCTGAGTTTGGGCGGCAGTTACGCGAAGCGTGCCGCCCAAACAATTACTTGTGAGCCTGAAACACTAACCTTCCTTGAACGCCACGAAGCGGCCCCACATGGATTCGGTCTCCATCGCTTTTTGCAGATAACAGCCGATGTAATAGCGGCCGCTCTTGGCGGTGGCGATATCGCCCGCGAGATTCTCGGCATGGACGATATGCTTCGGGAAGAGGTTGAGGTGCATATCCTGATAGAAACCTTCCAGAGGATACATCTCATCCCAGTCCTTGCCAAAGTCTTTGACCAGTTTGGCGTTGGCTTCGGCAAACGTTTTCGGATGCCAGATGCGCATGATGGTGTTCATGGGATGGTCGGCGGAGACCGCGTCCACGCCGATCCATTTGATTTTCATGTCCGCCGCCCACTTGGAGAAATCAGCGGAGGGACCCGGGTGCTTGACCATGTAGCGGAATTCATCCGAATCTTCGCTGAACCAGCCGTACTTATTCCAGCCCGTCTTGATGACCAGGATGTCGCCTTTGCGGATGTCCACCACATCTTGAATCATCTTCGGAGTGTACACGCTGGAATCGCTGACCAGGTGAGAGATATCCGCGATGACGCCGGGTCCCACCCACTCTGAGAGCGGAACCTGTCCGATGGTGCGCCCGTTGGGATAGAAGTGTTTTTCGCCGTCCATGTGCGTGGCGAGGTGAATGCTGGCGTTGCAGATGGAGCCGTTGCGTCCCATGCCGAAGTATTGCCCGCCGACGCGCTTGGTGTAGGTGACGCTCAACGGAATATAGTTCAGCCATTGCGGAGTCTGAACGCTGAACGGCACTGTCATATCGATCATTTTCGACTTTGCCATTTCAGCGAAGAACGCATCGTCGCTCATGCCATCCGGCGCGGTCAAGGCAGAGACGCGCGACCAGGCCGTTTCGACTTCCATGTAGGGAATCGGCATGATCTGAATCCAAGCGCGTTTGTTTTTCAATTCATCGATCTGACCCACGATACATTCGGCCAGCACGAGATGTTGCTTTGGCATGGTGATGTGCGTGAGTTCATAATATTCGCCCTGCGGAAACGTCTCATCCCATGTTTTGCCGGTTTCTTTTTTCAGTTTTTCTTCCGCCAGTTTGAAGTGATTCTCATGCATGCGGCGGATCGGGGTGTTCATGGGATGTTCCGCCGCGCCGCAATCCACACCGACCACCTTGAGTTTCATATCCAACGCCCACTTGTAAAATTCCATGGACGGGCCGGGATGGCGCACGAGAAAACCAAATTCCATGGATTCAACGCCGCCTTGCGCTTTGTCGTTGTCCACCTGCGGCTGATCCCAGGAATATTTGTGATAGCCGGTGTTGATGATGAGAATATCGCCTTTTTTGACATCGGCTTTCTTCGTAATCATTTCCGGGGTGATGATGCTGTAATCGGAAACCATGTCCGAGATGTCAACGATCACGCCGGGACCGTTCAAGGCTTCCAGCGGTATATCGGCGATCGCGCGTCCGCCAGAATGAAATGCGCGTTCGCCCACCAGGTGCGTGCCGACCGTGTTGCTCCAATTCAGGATCTGGCCATTCGCGCCTTGCCCGCCGCCATATGCGCCGGTGACGCGCTTGAAGAAATGCACCTCCAACGATTTTTCGCCGGGCCATGGGGGAGTGAAAATACTGCACCCTTGAGTCAGATCGTGCAATTTTGCTTCACTCATCATCTTGATGAAATTTTCTCGGTCCATCGTAGCCTCCGTTTCTGATATAGGGTCAGAAAACAGGTTTCCGCCGAAGGCGGAGAAACCTGTTTTCTGAGGGCATAGGGGTTAGAAACCGTACTTATCCGCGAACGCAACAAGCGCGTCTTCAAATGCGCCCATTGGCATGGAAACAACGCCCGCGCCGACCTGCCCAACTCCGGGATCCTTGTGTGCCACGCCCGTATTCGCGCGCGGAGCGATCTGTTTTTCGACCACCTTGCGAATATCAATGCCGGTCGGGGTGCCGCGGAAATCAAGGAAGGGGATGGTGAAATATTTGTGTTCGGTGTACGTGATTTCGTACATGTCGAGAGTGGTATTGATGGCGTCTTTGGGCTTGCCGCCGATGAAGGCGACCAGAGCGGGAGCGGTTGCCATGGCAAAGCCGCCGATGCCGGCAGTCTCAGTGATGACACTGTCGCCAATATCGCGGCAGGCATCTGCCTCGGTGAAGCCGGGGAAGTACAGCGCCTTGACAATCGGGGATTGCGCCGTGAACCATTGATCTCCCAGACCGCTGACCTTCAACCCAAAGTCCGTTCCGTTGCGAGCCATGATGGTGACGATCGTACTGCCTTCCACATTATGCCCGGCGGCGGTCATGGACTTGCAACCCGCCATCACGGGATTGAGAATGCTCAACGCGTTCTCGCCGAGAAATTTGATCGTTTCGAACGCGGTGGCGCTATCCTTTGCGGTTTTGGCAATGTAAGGAGCCAGTTGCGCTGTCCACAATACAGAGGCGGCGTCGAGGCGGTTATGTCCGTCATCACCCATGTGGAGCGCTTTGGCAAGGATGGCGCGGACGTCAATGCCGCCGACCGCTTCCAGCGCGGCTTTGATCGTCGGCCCCAGCGTGGATTCCATCCAGCGCAACTTTTCCAGGACCTCCGGGCTGTACGCGCCCATCCGCAGGACCTTGCCGCGTCCCTCGTTGAGGTTGGAGAAACACTTGATGCCGTGCGTCTGGTTCTCGACGATATAGACCAGCATGGACGGCGAGATCACGCCCGCCATTGGGCCGGTACACATGTGCTCATGGCACGGAGAAAACTCGATCTTGCCCGATTTGAGCATCTTCTCAGCTTCCTCGCCATTTTTCGCCTTGCCTTCGAAGATCAGCGCGCCCATCATGGCGCCTTTCATCGGGCCAGACATACGCTCCCAGGTCACCGGAGGGCCGGCGTGCAGGAGCATGTTTTCGTGCAACCCCGGCGCCACTTCAATCGCCTTCGCCAAGCCGGTGACGATCGGGCGGGCTTCCATCATGCGATTGGTCGCTTCGGTATTTGCCTTTTCAATGTCCATGTTGTTTAGCCTTCCTTGTTTTTATAAAAACTTTTTCCGATCTCGAAACGCGAGCGCGCCTCTTTTAAACTCTCGCGATACAACTCCAGGTTGCGATCCTGCAAATGATCGAACACCTGCGGGCTGTTGCTTCCCGTGGTCACATAGCGCAGGGGATCGGGGTTGAGTTTGGCGGCGATGATTTCCTCCGAGCCGCGCGCCTGCGCCAGCCGCCACGCGATCGGGTTGACGATCATGCTGTGACCGAAATAGTATCCGCCCCCCGCGTCCGGGCCGACCGAGTTGGTGGCCACCATGTACACGTGATTATCGTAGGCGCGCGCGCTGGTGGTCAGATTCCAAATGTCGAAACTGCGCAACAGGGCGGAGGGACGCGTGATCACCTCCGCGCCCTTGACTGCCAAAATGCGCGAGAGTTCGGGGAAGTCGCCGTCGTAACAAATGATCATGCCGATACTGCCCAGCGCGGTCTCGTACACGTCGGCGCGATTACCGACCGTCGTCCATCCGCCGCAATCCACGCGCTCCATCGGGAAGGGATGAGTCTTGTCGTACGTGCCGATGATCCCGCCGTTGGGGCCGATCAAAATCGAAGAGTTGTAAATGATGCCGCGCTGCGGCCCGCGGCGATACGTCGGCCAGACCACGTGAACGCCGTGCGCTTTGGCCGCCTTCTGAATCTCGGCGGTAATGTGACCAGGCGCGTCATCCAGCAAATCCCAAAGTTCATTCGTTTCGAGATTCGTCACGAAGCCGGTCGTCACGGTTTCGGGAAAAACGATCAACTCAGCATCGTTCTCTTTGACCGCTTTCTCCAGCCAACTCACCGATTTTTCGATGTTCGCCTTAATGTCGTTTGGGATGATCGCAATTTGCACACATGCCGCGATAAATTCCTTCATCACATCTCCTTTTGATTTTCTCGTACCGCAAAATTCTCTACCGTACATCCGTCATTGCGAGGGTGTTCTTCCCGAAGCAATCCCCTCTCACCACACGGGATTGCTTCGTCGGGAAGTGCACCCTCCTCGCAATGACGAAATACACTCGTATTTGCACGGTAGAAAATCGCAAGATAAATCTTGCGTTACGCTTTGCGTTTCATACGCGCCAGGATGTCCATCATTTTTTCGTTGCCGCCCGCCGCGGGTCTCCAATCCACGTGGACAACCTCCGCCGCTTGCGCGACAAGACTCTCGGTGAACGAATCCAAGCCGACGTTGATGGCGCTCAACGGTTGTTTGATGGCGGACAAATCCACTTCCACAAACGGAGATTGCGCGGCCTGACTCGTTTGATTCAGCGCCCGCAACACGCGACCAACGGAGCGGGCCGCGACATCGTTGCTGGTCTCGACGACCGCCCCCGCCTCTTTCAACGCCCGAATTTGATCGGCCATATTTTGGGGATCCTCGTCCGTGCCGGAGACGACAGCCACCACTTCGAGATGCCGTCCGCCATCTGCCGCGGTTTGACGAGCCTTTGCGATGGCGGGAGTCAACTCGCTGGCAGGATTCGGATGCGCGCCGTAGCCGAGAACGACGTCCAGCAGGATCACGGCCACTTGCGGGTCCCCCGCCTCCTTGTCCAGGCGGCGGATGCGGAGATCGTTGTCCAGCATCGGGTGCAGGCGTCCCACCGTGAATTCATCCTCGCCTAGGTCAATCAGGGAATGTTCCTGGCTGGTCAGAGAATCGGCGAGACGCAATTCTTTTTTGAGGGGCGCGTTCGAATAAACGGTCGGCAGATAATCCCGCAGAATCAGTTGCGCCTCGTAGGCCAGCGTGCCGCCGGAGAACAGCCCGCGCAGGTAGCGCTGTCCCGACGAAAATTTCGCGGGGTCGAGTCCGCCCCCATTTTGTCCGGAAGGATGCGAAAGTTGAACGGCGAGTTCGGCGGTTTCATCGAAGGTCGTCGCAAAGGTGACATTGTCCACGCGACGCATGGCGGTTGCGTAACCGATGAAATTCACAACGACAGGTTTCCCCACCCGCCGCGCGGCTTCGATGAGTTCGGCGGCCACTTTGGGGGAGGGCGGCTTGGAAACAAGCACGATCACTTTTGTATCGGGATCGCGGCGCAACAGATCGAGGGACTGGCGGGCGGTGACAGCGTTCACTTCCTCCGAGAGGTCGCGCCCGCCGGTGCCGAGCGCGTGGGTGAGTCCCCCGCCCATCTGGTGGATGCGAACCGTGACTTGTTGCAGACCTGTCCCCGACGCGGCCACAACGCCGATCGGTCCGCGCCGAACCTTGTTGGCGAATCCCAACCCGACGCCGTTCACGATGGCCGTGCCGCAATCGGGTCCCATCACGATCAGTCCCTTGCTGGCGGCTTCCTGTTTTAGCGCGATCTCATCATCTAAAGAGACATTGTCGCTGTAAAGAAAAACGTGCTTGTTCAAATCCAACGCCTGACGTGCCACGCCCGCGGCATAACGCCCGGGGACGGAGACGAGAACCCATTGGGCGTTGGGCAATCGCTTCGCGGCGGATTCCAAACTCTGGGAGCGGTACTCCTGATCCACGCCGCCGCTTCGGCGCGCGGCGATCAGTTCGTCCACTTTTGCGATGGCGGCCTGAACCGAAGATTCGTCTTCACCTTTGACAACGATCACGAGGTCGTTGGCGCCTGCCCCCCTGGCCTCATCCACAAGTAAATTGCTTTGCGCCAGCAAATCCTTGTTGGCCTCCGTTCCCATCACCACCCCTGCATCCGAAACGCCAGGTTGCTGTGACAGGGAGCGTTGCAAGTGCATCAGCACGACAGAGTCATAATAAGCGCCGGAACGTATTTCAGTTTTAACGAATGTCATTATGGTTTCCATTCTCTCCAGACTTCCGAAGTCTCCAAGACTTCGGAAGTCTGGAGAGGCCGTGCTTAGATTGCTTTTTTGATTCTTAGCGATGCCACGTCTTCGGGCGGATAACCCAACAGGCTGGTCAGGATTTCTTCGGTATGTTCCCCCAACAACGGCGGCGGCGCGTGGAGTTCCGCCGGGGTCCCAGACAATTTGTAGGGAAAGCCCGTCATTCGCACCGTGCCGGCAGTCGGGTGGTCGGACGCGATGGTCATGTCCCGCGCCTGGGTTTGCGGGTGGGCGAAAACTTGCGGGATGGAATTGATGGGGCCGCAAGGAAGACCGGCTTTGATGATGTCTGCCAGCCAGTCGTCCACATTCCGCTGGAAAAAGATTTTATTGAGTTCATCCACCAATGCATCCCGATTGGCAACCCGCGCGCCATTGGACGCAAAACGGCTGTCCGTTTTCATGTCCGCGCGGCCGAGCATGTCGCACAACATTTCCCATTGACGCTCATTGGCAACGCCTAATATGAACCAGCCATCGCGGGCGGAAAATGCTTCATAAGGGGCAAGGTTGGGGTGGGCATTGCCCAGTCGGCGGGGCGCGGCTTCCCCAACCAGATAGTTGGAGGCTACATTTGAAAGGAGCGCGATGTGCGAATCGAAGAGGGAGATGTCCACCTGTTGCCCCTCCCCCGTGAGGTCCCGTGCGTGGAGCGCCGCCAGGATCGCGGTGGCGGCAAACATCCCGGAGGTGATGTCAATGATCGGGATGCCGACGCGTGAGGGAGGTCCGTCCACTGGCCCGGTGATGCTCATCATTCCGCCCTCGGCCTGGAGGATGGCGTCATAACCGGGACGTTCGGCAAACGGCCCCGTGCGTCCGTATCCGCTGATCGAACAATAGATCAATTTTGGAAACAGGCGATGCAGGTCGGGGTAGCCCAGACCCAACTTGTCCAAATCACCGGTGCGATAATTCTCGACCAGCACATCGGAAATACCCGCCAGCCTGCGGACAATCTCCTGCCCTTCCGCGCTTTGGATATTAACGGTGATGCTACGTTTGTTGCGATTGGTTGCAATGAAATAAGCGGATTCACCGGGATAGGGGCCATACGGCTTTCCCACAAAAGGCGGACCCCAGCCGCGGCTTTCGTCGCCGCTTACCGGACGTTCCACTTTGATCACGTCTGCGCCCAAATCTCCCAACATCATCGTGCAGTAGGGGCCAGCCAGGGCGCGGGTAATATCCAGAATTCGAATGTTATGGAGTGGGCGCATGGTCTCTTTTCAAATGAGCAGGAAATGAATAGCCAGATTATATGCGATTGAATCTGTTTGGCAAGTGTATTTGTTTGTTCGGTGATCGTTCAGCCCCTCGCCTTTCGGCAAAAACAGCAGGATCAAATTTTGGCGGCGACCATTCACTCCCAGTATAATCCAAAGGAGAACGTCGGTTTGATCGGAAGAGTCATTTTAGAGTAGCGAGGTCAACATGCGTGAAGTAATTGCAGAAATCGAAACCTGGCGCAGGGAAGGCAAGCCGGTTGCCATCGCGACAAACGTCAAACGGGATGGAACGTCATTGCGTCCGCTGGGCGCAAAGATGGCGATGACGACCGGCATGGAAATCGCCGGTTCGGTCACGGGCGGTTGCATCGAGGGCGAGGTGTACGAGCAGGCGCAGGCCGTGATTCAAAGCGGCGCGCCAAAACTTTTACAGTATGGCATCACCAACGAGGAAACCCCATGGGAGATCGGGCTGAGTTGCGGCAGTTCGCTGGAGGTGTTTGTCGAGTCGCTGGATTCACCGCAGTGGCGCGGTCTATATCCGACATTGAAAACCTGCCTCGATGAAAACCAACCGGCGGCGGTCGGGACGGTCATCGCTGGGGAGGGGGTGGGCAACAAAATTCTGATTCTGCCTGACGGGCGGACACTCGGAAATTTGGGATCCGCAGCGCTGGACGCGGACGCGGCGGCCTGGGCGCGGGAACAGTTGCGCGTGCAGGAATCGGGCTGGCGGACTTTCGGCGCGGCGGATGTGTTCGTGGATGTTCTGCCTCCCCCGTCCCAATTGATCATCGTCGGCGCGGTGCATATCGCCATTCCGCTGGTGGCGCTTGCCAAGACGCTGGAATTTCGCACGATCATAATTGATCCGCGCGAGGCCTTTGCCACACCCGAACGATTTCCACACGCGGATGAACTCATCACCGCATGGCCTTCCGACGCGCTGGAGAAATTGCGACTCGATGAGAGCGCTTATGTTGTGGTCATCAGTCACGATGAAAAACTGGATAACCCTGCGTTGAAAGTCGCGCTCGCAAGCCCAGCGCGTTATGTGGGTGTGCTTGGCGCTCGCAAGAATATCGGCAAACGATTTGAATCTTTGCGCGAACTTGGCGCGACCGACGAACAACTGACTCGTCTGCAAGCGCCGATTGGGATGCGGTTGGGGGCCGTCAGCCCGCAGGAGATCGCGTTGTCCATTTTGGCGGCGATGGTTGCCGCAAAACATGGGATGGGATTTGATAAAACAGCGATTCCTTCCCATCCGTCGGCATGACCGCCGCGTGCCGCGGCGCGCCATCACGTTCTCGATCACTTCGCACTGAAGCGGACGAAAAGTATCGTACCCAAAAGTCTCTTTGAGGACGGAAGCGGGTGTGGACATCCCCGAAGAATAAAACAAAAATCGCCCCGTCAGTATCTGACGGGGCGATTTGATCATCGATAGTTAGATGACCGCCGGGCGAAATTTACATCCATAAACGATCATCCCACCATCAACTTCGGACGATACTGCAGCGCCTCTGCCAAATGCGGCGGCTGGATCGCCTCGCTTCCGCCCAAGTCCGCGATCGTGCGCGCCAGTTTCAAAATGCGATGGTAGGCGCGAGCCGAGAGGTTCATTTGATTCATCGCCGAGCGCATGAGCGACTCGCTGGTATCGTCCAATTTACAAAACTTGCGGAC
>JACRBL010000044.1 GCA_016234485.1 Chloroflexota bacterium
CCTCGATTTGCACAATGTCCTTTACCAGGCATGTAAAAATAAGATTGGCACAAAAGGAATTATTCCGGCAGATTGCAATGAAGTGCGAGATGCCACAGTTGCTGTTGAGATGAATCAAGAGCCGGGCGTCAATTTCAATCCGGAAGCTGACTATTGCCCTGAGGGAACTTTCCGCGCATCCCCAAATCTATTCTATGAGGATTTCGAGAATGGAACCGACGAATGGAGTTTGACAGCGCTTGTCGGCGCGGTAGCGTGGGATCTCTCAGGAGAAAACGCGCTTAGCGGTAAAAACTCACTATGGGCAAATGACGGTTTCGAAAGGACAGAATCACAAGCGGCGATCGATGGAGTTTATCTACCGCCAGGCTCCAAGCCTTATCTTCACTTCTCGCATCTCTTCAGTTTCGACGCTTCTGGTACAACCTACTATGATGGAGGTATTCTGGAATATTCTGCGGATGCCACTGGTTGGAAGGACGCGGAACCATTGTTTAGCGCGGGTCTTAATTATGGCGGTACGATAGCATATGGAACTAATGCATTGAACGGCGCCCCGGCCTTTGTCGGAGATAGCCATGGGTTTGTGGATTCTCGGTACAACCTTACCTCACTGGCCGGAAAAACGGTTCGCTTCCGTTGGACATTGGGAACCGATGAGTATTCTTCCGTATTGGGTTGGTATATTGATGACGTTCGGATCTATCTGTGTGTCGGCGTGCCAAGTGTTCCATCTCTAATTTCTCCCGCGAACAATGTGACATTGACAGGCGCAAGACCAATCTTTGATTGGGGTAACTCGAAGCCGGATTTGTATTACTATCAACTTCAGGTGGCAACCGACCCGTCCTTTGCATCGAATCTATTAACTTACAACAAAATCCGAATGTCTAAATACGCGCTCGCCACAGATTTGCCTTCAGGTGTCTATTACTGGCGAGTGCGCGCTTACAACGCGGCGGGCAAAGCCAGCGCCTGGTCAATTGTTTGGAAATTCACCATTCAATAATCGTTGGGAAATCTTGACTCGCAAAACATGAATTGAAAAATCGGAGGAACCTATGAATCGCAAACCTAATTTCGCTAATGTATTCCTGTCCATTCTGGTGGGGATGACCCTGCTGGTTTCCGCGGCGCAACCCAACCTGGTTTCCGCGTCTACTGAACTTGGGGGCGGGGATGGCGTTCGGACGAGTGTCCACCCGCAGACGGGGAAGTTGAGTTTCCTCGGGGCCGACCCGTCCAGCCCGATCCGCGTGGACGCGGCGATGCGCGCCGAACTTTCGGCAGAGGGTCGCGGCTTGGCGATTCTGGATGTGTATGGGCCTCAGTTTGGGTTGAAGAATCCGCAGGAAGAACTCCGGCTGACGTCGACGCGTGAGGCGGAAGGCCGCGGGATGACGAAGTATCAGCAGTTGTATCAGGGCGTCCCCGTGATGGCGGGCGAATTGATCGTCAATACGAACGCGAAGGGTGGGCTGTTATCCATCAATGGGGAAGTTTCGCCTGATTTGGATATTTCTGTTACTCCTAACATTGATGCGGCGCTGGCGCAGAGCGTAGCCTTGCAAGAGATTGCGAGCGCGTATGGACTTTCTCTCAGTGATGTCGTTGCGTCGGAGCCTGAACTGTGGATCTACGATGCGCGCCTGATGAACGGCGAGGATGAGACCCCCGCGCACCTTGTCTGGCGGATGGAGGTCACGTCTGAGAACGCGCCGTTGCGCGAGTTGGTGTTGGTGAACGCGCAGAGTGGGAAGATTAGTTTGCATTTCAATCAGATTGATACGGCGTGGGGAGGAAATGAAACAGATCGGGACCTTCCCGCCTCGGAACCTGTTTACGAGCCAGAAGCAGGAGTGGAAGCGCCAATTAGCGCGCCGAATCCTGGTGATATAGATCGTTTTGTCTCTCCTACTGGGGTAGACGCTGGAACCTGTTCTGTTGAAACCTCTCCATGTCTTTCAATAACTTATGCGATTTCACAGGTCGTGAACTTTGGGGTGGATGGCGAAATTATTGCGGTTGCCGAGGGAGTATATATAAAAACAAACCCTGTTGACAATTTTGTTGTTCAGGCGGAATTAAATAACGGTAAGGGCGTGAATATTTATGGAGGCTGGAATGCGGATTTTAGCGCTCAGGTTGGATTCTCTGTGATTGACGGAGAAAACAAAAATCGCGGAGTTGGCGTATATGGGTATCCTGAAGCGACAACAATACTTTTTGATCACTTTATTGTTAGAAACGGATGGGATGGTGGAATCAATCTTTCAACTGTGAGCCTTATTGTGACTAATAGCTCTATTTATAACAACCATAAAGTTGGCGACAACGCAAGCGGGGGAGGCATTGATAGTTATACAGGCAACCTGACTTTGAGAAATGTAACTGTAAGTAATAATAGCGCATCATCAACCGGGGGAGGCATTTACAAAGGATTTGGCAGCGCTTATTTAAATAATGTAACCGTCACGAATAATACAGCAGGATATGCCGGCGGCATTACGTTCAGCGCCTCAAATCAACCAGGCGCGGTTGTTAACGTAAAAAATACCATTGTGTACAATAATCATGCGTTGATTCAGGGGCCGGATTGTTACGGCTCAGTTAACTCTAGTTCAACTAATATTATCGGCGACACTACCGATTGCACGATGTTTCCTCCGACAAATGGCAATCAGTTAAATGTTAACCCGCTCCTTGGTACATTTATTGAGGGGGTTGGTTATCAACCGTTGTTGGCCGGCAGTCCGGCCATTGATGCTGGGGCGAGTTGCTATGGTTCTCAAGATCAACGCGGATATACCCGAGTTGAGATATGCGATATTGGAGCATATGAATTTCCAAGTTCCACTGGTAACGCTTCGAAATTGGCGATCGCGGGAGGAAATCAACAAACAACAGCTCCTCACACTACTTTTGACAACCCGCTGGCCGCTGCGATTCTTGATGCCAATGGGAGTCCTGTTAGCGGGCAGGCTATAACGTTTACCGCGCCCGGAAGTGGGGCTGGAGGTACTTTTTCTGGAGGGTTAACCAGTATTACAATCACTACTGCCGCAGATGGCGTGGCAAAGACCTCATTTACCGCCAACGGTGGATCGGGCGACTATCAGGTCGAGGTCGAATCGGTAGGGCTTGCATCCATTAATTTTGATCTGGCCAATAAAGCCTGGTATGTTAGGATGTCTGGGAATGATCTTGCAGATTGCCTTTCTCCCGCGACCGCTTGTAAGACGATAAATGCTGCAATAGAAAAAGCGGACTTGGGCGGTGCAATCCTGATTTCCTCGGGCGTATATCGTTTTGTGGGCCCAAATCCATATTACGAATCAATCGTATCCATTGGTAAGTCTATTCGGTTGAGTGGAGGTTGGGATGATCTTTTCGTTGTAAGATTTGGCGTAACCGTTATTGATGGCGAAAGTAAGAATCCAGGGATCAGTATTGGCGCGGACAATGTCAAGATTGACCACGTCACTGTTCAGAATGGTTATTCGTTGGTATGTGGCGGGGGAATTGTAAATGGCGGTAAGTGGACTGAGATATCTTACACAACGATTCTTAATTCCGAGGCTGACCATTGTGGAGGGGGGTTACTACAGCATAGCCAGGGGACGCTTATTTTGAGGAACAGTTCAATTCATAACAACATGGCCGCAAATGAAGGAGGCGGAATTTCCGTATCGTCGGGGATTTTGGAGATTTATGACAGCACGATCGCCAATAATCGCGCTTTTGGCATTGATGCAACCGGCGGGGGAATTAAAGGCATTGCCAAATTGAATAATGTTACTGTTACTGGCAATTATGCTGCCGGGAGCGGTGGGGGAATCTATGGAAATGTGATCTTGGAAAATTCTATATTAGCGCAGAATGATTCTCCGGTGAGTCCGGATTGTTATGGAGACCTTACATCCCTTGGATACAATATTGTTGGACATACTGACGGTTGCAATATCCCTAATGGCCCTAACGATAAATTAAATGTCGATCCAAAACTAAATACTTTCCTGCCTTCTCGAGGTTATCAGCCAATAAAATCCAACAGCCCGGCCAGAAACTCTGCCAATCCTTTGACTTGCTCAAGCGTAGATCAACGCGGTGGATCGCGGGTTGGCATCTGTGATCGAGGAGCTTATGAATATACTGCGCCAGGGGCGGCGTCAGTGATTGAAATCGTGGACGGCGATCATCAGCGCACTGCTCCGAGAACTACGTTCCTCAGACAATTTAAAGTTGTAATTTTGGATGCGAATGGCAGCCCTGTTAGCGGACAGAATGTTGAGTTCTCTGCGCCTGCAAGCGGCCCAAGCGGGTTGTTTCAGAATGGAACGATCTTGTACTCCACTGCTACCGATGCCGGAGGAGTGGCAACTGCCGCAACTTTCACGGCGAATAACCAGTCTGGCCATTACATTGTTTCCGCGTCGGCATCTGTGGGGAGCGCGAATTTTAATGTTGCCAACCAGGCGTTGTATGTATCGCCAAACGGTAACGACTCGGCTGATTGTCTATCTCCTGGTACGGCGTGCCTATCCATAGCCAAGGCAATATCCAAATCTAATGATGACGATATGATTCTGGTTGCCACTGGAACGTATCATGGCGCTGGAAATAATGTGGTTACCATCAATAGGAATATTGCACTGCTTGGCGGATGGAATCTAAGTTTTTCCGCCCAAACAGGGTATTCCACCATTAATGGCCAAGGAAAACGCTCTGGGGTTATCGTAAATAACGGCGCAAATGCAAGCATGCAACGATTCATTGTGACCAATAGCTGGAGCAATGCTCAACAAAGAGGAGGGGTAAATAACTTTGGGACATTATCCATTTCAGATTGTGAGATTAGCAATAACAATCCATCTTATCGAGGCGGAGGCGTCTACAATCTTGGCTCTATGACGATCACGGATTGCGTGATAAAAAATAATACAGGAACCACGTCAGGTGGTGGGATTCATAGCAC
Source organism: Chloroflexota bacterium (assembly GCA_016234485.1). GTDB lineage: Bacteria > Chloroflexota > Anaerolineae > Anaerolineales > Villigracilaceae > Denitrolinea. The sequence continues at coordinate 4,976 of JACRBL010000044.1, forward strand.
GGGAACTTTAACGATTTCCAACTCCACCATTCAAGGCAATACTGCCAAACGCCTCACGTCTGGCGCACAATCTTACGGGGGGGGCGTCTATTCGGAAGGCGTTTTGGTTATATCCGATTCGCAGATTTTAGCAAACGACGGATTCCTTGGCGGAGGTATTTACAGCATTGGTGATTTAATCGTAACTCAGTCGTCCATCAAGGATAATACCAGCGCGAATGGCGGCGGTTTGTTTATTCAAATGGCCGCCGATATCAAAAATACATCCATTACTGGCAATACAGCAACTGGCCCCGGTGGAGGCATATTCGCTGCTTCCAGTGCGTTATCTCTGACAAAGGTTACGATTAGCGGCAATACAGCCTCGTCTGGTGGCGGCATTTACAATCCAGGAAATACGAATGTTAATGACAGCCTGATTACCAAAAATCTGGGAGTCGACTCTGGTGGTGGGATTCAATCCTCCGGTGGATTGACGCTAGACAACTCGGTTGTGAAGGCGAATACATCCGATAGCCCAACCGCTGGCGATGAATCTCCCGGCGCGGGTTTGTGGATTAGCGGCATTGCCGAGGTGAGGAATTCGTCGGTGATTGGCAACACCGCGTCGGGTCCGGGCGGAGGCGTGTACGTCAGCGAGGGAACCTTGTCGCTTGTCAATGTCACCGTCAGTGGAAATGAGGCGTCTTCCGGTGGCGGAATTTTCAATAGCGACCAGACCTTGCCTGTTGATCCTGTCTCGATTGTCAGCAGTACAGTTGCAAACAATCAAGGCGACGATTCTGGCAACATAGTCAACAAGGACGGAAGAAAACTCACGCTGCTCAATAGCATCGTGATTGGCTCCGTAGGTAGTCTGGCGGATTGTGCCGGGGCTGTGAATTCTGTTGGCTATAACATCATTGGTAATGTTGGAAGCGCATCCAGCCCAACCTGTAGAAGCGAATGGTTGTCTACGGATATGGTTGGCACGTCTACAGATGCCATCCTTGCCGAATCTGTCATCAAGCCCACAATTTCACTTCATGCCTCAACAGGCCAGTGGCGTCATGCCTTGTTCCTTGGCAGTCTCGCGCTCGAGGCAGGAAATGACGCGCTTCCCGGAAGCGGAGGCAACGCCTGCCCGGCAACCGACCAGTTGGGAGTGGCGCGTCCGCAAGGCGCACGATGCGACATTGGCGCAGCGGAATATCGCTTTGAAACGAATCCGCCCGCCTCGTTGCTGGTGACATTCAATGCGGGAAATGAAACAGACCTGCCAGGTATTCAAGCGTGCGCGGGCAATACGGGAGCATGTTCCAACAGTGACGCGAGCGCAAAAAGCGCGCACCAATTTGCGTTCAGCGCGTTCAGCCAATTTAAAACCTGGTATGGACGAAAAAGCATGGATGGCAACGGACTTCAAATCAAGTCGGTTGTTCACTATGGTAAGAATGTGGATGATTCCTTCTGGAACGGCTTTATGCTGGTCTATGGCGACGATCATGGATACGCTCTCGCGGATGACATCGTTGCGCATGAGTACGCCCATGGGGTTACCCAATATGAATCCAACCTGTTTTACTGGTATCAATCCGGCGCGATCAACGAATCATTCTCGGACCTGTGGGGGGAGGCGGTGGATCAGGCTAACGGACTTGGTAATGACGCTGTGAATGTCAAATGGCTGATAGGGGAGGATATTGGCGGCCTTGGCGCAGTTCGGAGCATGGCGAACCCGCCTCAATTCAGCGACCCAGATTCCACGAAGAGCGCTCTCTATTGCAAGAGTGGGAACTGCCTGAAAGATAACGGCGGCGTTCACACGAATAGCGGAGTGAACAACAAAGCCGCTTATCTCATGGTGAATGGCGGAACGTTTGGTGGAAAGTCGGTTTCGGCTCTTGGCTGGGCAAAGACTCTTGCTGTTTATTACGAGGCGCAAGCCAACCTTCTGAGTTCTGGCGCCGACTATCTTGACCTGTATAATGCCTTATATCAGGCTTGTTTGAATAAAGTCGGAAGTCAAGGTATTTCTGCGAACGATTGTCTCGAAGTGCGCGATGCAACCCTGGCGGTGAAGATGAACCAACCGGCAACCGCGACCTTCAACCCTGACGCACCTTATTGCCCGGCAAAAACATACATGATCGGCCCCGACTTGTTCTCTGAAGATTTCGAGACCGCCTCTGATGGATGGACAATGGGCGCGCTGGACGGCGTTTCGTCGTGGGGGCTTTCGGGAAAAAATGCCACGAGCGGAACGACGTCTCTTTGGGGCGACGATAGTTACGAAAAATCTGACTCGTTCGCCTCTACGCCAGGGATTGCCTTGCCCGCCGGGACCAAGAATTACCTCCACTTTACGCATTCGTTTGCGTTTGAAGTGTTGAACTCTGTCAATTACGATGGCGGTGTGTTGGAATATTCTGTGAACGGAGGAAGCAGTTGGGTTGATGCAAAGCCCTTGTTTAGCGCAGGTCAAAATTACAAAGGCGTAATAAAAACAGGGACAGGCAACCGGCTTGGCGGCAAGAATGCTTTTGTGGGCGATAGTCATGGATATGTTGATTCGCGCTACGATCTAAGCTCTCTGGCTGGAAAAACTGTGAGATTCCGTTGGCGCATGGGTACGAGCGCCGATCATTACAGCGCAGGCTGGCACGTGGACGATGTTCGCGTCTACCGCTGCGTCTCCATTCCTGCTGTGCCAACCCTCTCCGCCCCGGCGAACAATGCCAATATCACGGATACAACGCCCACCTTCAACTGGTCTGATTCCAAACCTGACCTGCATCACTACGAATTGCAGATTGCGAAGAACAGCGCCTTCACCCAGGGCGTGGTGAAATACAATAATATCGCCGTATCCATCTTCACGCCCACAACAGCATTGACGCCCGGCACGTATTACTGGCGGGTGCGCGCCTACAACGCGGCAGGCAAGTTCAGCGCCTGGTCGGCAGTGTGGAAATTTACAATACAGTGAGTTCGCAGCAAAGTCAGTCGTCTTGCTGATTGTTTTTAGGATCATCTTGAGCGCAATCTGAAGATCGCGCTCAAGATAATTTGTTGCGCGGAGCGGCACAGACGGGACTCTCCGCTTCCTGCTCGGCGACCACCTCGGCAGTTCGTCCCTCACGACCAACGCCAGCGGAGCAAAGAGCCCCCACCTGCCTCCCCCAAATGCGACATGGATTTATACCCTTGTCAACAGTAATGTTTCTGTCGCATTTGGGGGAGGTGCCTGCGAAGCAGGCGGAGGGGGTCGGGACAGCGGGAAGAGTCCGCGCTGGGAGGGATTTACTTCTTCCAGGCAAGGTGGTTTGACCCCACGCTGGGACGCTTCATGTCGCCCGATACCATCGTCCCCACCTCCACGCAAGGGACGCAGGCCTGGGATCGGTACGCGTTTGTCAATAATAATCCCGTCAGGTATAACGACCCCACTGGCCATACGGCTGAAGGACAAGACGGCGGTTGCGATCCAGATGATGATGCTTGTAAAAATGGTACTAATCCTGAAGATTATTACTATGATCAATTAAGTAACTACGGGTGGACTTTGAATGGGTCATGGTCACTTGCCGAGCTTAAAATCCTTTACCAAGTTGCCCTTGACATCATAGCTGCTGTGGGTAGCGCGAATGTGATGATGAAGATGTTTGGCGCGGTTACTTTCGATAGAAATGTGGAGCATCCTTCTTATGGCGGACAACTAAAAGATGACGGTACAATTTCGATGAACCCAAATGGAAATTGGACTGCTTTTGGGGTTGCTCACGAACTCGGTCATCTTTGGGATCAAAACAATGATGGGGATTTATCAAAGGGATTGCAAGACCAAGTTGGTTCTTCATATCCAGTGGGGGATGACTACGGTGATCGTGGTAACGGTCCTGCATTGGCAGATGGAGGATGGCCATCCAGCGGTAACGATTATCTATGGAATAAGGGCGAAGATTTTGCCAATTCCTTTGCGGGGTATGTTTATCCTGTGAGAGCTGAAAATAAGTGGACAGTACCTGATTGGCGTGACACTCCAAGAGGACTCTGGATATCTGCTCTGATCCCCGAACCTTACAGTTATCCTTACAGATAATGAGATGGGTTACCATTTAATCTTACGCTGTATATAATCTGCGATCATCAAGGATTTGGAGTCGGAGTATGAAAAATAGCAAAATGAAATTTTATGCACTAGTTGTCTTCCTTATCGGCGTTGTTATATTTATTGGGATGAACTTGGCGACGACTAGGCCTCCGTCTGCTTCTGAACTTGAAAATTTCTTTGGAAACGAATCCTGTTCGTGGCCGTGCTGGCAGGGAATCACACCCGGCGTTACCAAGAGCAGCGATGCACTCCAACTGTTGTTAGTCTCTCCCGTGGTGTCGAAATCTACAGTTCAATCATATGAACAAAGACCAGGAAAAGGCTATGCTCACTGGGAGTGGAAAATTGGCAAAAATCAGCGGGTTTTGAATGCAGACATGGCATGGCAAGATGGGATTGTCCGCAGCATTATTCTTTATGCCCGTATAGTTTCAATCGGAGAGATCGTAGACAGATTCGGCCCCCCTGAAAAGGTCTCTGTTATTATTGACTGCGCGACGACTCCCGAGCAACCTCAAGAATGGTGTGCAAGTTTCTATTATATAAAAAGAGGATATGAAATTAGACTAAATTGGAAGATGCCCGAGAATGCGGATGACATACAATTTTCACCATCTGACCCCATCAGTTTCGTTTACTTATCCGAGCCATCAGCGCTTGAAGATAAGCTATCGTATTGGGGCAGTGGGCGTGACATCATTGACTTACGGGATTGGAAAGGTTACGGGAATCTTCTTGAATTGTACGAAAGGTAGCTGAACGCAGTGCGGTGCAAGTGTGACCTCGCGCCATGTCTTCGAAGGGACAGAGTTCAAAGATTACACCCTGACCTACAACGCCGAAAACCAACTAGTCTCGGTTTCAGGCGACGCGACCGCGAGTTTCGTTTATGATGGCGACGGCAAGCAGATCAAGGCCACCGTCAACGGGATTACGACTGTCTATGTTGGCAATCACTATGAAGTGAAGAACAACATCGTCACGAAATATTATTTTGCTGGAGCAACGCGTCTCGCCATCCGCACCGACGGGACACTCCGCTTCCTGCTCGGCGATCACCTCGGCAGTTCGTCCGTCACTACCAACGCCAGCGGAGCCAAGACCGCCTCCGCGCTCTACAAGGCCTTTGGCGAAACGCGCTTCACCTCAGGGACTCTCTACACCGACTACAAGTTTACGGGACAGAGGGAAGAGTCCGCGCTGGGAGGGATTTACTTCTTCCAGTCACGCTGGTTTGACCCTTCGCTGGGACGCTTCATGTCGCCCGACACCATCGTGCCCACGTCCACGCAAGGGACGCAGGCATGGGATAGATATGGGTTCGTGAATAATAACCCGGTCAGGTATAACGACCCGACGGGACATGGTATTGGATTTTCGTTAATGATGATTGGTGCTGCCATCGTTGTAGCTGCAGTGATAGTAGCAGTAGCTGCTCCGGTTGTTCTCCCTGCGCTTGCTGTAGCTGCGGCAGGTGCGGGTGCTTCGGTAGGGGTGACAGGAACGCTGGTTGGTCTGACTCTTGGTGTTAATCTTGCTCTGGCAGCAGGAGCAACAGGTACTGCTATCGCAGTAGGGAGTTTTATTGGAATGGTTGGAGGGCTAATTGATCATGAGGAAACATCAGCCGAAATCTCAGAACTTAAAGAAGAAATCGCAGAACTTAAAGAAGAAAACGCAACTCAGGATGCCCGACTCTCAACTCTGGAGGCCGGCGCAACTCAGTCTGCACCTAGTGCCACGCCCTCTCCCACTCCTTTTCAACCTCCTACTCTTACTCCAACTCCAACTCCTACGCCTTACCAATAGAGATCGTTCGCTGATACCCCAACCTCTTGTGGCTATTGGCCTGTTTGTCTCTAGAACGATTTCCCTTCCACCCTGGGAGTAAGGTGGAAGTTCTATCCGACACTTGGCCACAATATTGCGCGTTTCCAGAGAGTTGAAAGCGTAATATTGTGGCCGTTGGTATAATGTTGAAGGCCATATGCATAAAATGCTCCTATAGCCTGATTTTGGTTGAAGCATTGTTGGGTAATTCCGGTTAGCTTCGATAAGGAATAAGGAAATATGATGCTTAAATTTAGATTTTTACTGAGAATTTTCCGAATTCTTGCTGAAGGCATTATTTTGGCGTTGTTGATGTACTCATTATGGATACTTGGTGTTTATATTGGAAACCTTGGTGCAGGAAAATATCAACAATATTATTTCACCGTCCCGGGAAATTTGGGGCAAATACTATTTGCCGTAATTGAACTTTTGGTAGGTATCTGGTTTTTTATCACGTTGTTTAGGCAACTACTTCCAGGAGGTATAAAGGATCTTTTATCCGGAGTTTTATCCGGAGAACTGACACTCGCCGCCAAGGTGAAATATTTTCCGGGTATTTTTGCTCTTGGAGTAATTGCAGGTGTAATTGGTAATGCAATAGTGATTTTTATTAAACAAGCGATTTCATATTTGAGATGATGATAGGGGTCGCCGCGGCGAAAACCGTCTCGTTTCGGTTTCAGGCGACGCGGCCGCGAGTTTCGTCTACGATGCCGATGGCAAGCAGATCAAGGTCACCGTCAACGGGATTACGGAAGAATCCTGTAAAACCTGACATGTCTCCGCGGGGTTTCGATTAACCATGACCCGCGTCCACGCAATCGTTCCGATGATTGTGGCGCGGTGAGACATGTCAGGTTTCCGAGAACAGTTCGTCCGTCACGGCCAACGCCAGCGGAGCCAAGACCGCCTCGGCGCTGTACAAAGCCTTTGGCGAAACGCGCTTTACCTCAGGGGCTCTCTCCACCGACTACAAATTCACGGGACAGCGGGAAGAGTCCGCGCTGGGAGGGATTTACTTCTTCCAGTCGCGCTGGTTTGACCCCACGCTGGGACGCTTCATGTCGCCCGACACCATCGTGCCCACGTCCACGCAAGGGACGCAGGCCTGGGATCGGTATGCGTTTGTCAATAATAATCCGGTCAGGTATACGGATCCGACGGGACACGGTGTGGATTGTGGGATGGGGGAGAATTGTATGGGGAGTCAGACCAATTCAAATGACCCGCCAACAGGTGGAGAAGGTGAAGGTGAGAATGGAACATGTTCAGATCCCAATGCCACAAACTTTGGCGCCGCGGGATCCTGTGTGTATCCGAAACCTTCTGGCGATGGTTTGCATGATCTTGTCCAAAAAGATGACGATGCGACCAAAGAGACTGAATTGACTTCGCCTTCTGCTTGTTTAACAGGAGAAGTTTGCAATACTGCAGAGTTAGTGGCTGGTGCTAGCCTCGTCCTGCTTGTTGAAGTTATTGCAGTTGCTCTTGGCTATATAGCATCTCGGGTAGGCGGTCCGACTGCGTTTGTTGAAACAGTCGAAGCTGTCAACTTATTGCTTGCACCTGCTTTCTATTTTGGTCTATACTTAATGTATGACAGTGGATGTGTAACCCCTTCCCCGCCTTGGCCAGACAGGACAGCCTAACGGAACAAGTTTAGGATGCAAAGAAGATAGGTTACCATCCCGCAAAATTGAAGGGGATGGTAATGAAAAATTGTTAGAGGCAATATCTCGTCACCTATCCTTGATTAATCCATTTTGCCCAAAATCAAATTTAGTCTGAAAACTGGAGATTGCAATGAACGCGGAACAGGAAAATAAAAATAGGAGAGCGAGTAATCGATTGTTCGTTTTTTATTCAATTCTGTCTATTTCAGGCCTAGTGTTGTCATATTGGTTTGGAATAGGGTGGTTTATACTCTTTCATACAATAAGAGGGGTCTTTTCATCGGTTCCCTCTTTTTCTATACCGATTATGCGTGTCATCGCAGGTCTCGATTATGCTGAAGAATTAAGAGGGCGATATGCGCTTAAGAACGCAACTTACAGATTTTTTTCAACTTATGTTGTAAATTTAATAAATATAGCCATTACGATATTTGTATTTTGGAAATTGAATATTCCACTAAAGCAGATCTTCAGGTAAAGTTCGTGCGATAAGATGGTTTCTACGTCCCAGCGATTACACCCTGACCTACAACGCCGAGAATCAACTGGTCTCGGTTTCGGGAAACGCGACGGCAAACTTCTCCTACGATGGCGATGGCAAGCAGATCAAGGCCACCGTCAACGGGATTACGGCGGTCTACGTTGGGAATCACTATGAAGTGAAGAACAACATCGTCACGAAATATTATTTTGCGGGAGCAACGCGTCTCGCGGTTCGCACGGACGGAACACTCCGCTTCCTGCTCGGCGATCACCTCGGCAGGCGCTGGGTCGAGCTCGTCGAGACCTCGTCCGTCACCACGAACGCCAGCGGAGCCAAGACTGCCTCCGCACTCTACAAAGCCTTTGGCGAAACGCGCTTCACCTCAGGGACTCTCTACACCGACTACAAATTCACGGGACAGCGGGAAGAGTCCGCGCTGGGAGGGATTTACTTCTTCCAGTCGCGCTGGTTTGACCCTTCGCTGGGACGCTTCATGTCTCCCGACACCATCGTGCCCACGTCCACGCAAGGGACGCAGGCCTGGGATCGGTACGCGTTTGTCAATAATAATCCCGTCCGCTATACGGATCCGACGGGGCATATGGGTTGTGATCCAGAAGACGAGACTTGTACTGAAGATAAAGCTAGAAGTACAACTTCAACTACCGCCCAGACAGATACTCCGACTACTGCGGTAATTATAAAGTCCAGTGTCAATGGAACATACTACATAACATTCTATATAACTACCGCGGCAAGCGCTGCAAATGCAAATCTTAGTACAGCGGCAGAAGAGTCTTATGCGTACGGCCCTAATGCTGGCGCATCTCTGGGTTGGTTGCCTGATGCTTTGGAATTTGGAGCAAGTACTTATTCCGATTTCCACCCTGATATCCCTTATTATCCAATTACCCTTACCGCGAGCGTAACCAGTATGGAAAGTGGCACAATAATTAACAGCCTTGGGGCAGCAAACGGCTCGCCAACATTTTTGGGAATATCTCAGGTTGTATTTAACAATAACTACGCAATTAAGGGACCCTCAATAGTTGCAGGCGGCTCTGGTGAAATAAACATGAGTCTTAATTATCGCGTACCGTCTACTGGTGCAGCTATGAAGGTTATGATGGTGAGTCACGGAGGATTTCCTCAGATTTTCTCCGTTATTATGGGCATTTCCAACGTATCTCCTGCTTGTATGACAACTCCAGCATCAACATCAATAGGAATAAGAAGATAATGCAAAGTAAATATTCGCTTCTCTCGCTTGGTCTCATATCCGCTATATGCTTTTTAGCAGCCTGTAGCGCGTCAGATGCTGCAATCTATCCGCTACGAGTTACCATGGAAGAAAGCAACCCTCTCTTTCCTGGTCAGGTGTCGATGTGGGTAGAAAATGTCAATAATGATTGCATCGTTTTTCCTTATGATTTTGGTTTAGAAATATATTATGAAGAACGTAATAAAAAACATCAGATACATAATCTGATGGAATACAATCCTCATGACGATTTTACACTAGGCGCCAGTGGTGAATTTTTTTCTGTGTCATCTATAAATTTCACTCCGGACTTGGCTGATATTACGATTTCAGATTCAACTCGCTTTATAGCAAAAATATCAGGAACAATGTGCAAGAGTGATAAGCCGTTTGTTCAAGAAATCCCATTTACCATGCCATAAGGAAGAATCGCTACCGTTTATGATTTATGTTGGCAATCACTACGAAGTGAAGAACAACATCGTCACGAAATACTATTTTGCGGGAACAACGCGTCTCGCCGTCCGCACGGACGGGACTCTCCGCTTCCTGCTCGGTGACCACCTCGGCAGTTCGTCCGTCACCACCAACGCCAGCGGAGCCAAGACCGCATCTGCACTTTACAAAGCCTTTGGCGAAACGCGCTTCACCTCAGGGACTCTCTCCACCGACTACAAATTCACGGGACAGCGGGAAGATTCCGCGCTGGGAGGGGTTTACTTCTTCCAGTCGCGCTGGTTTGACCCTTCGCTGGGGTTACGGAAGAATCCTGTAAAACCTGACATGTCTCCGCGAATCCCCGATCATCGTGACCCATGTCCCTGCAATCGTTCTAATTGTCACGGCGCGAGTGAGACACTTCGACAAGCTCAGCGCGCCGCATGTCAGGTTTCCGCGCGAACATAACATCCCACATTCCCCCCTCCCATCACTCCTACGCAATACGAAGTACGCAATACGAAGTACGCAACACGAAGTACGCAACACGAAGTACGCAACACGCACTCTATCCCGCTTCCCATCCCCCCTCAATCCCTCTGCAAAATCACCTTAATACTTCCCCAAAACGACTCCCCGTTCGCGCGTTGACAGGCGGGCGGCGTCAGGTCGCTTAGGGTGGCTCCGCCGTCGGCGGCGCGCAGGTTGTAGAGCGTGTTGGGGGCCAGGATGGCGTCGGCGTACCCGTTGCCGATTTCGGGCTTGAAACCAGTGAAGAAGCGTTCCTCGCCGCCCGCCCACGAAAGGATCAACTCCACCCCGGGGATCTGGCGGCGGTTGTTCGTCAACATGGCGAAGACCTGGAGCAACCCCTCGGGCAGGTTTTCGTCACAGATCGGCTCCTGCGTGGCGAGTTTGAACGGCGCGCCGGGCGGCGGGATAGGCGTCCGCGTGGGGCGCGGGGTGGGCGTGTAGACCGGGAACAGAGCGGAGGTGTCGAACGGTGTGGACGTGTTAGGCAGGATGGGCGGGACGGACGTTTCAGCGGTTGAGGTGGCGACCTGCGCCATCGCCTCTGTGGACGTTGGGGCGGGCGCGGCCGGCGCGAGCCCTTGCAACGCCGAGGCCAATTGCGCGAGCTGGAAGGATTGCAACGCGTCGCCCGAAGCCAGGGCGCGCTGGGCTTGCCCCGAAAGCGCCTGATAGGCATCCGCATCGCCCAACAGCGCGAGACGCGACTGGGCGCGCGGCAGGTCGCCGTTGGCCGCGTAGGAGGCCGCGATGACCGCGCGGTAGCCGTCCTTGAAGTCGGCGCGCAACGAAGCGGGGGACGAGTCCACGATCTCGACGGGCGCGAGGACCCAGGCGTAGCCCAGTCCCAGCGCGAGGCCGAGGATCAGGGCAGGGATGGCGGCCCAGGGGAATTTGTTCATGGCGCGCCTCCCGATGATGGTTGCCAGCCGCGCAGGTCTTGCACGAGCGCGTCCAGCAGGGCCAACTCCGATGGCGTGAAGCCGGCCGAAGGTCCGAATGGAAGCGCAGAGGAGGCGATGTCCGCGGGCGAGGCGCTGCCGAAGATCGCCAGTCGGCGCGCGGCCAGGTCGAGGTCATGTTCGGTCTCGTAGGCCTCGGCCACCATCAGAATGTAGTCGGCGCGGAAGTCGGCGCGCAGGGTTTCGGGGGAGAGGTCCACAAATTCCACCGGCGAGATGACCCAGCCGTAAAGCAATCCGAGGCCGATGCCAGCCGCGAACGCGAGCAGTACCCAGAGCCATTTTTTCATGTTTGTATTTTGCCACAGGTGGGGGGAAATGAAAATGCCCGGACAGGCGACCGGCGGCGCCCGAAGACTCCCTCTTACCGTTGCTGCCTTTCGGCCCTGGCGGGATTCGCGGGGCTTCGCCGCGCCGGGCCTGCCCGGACGGGCGCAAGGATAACCGATGGAGTGAGGAAACGCAAGGCGGGGAATGCTGCGTGTTGCGTACTGCATATTACGTATTGCGTATTGTCCGATTTTGAATTGATGATTTTCGGTCTGTCATTTTTCATGGAAAATGGCCTGCAAGTCTTGGGAGATTTAACGCAAAGGCGCAAAGACGCTAATGATCTGTATGAAAACAACTTCCCATTTTCAAAGTTCGCGAGCAGTTGCACTGCGAGCCGTCAGCAGTCCAACTGCTGACGAAACATGGAACTTATTTTTCCCAAGCGTACCTGTTTACGTGTGTACGTGTCTCCGTGTGTACCTGTCTACCCGTCCCCGCCTCACCGTTTGCCCATTTGCTCATTTGCGTTTACAATCGGCGCACATTTGATAGGGAACTGATGGACCGCGAGTCACCCCACCCCCGACCCCTCCCCATTTACTTCGTAAATGGAAAGGGGAGTGATGGATGCCTGGCGCTCCCTGAGTTCCCGGGAGGTTCCCCTTGTCACGTCGCGCCCATAATGGGGCGGAGTTCGACTCCGTAAAAGCGCTGGTCGAGAGTCTCGGCCTGCCTGTTAAAAATTTGTCTCTTTACGCCCGCGCCCTCACGCACCGCTCTTTCGTCAACGAGATTGCCACCACGTTGGAAGACAACGAGCGCCTGGAATTTCTCGGCGACGCCGTGCTCGACTTTGTGGTGGGCGCGTGGGTCTATCAACGCTTCCCCGAGATGGCAGAGGGAGAACTGACCCAACTGCGTTCCGCGCTGGTGCGGACGGATGCCCTGGCCGCGTTCGCTCGCCGCCTGGACTTTGGGCCGTCTCTCCGCCTCGGACGCGGGGAGCTCGGGTCGGGCGGCCGCGACCGCGATAACATCCTGTGCGGCGCGTTCGAGGCCTTTGTCGGCGCGATCTATCTCGAGCAGGATATCCAGGGCGCGATCGCCTTCATCGAGCCGCTTTTGGAATCCACCCGCGATCAACTCTTTGCAGGCCCCGATCTTTCCGATCCAAAGTCGCGTTTGCAGGAATGGTCGCAGGGACAAAAACTCGGCGCGCCCTCCTACGTCCTCGTGGATAAACTCGGCCCCGAACACTCGCGCACCTTCGAGATCGAAGTCCGCATCAACGGCGAACCCCTCGGCCGCGGACGCGGTCCCAGCAAAGCCAGCGCCGAGCAGGAAGCCGCGAAGATCGCGCTGGAAAAGTTGGGAGTGAAGTAAAGAACACACTGCCCTGAGCGGAGCGACCGAGTGCAAGTCGAGGGAGCGAAGTCGAAGGGCGGGTACATTAAGAATACTTGCTCAAGAAAACCGTCCTTCGACTGCGGGACGAAAAGCACGTCCCTCCGCTCAGGACGGCGGTAATCTAAAATCGTAAATCCTCAATCGTAAATCACAAATGCCTCTTCGCCTCAAATCCCTCGAACTGCACGGATACAAAACCTTCGCCTCTCGCATGGAATTTCAATTCGGCGAGGGCATTACTGCCATTGTCGGGCCGAACGGCTCGGGCAAGTCGAATATTGCCGATTCGCTCAGGTGGGTTTTGGGCGAACAATCCTACGGACTCTTGCGCGGCAAGAAGACCGAAGACATGATCTTCGCGGGTTCCGAGCAACGTCCCAAAGCGGGCATGGCCTCGGCCACCATCACTTTCGATAACACAGACGGCTGGTTGCCCGTGGACTTCTCCGAAGTCGCGCTGACGCGCCGCGCCTACCGCGACGGTCACAACGAATATCTGCTCAACGGACAGCACGTCCGCCTGCGCGATCTCAACGAGTTGCTGGCCGCCTCGGGCATGAGCGAACGCACGTACACCATACTCGGCCAGGGTCTCGTGGACGCGTCCCTCGCGCTCAAAGCGGACGAGCGCCGCCGTCTCTTTGAAGAGGCCGCGGGCATCGGCCTGTATCGCACGCGCCGCGAGGACGCGCTTAAACGTCTCGAAACCACAAAGCGAAACCTGGAGCGCGTGCTGGATATTTTGGCCGAACTGGAGCCGCGTCTCAAGTCGCTCGAACGTCAGGCCAAACGCGCCAACGAATTCTCGCGCGCCCAGGCCGACCTGAAAGTGCTTCTGCTCGATTGGTATGGCTATCACTGGCATCGCCAGCAAAAAGAATTGACCGACGCGCAATCGGACCTGCGGATACAGGAAGCGCGCACGCGCGAAGCCCGCGACGCCTACGCCCGTGTCCAGGCCGAGTTTGGCGGGTTTCGCGAGCGGCTTTTGGGTCTGCGCGCCCAACTCAACGCCTGGCATCGCGAATCGTCCGATCTGCACGCCGCCTCCGAAAAAATCAGCCGCGAACTGGCCGTGCTGGACGAACGTCGCCGCGCGCTGGTCGCATCTCAGCAGGCGCTGCTCACTGAGCAGGAACGCGCCGCGGGCGAAGAGACCCTCGCGCAGGAACGCATCCTCGAGATCGAGCAGGAAGTCGTCCGACAGCAGGGTGAGAACGAAGAAGCCAAATCGCAACTGGCCGCGGCTCAGTCCGCGCTGCAGGCGCGTCAAACGGAGCGCGTCGCCGCCGAGCAAAGACTCAACGAAGCGCGCGCCCAGATCAACGCGTTGAACGCGCAACGTGCCGAAACACAGGCGCGTCTCGATGAATTGAAAGCGCGCATCGAAGCGCAGAACCAAAAAGTGGAATCCGCCCGCGCCGCGATCCAAACCGCCGAGTCCGCGTTGAAGAGCGCTGAAGCGCAGTTGAATCAAGCCAAAAAGAAACGCGAAAAAGCGGAAGCGGAGTTGACGGAGGCTGAGGAGAACGCGGAAGGCGGAAAGCAGAAGGCGGACAATGCGGCGGCAGAGTTGCGCGAGAAAACGCAGAAGCGCGATGCGCGTGCGGCGGAACATGCAAAGTTGCAGGCGCAACTCGAAGTGATCGAACAGGCCGAGGCCTCGCTCACGGGCTATGCCGAGGGCGCGCGCCTCCTGCTGGATGCGGCGCGTCAATCGCGTCTCAACTCGCGCGGCGCGCTGAGCGCGGCGCTGGATGTCCCCGCGGAGCTCGAAATCGCGGTCACCGCCGCGCTGGGCGATTCGCTCGACGCCATTCTCGTCTCGGGCGCGTCGGTCGAGGATGCGCTCAACCTGCTCGAGCAGGGCGAGGGCCGCGCGGCGATCTTGCCGATTGACCAGCAGACATCGGAGTTTTTCAAAAACTCCGATGTCTCAAGCGCCGACCCCGATTGCCTCGGCATCGCGGCCTCGCTTTTGAACGTCCCCGAAGACTTGCGTGTAGCGACAAACCTGCTGTTGGGGAATACGCTGGTCGTGAAGAACCGTTCCGCCGCGCGCAGGTTGGTGTCGGGACTCCCCGCGCACGCGCGCGTGGTGACTCTCTCGGGCGAAGTCTTCCGTGCAGATGGGTTGATCCTGGCTGGCAAAGCGCCTCGCTCTGGGACGCTCAGCCGTCCGCGCCAACGACGCGAGGCGCAGGCCTCCCTGGCCGCGATTGCAGAGACGTTGTCCACGCTCGAGGCCGCGCTGACGCAACTGGCCGCGCAAGCCGAGTCCGCGCGCACGGAGCAGACGCAGGCCGAGGCCGCGGTCCGTGAGACGCGCTCACGCCTTGATTGGGCGCGCGATGACGAGCAGAAGACCGCGCTGGAAGTCGAGTCGGCGCGGCGGCAGTTGGAGTTCGCGCAGGGTCAACTTTCGGCGTTGCAGGCGGAGATCGCGGCGGCGGAAAACGATCGGGCGCGCGCGGCCGGCTCGCGGTCCGAGATGGAAGCGAACGCGCAGGCCGCGCAGGAGTCCATCCGCGGGCTCACGTCCGAGTTGGTGGCGTTGTCTGTGGAGGAAGTCCAGGAGCAGGTCACGTATTGGACGACGCGGGCGGCTGTGAGCAAGGGCGCGCTGGCCGAGGCGTTGAACCGTCGCAATGAGCGCGAGTCGGCGGCGGCGCGTTTGGGCGGACAAAAGTCGGACGTGGCGAAACGGCTCGAGGAGGTCGCGCAGGCCCTCATCGCGTTGGATGCGGAGAAGGAGTCGTTGCGCGCGCAGGAGGCCGAGTTGGTCGGTCAGATTGACGTGATGAATCTGAAAGTCCATCCCGCCGAAAAAGATTTGGAAAGCGCCGAGCAGCAGGAGCGCGCCTATCAGGCGCGCGAGGGCGAGGCGCAGCGCGGGATGACGAATGCCGAGCGCGCCTTGGGACAGGTGCAGTTGGAGTTGACGCGCCGACAGGAAGCGTTGAATACGTTGCGGACGCGCATCGAAGACGATTTTGGTTTGGTGCAGTTCGATTATCGCGAAAATGTTTCGGGGCCGGTGCCGTTGCCGCTGGATGGCATGGTGGAGCAGTTGCCCGTGGTCACTTCGTTGCCGCTCGATCTGGAGGAGCATTTGGCTCGCCAGCGCGCGCAGGTGCGGAGGATGGGCGCGGTGAACCCCGAGGCCGCGCAGGAATACGAGACCGAGTCTCAGCGCCATAAATTTATGAAAGAGCAAGTGGACGACTTGCACAAAGCCGAAGCGGATCTGCGCCAGGTGATCGCCGAGTTGGACGAGTTGACCCAGCGCGAGTTCCACAAGACGTTTGAGTTGGTGGCAAATGAGTTTCGCAATATTTTCATCAAGTTGTTCGGCGGCGGTTCGGCGCGGTTGACGTTGACCGACCCCGAAAATTTAGTGGAGACAGGAATTGAAATTGAGGCGAAGTTGCCTGGCCGCCGCGAGCAGGGACTGGCGCTTCTCTCTGGTGGCGAGCGCTCGCTGACGGCGATTGCGCTGGTGTTTGCCCTGCTGAAAGTTTCGCCCACGCCCGTCTGCGTGATGGACGAGGTGGACGCGATGCTCGACGAGGCCAACGTGGGTCGTTTCCGCGATCTGTTGCGCGAGTTGAGTCGCGATACGCAGTTCGTGGTCATCACGCACAATCGCAACACGGTGCAGGCCGCGGACGTGATCTACGGCGTGACGATGGGACGCGATTCGTCCAGCCAGGTGATCAGCCTGAAGTTGGATGAAATTAGCGATGAGATGTTGGGGAGGAGTAGGGGGTAGGGGAAGAGCAGAAGGCGGAAGGCAGGGGAATACTGCGTATTACGTACTGCGTGACCGAAAAACAGAGAGACGCGACCTTCACGGCCGCGTCTCTCTTTCTTCTTTCCTCTTTCGTTCTCTTATCCCACTACGGGCGCGCCAAGGTAGAAGACCAAGCCGACGATTAGCATGGCCGCGGCGGCAAAACCAAACAGCGGACGCAGGTTGCTTTCCTCTTTGAGCAGGGATGCCCAGGCCGAAAACGCCAGGCCGAGCGCCGTGAACAGGATCACCAGTTGAAGGGAGTCGCCGCGGTTGTCCCATTCGCTAGCCGTTTCAAAGGCCGCATCCGATTCTTCCCAAAGTTCGTTGGCGGAGGCGTACATGGCGTTGTAATAATCTTCGCTGAAGGGGTCTTCGGGATTGGCTTCGATGGCGGCGATCAATTCGTCCGAGTAGCTGGACTCGTAATATTCGGCCTTGGCCTCGTCGTCGGTGGTGTACCAGCCATCGAACATGGTGAAGTCGTAAACGATGAACTGGTTGGCGCTGAGATATTCGGCGTTACCGTCGTTCAGGCTTTGCATACCGAGGATCTCGCTCTCGTTCTGCTTCGAGTCCGCAGTGGAACCCTGCAGGCTGACGAAGGCGGTGAACACGCTGAGGATGGCGATGAGCGCGCCGAGAACCATTTCTTTACCAAAAATTTGAAGTGATTTCATGTGTCATTCTCCTTGGGGGTGTGGGTTGAATTTTAGCGGTAATCTTGTGTGCGGTGGTTTGCATTTTCGTAACAAAGTTAAAGATCAACAAACGACAACCGCGGCATGGATCATCGGCACCGCGGTTGTTTACTACTCTCTACTCTCTGTTCTCTACTCTTCCAACGTCGAAATATCTCCTTCCGGCAACCCCTGCGCCCGCGCCTTCAACACGCGGCGCATGATTTTGCCACTGCGGGTCTTGGGGAGTTTGTCCACGAACTTCACGTCTTCGGGACGCGCGATTGGGCCCATGTGCTTCGAGACGTGCTGGCGCAACTCCTCCGAGAGTTCGGGCGAACCCGTGTAGCCAGAGCGCAACAATACGAATGTGTAGATCGCCTGTCCCTTTACATCGTGCGGCAGGCCAATGGCGGCGGCCTCTGCCACGGCGGGATGACTGACCAGCGCCGATTCCACTTCCGCGGTGCCGAGGCGGTGACCCGAGACCTTGATCACATCGTCCACGCGGCCGATGATCCAGTAGTAGCCGTCCGAGTCGCGCTTGGCCGAGTCGCCGGCGGTGTAGAGGCCGGGGAACTTGGACCAGTATTGGTTCACGTAGCGATTGTCGTCACCGAAGATGGTGCGGAGCATTCCAGGCCACGGATTCTTGAGGACGAGATAGCCCTCGGTGTTGTCGGCCACAGGATTCCCCTGCTCGTCCACGATCTCCGCCTCCTGTCCAAAGAATGGACGCGTGCCCGATCCAGGTTTGAGCGGCACGACGGGAGTCGGGGTAATCATGAAGTTGCCGGTCTCGGTCTGCCACCAGGTATCCATGATTGGGCATTTTTCCTTGCCGATGACGCGGTAATACCAGCGCCACGCTTCGGGGTTGATCGGCTCGCCCACGGAACCGAGCAGGCGCAGGGACGAGAGATCGTGCTTGGCGGGCCAGGCCTCGCCAAAGCGCATCAACCCACGGATGGCGGTGGGCGCGGTGTAGAAGATGGTGATGCCGTAGCGTTCCACCACCTGCCACCAGCGATTGGGGTAGGGGAAGGTGGGGCCGCCCTCAAAGAGCATGGAGGTCGCGCCCGCGATCATCGGGCCGTAGACGATGTAGGAGTGACCCGTGATCCAGCCCGGGTCGGCGGTGCACCACCAGCGGTCATCGTCGCGCACGTCGAAGACGTATTTCAACGTGGAGTACGTGCCGACCATGTAGCCGCCGTGCGTGTGCAAAATGGCTTTCGGTTTGCCGGTGGAGCCGGAGGTGTAAAGGATGAAGAGCGGATCTTCCGCGTCCACGATTTCGGTCGCGCATTTGCCGTTGGCGATGGGCAGCGCGCACATGTCGTGATACCAGTGGTCGCGCCCCGCTTCCATGTTGACGTGTTGGCCGGTGCGCTTGACCACGATCACGTTCTCCACCGACGGGCAGCGCTTGATGGACTCGTCCACCATGTTTTTGAGTTCCACGATCTTGCCGTTTTGGTACGAACCGTCGCAGGTGATGACCAGTTTCGACTGGCTGTCATCTATGCGGCCCTGCAACGCGTCCACGGAGAAGCCGCCAAAAACGACGGAGTGAATCGCTCCGATCTTCGCACAGGCCAGCATCGCGAAGACGATCTCGGGGACGCGCCCCATGTAGATGGTGACGCGGTCGCCTTTCACCACGCCCATGGCTTTGATGATGTTCGCCATGCGACTCACTTCGCGGTTCATGGCGTAATAGGAAAAAGTGCGCTCCAGTTTGCCGTCTTCGCTTTCCCAGATGAGGGCGAGTTGATTCTTGCGATGGGTTTTGAGATGGCGGTCAATGGCGTTGTGGACGATGTTGGTCTTCGCGCCTACGAACCATTTGAAGAACGGTTTGTTGGAATCGTCCAACACCTTGTCCCACTTTTGGAACCATTCCAGTTCGTTGGCTTCGGACTCCCAAAAGGCTTTGTAATCCTTGCGGGCTTTGTCGGCCAAAGCGTCCCAGTCTTTAAGGCGCGCCTGTTCGATCACATCCTGGGAGGGATAATACACCTCCCCGCTCAATTTCTTTGTGGATTTGGCGGGCATATTCACTCCTTTGGCAGGATAAATTTTCCCAACTATACAGAAAAAGAACGCAAGGCGCAAGGTGTAAAAATAAACCTGCCGCCCAATTGGGCGGCAGGTTGCGATGTTGAGAGTTACTGTTGGCCAAACGCAGATTCAAGGGTCGGCTCGAGCGGGACGCGCTCTTTCCAAATATCGAAGGTCTCGATCAGACCTGCCTCGTCGGCTTTGGTCCGCAGTTCCTCGATCCATTTGGAGAAGGCATCCTGCTTGGCCTGCTCGAATTGTTCGGCGGTCAGGGGGCGTTCTTCGTGGCCGATGACCTGGATGATGTGCCAGCCAAAATCGGACTGAACAGGTTTGCTGATCTCGCCTGGTTTGAGGGAGAACGCGGCCTCCTCAAAGGGAGCCACCATTTTCCCGCGTCCAAACCAGCTCAGGTCGCCGCCCGCGTCTTTGCTTCCCGTGTCTTGCGAGAAGCGCTCCGCCAGGGTGGCGAAATCCTCGCCCTTCATCAATCGGTCATAGATGGTGAGGGCCGCCACCTCGTTGTTGACGAGGATGTGACGCGCCCAAACCTGGTCTTCCACGGGCTTGACGTCGGCGGTGATCTTTTCGAACACGCGCACGCGCAACAGGTCCATGCGCATCAGGTTGTTATAGTCCGCTTCGCTAAAGCCCAGTCCCTTGAAGGAGGTCAGGGCTTCGCCGAATTTTTCGTTGAAGCCGTCCTCGGTAAGGGGAGTGGCCGTCGGCTCAGGCGTGGACGTGGGGGCGGGCGTGGCCGTCTGCGTGGCGGTCGGCTCGGGGGTGAGGGTCGCGGTCGAAGTCGGGACCAGGGTGGCGGTCGGCTCGATGGTGGCGGTGGCGGTGGTGGTCAGGTCGAGCGTGGCGGTGATGGTCGGGGCGAGGGTCGCGGTCGAGGTCAAGGTGGGCGTCGCGGTCGGTTCACCGGGGGTGGGGGTGATGGTCACGATGGCGGCTTGTTCTTCCGAGATGGACGGGAAGACGGGGTCGGTGGCCGTGGGCGTCGCGGACGGTTCGCCATTGGGGAAGAAGCCAAATGCGGATTCGAGATGCGTCTGCACTTCTTCGTCGCTCACGGTGATGCCCATTTTTTCGGCTTCCTGCACCATGAGGATTTCGTTGATCATCGAGTCGAGCACGTTTTGGCCCAGCGCTTCGGCGTTGTAATCGGCCAGCTGTTCCTGGAACTGCTGGAGTTGCGCGGTGAAGTCCATGCCAAACATCTGGCTGAACTGGGCGTATTGCGCGTATTGGCTGATGATCTGTTCGCGCTGTAATTTAACGCGCGCCTGGAATTCGGTGGTGGTGATCTTTTCGCCGTTTACGTTGGCTACGGCCTGACGCGGCTCAATGACCCATTTGCTGAGGGCAAAGTAGGCCATGATGCCAAGGACGACGACAATGATGCCGCCGAAAAAGTAGATAATGAGGCGCGTTTGTTGACGTTCGCGTTCCAGGCGGGCGATGTGCTTTTTGGTGAGCGCGCTTTGTCTTGTGGATCTGGGTGCCATATTTCCTCCAAGCGTTCAGAAAATCCATCGGCCAGAGTTCAGATGAAATGCGTGCCTCTGGCCTGCGCGGATTTTCGAACCGCTATCGGTTGTCGTCCCAGAGCCTGCCCGTGAAGGGCAGAAGGGCGATGTGACGGGCCTGCTTGATGGCGGCGGCCAACACGCGTTGGTGGCGGGCGCAGGTTCCTGTCTGGCGGCGGGGACGGATCTTGCCCTCGTCGGTGATGAAGCGCCTAAGCAAATCAACCTTTTTGTAGTCAACGGTGATTTGCTTGTCGGCGCAGAATTGGCAGAACTTGGGTTTGGCGTAATAACGGCGCTCGCCGCCTTCGCCTTCGCCTCGTCCGCCGCGGTTGTTGTCTTCGGGCATGTCTTATTTCTCCATAGTGAGCCGTGCGGGCGAAATAAATTTCGCGTTACGGCTTTCAAACTAGAACGGAAATTCGTTGTCGGTGGCGGGGGCTTCGGTTTCTTCGGGGGTGGCAGTCTCATGGTTGGCGTTGTGCCCGCTATCGCGGCGTTCGCTGAGCATGATCATTTCGTTGGCTACCACTTCCACGCTGGAGTGCTTGACGCCTTCCTTATCATCCCAGCGGCGGGTTTGCAGGCGGCCATCAATGTACACCTGCTGGCCTTTGCTGAGGTATTGCTTGCAAGTTTCAGCCAGGTTGCCCCAGGCCACAATGTTGAACCACTCAGTCTCGGAATGTCGCTCGCCATCGCCTGAGTTCCAGGAGCGGCTCACGGCCACCGTGAACGTGGTGACAGGTTTGCCCGAGGGCGTGTAGCGCATTTCAGGGTCGCGGCCTAAATGGCCGATGATCATTACTTTATTCAAACCTCGGCTCATGTCAAACTCCTTGTTGAAACCGAATTGCTAAAATCATGGCGGGACACCATCCCGCCCCACGAATTTATTCCACCACGCTGAGCATGTGGCGCATGACGGGTTCGAAGAAGCGCAGGTTGCGCTCCAATTCGGCGGTGGCCTTGCTGGGCATGCTGACGTTCAGCAGAACATACTGACCATCGCGCTGTTTGCGGATGACGGTGGCGAGGCGACGCTTGCCCCACACATCCACCTTATCCACGCTACCGCCTGCTTCGCCGATCCAGCCTTTGACTTTTTCAACGACGCCGGTGAACGCGGTTTCATCCAGCTCGGGCTGGACAATACAAACCAATTCATATTTACGCATTGGGAAAACCTCCTTTCCACGGGTTTGCTCCCATTCAACGCCGTGGGCGAGTTGGGAGCGGAAGGAGACACGGGATTGTGTCTTGAACGGGCAGTAGTTTACCACAGGTAACGCAAATTGCCAATTTGCAGGGGAGTGCGTCGCACCTAACATTGAGGCGGAATCTCATCTTTCAGGTGCGTCGCACCCGCGCCAGCGCGCCCTACCTCACATAAATCGGATTGCTATAAATCCACCCGCGTCGCACACCAAGATAATACTTGTGGACTTCCACCCGATAGGCCCCTGCCTCGGTGACAGTGTAGACGCCGCGATCGGCCCGCTTCCAAACCTGGACATTTTGGCCGTTTCGCCACAGCGAAATCTCCGCGGCGGCTGGAAGTTTCACCTGCAACGTGACGCCTCCTGCCAGCGGAATCTCCTCGCCCATCACAGAGTCCGTCTCGCGTCCCTGCGCATGGAAGCGGAAGCCGCGCGTCGATGCGATCTGGTCGTGACCGACCCAGCCGCGGCCAGCGCCGAGGGCGGCCAGAACCCGCTCCACATCCGCGCGGGAATTGTCCCCGAGGGGGGTGTCCAGCAGAAGGTGGGTGTTCAGCGTGCGGAAGTGGAGGTCGTACGGAAAGATCGTCTTGTGGATAGGGCCGCGGCTGTAGTGGAGTTCGTGCGCATCCGAGCCGCCCAGCGCGACGACGCGCCTTCCATTGGCGAGCAATTCGTCCCACTTTTTCAGCGTGGACGGGTTGGGCGTGTCCATGAAAAATTGCGGGAAGAAAACGTGAAAGAGCGAGCGCGGCCAGCTGGTTAGTTTGTATTTCAGTTGGCTGAGGTGATTCCAGAGTTCGATGCCTGTGTAGCCTTGGACGTCCCAGCTATCCCAGGTGATGGCCGTCTCGTGGAAGAGCGGCGCGGCGGGTTCGTGCGGATGCGCCAGGAAGCAGATGCCGCCCGCATCGCGCACGGCATTGATGAGAGCCTGCGGATCGTCGGCCAGCGTGGCGAGGTCGCGGTTCGCGCCGAAAATGAGCAGATGATTCGCCTGCGGGTCGCGCGCCTGGTCGTGGACTTCCTGCCCGATCAACATGAGGACGCGTTTGTCACCCTGTTTGTGGTAGCCCTCGAAATCCTTGACCAGCACATTATGGTCAGTGACGATGACGGCGTCCAATCCCTGCCGGATGGCGGCCGCGGCAATATCTTTGTGCAAACCTGTTCCGTCGGAGTAGCGGGTGTGCATGTGGAGGTTAATGGTAATTTCGTGCATGAAAGTGGCTCCAATAATATGCAGGTCGGAATGGCATTCCGACTCGCCGACGTCATTGCGAGGGCGGTTTTCCCGAAGCAATCCCCTCTCGTGGCGCGGGGACTGCTTCGTCGGGAAGAGCGCCCTCCTCGCAGAAACAACCTGTACTTGTTCTACACAGGAGTCAAAAATTAAAAGAATCCGTGAAAATCCGCCAAACCTGAGAAATCCGTGTACAGTATGAAGAATGTCGTTTGACGTATTATCGTTTTCGCAAGTATAATTCCCGCGCTAAATTGGCAGGAGGCCACAATGATTCAAACTTTACAATTCGCTTTGATTATAACGGCAGTCGCGCTCATCGTTAGCGTCATCTTGCAGAGCAAGGGCGCAGGATTGGGCGGCTTGACTGGCGCGGATACGGGCAGTGTCTTCACCGCTCGCCGCGGCATCGAACGTACCCTCTTTTGGGTCACGATTGTCCTCAGCGTGCTATTCTTCGCGCTGGCGATCTGGCTCATCCTCGTTTCCTAGGTTCCATTCCGCGATTGAAAGGTCGTGGTCGCTTGACCTTTCTTTTTTAAACCGATGAAACGATTACGCTGGCAGATTTTGGTGGTGGTCATCACCCTGGCGCTGGTTGGAGTCTTGCTCCTCAGCCAGGGGCCTGTCATTGCCCCGATCTTGCCGCAGGCCGCAAGCGGCGGAGCCTACACCGAAGGGCTGGTCGGCGCGATGGGACGTTTGAACCCAGCGCTCGATTGGAACAACTCCGCCGACCGCGACGTAAACCGCCTCATCTATAGTGGCGTGATGCGTTTCGATTCGCGCGGCATGCCCGAACCCGACCTGGCCGAATCGTGGGGGACAACCGCCGACGGAACCATCTACAATTTCAGCCTGCGTCCCAACGCGGTCTGGCACGATGGCGCGCCCGTCACCAGCGACGACGTGATCTTCACCATCGAGTTGATCAAAAGTCCCGCTTCATTCTATCCGCAGGATATTAAAGAAATGTGGGGCAAGGTGGATATCATCCGCCTCAACGATCGCGACCTGCAATTCAAGATCCCCGAGCCCTACGCGCCCTTCCTCGATTACATGACCTTCGGCGTCCTGCCGAAACATCTGATCGAGTCCATTCCGCTAGACCAACTTCTCAACGCGGATTTCAACCTCAAGCCCGTGGGAAGCGGCCCGTACAAGTTCGATCACTTGCTCATTGATAACGGACAGATCGTGGGCGTCACCCTCGTCCGCAACGACGCCTATTATTTTTCCAAGCCCTTCATTGACCAGGTGATCTTCAAATATTATCCGACCTCCGCCGACGCAATGGACGCCTTCCGCGCGGGCGAGGTGGCGGGCGTCAGCCGCGTCACCCCCGACCTTTTGGCGGACGCGCTGGCCGAGCCGACTCTCTCCGTCCACACCACGCGGCTTCCGCAGATGGGCTTCGTGCTGTTCAACCTCAACAACCCCGAAGTCCCCTTCCTGCAAGAGACGAAAGTCCGCCGCGCGCTCATGCTCGGCCTCAACCGTCAGCGTTTGATAGACGCCTTCATGCAAGGACAGGCCATCCCGCTTCACGGCCCCATCCTGCCTGGTTCGTGGGCGAATTACGACGGCGTGGAAAAAATTCCGTATGACGCCGACATGGCGATCGCGCTCCTCAAAGAGGCCGGATATACGCTTCCCGCGGACGGGGGGGCGGTGCGCGCCAAAGACGGCAAATCGTTGGCTTTCAGCCTCGCTCACCCCAACGATGAAGTCCACACGAAGATGGCCGAATCCATCCAGACGAACTGGGCTACCATCGGCGTGCAGGTGACTCTCGTCCCCGTGCCGTACGCGAGTTTGCAAAACGACTATCTTTCCAAGCGCTCATATCAAGCCGCGCTGGTGGAACTTTCTCTGCCGCGCACGCCCGACCCCGACCCGTATCCGTTCTGGCATCAGGCCGAGGCCACGGGCGGACAGAATTACTCGCAGTGGGATAATCGCCCCGCCAGCGAGTACCTCGAACAGGCGCGCGTCACCACCGACTTTGGTTTACGAACGCGTCTCTATCGCAACTTCCAGGTGATTTTCGCACGCGAACTTCCCGCCCTGCCGTTGTATGCTCCCGTGTATTCGTACGGAGTCAGCGACAACGTGTTGGGCGTGCAAGTCCCCCCGTTGTATGACACCAGCGACAGGTTCCTGCTAGTGACGCAATGGTATCTCGTCATCCGTCGCGCCCTGGAACCGACGCCCACGTCCTTGCCATGACCTCTCCCGAAAAAGATAAAGCCTTCTTCCTCGCGGGCCTCCAGGAATTGGAGCCGTATCTGCTGTCCAAAGAGTTGTACTGGCATGTCTCTCCGCACGCGACAGACTTCACGCAGTTGACGTTGGGCGCGTTGCTCCTCGTCCGCGAGCGATTGAAGGCCTGGGGCGACACGGACGCGATGGAACTCGCACAGCAGTTGGACGCGGTGCGCTCAAAGTGGCGATCGGCCTGGGAGGAGAAAGTCCGCCGCGAGGTACGCGCGAGAAGCGAGTTATGGAAGGATTTCATCGCCGCGCGCGACGCGTCCGCGAGGCAGTATCCGTATCAAGTCCGATTACGCGCCATGCTGGCCTTGTTGCTGGACGACTTGCGCGAATCCCCCTCTGAAATGTTGACGTCCCTTGACGCGCATTTGAAACACAAATTTCATGCGGGCGCGTTCGTTTGGGATGTAAAATTGCAAGCGTACTTTCCGCAGGATCAATTTTGGTTTTTGTATGGAAATATTGCTTCGTAGCGCAAAATTAATTTTGCGTTACCACACAGGAGATTGACATGACCGACGCTCTCAATATTGCTCTCAATTATGCTCATCAAAACGCCGACCGCTTTTTGGCGGACTTGAAAGATGTTCTCGCCATTCCGTCCATTTCGACTTCGGATGAGTACAAGCCCGAAGTGTTGCGAGCCGCGGTGTGGATGGCCGACCAGTTGCGCGGCATGGGAATCCAAAATGTGGAGATCATGCCAACCAGCGAGAAGGGTCATCCCGTGGTGTTTGGCGAGTGGCTGAAGAAGCCAGGCGCGCCGACGGTGTTGGTGTATGGTCACTATGACGTGCAACCGCCCGACCCGCTGGAGTTGTGGGAGACGCCTCCCTTCCAACCGACTGTGCGCGGCGACAAACTTTACGCGCGCGGCTCCTCGGACATGAAGGGACAGGTGATCGCGAGTTTAGCGGCCATCGAGTCCGCGTTGAAATCGGGACAGATGCCCGTCAACGTGAAGTTCATGCTCGAAGGCGAAGAGGAGATCGGCTCGGAGCATCTCGGCGATTTCATTAAGAAGAACGCGAAGAAACTCTCGGCGGATGTCTGCATCAACACGGACGCGGGCATGATCGGCGCGGATCATCCCACCATCACGTATGGCCTGCGCGGACTTTGCTACATGGAACTGCGTGTCTATGGTCCGAGCAAGGACTTGCACTCTGGTCTCTTCGGCGGGACGGTGCACAACCCCGCCCAGGCGCTGACCGAACTCGTGGCGGGCATGCACGATAAGAGCGGCAGAGTCACCCTGCCTGGATTTTACAAAAAGGTTCGTAGATTGACGCCGCGCGAGCGCGCCGCTTTCAAAAAATTGCCGACTACGAAGAAATTCTTTTTAGAGCAAACGGGCGTGCCCGCGTTGTGGGGCGAACCCGAATTCATGCCGAACGAACGCGTCGGCGCGCGGCCCACGCTGGAAGTAAACGGCCTGCTTTCGGGCTGGACTGCGCTTGGAAGCAAGACCGTTTTGCCCGCCTACGCGATGGCCAAGATCTCCTGCCGCCTCGTTCCTGACCAGACCCCCGAAGAGACGTTCAAGCAGATGCAGGCCTACCTCAAGACCAAGGCGCCCAAGACCATCCGCTGGGAACTCATCAGCTTGCACGATGCTGGCACGGCCATTACCGACCTGAACGGCGACGGCGTGAAGGCCATGTCCGATGGCTTGGAGAAGGTATGGGGCAAGCAACCGTTTTTAGTGCGCGAAGGCGGCTCCATTGGCGCAGTGGTGCTGTTGCAACAATACGCGGGCGTGGAATCGGTGCTCACTGGTTTCGGCCTGCCCGAGGATAATGTCCACTCGCCGAATGAACATTTACACCTGCCAACGTGGTATAAAGGGATCGACGCGTTGATCCATTTCCTGTACAATTTCGGCAAGTAACATTCCTCTGTTTTTTCAGCAGTCCTAAAGGATGCTCGCAATTGGACTGCTGATTGGCTTGCAGTGCAACTGCTCGCGAACGTGTCTGTTTTTTCAGCAGTTGGACTGCTGAATGGCTCACAATACAACTGTTCGCGAACTTCTAGTTCGGGAGCGACTTATGCCTTTCGCGATAGGTGAATCCGTCGGCCCGTATAAAATCATCGCCCAAATCGGACAGGGCGGCATGGCGACTGTGTTCAAAGCGCATCATGCCGCCCTGGATCGTTTCGTGGCATTGAAGGTCTTGTATTCCGACCTTGGACAAGACCCCAATTTCACGACGCGCTTCAAACGCGAAGCGCGCGTGGTGGCGAAACTCGATCATCCCAACATCGTGCCTGTCTACGATTTCGCCGAGGAGGACGGGCATCCCTATCTGGTGATGAAGCTCATTGAGGGGGAGACGCTCAAAGAACAGATGACGCGCGGACAGTTGCCGCCCGATGAAATTATTCGCGTGGCAGAGACGATCGGCGGCGCGCTGGGATATGCCCACAAGCAGGGGATTCTGCATCGGGACGTGAAACCCTCCAACGTGCTGACCGGCTCCGACGGCCACATCTATCTCGCGGACTTTGGGCTGGCGCGCATCGCCCAGGAGACGAGCGCCACGCTGACGGCTGGCGCGGTGATCGGCACGCCGCATTACATCTCGCCCGAGCAGGCCATCGGCGCGAAAGACCTGAACGAAGGCACGGATATTTATTCGTTTGGCGTGATGCTGTACGAGATGGTGGTGGGACGTCCGCCCTTTGTGGGCGATACGCCGCTTTCGATCATTTACAACCACATCCATAAACCATTCCCGATGCCGCGCTCGATCAACCCGTCGGTGCCGGAGGCGGTGGAGTGGGTGTTCATCAAAGCGCTGGCGAAGGAACGCGCGGAGCGATACGCTTCGGTGGACGAGATGGTCGCGGCGTTCAAATCCGCGTGGAGGGAGGAGCCGCTGCCCGCGACGGTCGTCAGTTTGCATAGGGAGGCCGTGCCGTCCCAAAGGGAGAGTCTGGTTCGACGGGCCGAGTCCGCTGTGAGGGCGCGTGAGGCGATTCCGTCCAAAACAAAGAGGCCGTGGTGGTTGTACGTCGGCGCGGGAGTCCTGTTGGTCGCATGTTGCGTGGCGCTTGGTTTCGCGGCAAATTTGTTTACGCCGTATCTGCCGACGATCACGATCAACCCAACAAACACGCCCACGGAAGTCGCCATGGATTTTTGCAATGGCGAGCAGACGTGGTTGAGCCGCGATTATTTTCCCGTGCAGGAAATTGATCACTGCTGGAGTTTGAATCATTACCTCACCGATCTGACGTTTTCGGGGAGCGATTGGACGATGGTTACGACGAAGGATGTCGCGTACACCGATCAGGCATATCTCGCGCGAGCCGATTTCCCCGCCGCGACCATCGAAGATTATTGGAACAACGGCTTCGACATTACGGATGTTTATTACGGCAACGGTCAGTGGCTCGTGACGATGAGCGCGGGAACTGGCTTTACAACACAGAGTTACTTAACGGATACATCCCTGCCCAACGACAGTATTCAAAAGTATTGGGCGGATGGCTACTCCATCACGTCGCTGGCGTATGGCAATGGGACGTGGATCGTCGTCATGTCGCAGGGCGCGGGGCTGGGCGTGCAGGTTTATTTTTCGGAGGTTGAATTTCCCGAAGGCAAGGTTCGCCAATACTGGGACGCGGGCTACGACATCACCAGCGTCGCGTATGGCAACGCTGGCTGGACAGTGGTCATGTCGCAGGAAAGCGGATTTACCAACCAGTATTATTATCACAAGGAAGTGTTTCCCGAGAGCGGCATCGCCGAAGATTGGGACAAGGGTTTTTCGATCACGAATCTGGAATTTGGAAATTTGCTTTGGGTTGTGGTGTTGTCGAAGTAAAATGTAGCGCAATTTGCCAAATTGCGTAGAAGTTGAAGTAACAGGAGACTTTAGATTATGTCAGAAGATCGTATCATCACCTACGGCGGACAAGCCGTCATCGAAGGCGTGCTTATGCGCGGGCGCAAGGCGTTCGCGATCGCGATGCGCGCGCCCGATGGCAATGTCGCCATTCATACCGAGCAACTCGCGAAGGTATATCAATCTTGGATTTCCAAGATCCCCTTCCTGCGCGGCATCCTCCTTTTGTGGGACGCGCTCGGACTGGGCATGCGCGCGTTGACG
This sequence comes from Chloroflexota bacterium, assembly GCA_016234485.1. Lineage (GTDB taxonomy): Bacteria > Chloroflexota > Anaerolineae > Anaerolineales > Villigracilaceae > Denitrolinea. Next base: position 34,855 of record JACRBL010000044.1, read on the forward strand.
ATTTCCGCCAACACCCAAACGGGCGAGGACGAAAAACTGGAAGGCGCGTCGCTCTACCTGACGTTGGCGGGGTCGCTCGCCTTTGGCATTGGACTCTTCTTTTTGCTTCCCGCGGCCATCGGCGGCTGGGTGGAAGGACTCTTCATCCCCGCGGCGGGAGGCGGAGGCGTTTTGCCCGCGCCCGCGTTGACCTACGCCGCGTCCACTTCGGGACTGTGGCTGGGCAACCTGGTGGAGGGCGTCGTCAAACTTGGGTTGATGATCGGCTATATCTGGGCGATTGGTTTCATGCCCGATATCAAACGTCTGTTTGGCTACCACGGGGCGGAGCATAAAACCATCAACGCCTTTGAAGCAGGCGCGGAACTCACGCCCGAATCGGTGACGAACTATCCCATCGAACATGCGCGCTGTGGCACGGCCTTCTTGCTGACTCTCGTTTTGCTTTCGATCCTCGTCTTCGTTTTGCTTGGCCCCCTGCCCATGCTGTGGAGACTCCTCAGCCGCCTCCTGCTCATTCCCATTCTCGCGGGCATGGCCGTCGAATACATCCGTTGGACGGCGAATCATCTCGACAATCGTTTCGTGCAGTGGATGATCCGTCCCAACCTCGCGCTCCAAAAACTGACGACGCGTGAGCCTGATATGAAGATGCTCGAAGTGGCGATTGCGTCGTTTAAGGCGATGAGGGAGGCGGAGGGGAAGTGATCAGTGATCAGTTTTCAGTGGTCAGTGAGTGAACCCCCGTTTTCTTTGTGAAAGCGGGGGTTTGTGTTTCATCTCCCTGCTCTCTTCTCTCTTTTATCTCCTCCTAATATCCCCTTGCTAGAATCGCGGCATGAAACTTCGCAAATCATGTCTGCTGTTCAGCGTTCTTGCGTTCATCATCCTGTGCGCGGCCGCGCCGTTTGTTTACCTACATGGGCGTCCCGCGCCGATTCCTGCCAAGCAAACCCTTCGCAATGGCGTGGTGTATCAGCGTATTTTTCGTCTCAGGCCGCGGCCGATGATGATCCATGTTTTGAAGATTGACACGAAAACCAAGGGGTTGCATTTTCTTATCACCCCGCCCGATCGTCCCGAAAGCGACCAGCCCATCAACGCGCGCACCACGTCGCAATTTCTGGAAGAGTTCGATCTCGACATCGCCGTCAATGGGGATGGATTCTCGCCCTGGTGGTCGTATGTCCCCGCGGACTATTATCCGCACGCGGGCGACCCCGTGACGCCGCGCGGCGAAGCCGCTTCGCGCGGGACGGTATACGGGCGCGAGGGTGGCGGGCATTTTCCCACCCTTTATCTTTCCCAGCAAAACACCGTCTCCTTCGACGCGCCCAACAAACCCTGGGACGCGATCTCCGGCGAGACGCGCATCGTGCAGAACGGCAAGCCCATGGACGGGTTGACCAATCCCGAACTGCATCCGCGCACCGCGATCGGTTATTCCAAGAACGGAAAATTTCTCTTCATCGTTGTCGTGGACGGACGCCAGCCGTTTTACAGTCAGGGCATCACGCTGGCGGAACTGGCAGATTTGATGCTCCAACTCGGCGCGCACAACGCGATGAATCTCGACGGCGGCGGCTCGTCCACGCTGGCGATCCGCGGCGGGAACGGGGAAGCGCGCATCCTTAATTCGCCCATTGATCAATACATCCCCGGGCGCGAGCGGCCGGTGGCGAATCATTTAGGGATTTATTTTTCGAAATAGAGCAGGGTCTATTTTCCCCGAATCCGATACAGCCCCTCATCTATTACTTCCACGGTGAAATGTTCCTCCAGATTATCCAGCCAGAGGGTGAAGTAGATGGGACGCTCGTTAATGTTGGCGTTGATGTAGGCGATGGCAGAATCCGCAAAACGCGGCTGTTCGCCGATGAAGGCTTCGTGGAGGGTGATGTCGTCGCGATCCATAACCAGTTGGGCGGTGTAGATGGCGCTGTAGAGATTGTCCCAATCTGTGAAGATGATGGCGTTTGGCTCCACGCGTTCCAACAGTTTGCGCGCGTCGTTAATGGCTTTGTCGGGCGCGAAGATGGGATAGATATGATCGCGGCGGATGAAATCTGTGTAGCCTTTCGTGACGGCCAGTTGAAGGTTCGCGTACGCGTCCGAAAACGGGAGCAGGATGAAGGTCAAGAAAGACGCGGCGAGGATGATGGGGCGCGCCACGCGTCTCGTCACGTGTTCGCGCTGGAGGAGGGAATCCAGCCCGTCGAGAATTATCCCGATCCCCGCGCCCAGCCAACCCGCGATGAAGATCGCGGCGGGGACGTAAAACTCGCGGTAGATGGAAAACGCGACCGTGACGCCCAGTCCCCAGATGAGGAGAAAAGAGACGAGCGGATAGAGTCCGTCGTGCCAGGTCGGACGGCGAAAGAGGGCGACGATGCCAACGACGATGAACGCGGCCGCCCAGAGCGGATAGATGCCCGCGTATTCCACCAGGCGGGCGCGGATGACTTCAGGCGGGGCGCTGAAGTAGTAGTCCCAAAAATGGTTGGCGGGGAAGATGGCGAAGAGACGCTCGAACGGCGTGTCGAATTGAGTCTCGGTGAGGCCGAGCGCGCTGAGCGAGGGACGATAGACCGTGTTGTAAATGCTGGAGGGCGGGTCGTGCGCGTCCACGTAGAGGAAGGTCGCGAGGGTGAGCGCGAGGCCGATCAGCGCGCCCGCGGACGCGCCCAGCCAGTCTGCGCGTTTGCGGGCCGCGAGCGTCATGATGACGAGCACGGACGCGGCAGTCATCACGACGGTGCTGTGAATTCCCACGCTGAGTCCGCCGAGGAGACCCGCCAGGAAAAGATATTGCCACTTGCCGCTTCGATTCCAAAGCAAGGTGAGTAGCCAGACGCTGGCGATCATGCTGGCCGCGGTGGCGTAGGATTCGGCCACGAGGGCGCGCCACCAAAATCCCTCGCTGAGCGCGAGCAGGGCAGACGCGGCGACCGCGGCCACGCGCCAGCGATTGAACATCCGCACGATGAGATAAACCTGCGCCGCCGCGAACGCGCCGAAGAAGGCGGACATCAAGTTGACGCGCCAGGCGATGTTGCCGAGCGGGATTAATGTGAAGAATTTTCCGAGGATGATTTGGGTCGTGTAGCCACTGGGGTGGGTCATGCCGAGCGTGTAGGAGAGGACTTGAAACTCTGCCGAATCGCCCCACAGCAAAGACGGCGCCAGCGTGCGGACATAGAGCGCGAAAGCCGAAAGCCAAATGAGCGCGGCAACGAGGAGATCGTCGCGGGAGATGGGTTTGGATGATGTGGCCGCGGTCATGTCTGGAATATAACAGATTTGGCGGTAAACGAAATCCCCTCTTTTTTGGAGAGGGGATGCTTGTGTGGGTGGTTTATTCACTTTCAGGCGAGAAAATATCCTCGATCTTTTTCTCGAAAAGTTTGGCGATCTTGAAGGCCAGCGGCAGGCTGGGATCGTACTTCTCTGTCTCGATGGCGTTGACGGTTTGCCGCGAGACGCTGAGATGTTCGGCCAGTTCCGCCTGCGACCAGCCGCGCTCGGCGCGCAGTTCCTTGAGTTGGTTTTTCACTGGTACCTCCGCGAGATGAAGGCCAGGCCGAGTCCCCAGAGCAGGATCATCACAGGGAAGACCCACAGCAGGGAGATGGGCGGGAAGCCCACGTTCTCGAGGAAGCCGTAGGAAAATGTGAGCAGGCTGGTGACTCCCGCCGCGAAACCGATGGCGAGCAGTTGAATCTTTTGCTGGAGCTCGTCTATGCTGTTGAGGTATTTCAGGAACGAGAGGATCATGAACACGATGGGAACGACAGGCGCGAGACTAACGATAACCTGTGCCGCATTGAGTTGATAGTCCGCGAAAAAGCCAAGGCCAATGAGCGATAGCGCGAGGGTGATAATGTAGGCGATCATCGAGTAGATGAACTCGCGCAGGTAACGACGGGTTGGTTGATCCATAGGGAAATCTCCTTGTTGTGTGTAAAGTTTGCTTGACTTCTCGTATTGTAAAGCGCCCTTGACACTGTGTCAAGGGCGCTTTACATGCTTTTAATCCTATGTAGTAACGACTCTACGAAGCGCCCTGTAAGGGTCAGTCGTTCTGACGATTGAAACCGTCACTACATGGAAGGGGGAGATTTAAAACGCGATCTCAGCGATCTGCTCGAAGTTGATATCAAACGCCTCGTGGACTTCCGCCTCTTCCTCCGCGTCGTGCCAATCGCCCGCGGTGACGCCACGATTGCAGTACGAGCGATACGGACAGAAGCGACATTTGCCCTCGTCGCTGGTCAACTCAAAGGTTTGGAGGGACTCGATCTCGTCCACCAATTTTTCGAGCGTTGCTTCATCACGTTTGAATTGGGATTCGTCGTAGTGGAAGGTGGCGGGGTCGGAGGGGAAGTCCGTGTACCAGTAGGTCATCTGGATGGACTCGGGAGTCAGCGCTTGGCCGCCGTTCAGGTGACTGCCCGCGCGCGCCAGTAAGTAGCGATAGACGCGCGTCTGCATGCGGATCGCCATCCACTCGTTTTGCGGACGCTTGTGGTAGGTCTTCCAATCGTAGATGGCGGCGCGACCGTCGCGGACGGCGATCAGGTCGAATTTGGCGAGCAGGCGGTGAGTCCGAATCGGGGCGGAGAGAACCGCTTCGGGATGTAAACCTGGGATATCTTGGAGACCGCCCAGGTTTGTGTGGAAATTGTCCCACCAGCGTGATAAATCGGGCGTGGCCGCGAGACGCGATAATTTCTCCGCGGGCAGGCCCAGCAAAAATTGTTGGGCGAGGCGGTGGAAGAAATTGCCGTCAGCCATGCGACGTTCGTTCTCTGCGACGGGTTCGGCTTCCACGGCAGGCCAGTCCAGCTTTTCGATGTAGCGCAGTTCGAAGCGGCGCGGACAGTCCACGTAGTCCTGCAACGAAGATTGCGAGAAGGTGAAGGGGCGGGGGAGGGCGGTCATCGTTTTCGCAACTGTACCACAAGCGCTCCCACTCCGACCAGTATCAGGCCGAGGATCTCCTTGCTGCTGATGGCCTCGCCGAGGAAGAGCCAGGCCATGATGGCAATCTGCGGCATCATCAGGCTGTTGATAATGCTCGACTCGACTGCGGTAAGCGTTTGCAATGTGTGATTCCAAACGGTGAAGGCAAAGGCCGTGTTGAGGATGGCCAGCCAGGCGATGATGCCCCAATCCGCGAGGCTCGGTTGGCCGAGTCCCTGCGTGACTGCGCCGATGACGAGCAGTACGACAGAGCCAACGCCCATACTGACGAAGGTCACGATCAGCGGCGAGAGATGGTCTTGCAAGTTGATCTTGCGCCCTAACAGGGAGGAGGCGGTGTTGCCGAGCATGGTCAAAATGGCCGCGAGCAGACCGACCCCGAGTATGCCCGAAACAGAGATCGGCAGGAAGTACACGCCCACGCCCGCCAGGGTCAACGCGATGCCGAGCCATTGCAAACGCGACGGCGATTCTTTCAGAAAATAAATTCCCGTCAAGCCGACGAATATCGAGGTGGTGTTGAGAATCAGGCTGACCATGTTGGCGGGCAAATACGCCAGGCTGACGAATTGCGCGCCCTGTGTCAGCGTGATGACGATCAACCCGAGCAGCGCGAGCCAGCCCCAGTCTGAGCGGGTGAGGCGTTTCAGGTTGGCGCGTTCCTTCGGGTTGGCGAAGACAAAGATCGCCAGGCAGAGGAAGGCCGTGGTGTAGCGTAGTCCCGCGAACGAGAGCGAGGGCAGGTCATTGCGCAGGCCGAACTTGATCAATATCCAGGAGGTTGACCAGAGGAAGGTGATGAAGATAGCCAGTAGAAGCGCTTTGGTGTGGGCGGGTTTGTTCATGCCTCGATTATGCCAGATAGTTTAGCGCGCATCTTAGAACAAGTATTCGGGTTATACTAATTGAAATTCGGCGCGCGCCGAATCAACTTTAGCAATGGAGGCTGAAATGGATCTGAGTTCTGTTAATTGGTTGGCTGTCGTTGTTTGTGTTGTGGTCAGCATGATCAGCGGAAGCATCTGGTACAACCCGAAGACATTTTTCCCGATCTGGTGGAAAGTGGTCGGCAAGGGCGATCAACCTGGCATGAGCAACATGGGCTTGACCTGGGGGCTGACCGTCCTATCTTCCTTCGTGCAGGCCGCGGCGATGTCGTTCATGGTCGACGCGATGGGCGGACTAATGGGCGGCGCGAGCGTGATGACGGGCATGTCCACGGGCTTTATGCTCTGGCTCGGATTTGTCGCGCCGACCAATCTGGTCAACAAATTGTTCGCGGGTCATGGCTTGAAGATCTGGGTGATTGAAGCGGGCAACCACTTGGTCAATTTCCTGCTGTTCGGCGCCATCCTCGGCGCGTGGCAGTAATTCAACACAAACAAGCCTCTTTATGAGGCTTGTTTTTTTTACAAAAGAACACTGTCTCGCAACGACGCGCCAAAAGGAGTTCCCATGACCGCCTTGAAACTACTCTGCATCTTCGCCCATCCCGATGACGAATCCATGGGAATGGGCGCGACCCTCGCGAAATATTCTGCCCAGGGCGTGGACACCCACCTCGTCTGCGCGACGCGCGGCGAACGCGGCTGGTTCGGCCCCGAGGAGCAGAATCCTGGCTTGGACGCTCTCAGCCAACTTCGGGAAGGGGAGTTGCGCCGCGCCGCGGAGACCCTCGGCATGAAGTCCGTCCACTTCCTCGATACTGTGGATGGCGACCTCGACCGCGCGGATCCCGCCGAAGTCATCGCGCGAATCGTTGCCCACATCCGCGCTATACAGCCGCAGGTGATCGTCACCTTCCCGCCCGATGGTAATTACGGCCATCCCGATCATATTGCCATCGGACAGTTCACGCAGGCCGCCATCGTCTGCGCGGCGGACGCGTCCTTCGCAGACGCGCAGAATCTCGCGCCGCATCGCGTCTCGAAGTTGTATTACATGGTGGACGGGGAAGCCTTCATCAATTTCATCGCGCCGCTCATGGGCGATATGACTTTCCCCGTGGACAATCAAATTCGCAGTGAGGTCGCGTGGAAGGAATGGATGATCACCACGCGCGTAGAAATGTCCGCGTATTGCATCACCGCCTTCCGCGCCATTAAATGCCACGAAAGCCAGATGCCCACGATCGGCCCGCTGGCCGACGCGCCCGAAGAGATGGCCGCGCAGGTGTTGGCGTTGCAAGGGACGTTTTATCGAGCGTTCAGTTTGGTGAACGGGGGCAGGAAGGTGGAGTCGGATTTGTTTGAGGGGATGCGGTAAAACGTCCGTGACTCAGGTTGATGAATCAAAACAGCGGTGTCCGTTCGGATGCCGCTGTTCCATTCGTAGGGGCAGACTTGCGTGGGCGCTTATTTTGTTGTGAGAATCTCCAAAAAATCCACCGTCATCCTTGCCGTCGCGCCCCATAAAATTTCCCCATCGAAGGGATGATAGACGATCACGCTATGGTCGCGGCCGAGCAGGTTGAACTCCCAGCGATTGGAGCGTTCCGCCAGCCACACCAGCGGCATGGTGAAGATGCGCGCCACTTCGGCCTGCGCGGGACGAAACACCGTCGGCCAGGGAATCACGCCGACGACGGGCGTCACCAGATAGGAGGTGATCGTCAGCATCGAGTTCAGCCGTCCCAACACGCGCGCCTGATTGGGGTCGAGGCCTATCTCCTCCTGTGCTTCGCGCAGGGCGGTTTGCTCGGGTGTCGTTTCACCATCGTCGCATGCGCCGCCTGGAAACGAGACCTGATTCTTGTGGCTCTCAACCTTGTCTGTGCGACGGGTGAACAGCAAATGCCACTCGCCATCCTCGCGTAGCAAAGGCACAAGCACTGCGGCGCGTTTGGGCGCGCCCGTCTCGCGGTCGGCGTAACCGTCGGTGTGGGGACGCGTCTGCGCGGCTTGCAGGCGGGATGCGATTTCGGCTTCGGTTGGGTTCATTATTCGTCCAGCAAACTCACCGCGCCGACCTCTTCCATCAATTCGCGGCCGCGGGAATCTTCGCTGGGTTCGATGCGGCGCCCAAAGACGAGGAAACCCGTGTGCGCCACCATCCTATCCGTGGGGCGGAGGCGGCTGGGTTCCGACTTGAAGTAGCGCAGGAGAATCTCGCACGTCTCGATGAAGGCGAAGCGATGCTGGCGCAAGGCGTAGAGAGTCTTTTCCACCTGGTTGAACGTGGGCAGGAGCGTGCAGAAATATCCGCCAGGTTTGAGGGCGGCGCGCACCTGTCCGATGTAGTCGTAGGGATTCTGCACGTCGAGGAAGAACGCGTCGGCGTCGGTTTCGTCACAGCCCTCGGCGAGGTCGCGCAGTTTGAAGTCGACGCGAGATTCGAGTCCGACGCGGGTCAGGTTCTTGCGCGCCAGATTCTGAAAATCCTGCTTGATCTCGTAGGAGATGACGCGTCCCGTCGCGCCGATGGCGTGCGCGAGCGCGATGGTCATCGAACCAGACCCCGTCCCTGCTTCGATCACGCGCTGGCCTGGGCCGACGCTCATCGTCACAAGAATGAAGCCGATGTCTTTGGGATAGAGGATCTGCGTGTTGCGCGGCAGTTCGTTGAGCAGGTCTGCCAGCGAGGGTTGGAGCAAAAAGAACGGCGCGCCGATGTGGCTGAACACTTGCGTGCCCCACGGCAGGCCGATCAAGTCGTTGTGCTTCAACACGCCGCGATGCGTTTGCAGTTCGCCGTCTGCGACGAGGGTGAAGATGAAATGTTTGTGGCGCAGGCCGACGAGTTGTGCAACTTCGCCCGCTGCGGCATGAGTGGAGGATGGGTTCCAAGGCATGAGGTTATCTTATCACTTTTCTTTTTTCTACCATACAAATAAATTCGTCACTGCGAGGAGGGCGTTCTTCCCGACGAAGCAGTCCCCGCGCAACGAGAGGGGATTGCTTCGGGAAAACCACCCTCGCAATGACGGATGTACAGTAGTGAATTTATTTATCTTTCTTCAATCGTAACCGAAATGATCAAATCGCCGTCGGGCAAAACGGCATCCACGCGCGGGTCGCGGGGCGTCAGTTTTTCCAACACGTCCATCCCGCTGATGACGTGGCCGAAGATGGTGTAGAGTCCATCGAGCGAGGGTTGCGCCGCGAAGGTGATGAAGAACTGACTCCCGTTCGTGTCCACGCCGGAGTTTGCCATCGCCACCACGCCAGGTTTGTCGAAGTGAAGCGAGGGGACGAACTCGTTGCGATACAAATATCCAGGCCCGCCCGCGCCCGTTCCGCTCGGGTCGCCGGCCTGCGCCACGAAATCGGGGATGACGCGATGGAACGTCACGCCGTCGTACCAGCCGTTGCGCGCCAGAAAAATAAACGAGTTCACCGTCATCGGCGCTTTGTCGGCGTAGAGTTGGATCACGATGTCGCCTTTCACGGTTTTAAGTGTGGCGAGATATTGCTTTGACGGGTCAATCGTCACTTCGGGACAGGACGAAAACTGACGCTTGCCGAGCGCCAGCAGACTCACCATCTGGTCGAACGCGCTGAAATCCTTGGGACCGTAATAGATCTCGCCATTGATGATGACCAGAGGCAGGACGGTGATACCCGCCATGCGCGCCTCCGCTTCCGCGCTCTGGACTTTGGAGCGGGTCGCGGCTTCGAGGAGCGCTGTCTCAAATTGGACTCTGTCCAGCCCCAGCCCCTCGGCTTCGTTTAGCGCCCAGGCCGTGAAATCCTCGGGAGTCAGCGCGACCCAATCCAGTTGTTTGGCAAAGAGCAGGTCGTGCATCTCCCAGAATTTATTTTGTTTGCCCGCGGCTTCGGAGGCTTGCGCGGCCAGCATGGACTTGTCGTAGCGATCCAATTGCGGGTAGTGACGATAAACCAGCCGCACGTCGTTCGGATGCTTTTCGATCACCTGGCCGAGGACGCGGTCGTTACATTCCACGCATTGAAAGTCGTTGTAGACAATAATGGTGGCAGCCGCGTCGGCGGGGCCTTTCGTCCACTCGCCCGCGCGCACGCCAGGGAAAAGCGAGTTCACGCCCGCGGCAGGCGTGGGCTGAAAGATGGCGCGGCAAACGGGTTGGGTGGGCGCGGGCGTGGGCATCGTCGTCGGCGTGGCAATGGGCGATTGAGACGCTGAACCGCAGGCCGCGAGGAGAAGCGCGAGCAGAATGATAGGGAGGAAATGTTTTTTCATGTTGGTATGTGTAACTTGCTTGAATAAAAACGGAGTCCAAAGTCTCTGACTTTGGAAACGAACGTCGGAGACGTTCGACTCCGCGCCTCCGTACTGCTCACTTCCCCTCCCCAATCGCGTCCAGCAAATCCTGATACGAATCCATCCTCGCGATGAGGTTGAGAAAATCAGCCAGCGAGGCGCTTTGCTCGCGCAGGGTGCGGACAGCGGGGCCGACGGGGTCTTCTCCCGCCGCGCCGCCGGGGACATCGGCGTAGGCTCCGTAGAAGGCGAAGTAGGCCTGGTTGAGTTTGCGGATGGCGTAGCCGTTATCCCAGAAGAATTGACGGCGCGTTTCCATGTAGGCTTCGGCTTCCTCGATTTTCCCATCGGCCAGTAACTCGTCCACGCGGACGCGGGTGATGTGCATTTCGGCGCGGAAGTCGAAGGGGGGAGGGTCGTCGGCCCTCACCCCTAACCCCTCTCCCCAAGTGGGGAGAGGGGAAGGGGTGAGGGCGGGGTTCCACGCGACCAGCCCAAAGCGTTGCCCTGAGCGAGTAGTCGAAGGGTCAAGGCGCGACGCGGCAAATGTCGGGTAATAGCGCTTGAGGAGCAGAGGTCCGATCTCGTTTTCCACGATGGATGCGGCGGTTTCGTTCATCGTCCGCAGTTCGGAAGTCATTCCGTAGTTCATCCCCAATGGACGGAGGCTGAGGAAGTTGTGTGTCCACTCGTGGATGACGACGCCGACCTGCCACGTGAAATATTCCGTCCGCATGACCATGGTGGGATACGCGCCGATGCCGCCGACGGGGACGATGAGGGTGGATGCGGCCATCGTTCGCGCGACGTCGTCTTCGAGTTTGATCTGGTCTTCGAGCGCGATGCCAGGCTGGAGCGAGATGGCGTTGATCTGTTCGATTTTGTCGCGGCGCGAGATGACGAGGTTGAGTGGCAGGGGCGAGACGTGATACAACACGGAGGGCGTGGGCTGGCCGAGGAAGGTGAGATTTTGCTCGGCGAGCATTTGAGTCGCTTGCGCCTGAATGACGGACTCGGCGATGGGTTGCACCCGATTTTGGCGGGCGGTCAGTTTTTCGATTTCGGCGCGGAGGTGCGCGGAGGCCTGATCTTTGTCGTGGATGTTGGGGTCGGTGTAAATCAGTTGGAGTTGGTACTCGGCTTTCAGGATGGATTCCGTCAGGCGGACGGATTCCAGCACGAGCGCGATCTGGTCTTCGCGTTTAATATATTGCGGAAGTCCCAGCGCGCTCTGTTGTAGTTTGAGCCAGACCGCGTCGTAGGTCCATGCTTCGTAGTTGAATTCATTCGAGCGGGTGGAGGCGCGGGCGCGGTCGAGGGTTGTCCCTGGGCGAGGGGAGGAGGCGGGGAGCAGGTAGGCGAATAAAAGAAGGATGATCGCCAGGCTGAGGATGGCTTCGATACGTTTGAGCATGACGGGATTATAAAGCAAACCCCCATCCCGTCCTTCCCCCAAATTGAAGAACGAATTTCAGTAAATCACAGTTTCACAGAAACACTACTGGCAACCGTCATTGCGAGCGCTCTTCGCGAAGCAATCCCCTCTCACGGCGCGGAGATTGCTTCGTCGGGAAGAGCGCCCTCCTCGCAATGACGATGAATCTGTGATTAAGGATGGAGAATCAAACAGAGACGGCCTCAACCGTCTCTGTTTCAGCCCTCCAGGGCAGGGTATCGCAAGAAATCTCTCGCGTTACTTGTTTCGCAAATACGCGTCAATGGCCCAGGCGGCTTTGCGTCCGCCGACCATCGCGGTGACGACCAGATCGGGTCCGGTCACGCAGTCTCCGCCCGAGAAGACGCCCTCGCGGCTGGTGACGCCCGTCTTCTTGTCTTTGACGGTGATCAAGCCCCAATCATGCACTTCGAGATTGGGCGTGGTCTTGCCGATGATCGGATCGGGCCAATAGCCAAGGGCCAGAATGGCCGTATCGCAGGCGATGCTGAAGTTCGAGCCTTCCACGGGGACGGGTTTGCGGCGTCCCTTCGCGTCAGGTTCGCCCAGTTTCATTTCGAGACATTCCACCGCGGCCAGTTTGCCGTCTGCGCCCGCGATGAATTTGACAGGCTGGGTGAGGAAGCGATATTTCGCGCCTTCGTCTTTTGCCATCTGGCGGTCTTTCTTTCCGCCTGGCATTTCGCGCTCGGTGCGTCGATAGAGGCAGGTCACCTCGTCCGCGCCGAGGCGCAGGGCGGTGCGCAGGCAGTCGGAGGCTGTGTCGCCGCCGCCGATGACCACGACATGCTTGCCCATCTCCAATGGTTGTTTCATGTTTTCGGGGAGTTGGTCGCGCTCCACGTTGCCGCGAATCAGGAAGTCGGTGGCTTCAAAGACGCCTGCCAGGTCGGTGCCGGGGGTGTCTTCCATCTTGGCGTCAATCTCCGAGCCGACGCCGATGAAGACCGCCTCGAATCCTTCTTCAAACAGGCCGTCAATGGTTTTGTCTTTGCCGATGTAGGTGTTCGGGACGAACTTGACGCCCGCGCGTTCGAACTCTTCCCACTTTTCCTGCCAAACGTCTTTGGGGAGTTTGAAGTTGGGAATGCCGTAGACGAGCAGTCCGCCTGGCGCAGGCTTGGACTCGAAAATGGTCACATCGTATCCGCTCTGGACCAGTTGGTCGGCACAGCCCAACCCAGCGGGTCCGGCGCCGATGATCGCGACCTTCTTCCCAGTCGGCGTTCCCACGGGGAGTACGTGTCCCTCGTGGCGGCGTTTGTAATCCACCGCGAAGACTTCCAACTCGCCGCACAGCACGGGCGTGTGATGTTTGTTCAACACGCACGAACCCTGGCACAGCGCCTCGTGCGGGCAGACGCGTCCGCAGATTTCGGGAAGCGAGCTGGTCTGGTGGTAGAGGTTGGCCGCGTCGGCGAAGCGTCCCTGCTCGATCAGCCACATGGCGGAGGGGATGTCGTTATTCGTGGGGCAGGCCACCATGCACGGCGCGGGGTCGGGACAATGGATACAACGTGCCGCTTCCACCATGGCGCGCTCGGCGTCGAATTCGATGATAACGTCTTCGAAATCGCAGGTGCGCTCTTCGGGCGGACGCAGGTTCAGGTCAAAGAAAGGTTTATTGGCGCGGGCTTTTCGGTCAATATCAAGGAATTCGCTGGGGACTGCCTGCATGGTTTCCTCTTAATGCAAAAATACGTGAATGAAACCATGATACCGAATCTAATTGGATGGATGAAGGCGAAAATGTCACCAAACCAGACGACAATCGTCACAAATCCAACAGGCGATTTTTATTACTTTGCATTACGAATTTATGTCTGTAGTAGCCCAGTACACGGATTGGATGGATGCTTCGCGCGCGGATAAACACGGTTTTTTTCGTGAGAATCCGTGAGCGAAGTATCTGCGTAATCCGTATACAAAATACAAATAGAGTTTGCGCCCAATCGTGAATAAACCATGAAGACATCGTAAGAGAACTGTGAGTTTTCCCGTCTGTAGGTCGCCCACCTGCAAGGAAGCGGGTAGAATTAGTATGTCGGAGGACAAACGTATGTCTCAGTTTCTAAAAAACAATAGAAAGTTTCTGATTCCCATTGCAATCCTGGTTGTGATTGCCATAGCATATTTTGCCATGCGCGGCGGCGGGGAAGGCCAAACCGCGTTCCAAACCGTGAAAGTGGAAAAAGGCGAACTGATCGCCACCGTCGGCGCGACGGGGACGGTGCGCGCTCGCCAGAGTGTGAACCTCGTCTGGCAGGCCAGCGGCTCGGTGGAGGACGTGAGCGTTTCGGTCGGCGACAAGGTGGCGGCGGAGGCCGTGTTGGCCTCTCTCTCCTCGACGTCGGTCGCGCAGAACATCATCCTCGCGCAGGCCGATCTCGTCAACGCCCAGCGCGTACTCGATGACCTGCTCGCTTCGGACACCGCCCGCGCCCAATCGTGGATCGTCTTACGCGCCTCGCAGGAGGATTACGATAAAGCGGCAGACCTCTATAACGCCATGGTCAGCGGTGACTATGAATATGAACAAATCACGTACACCACCATCCGCGGGATGCGCGTCCCCACCGTGGAAACCGTGACGGTCGGCGAAGTGGACGAGGAAACCCTCGCCGACGCCAAAGCCGACATGGAACTCAAAGCCGCCAAATTGGATGACGCCCAGCGCGCGTATGATCGTTTGAAAGATGGCCCCAACGCGTCGGATGTGGCCGCGGCGCAAGCCCGCGTGGACGCGGCCCAGGCCACCCTCGACATGGCGCGTCTCGTCGCTCCCTTCGCGGGGACGGTGACTGATGTGCAGACTCTCGTCGGCGACCAAGTTAATGCTGGCACGTTCGGCTTCCGCATTGACGACCTCTCCAGCCTCATCGTGGATGTGGAAATCTCGGAAGTGGACATCAACAGCATTGCCGTCGGGCAACCCGTCACGTTGACGTTCGACGCGATCCTCGGCAATGAATATCACGGCGAGGTGATCCAGGTGACGCAGGCGGGGAGCATCGTGCAGGGCGTGGTCAACTTCACCGTCACCGTCCGCATCACAGACGCGGACGAACTGGTGAAACCCGGCATGACCGCCGCGGTCAACATCACGGTGAAGGAACTCAAGGATCAGGTCCTCATCCCGAACCGCGCCGTCAGACTCGTGAACGGCCAGAGGGTGGTGTACGTCCTCGAAGGCGGCCTCCCCGTCATGGTCGAGGTGCGACTCGGTTCTTCGTCCGATACGATGAGCGTATTAATTGATGGCGACGTGCAAGAAGGCGACTCTATCATTTTGAATCCCCCCGCCAATTTTGAGCCGGGTGGCGGCCCGCCGCCCTTCGCGCGGTAACGCTATTTTTCGTCATTGCGAGGAGGTCTCTCTCAGACGAAGCAATCTCCGCGCACGGGGAGGGGATTGCTTCGTCGGAAAGAACACCCTCCTCGCAAAGACGGGTGCAAAGATAGAGGCAACATGACAGAAGATTGGGTGGTCGTCGCAGACGACCTTGTTAAAACGTACAAAATGGGCGAGATGGAAGTGAACGCCTTGCAGGGCGCTTCGGTGAAGATCGGGCGCGGCGAGGTGGTGTCCATCATGGGGCCGTCGGGATCGGGCAAGTCCACCATGATGAACATCATCGGCTGTCTCGACCGCCCGACCTCAGGTTCGTACATGCTGGACGGGGAGCTGGTCGCGAACATGACCGACGACCAGCTGGCGAGCGTGCGAAACCGAAAAGTCGGATTCGTCTTTCAGAGTTTCAACCTGCTCTCGCGCCAGACCGCGCTCTTCAACGTGGAACTGCCGCTTCGTTACGCGGGACAGGTGGAGAATCGAAGACAACGCGCGGCCGACGCCCTGATCTCGGTTGGACTCGGAGACCGCATGACGCATCGTCCCACCGAACTTTCGGGCGGACAGCAACAACGCGTGGCGATCGCGCGCGCCATTGTCAACGAGCCTGCCATCATCATGGCCGACGAACCGACGGGCAACCTCGATAGCAAGGTCGGCAAAGAGATCATGTCTCTTTTGCTCGACCTGAACAAACAGCGCGGCACGACCCTCATCATCGTGACGCATGACCCGAAGATCGCCGAGCAGACCCAGCGCGTCATCCGACTCAGCGATGGCGTGGTGGAAGATGACGGCATGACCAAAGGCGGCGCGCAATGAATCTCTCGCAAGCCATTCTCGAGGCGCTTGAAAGCCTCAGTTCCAATAAGATGCGTTCCGGCCTGACCGTGCTGGGAATCGTGATCGGTGTGGCGGCCGTGATCGCCATGCTGGCGGTCGGCACGGGCGCGCAGGATAGCATCACTGGCTCGATCAGCGGCATCGGCACGAACCTGCTCTTTGTCTTCCGCGGCGCGCCAGACGATAGCGTTCAAAATTCCAAGCCGTTGACCATGCAAGACGCGGCCGCGATCGCCGACCCCTTCGCGGCGCCTTCGGTTCAAATGGTCGCGCCCGTCATCGAGGGAGGTTTTCTCATCGCCGCGGCGGGCGAACAGGTCAACACCAGCGTTTCGGGCGTGACGCCCGATTTCTTCCCCCTGCGGAATTTTGTCATCGCGGAGGGCGAACCCATCACCGAGGAACACCTGCTCGGACGCGCGTCTGTGGCGGTGATCGGACCCGAGTTGGCCGATTCGTTATTTGGACGTCACGATGGTATCGTGGGCGAGGACCTCACCATCAACGGACAGCCCTTCCGCGTGATCGGTGTGTGGGAGGCCAAAGGCGGGGGGATGTTTGGCTCGGAGGATAACCGCGCCCTCATCCCGTTCACCACCGCGCAGACGCGCCTCATCCAACGCCGCACGCGCGACCAGGTGGACATGCTTCTCGTCGAGGTGGTGGATTCGGAGTCCGTGCCGCAAGCCGTGGACGAGGTCTCCTCCATCCTGCGGACGCGTCATCGCACCGACGTGGGCGCGGACGACTTCACCGTTTTCAGCCAGCAGGACTTTCTGCAAACCGCCGCGACCATCACCAGCGTGTTGACGATCTTTCTGGGCGGCATCGCGGCCATCTCCCTGCTCGTGGGCGGCATCGGCATTATGAACATCATGCTGGTCAGCGTCACCGAGCGGACAAAAGAGATCGGCCTGCGCAAAGCCCTCGGCGCGCGCAAACGCGACATCCTGATCCAGTTCCTGACCGAGTCCTCGCTGTTGAGTCTCTTCGGCGGTATCATCGGCATTGGCTTTGGCTGGTTGATCGCTTTTATCGTGGAGCGCGTCGCGCTAGCCTCTGGCACGCCCTTCTATCCCCGCATTGGAATCGACGCGGTGTTGCTCGCCACCATCTTCTCAGCGGCGGTGGGTCTGTTCTTCGGAATCTACCCCGCGAACCGAGCCGCGAATTTGGAGCCGGTGGAGGCGTTGAGGTACGAGTAGGTAGTCGGATCGTCGGTTAGTTGATGGTCAGATAGTCGAACTGGCGCAGGGACTTGGGGAGTCGTCTGCGCCAGTTTTTTTTTGTCACCATACGCTTCTTGCACAAATCTGCAATCACATTGCGGATTTGTGCAAGGTGATGATTTCCATGAATTACGAAAACGCTGTTCTTTGGAATCTATCCCGCGAATAGGGCCGCGAATTTGGAGCCGGTGGAGGCGTTGAGGTACGAGTAAGTAGGGTAAACGAAAAAGGCCAGGTTTCTCAAAGGAACCTGGCCTTTTTCGTTTGGATGCGTTTAACTTTCGCGCGTAAACCTATGGCACATAATACTCAATGACAGGCGCTGGTGTCTCGCCAATGGAATCAGAAGTTGGGATGTAATACTCAATGATGAGCGTAGGCCTGGCGTTGGCGGTGGCATAATTGCCACTGAAGAACCTGACATAATCCGCACTCATATCATCGTTGTCATCCTTCACGAAGTATAGACGGAATTGGGTGGTACCCAATAGGTTAAGGTTAGGATAGGCTGAACTTCCAAGTATCGCAGTGTACCAGTTGTTGACGGCGGTGACGCCAAATGTTCCGGCCACAGACAGACCAGGAACAGCCTGGAAGTCATTTTGCACTAATGCGACACTTGTACCAAAGAACGGTTTCCGAATAGCCGCGCGTAGACGGCTGTGTGTTGTGAATGGATTTGTCCCCACAACGCTTTGCATCATGATTCTGAGCCTAACCTTTGTGATGACAGCGTTATCAGGCAGAGAAGATGTATTGAAGGAAAGTACCGCACGATATTGACGATCAGAATTGTCATCGCCAAGCAGGAAGGTGGTATCGGCAACATTTACGCCGAAACCAATGTTGCTGAGTTCAGTGGATTCCCAGATGTAACCATCATAGGCTCCAGTTGATCTGAAAGTTGCCGTTATAGGTGATGGACCGGTTACAGTATAGGTTGCAATGCTTTCTGTCTTTACTCCCTGGTAGGTTACCGATCCGATGAGAGTATAGGTTCCTCCGGGCATTCCGACTGTAGATGGAAGACCCCATACCAATGTACCTGGTCCTGTTGTTACTGTGTGCGTACTGTCGTGGATGACAACGTTACTTGGATTTATTACTTTGTAACCAATATCAACCTGAGTATCTACGCTGGTGGTATTCTCAACATGGATAGTCCATTGAATTGGGTCTCCGGGAACAAATGAGGTCTTAAGACCCCAATTACCATCTCTGGTATCTGCCCCAACTGCACGGATGGCCGGAGGGCATGCTTGCGTTGTAGCATTGACCGTACTACTGGAGTTTGATTCAAGAGATCCTTTATATGCCCGGACAAAATAACTGTAACTGGTATTGCAGGTTAATGCATCATTTTGATAGGTCGTGGTTGAGCCACCAACTGTAGCAATGGCCGACCCGTTTCGATAGATTCTGTAGCCATCAATATTGCTTGGCGCGTCGGACGATGCACTCCATGTCAGACTGATTTGATCCGAAGATAAAACGGATGCCGACAAATTGGATGGAGTTCCAGGTCTGATGTTGAGGGTGCGCACCTCGCTCCATCCACTCTCGACGCCGCTACCGTTGCGCGCCTTCACGCGCCACTGATACACCCCGCCCCATTGGGAGTTAAGCGTCCAGGATATGTTCGATGTCCAACCCGAGTTGATATTTATGTTTGGGCCGCCAGAGAACTCGGCGTAGTATTGAGTTGCTCCCGATGACGCATTCCAAGACAGCACGACCGAATCGGTGCGATTGAATGTTGTGCCGTTTGCAGGGCTACTTAGGGTTGGGGCGCTCGGCGCCAAGGTCTGGGTTGTAAAAGACCACCAAGTTCCGTTGTTGCCGAACTTTTCCCCTCCCTCATTGTTTGCACGCGCCTGCCAGTAATACGTGGTTCCAGCAGTTAGTCCGCTCAATGCCTTGCTGGTGGCAGTTCCTACGTCTTGCCACCCTGAATCACAATTGTTATTGTTGCTTGTATCAATGCAATAGTAATATTTTGACGCGTATGGGCTGGACTGCCAAATTAAAGTCGGGCTTGTGGATACTCCTGTTTCACTATTGAACGGACTTGATTTAGTGAAATCTGATGGTGGGATGCAAACGCTCGTATCCGTACTCCACGCAATCTTGACACGGGCATCGCCGCCCTCTTCTCGCAAAATTGCACGAATTGGCACATCACCGCTCAAATTTATTGCTGGGCATCGTGGGTAATACCCGGAACTACCCCCGCGTTCCATGATATTCGAACCATTAACCCAAATTTTTAATCCATCATCGTTTTGAGCATAGAAAACATAACTGCCAGACGTGAAATTAAATGTACCGTTATATTCAGCAACCCAATTATCGGAGACGCCATTGTTGCATGGCGCTCCTGAGCCATAATTCCTGTCCAGCCCGGTGCTGTTAAAGTTCTGTTCGCACATTTTGTTGTTGAAATTGTTATTATCCCACCAGTGATCGTGTCCGTTGAAATATTGCGCCGTCCAGTTGCCTGTGGGAGGCTGCGAATAGTTTATATGACAAGCCTTTCCAACGCCCGGCGCCGGATCTCCAAAGTTATTGTTGTCGCAAACCACGCCATTGCTAAATGACTTCACTTTATAGCAACTGTTCGCTCCATAATAAACACTTAAAGTGCCGCTAAAGCTACAAGTGCCACCTTCATCGGCACATTTATTGTAACCAGAGGGAAGGCTTGTTGCGTCGCAACTATTACCGCCTCCATTCTGTGATGTTATGGTAACCCCATCGTAAACAGATTGTCCGCTTAGATTTCCAGAGCGAATGGAATACACAATTCCGCTTACTGTGCGTCGAACGCTTAAATGTATATGTGCACAGGATGTTGCCGGATCCATACCTGTTTCTCCAACAGTTCCTATTTGTGTTGGCAGTGATGAAATTGTTTGGTTTTCCGCAACATGCACATCCTGTAAATGATAAATGGCAAATGTCACACTTGAATCTACATTTGATTGAATACGAACCACTTTCCCGCCGGAATTCAGTCCAGGATCGTAATTGCGCGCTAAAATAGCCACTCCGGTCCCTGCTGCTAGTACTGGCTGTCCCGCATCCTGATCGCAACTTGTTCCTACTTTATTCCAATCGGTGGCATAGTAATCATTGTTTGTGTCATTGTGAGCACCTTCTCCGTAGTAGCTTCCACTTAAAATAAATGCCACGCCGTTTTGCCAAGGTGCATGAAGGGCAACAGGAGAGTCTTGATCTAGATGTTGTCCGAGTATGCCAACTTCCGGCGGAATTTGCATGTCTTCGATAGTGTATGTAACTGGCAAAGATAAATTGTCGATGTTTGCGCCTGTGTCTTCTGCCGAAAAACTAGCGATAATGGAATCTAATTGTAAGCATTCTTCATTGTTTGCACAAAATTTAATCAATCGAAAAATTTTGTTGTTCCGAGAAATATATACAACCTTTAAATTATCTATAGGGCCAAAATCTAAAAAATCATATATGGTTTCTGTATATTCATAATATGCCATGCCAGAAATATTTCCAGAAGTATTTGGGTCAATGGTTGAAACATAGTTATTGTGCCAATCTGGAATCGATAATTTTTCAGAATTATTAAACGCAATAATATTGAGTCTTAGCCCAGGATTTTCAATCCCGTTTAGGGTTGTTGAAGAAATGTCAGTCCCAGAGCCACTGTCTTTTGCAGGATAAACATACCAATCTGTTGGATGTAAAATGGAGTACCCATCCAGGTTATTCACATAAGTTGTTGTTGTTGATACCTGTGCGCGGACAAACGGTAAACTCACTCCTCCAAACGCGGCAAAGAAAAGAGCAATCAACATCATCCCATACAGGGTTTTACGTGTCATCGAAATTAGATTTTTGGCGTACATGGCATCCTCCTGAAATTTTGAACGGGGTTGGATAACGATTGCAAATCATTATACGTTCATTAAAATTAAAATCCAAGTAACAAACGTCATTCTTGTTGATTAAATCCCATAGGCATTTGTATTGAATTTTTTTACAGTTTGGGAGATCGTCAAAACCGATTTCTTTTCCATCCCCGCCGCGCGACCCATAAGAGAAGCAAGCCAATCAACAGGGATGATACTCCAGCGCAAAATCGCCAGGAAAGCAACCCCTGCGTTTGTTTCTGTTCCTCTCGATCGGTGGCCGCAACCTTAGCGTCTGGCGTTGCTGAATCTGTTGATTGGCTCGAGGATGATAAAGATGTTGCAGTGATTGTCAACGACGCTGTCGGCGTATTTGTGACGGTTGCAGTATTGAAAAAACTGAACGGAGGAAAATTTGGATTGCCGTTTCCGCCGGGGCGCGGCTTTGGCCTTCTGGTCTCGGTAGGCATGCGAGTAGAAGTGGCGGTTGACGTTGCTGTAAAGGTTGCGGTTTGAGTGGGCGTGATAGTGATGGTATTGGTTGGCGTGAAGGTCGCCGTAAAGGTGGCAGTCGGTGTGTGCGTAAAAGTCGCGGTGGGTGTCAGAGTTGGGGTAGGGATTGGTGGTGTGGCAAATTGGATGGCCGCATCCATTTGAATGAGTCCCGCACCGTAATATACGTCCCATCCCCCTGCTCCCAAGTCTAGCGCGGTGGATTCCATTTGGTTTTCCACTAATCCCGCATCATAGTTGCCGGGCAGTCCGATCAAAATGGAGGCCAGTCCAGCAACAAATGGCGCGGCCATGGAAGTTCCACTGCGGTATCCATATCCGCCACCGGGATAGAGTGAATAAATCGAAGCGCCAGGCGCGGCCAGGTCCACTTCGGGGCCGTAGTTGGAAAAACCTGCATGGGAATTGAAGTTGTCTGTGGCCGCGACCGAGATCACAGGCCCATATCGCGCGGGGTATAGAACGGACGCGCTCCCTGAATTTCCCGCCGCCGCGACCTGAACCATGCCCCTTCCATAAGCATAATTCACTGCATCTTCCAATACTGAGGACGGGGATGACCCTCCCAGACTCAAGTTGATGACTTGCGCGCCATTGTCCGTTGCCCAAATGATTGCGGCGGCCACATTTGCATAGGTTCCGCTTCCCGCGTTGTTCAAAACCTTGAGCGGCATGATGTTTGCTCCCCACGAAACGCCGGCAATGCCTTCGCTATTATTGCTCATGGCCGCCGCGATTCCAGCCACGTGGGTTCCGTGGCCGTTGTCGTCTTGCGGAATGTCGTCATTGTTGACGAAATCGTATCCCGCAATTGTTTTATAGGCGAGATCGGGATGAGATAGGTCAACGCCCGTGTCAATTACTGCAATCGTAACCCAAGCCGCCCCGGTGGATAAATCCCAGCCCTGGGGAGCGCGAATGTTTGTCAGGCCATACTGACTCCCAAGGCCGGGATCATTTGGATACGTCTCGCCCGCATGAACAAAGTAATTTGGTTCTGCTAAAAGAACTTCTTTACTACGCCTGAGAGAGAAAATTGATGATTCTACTTCTCCTTTGGGGACTGTCAAAACGTAGATACCGAGTTGATTGATTTCAGAGATGATTTTAGCGTTCACATCCCGCGTAACTTCATGGATTCGCATTGCGGAGGCGGTGGGCTTGAATCTTACGAGAACTTGATTATCAACAAAATCCCTCCCGCCTTGAACTGCTGTAAAAGCATTTGCGCTCCGCGCCGGAAAGAATGCCGATGCAAACAGGATGAAGATCAATTTCCCTATGACAAAACCAGATATGACCCTGCTGTTCATGGTTCCATTTTACACGTGTTCTTCCCAACGTGCCCTTTTCGGCTTCTTGGCAGTGTCGGGATTATATCTTTTTGTACAGATTTTTTAATTCTCTACCGTACATCTTCTCAACGCGCATGAACGAATGATGCGATTTTTCACATCCGAGTCCGCTAAAAAAGCAAGAGCAAACCACGGAGACACCGAGACACGGAGAAAACCACAAGGAAACCCCCGTGACTCCATGTCTCCGTGTAGCCTAACGCCAGCACACCGAATGCACGCACGGTAGAGAATCGTCAATCTCCAATTACCATTTACCAATCTCCACCATTCCTATGGCATCACATAATCAATCAACAGTATCGGACGCGACGTCACCGCTCCGTTTCCACTAAAGAGACTGAGATAGTTTGCAATGCTGTCATCGTTATCGTCCAGATTAAATCGGATACGGATCTGCGTTAATCCCTGGTTGAGTTCGCGCTTGTTGACATAGCCCTTTAGCGATGTCAGGTCGAGGGAGTACCATCCGCCGCCGTAGGTGGGGGTGAGCGGGCCGATCGTTTTTTGTCCGAGCGCCTGCCAGTCGGTGATTTGCAGCGTGGACGAGTTGCCGAAGAAGCCTCGCTTCACGTCCACAAGGATGCCCTGGAAGAGAGCGATCGGGTCTCCTCCTCCCGTCACGCCCTGGCGCTTAAGTTTGAGCGTCACGCTGGTGAGGATGGCGTTGTCGGGCAGGTTGTCCGTCTGGAAGGAGAGCAGTGATCGGTATTGCTTGCGCGCCGCGTTGTCTCCGAGGCGAAGAACGCTAGTGACGTTTATCGTCTCGCCTTTGCCGCTGGTTTCGGCGCTTTCGAGAATCAAACCATCCTGCGTCGCATCGGAAAGGAAGGCGAGACCGCCCTCATCGTAGCGGGCCAGCGCGAAATTGGTTCCGCTCGATCCCGCTAGGACAATTTTCGCGTCGGCTTGCAGCGCCATGCTGAAAACCCAGTCCATGCCCTGAATGTCCGTCGTCAGTTTGCCGTCCCCGCTGAAACTGGTATCCAGCGACCCGTCGCGGTTGTAGCGAGCCAGCGCAAAGTTTTCCGTCCCGCCGTCGCCGATGATCCCCGCGACGACCGTTTTTCCATCCTGCTGAATTGCGACGGCATTCCCCACATCCCGATTGCCGAAATCGGTGATGACCTTCCCGTCGCCGTCGAAGGTGACGTCAAACGATCCGTCTTCGTTCAGGCGGGCCGCGGCGAAATTGTTGTTAGACGTCCCTGCCACCACGATCTTGCCATTCTTCGGAACCAGGGCAATCGCCTTGGCGCCGCTATAAGAAAAGTCGAGGATCAATTCGCCCGCGTCGCCAAAACCGGAATCGGGCGAGCCGTCTTCGTTCAAGCGAATCAATGAAATGCGGTTTTCTTGATACGCTTTGCTGAGTGTAGACGTTCCCGCGGCGATGATTTTTCCGTTCGCTTGAATCGCCACGTCGCTGGGATAGTCCAAATAACCCACCCTGACCACAGCCTTGCCGTCCCCGTCGAAACTGGGATCCAGCGATCCGTCGCTGTTGTAGCGGACGACAATATATGATGTTTGAATGCCCAAACTTCCAGTGATACCCAGGGCAACGATCTTGCCGTCCGTTTGGAGGGCAACTGCATGGCACGTATCGGATGATGAGGCGATGTATGTGACGACGATTCCGTCTCCATCGAAGGACGCGTCCAATGATCCATCGCTGTTGTAACGCGCCAGCGCGAAATCGCAGTTGTTGGAGCCGTAGCAAACGTTCCCTGCGACCACGATCTTTCCGTCCGTCTGGATGGCGACGGCGTATCCTGTGTTGTCCGTGGACAGCGCGTCTGTGATGACGACTCCATCGCTGTCGAAACTGGCGTCGAGCGAACCGTCCAGGTTGTAACGCGCCACCGCGAAATCATATCCGCTGGACGTGTTTTTGTATCCCGCCGCCACGATCTTCCCATCGGGCTGGATCGCGATATCAAAAATGGCTTCCGTCCCCCCCAGGTCGGTGATCACTTTCCCGTCTCCATCGAAGGTGGTATCCAGCTCTCCTGCATCGGCCAGCGCTCCCGTCGTCGTGAGCAGGATGACAATGACCGCGAGAATGGTCGCGCGAAAACGCGTTTCATGGAGCAAAGTTTTTCTATTCATCGAATTGTCCTTTTGATTGGGCTGAAAGAGCGTCAGATTCAGGGGTTGAAAAATTCGTAGCTACGGGGGTTTTTCAGCAGACTCATTATTGCACAATTTTTTCCCCAACCAAGTAATAAATGTCACCACTTTCCATTTCAGTTTTTTCATCCCGCCGCCCCGCCCCACGCAATACGCAATACGAAGTACGCAATACGCCCCTCGCCCAATCTCCAACCTCCAATCTCCAATTACCAATTACCATTTACCCTTCATCCTTCATCCTTCATCCTTCATCATTCATCCTGTATAATCCCCCCCATGCCCCCATTTCACATCCTCATCACCGACGGCCTCGACGCATCTGCCCAGGCCGTTTTGGATTCCTGCACCGTGGACGACCGCACTGGCATCGCCGCGGACGAATTGACCAGCATCATCGCCGACTACGACGCGCTGATCGTGCGCGGCCGCACCAAAGTGACCGCGTCGCTGCTCGAAGCCGCGCCCCGCTTGAAGGTAGTCGGACGCGCTGGCGTGGGCGTGGATAACATTGACCTCGACGCGGCCAAAGCTCGCGGCGTCACCGTCGTCAACGCGCCGGTCTCGACCACGCTGGCGGTGGCCGAGCTGACCTTTGCCCTGCTCCTCGCTCTGGCGCGCGAGATCCCCCGCGCCGACGCTTCGATGAAAAAAGGGGAGTGGACGAAGAAGGAACTCGAAGGCGCTGAGTTGTATGGCAAGACGCTCGGCATTTTGGGCATGGGACACATCGGCGCTGAAGTGGCGCGCCGCGCCCGCGCCTTTGGCATGGACGTGCTGGGCTACGACCCGTTCCTCTCGCCCGAAGTGATCCGCGGCCGCACAGCCGACCCCGTGGATCGTGACGAACTGCTGGCGCGCTCCGATTTCGTGTCGCTTCATCTGCCGCTGACAGCGGACACTCGCGGCCTGTTCGACGGCGACGTGTTCGCGAAAATGAAGGACGGCGCGCGCATCGTCTGCGCGGCGCGCGGCGGCATCATAGACGAGGCCGCCCTGCTCGCCGCCATCGAATCGGGTAAAATAGCGGGCGCGGCGCTGGACGTGTTCACCGTCGAACCCCCAGGCGCGACGGATTTAATCAAGCACCCGCGTGTCATTGCCACCCCCCACGTCGGCGCCCAAACCGCCGAAGCCCAATCTCGCGCGGCGGAAGATATCGCCCACGAAGTCCTGGCCGCCCTGCGCGGGAAGAAACTTCGCTGGAAAGTGGCGTAGCGCTTACTGCGTACTACGTATTTCGTACCAGTACAATACGCAGCACGTAGTACTCACCGCTCTCCGTTCTCTACTCTCTCTCCCCAAGGAGCCCCCCATGCAAGATAAATTCAACGAACTCAAATCCATCCTCGCCGAAGTGCACGATCTCAATCGCGCCTCGTCCGTGCTCGGTTGGGACCAGAACACCTACATGCCTCGCGGCGGCGCGGAAGCGCGCGGCAATCAACTTGGCACGCTCGGTAAGATCTCTCATCAAATGTTCACCGCTGAAAAAGTGGGCAAACTGCTCGATGAACTCAAAGACGCCTTCCCGTCCGAATCGGACGAGGCCGCCATGATCCGCGTGACGCGCCGCGACTACGACAAAGCCACGCTCGTTCCGTCTGAGTTCGTGGTGGAGCAGGCCCAGGTCACGACCGCCGCGCACGAAGGTTGGATGGAAGCCCGCCAGAAATCCGATTTCTCCATCTTCGAGCCGCATCTCGCCAAAGTCCTCGACCTGACGAAGCGCTACATCGAATTCTTCCCCAAGGCCGATCATCCCTACGACACCCTGTTCGACAATTTCGAGCCAGGCATGAAGACCGCCGAAGTGCAGGCCATCTTTGCCGAACTCCGCAAGAAGCAGGTACGCCTCCTGCAAGCCATCGCCGAAAAGAAGCAGGTGGATGATTCCTTCCTGCACAAGAAATATCCCGAAGCCAAGCAGAAAGTTTTCGGCGAAAAGGTCATCACCGCTTTCGGTTTCAACCCGAACGTGAACCGCCAGGACAAAGCCCCGCATCCGTTCTGCACCTCCTTCGGCATCAACGACGTTCGCATCACCACGCGTTACAACGAGAAATTCCTCAACACCGCCATCTTCGGCTCCATGCACGAAACGGGTCACGCCCTCTACGACGGCGGCTTCCATCCCTCGATGGAGCGCACGCCCCTCGCCAACGGCGCGTCGCTGGGCGTGCACGAATCGCAGTCGCGCATGTGGGAAAACCTCGTCGGCCGTTCGTTCGCGTTTTGGGAGCATTTCTATCCCGAATTGCAAAAGACCTTCCCCACGCAACTCGGCAACGTGAAACTCGGCGCCTTCTACAAGGGCATCAACAAGGTCGAGCCCTCGCTCATCCGCGTCGAAGCGGACGAGGCCACCTACAACATGCACATCATGCTCCGTCTCGAAATCGAGATCGCCATGGTCGAAGGTTCCGTCGCGCTCAAAGACCTGCCCGCGCTCTGGAATTCCAAAATGAAAGAGTACCTCGGCGTCACGCCTCCCAACGACGCGCTGGGCGTGCTCCAGGACATTCACTGGTCGTTCGGCGGCATCGGCTACTTCTCCACCTACTCGCTCGGCAACCTCATCTCCGCCCAACTCTGGGAGAAGATCAACAGCGAGATCACCGACCTCTCCGACCAGATACGCAACGGCAAGTTCGACGCCCTGCTCGGCTGGTTGCGCGCCAATGTCCATGTGCATGGTTGTAAGTACGAGCCACAGGAACTCGTCCAAAAGGTGACGGGTTCCAAGATTGACCCCGCGCCCTATCTGCGCTACCTCGAAACCAAGTTCTCCGATATTTACGGACTGTAAAAAATGACAAGTGACAGTCACCCGCAAGGTGACTGTCACTTTGTATGGCTGGACATGAAATCCCTTCGCCTCATCCTCCTGCTCGCCTCCCTCTGGACTTTGAGCGGGTGCGTCGCCTCTGGCCCCACCTTCCCGACGGCGATTCCCCCCGAAGCCCTGCCGACTGTCGTCGCGCAGACCGCCGACGCGCTCAACGCCACCGCCCGCGCCGCTTTTACGTCCACGCCGTTGCCGAGCGAGACGCCGATCCCCACCATCACGCTCACACCGACGGCGATGCCTCCCGCGCCGCGCGCTCTCCTGCAAATCGAATCCCCTGGGCCGATGTCGCGGCTGGTCTCGCCGTTGCAACTGCAAATCTTCGTTATCCCCGGCGAGACGGGACTCGTGCAAGCCGCGCTCTACGGCGAGGACGGACGTCTGCTCGCCCGCGACCTCACCCGCATCGAAGACGTCCCTCCGCCGGGCGCGAACCTGTATATTGAAATTCCCTTCGAAGTGCGTGTGGCCGAATTGGCGCGTCTCGAACTCAGTACCTCCGACAAACTGGGGCGCATCGAAAAACTCGTCTCGCAACACATGATGCTTTTGCCAGATGGGTTGAACCAGATCACCCCGGGCAATCCGCCCTTCGACCGCGCGGCCATCTACAGTCCCGCGAATGAAGCGAAAATTTTCGGCGGAATGTTGGAAGTGGACGGCGCGTTCTGGCCGTTGAACGATCAGCCCGTCATCCTCGAGTTGCAGGATGAGCGCGGCCGCATTTTGATGACGCGTCAGCTTTCGCTCACAGGCGATTCGCACATCCCGTTCCTCACCACCCTGCCGTACACTGTCTCCGAACCGACGCCCGCGCTCCTCACCATCCGCCAGATGGATCCGCGCTTCAGCGCCATCGCTTATTTGTTCAGCGTTAAAGTGATTTTGAATCCGTAATCCGCTAAAAATCCTTGACGCTTCCCTTTAATGCTGATAAACTGTCGCCCGTCTGCTCCAGACTTTCTGGAGCAGTTTTAATGCCGAGGCCTTGCGACCCCAAAAAGGCTTTGGTATAATCTCCCTGCTTAAAGGTCGGCCGACGTAGCTCAATCGGCAGAGCACCCGCCTTGTAAGCGGGCGGTTACGAGTTCAATTCTCGTCGTCGGCTCCACAAGATTTGTCGGTTAGTCGCCTAGTCAGTTAGTCTTTTAGTCAAAGGACTAAGTGACTAGTAGACCAGCAGACTACTAGACTAAACCCCGGGCGGTTACCCAAGTGGCCAAAGGGGACTGACTGTAAATCAGTTGTCAGAAGACTTCGGAGGTTCGAATCCTTCACCGCCCACTTGTACTGAACGGATTGTTTCAGTACTTCCGACACCAGTCGGAAACAGCACGACAAGCCCACGTAGCTCAGTTGGCAGAGCACGTTCTTGGTAAGAACGGGGTCATGGGTTCAAATCCCATCGTGGGCTCAACTGCTGAAACAGCATACTCTTGAGGAAAAAGGAGAAACGCAATGGCGAAGCAGAAA
>JACRBL010000042.1 GCA_016234485.1 Chloroflexota bacterium
CAGCCCACCTCAACCGCTTCGAGCGCGCACGATGAAGAGACTTATCCTGAAATCCCGCGCGTATCGCTGGAGGAGGCCAAAGCCGCGTTCGATACTGGGACAGCCGTGTTCGTAGATGTGCGCGGCGCGGACGTCTACGCCTTGAGCCGCATCCCTGGCTCGCTATCCATCCCACTCGCCGACCTCGAGACGCGGCTCACCGAACTCGACCCAAATCAGTGGATCATTACCTATTGCACCTGACCCAGTGAAGAATCGAGCGCCCGTGCGGCGTCCATTTTGCTGGAAAACGGATTTCAAAACGTAACCCCTCTGCTTGGTGGATTCAACGTCTGGATGGATGCAGGCTTTCCAGTCGAGCCATAGGGCTTTTTGAAGATGAAGGAGTCAACATGTTTGCACGAAGTAAATTCTTCCTGACATTTATCGTCGCCATGTCGCTCATGCTTGGCGCGTGTCAGGGTACGTCACAGGCGGGGAAGGAAGTAAGTGTGGACGGCGGCAGTTACCGCGTTGTGTCCGTCCAGGAATTGCAGACCATGCTCGAAAGCAAGGATTTCGTGATGGTCAATGTACATATCCCCTGGCAGGGCGACATCCCGCAAACGGATCTGCGCCTGGCGTATGACCAGATCGGGGAAAATCTGGATCAACTTCCCCCTGAGAAAGACGCGAAAATTCTGGTGTATTGTCTGACTTCAGGAATGGCGAAAAAGGCAATCGCCACCCTGCTTGCTGAAGGCTATACCAATTTGTGGATGCTGGATGGCGGAACCACCGTTTGGGAGGAAGCGGGACTCTCGTTGGAGGGCAAGCCATAAGCGATAGGGAATATTAAACAGAGACGGGAGCCCGAAACGCTCCCGTCTTTTTTGAACTTTCAATAGCCACTACGTGACAACTCCGACCATGCTTGCCTGCAAATGTCCTGATGCCACAGAGTATATATCAACTGCAAATGGATGATGAATGGGAAATCCTGCCCTAAGTTTCTCTCGTTATAATGAAAAACTATCCTAAATATATTCAGTTCTTTTGCAGGATTTCATCGATCACCTGGTTTAGCTCACGCAACTTTCCTCTCTCTTTCGCCGCGACGACCATCTTCGCGTCCAGCCCGTCCGCGATTTGTGGAAGCAATTTCTCAACAGATTGCACGCTTTCGATATCCGCTTTGGGGTGATTGCGAATAAGCTCAAGCAATTCCAGCGCGCTTTCCCTGTCCCCCTTCTTCCCGCGCAGGCTTGCCACCCAGACCAGCGCATCCAGAGCGATCAAATCCGAACGAATATCGCGCGCCTCACGGATGGATTGTTTCAAATAATACAGCGCTTCCTGTTCGTTGCCTAAATGATAATGCGCCGTCCCAACATTATCCAGCGCGATGGCTGTGCCAAAACGATACCCTGAGTTACGATGGATTTCCAATCCTTGTTGGAACAACTTAAGCGCCTCTTCGAATTGTCCTTCCTTTATCAAAATTCCTCCCAGGTTGCCTAATGAAGCCGCCTGCTGGCGGGTTTGATTCAACTGGCGGGAAATTTCGATGGCTTCATAATAGAGAGGTTTTGCTTCTTCGTACCTGTCCTGGTCGAATAGAACCACGCCCAAATTGATCAGGCTGGAGGAGATGCCAGGGTAATCGTCCAGCCCGCGGCGCAGGGCAAGGCATTCCCTGTGCAGACGTTCAGCCTCCTCGAATTTCCCCATGGAAGTAAGGGAAAGAGCGAGGTTGTTCAACGCCGTGGCTTCCTCTTTTTTGTTGTTGATCAAACGGGCAATTTTCAATTCCTCCGAATAACAAACAGCCGCTTCCTTTTCCTGCCCAATATAACGATGCGCGCTCCCAAGCCCATTCATGCAGATGGCAACTTGTTCAGGGTCGTCGGCTCGGCGGAAGTATGTTAGGCACGAATCAAGAATTTTTGCTGAAGCATCGGGCTCGCCTGCGTCCGCGACGAAAATGGCTTTGTACATCAACAGGCGCGCAATCAAATGTCCACGCGCGTCGAGCGGCAGGTCATCTGCGCTGGGGGAAGATTCAAAACCATCCAGCGCATGTTGATATAACGCGATGCCTTCGCGATAGCGTCCCTGCAAATCCATGTAGCGTTTTGTGAACGGCGCAATATCCGCGAGCGGATCAACTTGTTTTTGTTCGACAGCCCACATCCACGCGGCGCGCACATTTTCCAATTCCAGATTCATGGCTGGGAACGACTCGCGCTCATCCATCTTTCTGTATTCCTTAGTCCACTTCGCATAATACTCGGTGTGCGCGTTGCGCGCTTTTTTCTTCGCGCTTAATTTTTCGCCCGCGAATTGCCGCGTCACTTCATGCAGTTCGAATCGTTCGCCAGTTCTCTGCACCAGTGATTTATCCAACAACGGGCCAATCGCCCCTGCCACCTGTTCCGCCGCCTCGCGTGTAAACCCACCGCGAAAAACCGAAAGCGCCGCAAAGGTTTTTTGTTCTGTCTCATTCAATCTCGCCCAGGACGATTCAAACACCGCGCGCAAACTGCGTTGCCGTTCGGGTATGTCCCGCCGCGACGATGCAAGAAAATCCAAACTCTTTTGGATTCCATCCCGAATTGCTTCGACATTCATCGAGCGAGTCCATGCCGCCGCGATTTCAATCCCCAGTGGGAGACCTCCGACCAAACGGCAGATTTCGGACACTGCGACTTGATCCTGCTCCTTAAACTGACTCTCCGCCCGCGCCCGCTTCGCGCCCTGGATGAACAACTGGTCTGCCCCCATCGAGCCTGATTCCAGCCCAAGCAATTCCACCACCCACTCGCCATCTATATCCAGCCGTTCGCGCGAGGTGACGAGTATCTTCACTTCGGGCGCGATTTTCAAAATCTCGGTCAGAAAAGCAGAGGCATCGAGTAAATGCTCGAAGTTATCCAGCACAAGCAGGAGTTCTTTCTCGCGCAGAAAGTTGAGCAATTGTTTTTTGTGGTCGCCTGTTGTGAAAGGGAAATTGAACATATTGCCGACCGCGGGGACGATTCCTTCGGCTTCGACAGCCGCCAGTGAAACAACCCACGCGCCGTTGATGAACCTATCCGCGCAGGCACGGGCGGTCTCCTGCGCGAGACGAGTCTTGCCGATGCCGCCGAGTCCCGTCAATGTGACGAGTCTGCATTTTGGGTCAGCCAAAAGTTGACGCAGTTTTTCAAGTTCCTTTTTGCGCCCGATGAATTCGGCGGATGAAGCTGGGATGTTGTGTCGCGCTGACTGTCGTGCAGAACGAATGCGTTCGTACAAGGCGGTGGTTTCGAGCGAAGGCTGGACTCCGAGTTCCTTCTCCAGAATCTTCTTGCAGGTTTCGTATTGTGAAAGCGCGGCTGTCCATTGACCTGTGCGGGCTTGCAACAACATTAGTTGACGGTGTGCCTCCTCCCGCCAGGGATCGAAGGCTAGCAGGCGCGATGCGTGAGTCATGGCTTCAGGGAAGTTTCCGCGCGAGGTGTGGAATTGGGTCAGCGTATGGAGGGCTTGGAGGGCGAGTTCGCGCAGGCGGGCACGCTCGGTCAACATCCAATCTTCGAAGTCGGGCGCGTCGCGGACGTGGAAGCCTTCGAGGAAGTCGCCCTGATACAGGCGCAGGGAATCTGTCAGGATAACCGAAGCAGGTTCAGGGTCAAGTGAGGAGGCGGTTTTTATATCCGATTCAAATTGCGTGGAGTCGAGGAAACAATCCCCTGAAAATACAATCAAGTCGCGTGTGGTGGTTAGATGATCGTCAGCAAGTTTGCGGAGGTTGGTGAGGGCTTGGCGCAGGTTGTTTTTTGCGTCGGCGTCGGTCATCTCGCCCCAGAGGAGCGCGGCGAGTTTGTCGCGGGTGTGGGCGCGGCGGGTGACGGCAAGATATGCCAGCAAAGCGGGGACTTTGTTGGAGATAAAATCGGTGGCGGGGGAATTATCCAGCGCGATTTGCGGGTTTCCGAACAGGCGGATTTGGAGGGACGCCATTACTCTCCGATGAATGATTCCTGTGCTAAGGCTTTAAATAATTGGGCAAGATTATCACAATTGCGAATGGGTTGCCAGAGCGCCTGTTCGATGAAAATTCTAGCGGTCGCGCCGCGCGACCAGGACGGCGGCATCCAGCCTGCTGCGCACGTGAAGTTTTCCTAAAATATTGGTGATGTAATGTTTGATGGTTTTTTCTGCCAGGTGCAGGCGTTCGCCAATTTGGCGATTGGTCAGTCCCTTTGCCACGAATTGCAGGATTTCGCGTTCGCGGTCGGTGAGTTCCATGAGCGGGTCGTGCGGTTTTCCGCGCGTCATTTCCACCAGCATTCCAGCCGCCAGCGCTGGCGTAACGTACACTTCGCCATCGGCAATTGCGTGAATGATGTCCGCCAGTTCTCGCGCCGATACCCCTTTTAGCACATATCCCCGCGCGCCTGCCTTGAATGCTGTCAGAAGATCGTCCTCGTTTTCAGATACGGTCAGCATCACGATTTTCGTCACCGGGCAGGCAAAGGCGATCTCGCTGGCGATTGCCAGACCGCCCCGTTCGGGGATGGCAATGTCCAACAAAGCCACATCGGGCAATAATTCACGAGCAAGGCGCAATGCGTCCTCGGCTGTCTCTGCCTGCCCAACGACCTCGATATTTGCTTTGCCTGCAAGCGAGTGGGCGACTCCCTCGCGAAAAAGCGGATGATCGTCGGCAATGAGAACGCGAATCGGATCAGTCATCATTCATCTCCAGTCTGTTAAGCGGCAGTTGTGCGCGAATTAGCGTCCCGCGATTGGGAGTGCTTTTGATCTCGAAGGTTCCGCCGAGAATTTCCACGCGTTCACGCATACCAACCAGTCCGAGTCGCCCTTCTGCGGGAGGCGCGTTCGGGTCAAAGCCACTGCCATTGTCGTTAATTTCGGCAAGCAGTTCCGTCTGCGTGCCAACGATTATTACCTGCTGGCTTGCTCCAGGAGCATGTTTGAATCCGTTGGCGAGGGACTCTTGCAACAAACGATAGATGGCGATCTTGACTGAAAACGGTGCATTTTTCGAACTATTCTGAACTGTCAGTTGGACGGCGCTTCCCGTTTTCTGTTCAAAGTCTCTCACTGCCCGTTCGACAGTCTCGCGTAACGTGAAAGACTTGATTTCCGGCAGTCGCAACCCGGATAGGATCACGCGCATTTCCGCCATTGCCGAGCGAAGCGCGGACTGGATCGCATTAAAGTCATCGTTCATGGCGGGGTTACGATTTACAACAGCATTACAAGCCGCGCAAGTTTCAGCGAGTTCTTCGATTCGAAGAAGGGCGAAACCAAGATCCTGACCAGGGCCGTCATGCAAATCAGCAGAAATGCGCGCCAATAGTTGTTCGTTAAGCGCGGTTGCTCGGGATGCGGCGAGGGTCACACGGTTATGCAATACTCCATTCTGAGTCAGCAACTCGGATAATTGAGCCACTTTCTCCCGTAATTCGTTTTGCTGGGACAGAATCGTGTTGCTGGCGCGTCCCACCAGCCCGTTTAGAAGCAAGTACATGGTCAGTGATGCCGCGCCCACGATCAGCCAGCCGCCAAATTGGGCGGTGCGCACGGACTGATCCAGTTTGTCTGTTTTTTGGTAGAACTCGGAGATGGCGATAATCTCATTCGTTCCCTGTAAACGAACAGGCGCATAGGTCTCGATCAACCGTCGCCAGATTCCATGTTCATATTCGTTTTCCTGGGCGTTCAATTCGCTGATCTCAGCATGGATTTCCCCTGTAAAGGCAAGTCGGAATTGATGACGGATGGGAAATGTCTGCCCAATCAGCGCGGAATTAGTGCTATACAGGATTCGCCCATCGGGATTCCAGACTTTGAAAGCGACGATTTCCTGCCCAAGGGGCGTGTTCATCAGTAATGATTCGAGGGATGCTATGTCTTCAGGAGTGAGGCGGGAGTCATCCTGAATGTTTTGAAGATGAGGCGCGATAAAACTATCCACATACAACGCTGTGACCGCCGCGGTTCGATCCACAACCGCCTGCTCGATCTGGCGCGCCATCCAGGCGCCGATGATGAACATTCCGCCAAACAGGATGACAAAACTAGCCAGCATAAACTGGCGGGCGAGACTCAAACGTGTGAAAGCAAGCATGAGCGCCTCCGGCAAAGCAATTTTATACCCTATTGTCTCGGTAGACGATGGACGATAGTCCCTTTTTTATGCGACGGTGGTCTCATCAAGGTCGCTCTGCGCAGACATTATCACTTCCGTCCATTTAGGTCAAAATGATTGGGAGCGTTCTGGACTTGTTTTATTGCCATTGCGGCGATTGAGCGAAGTTCCAGGCTGTTCATCAGACCAAAAAAGGAGAATGAGAATGCATACAAAGAGAATCTTTCCGCTTGTTCTGGCTGCGCTGGGTGTGTTCGCCCTCATCCTGGCTGGGTGCGCGTCGCAACAATCATCCCTGACTGGCAACCCTGCCCGAGGTGGTCAGTTATATGATAAATGGTGGGCGGCGCTAGGTACAGAAGAACCCGTGGGGGATCACCCCCTTTGGGCAACCCAAACCACAAATACTCGTAGTGGACTAGATACCTGGCGCTGTAAGGAATGCCACGGCTGGGACTATAAGGGCGCCGATGGAGCGTATGGTTCTGGTTCGCATTTCACTGGTTTTATCGGTGTGATAACGATGGACGGCAAAGACCCTGATGAAATTCTAGCCATCCTCAAGGGTTCCACAAATCCTGATCATGATTTTTCCTCCGTGATGGATGAGCAGGCGCTGATTGACCTGGCGTTGTTTCTCAATCAAAGCATGATTGATGATGCCACCATCGTTAATGCCGACAAAAGTCCACTACCCAACGGCAATGCAAACGCAGGGAAAACAATTTTTGCGCTTTGTTCCACCTGTCACGGTATCCAGGGAACTGCCATCAACTTCGATAATGACAGCGAACCGGAATATCTCGGCACGGTCGCTTCTGGCAATCCATGGGAATTCATCCATAAGGCGCGCTTCGGTCAGCCCGGAGTAGGTATCATGCCGGCCGGCGTCACTATGAACAGGCAGACACAGGAATACATTGATCTATTGGCGTATGTGCAATCTCTGCCTACCGAATCGTTCGTCACCGAAGGCGGACGTCTCTACGACAACTGGTGGAAGGCGATGGGAATGGCTGAGCCTCCCGCTGGAGATCAACCCTTGTGGGCGACGCAAATCACCAATACGCGCACTGGCGGCGATACCTGGCGCTGCAAGGAATGTCACGGCTGGGACTATAAAGGCAAGGATGGGGTTTATGGTTCTGGCTCGCACCTCACCGGTTTCCCCGGATTGATGGACGCCAGAAATATGTCCGCGGAGGAATTGACGGCCTGGCTCAACGGCACGAAGAATCCCGATCACGATTTCTCCCCGTACTTTGAGGAAAGTCAGTTCAGTATGCTGGTGGCTTTCATCCAGACAGGAATCGTGGACAGAGCGCCCTACGTCAACGACGATAAATCCGTAAAGGGCGATACCGCACATGGGGAAAGCCTCTTCAATTCCGTATGTGCCCGTTGCCATGGGGCGGACGGCAAGAACATCAACTTTGGCGACGCGGCTGAACCCGAGTTCGTTGGCACAGTTGCAAGCGACAATCCATGGGAAGCCCTGCATAAAGGTTCCTTTGGCCAGCCTGGCACACACATGCCAGCAGGACTGAATTTTGGCTGGACTTTGCAGGATATTGCCGACCTGATTGCATATCTCCAAACCCTGCCGACAAAATAAGCCTGTTGAGCGTTTGGAAAATAGCGTAATTCGATTTCTGCTGTGCGTCGAGTCTCTTGGCGCACAGCAGAAATTTCCTTGTTAACGGAGTGTTTTTGTCGCTTTTACCATCAAATAAATTTGAAATTCCCAGTACCCAGTAAATGATTTCTAAATGATGACTTTATACAATGAGCGCATGAATAACAGATTCGGAAAAGCGCCATGCCAGTTTTGCCAGATATAAGATCGCCTCGCTATCGCCATTTTATATTGCTCGTCTGGGAGGAGCGTGGCGCGGATGGTCAGCACGAAGCGTGGCGTTTTAGCCTGCAGGACTCACAGAAGGAGGAACGTATTGGATTCAAGAATCCAGATGAACTTGTCTCTTTTCTCGAACGATGGATGAAATCTTCATCCGAAAATAATTCCGCCGAATAATTAAACCAGGAGAAATGAAATGAAGCAGAATAAACTACGCATCCTTTTTGCCGTTTTGGCTCTTGCCTTGGCCGCCCTGGCTTGTGAGTTCAACGCCAGCACTGCCAATATCAGCGATGCCTACATGGCGCGTGACAATCAGGGTGCAGGTAGGACCACCGTCTTTGCCCAGGACGAGGTTTTCTATTGCATAGTTCAACTCGCGAACGCCCCGGATGACACGCTTGTCAAAGTAGTCTGGTATGCCGTCAATGCCCAGGATACGGAACCGAATTTGTTGATTGATCAGGTCGAGACGACAGGCGGAGATGGAATCATCCCGTTCAATCTGACAAACAATGGTCTTTGGCCGATTGGTACGTATAAAGCGGAAATCTACCTCAACGGCACCCTGGATCGGACACTGAACTTCGAAGTTCAATAACATCAGGCATGCCAACAAACAAAATTTCAAACTTGTGATTTGCCCTGGATTCGAGATGCGGCGCGCATCGGATAAAACTCTTGATGAACTTACCGCCTTTCTCGAACGATGGATGGAATCCCCATCCGAAAAACCATAAATAAATTTTTCACCCAAGGAGACAAAAATGGAAAGACAAATTATCAACCCGTGGAAATGGCAGGATGAATTTGGTTATGTCCAGGCCAACGAAGTGAGCGGCGCGCAACGCACGCTCTACTGTTCCGGGCAGGCCGCCAATGACGATCAGGGCGCGCCCATGCACCCGGGCGATATGCGGGCGCAGATTACGCTGGCGCTCGACAACCTGGAAACCCTGCTCAAGGAATCGAAGTTCGAGTTCAAGGACATTGTGCGCTTGAACATCTTCACGACCGATGTGGATAAATTCCTGGAGAACTATGACGCCTTCATTCCGCGCCTCGCCGAGGCTGGCTGTCGTCACACCGGCTGTTTGATCGGGGTCTCACGGCTGGCGTTTCCAGAAATGATGATCGAAGTGGAAGCCACTGCGGTTGCATGAAGATCATCCCATTTGACAGTTCATGTGTTTTTTTTTCGGACGAAAAGGAATACGCCATGAGCCTGAACCGAGTCATAACCCTGAGCATGATCGCACACTTGATCTTCCAGCCGTACGCGGCGCTGGCTCTCATCGTAGTTGACGAGAAATGGGGCACCAACGCGCTGACGATTGCGTTGGTTGCGCTCCTCGCGATCAACGCCGGTTGGGAATGGGGGTTGCTGGCGGCGGCGCGCGGCAATCGGCGCGGATTAGTCGCGGCGGCATTTGCCAGCTTAATTCCAGCGCTCGGCGCGGCCAGCGATGTGTTTGTATTCTGCCCATCGCCGTGCCAGGGCATGTGGGTTCCAAACTCCGTTTCACATTGGGCAACCTTGATCAGCGGCTTGATCGCCATCGCGGCCGTGGGATTGTTTTTGAAAAGCAGTTCGAAGGCGGAAGGCCTGAAATGAAATAGGAAAGGATCTTATGTCAGTCATGAAACTCTTCTATGAATGGGTCTACCGTTACGCCCGCGCGCCCTGGGACATCGGTTCGCGAAAGGAACTCGTCGAGTTGGTGGAAAGCGGACGCATCCAGCAGGGCCGCGCGATTGATCTCGGCTGTGGCGCAGGGGCGAATGCGATCTATCTCGCTCAAAAAGGCTTCAACGTTACGGGCGTGGACTATGCCGAAGCCGCCATCGAAAAGGCGCAGGCGCGGGCAAAAGAAGCGGGCGTACAGGTCAACTTCATTGTGGATGACCTCACGAACCTGCGTCACGTTTCAGGCACTTTCGACTTCCTGCTCGACTACGGCGTGCTGGACGACCTGCGCCTTCATCAGCGCGAACCCTACCTCCGAAACATGCTCCCGCTGACCCATTTGGGCAGTCAATACCTGTTGTGGGGCTTTGAATATCCAATACGGTGGTGGGAGAAGTTCGTGCCGTTTTTCGATGTTCCATTCTCCCCCGGCGAGATCGAACGCCGCTTCGGCCAATATTTCGAAATCGAAAAGATCGCGGAAAAGATAGACTACTCCAAATGGCCGCCCGGTTATGCGGCGTATTTGATGACAAGAAATGGAGAAACGAAATGAAAAACTGGTTCACTTCCCTCAACGGCGCCCTGGCCTGGTTCAGCGAATTGTGGCGGACTCTGATTGACGCCACCCAAGGATTCCATTCGAACGCAACCGAAGGCAGTTTGCTGGTGACATTCACTTTGGCTTACACGGCTGTTCTCGCGGGCTGGGCGTATGCCATGCATTCCGCCTCACGCGGTAGCCGCGGCGGGTTGATGGCGGCCTTCGCACTCAACGCGCTGTTTTTGCTGGGAATTGCTGTCGCCACGCCATTGTTCTACTGCCCTGGCTGGTGTTCCGATTCCATCATCAACACGGCGAACATGCTTAATCTGATTCTCGGCCTGTTGGCGGGCGTGGCGCTGTTTCTGCAACTCGGACAAAAGAAACCTGCGAACTAACCAACCCGCTCAAGCGGATCAAACGGAGAAAAATCAAATGAACATCCTCTTTATCGCTCTACGGTTTATCCACATCCTCGCCGGCACCTTCTGGGTTGGCGCGGCAGTTGTGACGACAGCCTTCCTGATGCCCACTGCGCGTGCAATGGGGCCTGAAGGCGGCAAGTTTATCCAGTTTGTTCTCGGCAAACAGCGCATGTCGAATTACATTTCGCTTTCCGCGATTTTGACAGTACTCCCCGGGATCGCGATTTATTGGATTAAGACAAGCGGCTTGCAGTCTGCCTGGGTTTTCACCTCGGCTGGTTTAATCATCACGATTGGCGCGATCACCGGCATCGCCGCGGCGATCCTTGGCGGCACGGTCACCGCGCCGACCGCCGCGCGCATGGAAGCATTGTCGAAAGAAATGCAATCGGCGGGCGGGCCGCCCAAGCCGGAACAACTGGCGCAATTACAAGCGTTGCAAAAGCGACTTGGCCAGGCCGGATTGTGGGGCACGATTTTGCTGGTGATTACCATTGTGACGATGGCGATCGGGTGATCGTGAAATACAAAAAACGGAATAGACCCATGAGGAAATCTAAACATGAATAACATCATAACCCTTTCAGCAACCCAGATCGCTCAGGAAATCAAGTCAGGCAAAGTATCCGCCCGGGAAGTGGTGGATGCTCACATTGACCGGATTGAAGCCGTCAACTCACGCATTAATGCAGTTGTCATCCCCCTGTTTGAAGATGCTCGGAAAGCGGCGGAGGCCGCCGACACCGCGCAGCGCCGAGGCGACCCACTCGGCCCGCTTCACGGAGTACCAATAACGATCAAAGAGCAATTCCTAGTTAAAGGCACTGCTACCACATTTGGCTTGCCCAATCAAAAGAATCATCGGGCAGCCGAGGATGGTCCGCTGGTGAAACGCTTGCGCGAAGCGGGCGCGATCATTTTAGGCAAAACCAATGTCTCGCAATTGTTGATCTACATCGAAGCGGACAATCCTGTTTATGGCAGAACGAATAACCCGTGGAATCTTGAGCGTACCTGCGGAGGAAGCAGCGGTGGCGAAGCGGCCATCATCGCGGCCGGCGGATCGCCCCTGGGACTTGGAGGCGATTTGGGAGGCAGTATCCGTGAACCGGCGCACTTTTGCGGAATTCATGGGTTGAAGCCCACCTCCTGGCGCTTGACTAATTTTGACACCCGTTCCGATGTTTTTGCGGGCGGGCAGGAAGTCATCGTTCCGCAGCCAGGCCCGATGGCGCGGAGTGTGGCCGACCTTAATCTTATGCTGGATGTGTTAGCCGCGCCGGGCGGCGAACGTATTGACCCATCCACTCCGCCTGTCTCCTGGCGCAACCCGGCTGATGTATCTGTGAACGCGTTACGGATAGCCGTCTACACGGATGACGGTTATTTCAAAGCCTCCCCCGCCATTCGGCGGGTCGTGGATGAGGCGGCGGACGCCCTTCGCGCGACGGGCGCACAAGTGGAAGCATGGACGCCGCCCAATGTGAGTCAGGCCGTCCGTTTGTTCTTCAGCATCTTTACTTCCGATGCAGTGACCTCACTCCGGCGCGCGCTGGGACCGGATAAGGCTGTGCCGCAAATCAGCGGCATCCTCCAGAGCAGCGGAATGCCGCGCCCGATGCGGAAGTTGGTTGCGGCCCTCATGCAATCTTCCGGCCAGGAGCGATTGGCGTCTGTATTGCGGGCTGTTGGCGCGCGCTCGGCGGAGGATTTTTGGAAGTTGGTTGATGAACGAAACCAATACCGTCTGCGCTTTATCCAGTCTCTCGATGCTGGCCGCTTCGACGCCATTCTCTGCCCGCCGACATCGCTTCCCGCTGTTCTGCATGGCAGCACCGCCGACCTGCTGGATTTCGATAGTTATGCCAGACTCTACAACGTGCTGGGAATGCCAGCCGGTGTTGTGGCGGCTGGCCGGGTTCGAGAGGGCGAGGAAAGCGATCGTCAGCCAAGCAAAAATGCCGCTGAACAGACCGCGTTGCGAGTGGAGAAGGGCAGCGCTGGCTTGCCCGTCGGTGTTCAGGTTGTCGCCCGCCACTGGCGCGAGGATGTTGCGCTGGCGGTTATGAGTGCGTTGGAGAAATATTTTAGGACACAACCTGGTTACCCGTCGCAGCCATCGCTATAACACCATATTAATTTCAAAAAGGAGAAAATATCATGACACACATAGAGAAATCCATCCAGATCAATTGCACGCCTGAACAGGCCTTTGCCCTGGCAACCGATATCAGCAAGGCGGCCACCTGGCAGGCTGGCATCGTCGAAGCGAAGACCACCTCCGAAGGAGAGTGGGGCGTCGGCGCAACCTACCTTTGGACGCAAAAAGCCATGGGGCAGACGATGGAAACGCGCGGCGAAGTGACCGTCTGGAATCCGCCCTCCGCTTATGGGTGGAAGGCGACCAAATCCCCGTTTCCGCTGGCAGGCGGGATGAAATTCCAGGCGGACGGAGAGTCCACTCTGGTCAGTATGTTTTTCGACGTCGAGCCGGGCGGCTTCTTCAAACTGGCGGAAGGCATGATCCGCAGCCAGATGGAGAAGCAGTTGGACGAGAACCTGCAAGCGCTGAAGAAGACGCTGGAAAGTTGAAAGAAGCACCGCGACGTTTATATCGCCTTTGCTTCGGCGGGATGAATCTCGCGGTACAAAAACAAATTCACTAAAGGAGAAATGAAATGAAAAAAGTATTCAAATGGATCGGGATCGTGATTGGTTCGCTGGTTGGCTTGATCCTGCTGTCGGCAGTGGGTTTATTTGCGGTGGGAAGTTCCCGCCTCAACAAAACCTATGATTTTCCGCCTTCAGGCATTGCTATCCCGACCGATAAAGCAAGCCTGGAACGAGGCAGGCATTTGACCAATATGATGTGTACAGGATGTCACGGCTCAGATTTGGGCGGCGTCGAAAAATGGTTCGCGGACGACGCGCTCGGACGCGTCGACGCGCCCAACCTGACGTCCGGGGCGGGAGGCGAAGGAGCGGAATTCGAATCCGACGAGGATTGGGCGCGCGTCATTCGTCATGGCGTGGATCCCGAAGGTAAACCTATCTTTATGCCCGCGGTGACTGCCTTTGCCCACCTGAGTAATGAAGATCTCGGCGCGATCATCGCTTACATAAAGACTGTCCCGCCGGTGAATCGCCAAACCGAGGAGAGGAATTTCACCGCACTGACGAAGATTCTGATCGGCGCGGGCATGTTTAAACTGCCTGCCGAGACGGTCAGCCATGACCCGAATCCGGTCGCGCCGCGTGCCGGTGTGACCGTTGAATATGGAGAGTACCTGGTCAATATCATGGATTGCAAATCCTGTCATGGAGAGAATCTGGCAGGCGGCGCGTTCCCTGACCCGTCAGTGACAGCGCCCGTTCCCAACATCACTCCCGGCGGGAGCCTGGCTCAATGGAGCGAACAGGATTTCTTTAATGCCATGAAAACCGGCGTTACTCCGCGCGGAAACCAGATGAATCCCCTGCACATGCCCTGGAAGGAGATCGGCCTGGCAAGCGACGATGAATTAATTGCAATCTGGTTGTTTTTGGAATCGTTGCCGAGCCTGCCGTAGGCAGTTTA
The DNA here is from genome assembly GCA_016234485.1 of Chloroflexota bacterium. Classification (GTDB taxonomy): domain Bacteria; phylum Chloroflexota; class Anaerolineae; order Anaerolineales; family Villigracilaceae; genus Denitrolinea. Next base: position 14,234 of record JACRBL010000042.1, read on the forward strand.
GTACGCAAAACAACGATTCGCAAATTTGGTGCATAGGTTGGGTGAGGGAAACGGCTTCTGAGGCTGGAGTGTGGAGACTATAGCGTCACCTGCGATGGTTTTTGTGATGTTGTATCCATACCAGACGCGCCAATCGAACGGTCAAGCCAGGTTCTGGGCAAAACACACAAGCATCCTTTTTAGGCGCCTGTGTGTTTTGCGATTGAGTAGGGAAATCTGCCTCATGGTAGTAGGGACAAGCTATCCTTCATACTGATCGCTGTCTGATCAAGCAAGAAAAAGATAAATGAAATGTCAAACCCAAATTTGTTTCGTTTTTCATGATCGGGATAACACCTCCAACTCTGAATTTCCCGCGATTAATTTTACTTTATTCCAGGGGTCATGTCCAAAATAAGTTATCGCGAACACACTTTGAGACACATCCAATTCCTGTTGCCTGCGCCATGTTGTCAAATAGGAAGAATACAATCCCTTCCGTCTCAACAAGGCGCCGATTTCTCCTGAACCACGACACGCCTCTGCTTCCCGCAGCACCCGCAGTTTTTCCGCAGCCGTAAATCGCCTGCGCTTCGCTTTAGCCACTACTTCTGTGTTGGGCATTTCTTCCTTGACCTTGTCGTTCGCATCCTGTGACATGTTTTTTCTCCTCCGCCTTGCACTCTAAATTA
>JACRBL010000043.1 GCA_016234485.1 Chloroflexota bacterium
AAATTGCGCAGATGATCAATATGCAGCCCAGTTTGGTTAGAGCCTATGTCACATTGGCCACAAAGTATCATCCCGAACTGTTGCCCGAACAATCCAAACCTGTTCAAGACCAAAGGTGACAGGTGGCACTATCACGGATTTGACGAATTTCGCGGAAATTAAAAAAATATCCGTGTTTGTCCGCAAAATCCGTGCCATCCGTGTACGTATTACCCCTTCACGTATGATAACTTTTCGCTAATCAAACCATCTTTGAGTTTAAAGACATCCACCCCGCGGATGTGACCATCTCCCCATGTGTATTTCCACCGCATGATGACGTGGAATCCCACGCCGAAAATCTCCTCGATCTCGATATGCGCCTGCGGGGATTCGCGGAAGAAGTCTCGCCAGAATTGGGTCACGGCTTCTTTGTCTTTGTAGGCCGTTCCATCCGGCGCAGGAGACGTGTTCTCGAAGACGGTGTCTTCGCTGGCGAGTTTCATCATCCCGTCTACATCATGACGGTTGAAGGCGTCGTTGAAGTCCAGGACAGTGCGGAGACCTGATTCGATTTTTGACATGGCGATGGGGGACAAGGATCCTCGCTTCCTGATTCGCTCCTACTCATATCCAGTGATAATCAAATCCATGATCGCTTCAAACTTGTCCGAGCCGATGCCATCTACATTCATGATATCTTCGATGAAGTAGAAGTCGCCGTAGGTGGTGCGGTAGTCTATGATGCGTTGCGCCAGCGTTGCGCCGATGCCTGGCAGGGTGGAGAGTAATTCCACGTCGGCGGTGTTGATGTTGATAAGTTCTTCTTCTCCGCCTCCGCCGCCTCCGCCGCCGCTATCAGTACCGCCACTACGCGGCGCGCCTGCGATCTCCACGCCTTCCATGAACGGGATTTCGAGCTTCTGACCGTCTTCGAGAGGGGCCGCGAGATTGATGTTGGTCTTATCGGCCTCGGCCAGGAAACCGCCCGCCACGGTGATGGCGTCTTTCACGCGGCTTCCGCTGGGGAGTTCGTAGACGCCCGGGCGGGGTACCGCGCCGGCCACGTCCACAACGAACGGGGCCTGTGTGGGCGGCGGAAGGAGCATCACTGAGTTGCCCTCGGGCGAGCGCGCCACGATCCACATCAGGCCGCCGAGCGTCAGCCCGATCAACACGCCGATGAAGGTCGGGTAAAAGGCCTTGAGAATGTCTTGCTTGGTCGTTTGCATATTTCTATTTTAATCCAATATTGTCAAATTTCAGCCTTACTAATTTCTTATTCATCGAGACGCATCACCGAGAGCGTCTCGGCGCCGCCGCCCAATTTCATCATCGTGTTCGCCAGTTTTTGCAGGCGACGATAATACGGCGTCAGTTCGTCTTTCTCCAACGCGCGGAATCCAAATTTTTGATAAAAGGATTCAAGGCCGGAACGACAGGTGAGATAAATGGGACGCGCCTCCCGCGCGATCAACGCTTCGACTAGCCGGCGCGCCAGCCCGCGTCCGCGCCACGCGGGACTGACGGCGAGGGAGGCCAGCTCGCGCGTCCCGTCAGCGTGGGGCTTGATCTGGGCACACGCGGCCAGCCCCCCGTCGGGCGTGGATGCGAGCAGGAAGCGCCGCCAGTCGAGGTCCATCGGGTTAATCCGCACGAGTTTGATCAGCGTCTTGATGTCCGCTTCGTCTGATGCGGTGGCGGGGCGGAGGGTAAAGGAGTCGGATGGCATGTTATCCCAACATCCCCGAAGTAAACAGCACGATGAGCGTAAAAATATACCAATGAATGAGGAAGGGATAGAGAAACGATTTGGTGCGCCAGGCCACCCAGCCGAAGGCGAAGCCGCCAAAAATGGTGGAGAGGGTTTCAATCTCTGGCTTGCCGATGTGGAGGAGCGCGAACGGCACGGCCTGAATCCAAAGCGCGTCGGGACCAAACTTGCGGGCGTAGCCAAAGAGGATGAAGCCGCGGAACATGAATTCCCACGCAAAGATTTGTCCGAAGGTGTTCCAGGGAAGACTCGCGGCCATGTCCTTGTAATAGGATTCGGCAGTGGGATCGAGTTTGGCGAGGAACCAAATGACAGGCGTCATCAGGACAATGCCGCCAATGGTGATGACGAGTCCCGCGCGCCAATCGCCGAGGGTAAAACCATATTCACGCGGCGATTCACGAAAGATGAGAACAATAAGCAACAATGGCGCGATGAAAAAGAGAATGGTCTGATTGATCTCGGCAGATTTCGTGAGATCGTGATAATGGTAGACGATTAACAACAACGTGCTGACGATGGTCACCCACGCGGTTTTGCGGTCTATGTTGAGAGGGAGGAAGATTTTTCGAAGCATGGGAATCATTTTCGGCTGTCAGTGATCAATGGGACGCGAGATATAGGAAAGGCGAGTTGCTTGCCTAATTTACCGCAGGACTCAATACGGAAAATACGATTGATTCCCGTTTGGGCCAAATAGTTGGATGATTTTATCCGCGTCGCGGGCAAGTTCCAATCCCCAGTTTAGCAGGAACAGAAACGCGACCAAAATGCCCAGCGCGACGGCAATCTTTCCCGCGCGAGATTCATTCCACCGCGCCGCCAGGGATTTCCAGCCGCCTGTCCAAAAATTGGATGCGAGGATCGCGAGGAATGGGACAAGCGCGAGATGGAAGCGATCTTCTGAAAGAATCAGTACATGCGGCGTGATGTATGCAAAAAAGAGAAGCGCGAGCAGAATTGTCGGGGGATTCCACTTTAGAAGGGACGCTCCCAGCGCGGCGGAAAGCCCAATGATGATGAAGGGAAGGAGCATGACGAGGAAAAGAGCCAACAACAAGGGAAAAGGAATAAAACCTACGATGTTGTTCCCATAAAAATACATCAGAACGCGTTTTTCCAGTCCGAAGAAAAAGCCGAGGCGCTGCGCCGCGAGCGAAATGAATCGTTCTGGCTCGGCACGGATAAATTCGATGGCTTTCTCCGTCCCAACGCGATCGCGTTCCGCGTCGTCGAGGATGGTCAACAGATCGAGCGAGGGACCGAATACGAAGGAGCCGTTTCCCTGCGGATGATAACCAAGGTAAAGATTGTAGCCCATCGAGGTTTCGATGCCAGTTAATTTATGGTGGAGAAGGGAATTACGGACGACCCACGGAGAGACAGCGAGCGCGAAGGCAAGGACAATGAGCCAGGCGCGTTTTCGTAAAACGTAAAACGTAAAGACGATGGCGAGGACGGCAAATGGGAGAATGACAGAACGAGTTAAGACAGTAAGACCGAGGAAAAGGCCAGAAAACAGAAGGCGGAAGGCGGAAGGTTTTTCAATAGAACGGAGAAGAAAGTAGAAAGAGGAAAGAAGCAGGACAAAAAATGGATTCTCAGTGCCGAGGCCGAGGGGGTAGGCGAGCAAAATGGGGTACGCGGCGACTGCCCACGCGGCAATTTTGGCGGGACGATCTCCCCTCTCTCCTACTTCATCTCTGTTAGGAAGATGAGAAATGAAATGCAATGCTACAAAATAAGTTAACGGAGCGAGCGCGGCGCCGAGCAGGGATTGAGCGAGGCGCGCAGCGAAGAAACGAGAAGCGCCGTTGGCAACGAGAACATAGATGAGCGAAAGAAACGCGGGATAGAGCGGCGCACGAAAGGAGGTCTCCACGCCGCGGACAGGGTTGTAGTCCACGCTGGAGAGGTCGAAGTCTACGTAGGGACTGAGCATTTCGAGGTCGGCGGAGGCGTACCAGCGGAACCCATTTCCCGAAGCGAGACTGCGCGCAAGCATGTCGTACTGGAACATGTCGTCCAGTCCGATGCCGAGGTTTCGCGCGAGGAGTATGGGAATCAGTCTCAGCGCCAGGGCGACGAGAAAAACGCGCAAGGGAAAGGAAAGACCGGGTAGGCCGACCCGGTTAGAGGTCGGCCTGATGCGAAACGCAGTCTTAAGTTTGTCCAAGACACGAAAGGCCATAATTAAGGGATGGGAGCCGGTTGTCGTTCGGCTTCAATCTTTCTTTGAATGAATGGGGAGAAGTAACCCGCGTAGCGCTCCTGGAGTTCGGGACGCCTCCAGTCCGCGCCGGTGACGCGCCCGCGACAGTGCGGGTGTTCGCAGTTGCAGTCGAACTCGTCGTAAGCGGTGTCGTCGCACATGGCGTAATCGAAGGAGATCTCTTCGCCGACTTCGATATCGCGCATGGCAATCAGGCAGGTTGGTCCGCTCAGGCCCGCGTTGGGATCGCAACTGTGATTGAAACAGTCCGCGGGGTCGCCGATGAGCGGATTATAGAGGAAGAGTTCCTCTTCAACCTGCAAAACTCGTTTTGAAAAATCGGGGATATTGGGATCGAGCTCGTCTATCGAAATGATTTGTCCGCCCCAAAAGGCGAGCACTTCGTGTTTGGAAATTGGCTGTCGGGCAAGGATGCCGCAACCGCCTTTAAGGTGAAATGGTCCCGCTTCGAGCTTGGGATTGAGATAGGAAAAAAATTGATTGTTCACTCGCTAGTCCCTTTCGGTGGATGGAAGTAGGCCGATGTTCTCGGCTGAGAAGTGGGCAAACGCCCAATTGGCCTGGTCCGCTTGGAGCAGGCTGGGAGGCATTTTTGCTTCAAACGCCAACATAATTGTCTCCTTTTCTGTCATGGGGTGATTGTACATTATCTTGACGGGATGGATACATTCATTTTCCTTCCACATCCGAGGCTTCGGCAGAAATTTTTTGCGCGAAGAAAATCGGCAGGAAAGTGATGAGAATGACGAACATGGCAACCACGTTGGTGACGGGCCTGTCACGCGGACGGGTGAGTTGCGAGAAGATCCAAATCGGGAGCGTGGACTGCTGGCCGGCCGTGAACGTGGTGACGATCACTTCGTCAAACGAGAGCGCGAAGGCCAGCATCCCGCCCGCGAGCAAGGCGGTGGAAATGTTGGGAAGTACCACGTGGAAGAAGGTCTGGAAGGAATTCGCGCCGAGGTCCATCGAGGCTTCCATCTGCGAACCAGACGTGCGGCGGAAACGCGCCAGCACATTGTTGTACACTACGACAACGCAGAACGTGGCGTGACCGATCACGATCGTCCAAAATGAGAAGGGAATGCCAATCGTGCCGATGGCAGAACGCAGGGCAATACCCGTCACGATGCCTGGCAGGGCAATGGGAAGGACGAGCATAAACGAGATCGCCTCGCGCCCGAAGAAATTACTACGATAAACCGCCGCGGCCGCCAACGTGCCGAGGATGAGCGCGGCCACCGTCGCAACCGCCGCGACCTGCATACTGAGCGCGAGAGCCCGCCACAGGTCCACGCGACCGAGGGCCACGCCGAACCATTTTGTCGTCAGGCCGGGAGGCGGAAAGGTGTAAGTCGTCTCGTCGGTGGTGAAGGCGTAGAGGAAGATGATCAGCAGGGGAACGTATAGGAAGAGCAAGCCCGCGAGCGCGCCGAGTTTCAGTCCGAGTGAGGCTTTTTCGCCGTTGGAGTTAGAGGGCATCGAAGGCTCCCAGTTTACGCGCGATCAAAAGATACGCGAGCATGATGACGACAGGCCCCATCGTGAAAGCCGCGGCGAGGGGAATGTTACCCGACGTTCCCTGATGGGCATAGACCGCCTGGCCGATAAAGTAACGCGAATTGCCCAGCGATTGCGGCACAATAAAATCGCCGAGCGTGAGCGAAAACGTGAAGATCGAACCCGCCACCACGCCAGGGAACGCCAGCGGCAGGATGATCTTGCGAAAGGTCTGCGCGGGTTTGGCGCCGAGATCGCCCGAGGCCTCCAGCAACGATTTTGGCACACGCTCCAACGCGGTCTGAATCGGGACGATCATGTAAGGAAGCCAGATGTAGGCAAAGGCAATGAACATCCCGATGGGCGAAAGCGACAAGGACGAACCGCCAATAGATGGGATGGACAAAATCCAATCGAGCGCGAAATCAATGCGAAGCGCTTCAAAGAACCACGAAACAATCCCCTCCTTGGCGAGAATTAATTTCCAGGCGTAAACGCGCACAAGATAACTCGACCAAAGCGGAAGCGTGACCGCGATGTAAAGCCAGGTGCGGGCGCGCGGCGACGCGAATTTTGCAATGTAATATGCCAGCGGAAACGCGATCAACGCGTCGGCCACCGTCACGGCGGCAGCCATGCCGGCGGTGCGCAAAAAGATTCCGAGATTGCTGGGCGTGAACAATTCGCCGTAGGTTTCCAGGGTGAACTCGCGCACCACCAATCCCGTAAACTCCTCGAGATAATAAAAACTGTTCAGCAACAACGCGATCAGCGAACCAAGATAAACAACCAAAAAATAAATCATAGGCGGCCCGAGCAGAAGGAACAGGATCAGCCGCGGGCGTTGATATAGGTAAGTGGAAACGCGCGTCAACATTTCAACCTCCCACACGGCTGATGTGGTCGCGATTCCACAACAAGCGCACGGCGCGGCCTCTGGCCTTCAACACGTCCATCGAAGTGGATTTAAGATTCTGCTCCACCACCACCAAATCGCCGCCGCCATCCAACTCGACGAGATACCGCGTAAACAGACCGAGGTAGACCACATCGCGGATGACTCCATCCGCAGAATACGCATCATTCGCGACGGTCTGGCCGGGCGCGGCCAAGTGAATTTTTTCCGGGCGGACGGAGAAAGTCTGCGCGTCGCCGGTGATGCGCGCGGCCATGTCCCCGCTGACCAGGTTCGACGTGCCGACGAAGCCCGCCACGAAGGGAGTAGCGGGGCGTTCGTAAACATCCGCCGGACTGCCAATCTGCTCGATCTTCCCATCGCGAAAGACAGCGATGCGGTCGCTCATGGTCAGCGCCTCTTCCTGGTCGTGCGTCACAAAGATGAAGGTGATGCCCACGCGCTTTTGAATGGCCTTGAGTTCCACCTGCATCTGCTGGCGCAATTTCAGGTCGAGCGCGCCGAGGGGTTCATCGAGCAAAAGAACTTTGGGATGGTTGATCAACGCCCGCGCCAGCGCCACCCGCTGACGTTGTCCGCCCGATAGTTGCGAGGGTTTGCGGGCCGCGTATCCCGCGAGCTGGACGAGGTCGAGCATTTCTTCCATGCGTTTCATCTGCTCCGCTTTGGCGACCTTGCGGATCATCAAGCCGTAGGCCACGTTCTCGCCGACGGTCATGTGCGGGAAGAGGGCGTAATCTTGAAAGACCGTGTTGACATCGCGCTCGTACGGCGGAAGCGTGGAAACATCCTGTCCGTACAAAATGATCCTGCCCGAGGTGGGACGGTCAAAGCCCGCGATCATCCGCAGGCAGGTGGTCTTGCCCGAACCCGAAGGCCCAAGCATGGAAAAAAATTCGCCGTCGCGGATTTCCAAGTCCACCGCGTCCACGGCTTTCACTTCGCCGAAATATCGGCTCACTTTTTCAAATTGAATGGCGGGAGCGCTCAACTTCATTCTCCAAAACAAAGGAGCGAAGTGACAGTCACTTTGAAAGTGACTGTCACTTCGCTAGTTATACAACGAACTTACTGGCTGATGATCGCGATGTAGGCCTCAACCCATTTGCTGTACGGAACGCATCCGCCTTTGCCAGTGGAGCATTCGGCGGTCGGCGTGCGCCAGAACCAGATCAGGTCGAAGTTATCGAAGCCGTTGGCGTTACAACCAAACTCGGTCAACAACTCGTTGCCTTTGCAGGCCGCAGGCACAGCCGGGACGGAGCCAAACCAGGCCGCCAGGTCGCCTTGCAGTTTCGGATTGAGCGACCATTCCATCCACTTGTACGCGCAGTTGGGATGCGGCGCGTCCACATGCATCATGGTGGAATCAGCCCAGCCCGTCGCGCCCTCATCAGGGAAGACCGAAGCGATCGGCGCGCCTTCGAATTGGAGCAGATTCACCTGGAACGGCCACGAGCCGGAAGCGACCACGCCTTCATTCTTGAAGTCGTCCATCTGCACGAAGGCATCATGCCAGTAGCGACCAACTAATTCACGCTGGCCTTGCAGGAGTTTCACGACCGCGTCGAACTGGGCTTGATTCAAATCGTAGGGATTGCCAATTCCCAATTCGGGATTGTGCGCTTTCAGGTACAACGCCGCGTCTGCAAGATAGATCGGGCCGTCGAAGGCCTGGATGCGGCCCTTGTTCGGTTTGCCGTCGGGCAGGTCCATCGCTTCAAAGGTCACATTCCAGGAGGTGGGCGCTTCGGTAAAGACCTCGGTGTTGTACATCAACACGTTCGGACCCCACTGATAGGGAACGCCATAATGCTTGCCGCCCACGAAGTGCCAGGGCGCTTCCTTGAGGCGGTCGTCAATCGTATTCCACGAGGGGATCTTGGAAATATCAATGGCCTGCACCTTACCCGCCGCGATCAGGCGGTTGGACGCGTCGCCCGAGGCGGTGACGAGGTCGAACCCGCCCTGATTCATAAGCGTGACCATCTCGTCGGACGTGGCGGCGGTCTTCACCGTGACCTTACAGCCGGTCTCTGTTTCGAACTGCGTCACCCAGTCGTATGCGGGATCGGTCTCGCCGCGCTCGATGTAGCCTGCCCAGGCAATGATGGAGACTTCTCCCTCCAACTTTGTCCCCCCGCCACCGCAGGCCGATAAAACCAGGCTGGCCATTACCAAAACGGCCGCCAATGTGTACGCGAACTTGGAATTCATACTCTCTCCTTTGACTTCTTAATTTGTAAGTTGGCTTGCAAAACGGGCACGAACATTAAATTTTTTTGGGGAGAATCACCTCCTTTCAAGACGCTAAATTAACACCGTCAATTCGGATATGATGCGATGAATTTTTTTCCGAATTGGCATCATCCATCCTGTCGCTCGAACCTTTTGGCAAGCAAACGTCCGAGGATCGGATAATGGTAATCCCTGCCTTTCAAAATCTGAATCCCTGCGATCATGGCAAATAAGTGATATGTTGGCAAGGCCAGCATCACAAAAATGCCGATGATGAGGAAGACAAGCATAAAAACGAGGAAGCCGATTCCCTGAGCGGGAGAAAGGGACGAACCAAAATCTGGATTGGACAACAGGCTGAGGAAGAAACCGAAGAAGACGCCAACGTAACAGAACGAAATCCCAAAGTACACGACCGTCGCGAGGGTCTGGTAGACCGCCGCCTGGGCCGATTGGAAGCGCAGGCGGGGCGAATCCTTTTGGGTAGCAAGGAAAAGCGCCAGGGGTGTGAAAAGTCCCCAGATGAACAAAATGGCAGAGGCGTGCCCCATCGCGGCCATCCACTGCTCCTCTTTGGCTTCGTCGAGCGGATCGTTGGGATGCGGGCCGCGTCCCAGGTATTTTTCCAAACGCTTTCCCAAAATCGGGTATTTGAAATCCTTGTCCATCACGCACATCACCGCGCCGACGATACCGATCAAAAAATAAATTCCCATAAAACCAAAGAGCAAAGCGAACATGCTGGCTTGCATCCCAAGCATCATTGTCGGAGATGCGCTCCCGCCCTGCTCCACTATTGCGCCTGAGAATAGGATGATCAGAAAAAAGATAACGATGAAGAAGACAAGATACGCCGCCATCCCGACCCAAAACATGAACATCTGATAGCCCGCGGCCTGCAACGCATGAAAGGCCACGTAGGGAGACTTGCGCCGCTGAAAAGACCAGATCAGCGCAGGGACGAGCGCGCCAAAAAATGACAGAACGACCGAGCCATGCGCAAGCGCGGCCAGCAGGCGTTCGTTGGAGGTGGGAGCATTTTGAGGAGGAACGATCTCAGATTTAGACATCAGCGTCTCCGTTACGGGAAAGTGTCATTAGTATTTTACAGGAAAATATGGGCAAACAGAATATAAAAATTGCCGCAACATAAAGAAGCATCTTTCATCCGAACTCCAAGCGGTATAATCCCTATCAACCCCCAAACCAAGGAGCGAACATGAGCGACACCGCGCTTTTTCCACTCAGCGAAGAACATAAAATGATCCGTGACACCGCCCGCGATTTTGCTAAAAATGAGATCGCGCCTGTCGCGGCGGAACACGATGAAAGCGGGGAATTTCCACAGGCCACCATCAAAAAAATGGGCGGTATGGGATTCATGGGCATCGAAGTCCCCGAAGAATATGGCGGCGCGGGCATGGACTGTTTGTCCTACGTGCTCGCGCTGGAGGAGATTTGCAAAGTTGACGCCGCGCATGGCGTCATCATGTCGGTCAACAACTCGTTATATTGCCACGGCATCTTGAAATTTGGCACGGAAGAACAAAAGAAACAATTCATCACGCCCATTGCGTCGGGCAAAGCCATCGGCGCCTACTCGTTGACCGAACCCATGTCCGGCTCGGATGCGTCGAACATGAAGAGCCGCGCCAAACGCGACGGCGATTTCTACCTGCTCAACGGCGTCAAATCGTGGGTCACGAGCGGACCCGTAGCCGATTACTTCGTGGTCTTTATGATGACCGATCCCGAGAAAAAAGCCAAAGGCATCAGCGCTTTCCTCGTGGACGGCAAAACGCCAGGCGTCAAGCGCGGCAAGAAGGAACCAAAACTCGGCATCCGCGCCTCGGCCACCAGCGAGATCATCTTTGAAGATTGCAAAGTCCCCGCCGCGAACCGTCTCGGCGAGGAGGGCGAAGGCTTCAAGATCGCGATGACCGTCCTCGACGTGGGACGTATCGGCATCGGCACGCAGGCGCTAGGCATCGCGGAAGCGGCCTACGAAGCCAGCATCGCGTATGCCAAAGAGCGCGAAGCCTTCGGGCAGAAGATCGGCGAGTTTCAGGGCATCGGCTTTAAGATCGCGGATATGAAAACGCGCATCGAAGCCTCGCGCCTCATGGTCTACAATGCCGCGATGGCGAAGGAGCGCTCCAAAACAACGGGCGAGCGTTTCAGCCTGCAAGCCTCCACCGCCAAACTCTTCGCTTCTGAAACTGCCATGTTCTGCGCGCACGCCGCGGTGCAGATCCACGGCGGTATGGGCTACAGCCGCGAACTTCCCATCGAGCGTTACTTCCGCGACGCCAAGATCACCGAAATCTACGAAGGCACCAGCGAGATTCAACGTCTCGTCATCAGCCGCGCGGAACTGGGGTTAAGATAGCCCCATGAGTCCCGCCGCCCGGGTCATCACGATCACGTTCGTTCTGGCCGTGATCCTTGATCTCTATATTGTTTTCTTTCATAAAAAATTCCGCGCCTATTTACAACAACGGCAAATCGCCAGTGGACGCGCCACGATGAGACAACGCGTTCAAGGCTGGCTCCTGCCTGCGCGAGCGTTTCTCGCCGATTTATGGAAGAACCTGTGGCTCGATGAACGCCGGGCGTTCCAGGTCGTGACGGCCATCGCGTCGATTGCCGGTTCCGTTATCATCGGAACCATGTACGCCGGGGTGATTGGCATTCCCATTTACCCTATTGTTCTCTGGTTAATCGAGATCGTCATTTGCTGTCTGCTCCTGTTCCCCTTCCATAAGAAGACGAATTTCGGCGTCAGCCCCATCTGGCCGCAATTGATCGGACTATTGACGGTCGCCTTCCTCTTACGCAGTATCGGACTCTCCATCCTTCCACCCGGCTTTCATACGGACGAGCACGGGACAGCGCAGTTTGTCCAACATCAGGTTTTAAATCCTCTGAACCAGGGACTGACAGTCAATCCCTTCATGCTCGACTCAAACAACCAACCCGTCTTGTACGATTATGTTTGGCGTTTAAGCATCGGGGTTTTTGGCTTCACCATCAGCGGAGCACGGATGGCAAGCGCTATCGCAGGGACGTTGGCGGCGCTGGCCGTCTTCTTCATGGTCAACGAAATGGCGGGACGGAGGCTGGCGTGGTACACGGCCATTCTGATGGCTGTGTACCACTATCACGTTCACTGGTCGCGCATCGCGCTCAACAACATCTGGGTAACGCTATGGCTGCCGCTGACAATCGCATTTTTCCTGAGAGGCTGGCGCAAACGCTGGTCTGGAGACGCAGTATTGGCCGGGTTGTGCCTGGGGTTCACAGCCTATTTCTACGCGGGCGGCTACTTCATCCTCATCCTGTTACCGATTCTGATCTGGCAGGAATGGAAAAAGGCCCCGAACCGAGTTCGTTTCGCCATCTATTGCGGTAAGATGTTGGCGGTCGCGCTAGTGGTCGCCGCACCGATCATCGTTTTTGCCATCCGCTTCCCGTCCCATTTTCTCTTTCGTACGAGCGATATCGTGGCTTGGAAAGTTGGCTACGCTCAAGAGGCGCTGGATTCGATGGACGCGACGACCTGGGATCTCATCCTCTACCAATTCAGACATTCGTTCGGAGCCTACAACTTTTACAGCGACATCACAGGGTTCTACAAGCCCGAAATCCCATTCCTGATCGGCCTTGCCTCGGCGGTCTTTCTTTGGGGCATTGCGTGGACCATTTACAAAAAACAATATTTTCCTTTGATCTGGGTCGCGGTGGTTACTATAATGGGCGGCGTTATGAGCGCGGGCACGCCGGGCAGTTCCCATTTCATCGGGGTCATTCCCGCCATCTGCTGGCTGGCGGCAGTTCCATTGGATTGGCTCACCGAAAATGGTCATAAGCGTTTGGCGTTTGCCTTGCTGTTCGTTATTTGTTTGACCGACCTGATCTTCTACTTTTTGGTGTATAAATCCAGCCCTTCGCCCGACCTCTCGCTGAAATTCCCCCTGGTCGAATCCTGCATCCGCTAACCCAGCCGCGTACCATGCCAGAAACCCCTCCCGAACTCTCCGTTATCATGCCTGCCTTCAACGAAGGCCAGCACATTCGCGCCAACATCCTGCGCGTCTGCGAGAGTCTCGCGGGGATGCATTACCAGATCATTGTCGTGGACGATGGATCGAGCGATAACACCTTCGCCGAAAGCCAATGCGTGGCCGACGCGGGGAAACCCGTGCGCGTCGTGAAGAACGAAACGAATCTCGGCAAAGGCGCGAGTCTCTTTCACGGATTTAAATTTGCGAGCGGACAGTTCGTCGCCTTCCTTGATTCTGACCTGGAGATCGCGCCCGAAAACCTGCTAACCCTCATCAAGGTCATGCGCGAAACAGACGCAGACGTGGTGGCGGGCGTCAAAGATCTGCAGGCCAACCAATTCCCGCTGATGCGCCGCCTGATGAGCCGCGGCTATCGCCTGATGGTGTCGGCCCTCTTCGGCTTGTCTATCACCGACACACAGACGGGCATCAAACTGTTTCGCCGCGAAGTCCTCGCCGACGCGATCCCGCGCGTTTCGGCGCGGCGCTTCGCCTTCGACATTGAACTGCTCGTGGCCGCGTCTCGCTTCGGGTATCGCATTGTGGAGCGTCCCGTCGAAATTTCCTACCATCGACGCGGCGGCCTCGGGCGCGTCAATCTCGCCCAGCTCTTCAACATGACCGCCGACACACTCGCCATTTTCTATCGCGCCTCGTTCTGGCATTGGCTCAACCCTGGCCTGCGCGCCCAAATCTGGATGGCCATGTTCGTGCTTGGCATTTTTCTTTCGGGCGTCGGCTTCGCCAAACTTCTCACGCCCACCATTCCGCAGGGTTTCGCTAAACAATTTTTTTATATCGTCCTCCTGCAATTCATCCCCTCGCCCTTGCGCGACTGGCTCATTCTTTTGATCGGATTCCTCTTCATCGTTTTCTCGCTCCTGCAACTCAACCGCATCGTGATGAACGCCTTCGGACGACTCGACCGTGACGGACTCTCGGGCATCACGCGCAAATCTACGAAAAGGTAAACATAATTAATGACCAATCAACCTCGCGTCAACTCGGACCCTTCGACTTCGCTCAGGGCAAGCCTTGAAGCGGCCTCTTGCCCGATGTGCCGATCGGCCCCCGCGCCGACTCTCCGCTACGACTTCGACCCCTACCGCGTCGTGGACTGTCCCAACTGCGGACTCACCTTCCTCTCCCCGCGTCTGACCGAATCGGCCATCCTCAAACTCTACGCCGACCAGGAATACTACGTTTCCGAAGTCGCGGGCCAGGGCTATGACGAGTATCTCGAAGTCCGCCCTAATTGGGTCAAGACATTTACAAAGCGCCTCGACCAAGTTTTGAAATATCAAAAGCCAGGCAAAGTTCTCGACATCGGATGCGGCCCAGGTTTCTTCCTCGACGCCGCGCAAGCCAAAGGCTATGACGCGTACGGCCTCGACCCGTCCGATTACATCGTCAAGGTGGCGCGCGAAATATTTGGCGAGCGCATCAAGCACGGCGTCATCGAAACCGCCGACTACTCCGCGGACGAATTCGATCTCGTCGTCGCGTTCGACACCTTTGAGCATATCTACCGCCCGCTCGAATGGCTGAGCGCCACGCGCCGCGTCCTTAAGACGGGCGGCCTGCTCGCCATCACCACCCCCGACCCGTCCAGCATGTTGGCGAAACTCTCTGGCAAAAATTGGGTCTCGTTCAAATTGCCCGAGCACGTCTTCTACTGGTCGCCCGCCACCATCCGCCGCGCGTTGACCGATGGCTGGGAGATTTTGGAGATCAACCGCGCGGGACAATACGCCACGCTCGGATTCCTCTTCCGCCGCCTCTTCCGCCTCTCGTCCAACCCGCGCGGCATCCTGAAATGGAAGTTGGATTTGCTCAACAAACTCAGCATCTATAGCGACAACGGCTCAATGACGGTCATTGCGAGGAAAGTCAAATAGTCACATTGTCGGGTAGTCTCGTAGTCGCGTCACATTTTTACGACATTTAGTATCTGTGTAAGAATAACTTCCCGTTTTCAAAGTTCGTGAACAGTTGCACTGCGAGCCATTCAGCAGTACAACTGCTGAAGAAACACCGAACTTATTTTTACACGGCTTCTTAGCCATGCGACTATTCAACCATAAGACCACGCGACTAAACGATCAGGAGACTACATGAAAGTTACTTTGTTTCGCCAACACGGCGGACCCGAAGTTCTTGAATACACCGACTTCCCCACGCCAGAGCCCAAACCTGGCGAGGCCCTCGTCCGCATCCGCGCGGCGGCCCTCAACCGCATGGACGTGATGGTTCGCAACGGCTGGCCTGGTCTCAAACTCGAACTCCCCCACATCAACGGCGCCGACGGCGCAGGAGAGATCGTCTCCCTTAGCCCCCCTCTCCAAATGTACCCATTTGGGGAGGGGCCGGGGGTGGGGTCAAGAGTCGCTATCAACGCAAACCTCGGCTGTGGACAGTGCGACTACTGCCTCTCTGGCTGGGACAACATGTGCCGCAACTGGCATCTCCTCGGCGAGACGGTGCGCGGCACGTACGCGGAATACATCTGCTTGCCCGTGCGTCAACTCTATAAACTGCCCGATGACTTTGACTTCCACAAGGCCGCGGCCGCCGCGCTCGTCTACCAGACGGCGTGGCACTCCCTCATCACGCGTGGACAGTTGAAGGCGGGCGAGACCGTCCTCATCGTCGGTGCGGGAGGCGGAGTCAACACCGCCAGCGTGCAGATCGCCAAGTACGCGGGCGCGCAGGTGGTCGTGGTCGGTTCCAGCGCGGACAAACTCGCGCAGGCCGAATCCATCGGCGCGGATATTTTGGTGGATCGTTCCAATAGCGAAGATTGGTCAAAAGCCGTTTTCACCGCCACCGACAAACGCGGTGTGGACGTGGTCGTGGACAATGTCGGCACGACTTTCATGCAGTCGTTGCGCTGTCTCAAAAAAGGCGGGCGCCTGCTCACGGTCGGCAACAGCGGCGCGCCGCGCTTCGAGATTGACAATCGCTACATCTTCGCTAAACATATTTCCATTATCGGCTCGACGATGAGTTGCCTGAAAGATTTCGCCGCCGCCATGGACTTGGTCGTGGCGGGCAAACTCCACCCCGTTCTCGACAAAACCTTCCCCCTCAAAGATGCCGCCGCCGCGCAGGAGCGGTTGTGGAAGGGCGAGAATTTTGGGAAGATTACTTTGTCAATCGAATAGTCAAATAGTCGAATAGTCGCTTGGTCGCGTTGTTGAATAGTCTGTCGGTTTGCGATCGACAAACCACCAGGCCACGTGACTATTAGACTATGTGACCACAGATTGCATGACTATGCGACCATCAGACTACGCGACTATTTGACCATCAGACTATGAGACCATCCCGCCTCTTCGAACTCTCTCTCATCTCCATCGTCATGGCGATCTATCTTTACGCGGCTTTTTCCGAAGCGCACAACTTCGTGGAATGGTTCATCCGCGACGATGCGTATTTTTATTTCAAGGTCGCGCAAAACATCAGCGAGGGACACGGCTCCACCCTGGACAGGATCAACCTCGCCAACGGTTACCATCCTCTGTGGATGCTGGTCTGCATTCCCATTTTTTCGCTCGCCCGCTTCGACCTGATCCTGCCTCTGCGCATCATGGTCGTCCTCTCTGGCCTCATCAGCGCGGGGACAGGCGTCCTGCTCTTCCGCCTCGTCAAGCGGACATTGTCCACTCCCGCCGCCGTCCTCGCCGCGGCGTATTGGGTCTTTGACTATTCCATTCACTACAACGTGACCATGTTCGGCCTCGAGACAGGCATCACCGCGTTGACGATGACCGCGTTGTTGCTGGCAATAAGTAAGACGCCGTCATTGCGAGGAGCGAACGGAGTGAGCGAGGAAGCAATCCCCGCGCAAGGGAGGGGATTGCTTCCTCGGGAAGAACGCCCTCCTCGCAAAGACGGGATCGCCATCATTGCCCTCCTCGCGGTCGCGATGACCTTCTCGCGCCTCGACACGATCTTCCTCGCCCTTCTCGCGGGCGCGTGGATTCTGTTGCGCGGCACAGCCATGCGGACGCGTCTCTTCCTCGACGTGGCAATCATCGTCTGCGCGGCATTTGTCAGCGTGGCGATGCGCGCAGGATTACCACAATACTTCGAATATGCGCGTTCAGCCGTTCTCTTCGCCGCGCTGGGATTGGCAATCCAAATTCCCATTTTCTATTTTGCTGGCCTCTACTCCTCCCGCCCACTAATCGCTAATCGCCAATCGCTAATCGCTAATCCCCATCTCCGTTTCTTCACCGCATCCATCCTCGGCTCTGCCCTTGTCGCGTCCCTGATGATCGGCTTGTTGACGAGCGGCACGCTATCTGGTCTGCCGCGAAGCGCATTGATTGTCTACGCGGGATTCGTCCTCGTGGGGACGCGCGTCGCGCGGATGGTCACGCGCGCGAGTCCGGAAGAAGTCCCGTTGAATTGGAAAAATATTTTTCGAGAGGGAATCCAATATTACGGAATTTTGGGCGGCGCGGTGGGCACATACATGCTTTTTAACAAGTGGATGTTCGGGACGTTTATGCCCGTGAGCGGACAGGTGAAGGCCTGGTGGGGTTCTCTGCAAGGGACGACGTACGGCAACCCGATCGCGTCGCTGGCGGGTTTTCTTGGGCTGGAGCGCGCCGAGGGACAAAACGCCTGGGGGCCTGTGGTGAACCTGTTCCACGATTTCGCCGACGCGCTGGGCGTGAACATTTGGATCGCGCTCGGCATCCTGTTCGCGATAGTGACGTTGATTTTATTTTCTCATCCGCAACGGAGCAAGCGCGCCGCCATCTCGATGGGGCTTCCGCTCCTGTTCACCGCGTCCATCGCGCAGTTGTTTTATTACACAGGGCAGGGCTACGCAGGCGCAAAAGACTGGTACTGGGTCAGCCAAATGATTCTCTTCGCCCTGCTTGCCGCGCTACTCTTCGACTTGCTCACACGCCCATTGCGCAATTCCCCCTCTCCCATTTTTGGGAGAGGGGTCAGGGGTGAGGGCATTCGGGGTGAGGGCGGCATTATCTGGCTAATCACCTCCATCCTCGTCCTCCTCTACCTCTCCATCTTCGTCACCGTCATCGTCCGCCGCATGCCATACGAGACGCAACGCGCGGGGCAACCCTATCTCGATGCCGCGTCCTTCCTCGAAGCCAACACCGAAGAAGGCTCGCTGATCGGCATGACGGGCGGCGGCAACGTGGCCTACTTTATCCAAGGCCGCAATATCGTCAACATGGACGGGTTAATCAACAGCCACGAATATTTCCTCGCCCTGCGCGCGGGCCGCGCCGACGAGTACCTGGCATCCATTGGTCTCGATTACATCTTCTCGAACCCCGATATTTTGCAAAACGCGCCTTATAATGGACAGTTCGATGAATGGTCGCTGAAAGTGTCTGAGTTTGGGAAGAAGGATCTGCTCAAATACAATCCCTAATGCAAGGACTTAGAACTCCCTGATGAAACGTCCCTTCGCTGTAACGACTTTGCTGTTCGCGGTGTTATGCCTAACATCTTGGAACGCCATTCGACTCTACGCGGCAATTTCAGACTGGGACTCGCTGGCAGAATTTGCTCCACACCCCGGCCCCATCTACATCGCGACCACCGCCTCTTTCTGGACATTGAGCGGACTCGCCCTCTTCAACTTTCTCCGCCGCCCAAGCGCCCGCGCCCGACGCTTCGCCGCTATTTACGTTTTTGGCTACACCGCCTGGGCGTGGACAAATCGTCTCCTGCTCCAGGAAGCGCGCCCCAATTGGCCGTTCGCCCTGATCGCGACACTGGTTTTTTTGGCGCTTTTTAGCGCCCTGCTTTTCGAGAAAAACCTCGGAAATTATTTTCAACAAAGAGAGAACAATGACCAACAAAACAAGGATTCAAACCCTGCGTGAACGCAAAGCCCTCTCCCGTCTCGGCGGTGGACAGGATCGTATTGACGCCCAACACAAAAAAGGACGTCTCACCGCCCGCGAGCGCGTTGACCTGCTGCTCGACAAAGGCACCTTCCGAGAAGTGGACACCTTCGTCATCCACCGCACCGACGACTTCGGCCTCGATCAACAAGTCTTCCCCGGCGACTCGGTCGTGACGGGTTGGGGAACCATCGAAGGCCGCCTCGTCTACGTCTTCTCGCAGGATTTCACGGTGCTGGGCGGCAGTCTCGGCGAAGTGCACGCGGAGAAGATCTGCAAAATCATGGACATGGCGATGAAGAACGGCGCGCCCGTCATTGGCTTAAACGATTCGGGCGGCGCGCGCATTCAAGAGGGCGTCGTCTCGCTGGCAGGCTACGCCGACATCTTCCTCAAAAACACCATGGCCTCGGGCGTCATCCCGCAGATTTCCGCCATCATGGGACCCTGCGCCGGCGGCGCGGTCTACTCCCCCGCGCTGACGGATTTCATCTTCATGGTGCGCGGCTCCTCCTACATGTTCGTGACGGGACCCGACGTGGTCAAATCCGTCACGCACGAGGAAGTCTCGTTTGAAGATCTGGGCGGCGCGTCCATTCACTCGGAAAAATCGGGCGTGTGCCACGTGGCCGCGGATTCAGAAGCCGATACGCTCTACCTCATCCGCAAACTGCTGGGCTACCTGCCGCAAAACAACATGGAAGACCCGCCCTTCGTTGACCTGGGCGACAATCCCCTTCGCATGGACGAAGCGCTCGACAAGTTGATCCCCGACGAGCCTGGCAAACCCTACGACATCAAAGAAGTCATCCGCGCGGTCGTGGATGGCGGACAGTTCTTCGAGATCCACGAAAACTTCGCGCAGAATATCGTGGTCGGCTTCGCGCGTTTGGGCGGGCACTCGGTTGGCATCGTGGCGAACCAGCCTGCCGTCCTGGCAGGCGTGCTCGATATCGACGCGTCTGAGAAGGGCGCTCGTTTCGTCCGCGTGTGCGACTCGTTCAACATCCCGATCATCACCTTTGAAGATGTGCCTGGCTTCCTGCCTGGAACGATTCAAGAACACGGCGGCATCATCCGCTCGGGCGCGAAACTGCTCTATGCCTATTGTGAGGCCACCGTCCCGAAGTTAACCGTGGTGACGCGCAAAGCCTACGGCGGCGCGTACTGCGTCATGTCATCCAAGCACATTCGCGGCGACGTGAACCTGGCCTGGCCCAGCGCGGAACTAGCCGTGATGGGTCCCGATGGCGCGGTGAACATCATCTTCCGCAAGGAGATCGAGAAGGCCGCCGACCCCGTCAAACGCAAGGCGGAATTGGTGAAAGAGTATCGCGAGAAATTTGCCAATCCCTTCATCGCGGCAGAGCGCGGCTACATTGACGATGTGATTGAGCCAAAAGAAACCCGCCCGCGCCTCATCAACGCGCTGGAAATGTTGAACAACAAGCGCGACGCCAACCCTGCCAAGAAGCACGGAAACATTCCGCTTTAGTCATGATGAACACAACCCGGATGGAAAAAATCGCCGCGTTTGCAAAAGCGCGCATTTACGAAACAGCCGCCGCTCGCCCAGAAGCGTCCCACGATTCGGAATATCGCTGGAACCACACGTTGCGCGTCGCGCAATATGGACGCCAAGTCGCTGAGACGGAAGGCGCTGACGTGGAATTGTGCCTTGCGGCTTGTCTCCTGCACGATATTGCCAAATTCGATGGCGATGGAAATGCGGACGGCATAGATCATGGTCGAGCGGCGGCGCGCATCATCCGCCCCTTTTTGCGCGAGATTGGATACAGCGCTAAGCAAGTCGAGAACATCTGCTACTCGGTGGCGGTCCACGTAGATGGAAAGGCCGATTTCGAGCATCCCACCACGATCGAAGCGGATATCGTCAGCGACGCGGATAACATTGACCGCTTCGGCGCGTATCGCCTTTTGCAACGCTACGAACGCGACATTCACGATTGGGAAAAACTGACAGGTGAGATCGAAAAACGTCTCGCGACCTTGCGCAAATATCGCGAAGAGCAGATTTTGGAGACCCGCGCAGGCAATAAGTTATTCAATCGCCAACTGGATTTTCAGATCGAATTTCATGAACGCATTCTGGCCGAGCGCAACCTGAGCCAACCTGTGGAGATGTGAGAACAATGGTAACTAAAGTTTTGGTCGCCAATCGAGGCGAGATCGCCGTCCGCATTATCCGCGCCTGCCGCGAGTTGGGCGTGGACACGGTGGCCGTGTATTCCGAAGCCGATCGCAAGGCCCTGCACGTCCGCTATGCGGATGAGGCCTATCTGCTCGGCCCCGCGCCTTCGCGCGAATCCTATCTGCGCCTCGACAAGATCATGGACATTGTCCGCAAGTCAGGCGCGGACGCGGTGCATCCGGGCTATGGCTTCCTGGCGGAGCGCGAAGATTTCGCGCAGGCCTGCCTGGACGAGGGCATCACCTTCATCGGGCCGAAACCGTCCGCGATCGCGGCAATGGGCGATAAAGGCGTGGCGCGTTCGACCGTCGTCAAGGCTGGCGTGAAAGTCGTGCCAGGCACGGAGGATGTGGGAAACCTATCGAACGAAGATTTGCTGGCGCTCGCCCCGAAGATCGGCTTCCCGTTGCTGATCAAGGCCACGGCGGGCGGCGGCGGGAAAGGCATGCGGGAGGTGCGCTCCATCGACGAGATGCCCGCCCTCCTGATGTCGGCGCGACGCGAGGCGGAGTCCGCATTTGGGGATGGGAACGTCTATCTCGAGAAATTGGTCGAAGGCGCGCGTCACATCGAATTTCAGATCATGGCCGACGGACAGGGGAATGTCATCCATCTCGGCGAGCGCGATTGCTCGTTGCAGAGGCGTCACCAAAAATTGGTGGAGGAAACTCCCTCGCCCGTGATGGACGAAGAGTTGCGGGCGCGCATGGGCGCGGTGGCTGTGAAGGCCGCGCAAGCGGTGGATTACATGAACGCGGGGACGATTGAATTTTTGCTGGACAAGGACAAGAATTTTTTCTTCCTTGAAATGAACACGCGTTTGCAAGTGGAGCATCCCATCACCGAGATGGTGACGGGCATTGACATCGTGAAGGAACAGATTCGCGTGGCGCGCGGACGCGTGTTGAGTTACAAGCAGGAAGACGTGAAATTAACGGGCGCTTCAATCGAGTGCCGCATCAACGCCGAGGACCCGTACAACGGATTCCTGCCCTCGACGGGACGCATCACCCAGGCGATTTTGCCCACAGGCCCCGGCATCCGCGTGGATACGGGCATGTATCCTGGCTTCGAGATCACGCCCTACTACGACCCGATGATCGCGAAATTGATCGTGTGGGGCGAGACGCGGGCGCAAGCCATTTTGCGGATGCGCCGCGCGCTGGAGGAATATCGCGTCGTCGGCGTGCGGACGAATATTCCCTTCCACCAAAGCCTGATGGACTCGACCCGCTTCATGGCGGGGCAATACGACACGCGCTTCGTGGAGGAACGCTTCTCGATGGAGGAATTGGCCGAAAGCAGGAAATCCTTCCCCGAGATCGCGGCCATCCTTGCCACGCTCGTCGCCCACCAGCAAACGCAAAGATCCGCGCAGATCGTCCGCCGCGGGGAACGCGACGCCAGCAACTGGAAGTGGGTCGGGCGCTGGGAGAGGATGCATCGGTGAGGGAGAGAGTAGAGAACAGAGAGAAGAGAGCAGTGAACAGTGATCGGTGATCAGCGTTCAGTTGTCTTTGCGAGCGATGGTCGAGCAGGCGGCGTTCTTCCGCCGTACACTTGCACCGCACTGCGTTTGGTGCAGTGCAGGTGTCGAGACCAGAGCGAAGCAATCTCGGTGTTTTGTATGAAGGCGCTCGTTGAAGGTGATTAATGAAATACATTACAACATTGGATGGAAAAGAATATTCAATCGAGATCATTGACGCGCATCATGTGGCGATTGACGGGCGCGTGCAGGAAGTGGACTTTGAATCAATCAGCGGACAGCCCGTCTTCTCGCTGATCGTGGACGGGAAGTCGTACGAGTCCTACGTCTACGAGACAGAGGAAGGCTGGCAGGTGCTCACGCGCGGACGCCAGTACAATCTGACGGTGGAGGACGAGCGCGAGAAACGTCTACGCGCCGCGGCGGGAAGCGGCGTGGCGGAATCGGGCGAGTATCATCTCAAAGCGCCGATGCCTGGCCTGGTCGTTTCGATCCCCGTCAAAGAAGGCGACAAGGTCGAGAAGGGACAGGTGCTGGTCATTCTCGAATCCATGAAGATGCAGAACGAGTTGAAGTCGCCCAAGGCGGGCGTAGTGGGGCGCATCCGCGTGAAGCAAGGCGAGACGGTGGAGCAGAGGCAGGCTCTTCTCAGTGTGCAGTGATCGGTGTGCAGTGATCGGTAATCAGTGATCAGTTTTCAGTCATCAGTCGTCATTGCGAGGAGGGCGCTCTCCCCGACGAAGCAATCCCCTCCACAGCGCGGAGATTGCTTCGTCGCAAAAAACGCTCCTCGCAATGACGAAACTTTATAGGAGCTTCGCATGAACATACGGCCTGTGCGCGAAGAAGATATCGAAGATATCATCAATCTGTTTCGCATCAACTACGGCGACGATTACGCCATCCCCGAATTCTACGACCCGCTGTGGGTGAAGCGCGGCATTTATTCGGATCACATCATTTGGCTGGTGGCGGAGGACGAGGGACGCGTGGTGGCTTCGGGCGCGTGCATGTTGAACGCGGGCGACTACAACGACAACATCGGCGAGATCGGGCGCGTCGTCGTGGACCCCGAGGCGGGCGGCAAAGGCCTGGGCCGATCGCTGTTGGCGGCGCTGATCGACGCGTCGGACGAGCGCGTGGAGTTCGCTTTCGCCGAAGCGCGCACGACCCATCCGAAGACGCAGAAGATTTGCGAACGTCTCGGTATGGTTCCGCTGGGCTTCCTGCCGATGGCCTATCAGATGACGTGGCGCGAGAGTTTCTTCATTCACGGACAGTTGTTCGGCAACGGCAAACTTTTGCGGGAACCTGGGAGCGTGGTCATCATCCCCGAAGTGGAACCGCTGGCAAAATTATCGCTCCGAAATTTGGAGTTGGACGATTCCGTCGCGGTGCAAGCCAAGGTCAAGCCCTACCCCTCCGATGGCAAGTTCGACGTGAAACCCTTAACGGGCGAGGCGATGGTGCGCCTGCTCAAGATCGAGCATGGACGCTACGTGGAACCTGAGATTTTTTCGGCCCTGCAGGTGGATATGGGCTACGCGCAACTCCGCTCTCGCCGCGCGGACTACCTCGTGGCACAGACGGGCGATCACATCCTCGGGGCGGTCGGCTTCCATTTCGAGGAACACGACAAAACGGTGCGCCTGATCGAACTCATCGGCGAGGATGACGTGGCGCAGGGAACTCTGCTCCGTTTGGCAGTCGAGTCAGCGGAGCAAAAATACAACGCCGAAGTTTTGACCTGCGACGTGAATGCCGAGTCGCCGCGCTTGCAACAATCCCTGCTTGAGCTGGGCTTCCTGCCGGCCGCATACATCCCTGGGATGGTATTCCACCGCACGCACCGCCCCGATGTGGTGAAGATGATGAAGTTGCGCGTGAAGTGGGATTTGGGGCCGCTGGAGTTGACGGATATTTCGAGAGAGTATTTCGATATTGTGGTCCCCGCGTTTGAGCAGGCGGCCGGGAAGTAACAGAGGAGCAAAGCATGGTCGTTTGTCCCTGGTGCGGCACGAATTACGCCTCGTTTCAATCGAATTGCTCGAACTGCGGCGGGCCGATCCGTTCGCGCGACCGCGTCCGCCCGGCCGTGGAGCGCGGCGAGGTGGAGATGCCTCCCCCTCCCCCGCGCGAGATATCGGATAAATATCGCTGGAGGATCCTGACGCGCGATGCCTGGGCGCAGGGCGCGTTCGTGTTTGCCCTGCTCGGCGCGATCTTCGGCGTGGTGGGATTCGTCCTCACGCTCGCCATCATCACCGCCTTTGTCGGCATCCCCTTCCTTGGCATGGGACTGTTATTTTTCGGCGGCGGAGGCTACGTGCTGTATTGGCGATATCAGGAGGCGATGAAGGCCGTCCACATCCTGACCAACGGCGAAGCGACCACAGGCTGGATCGCCGACGCGCAGGTCAACTATTCGGTGCGCGTCAACGGCGTAAACCCGCTGACGATTTTATACAAGTACCGCGTGAACGGCAGGGAATTGGAAGGCAAACTCACCACCCTGAATCGCCTCGGCCTGGATTATCAGCCTGGCAGGAACGTCTGCGTGTTATATCTTGTCAACGCGCCTGAATATAGCTCGCTGTATCCGCATCCGTAATTTTGTTCGTGTTGGCGCTGACAGACGAACTACCGAGGAGGAAGCGGAGGGTCTTGTCCTGAGAATGGCGGATCATCTTGAGCGAAGTCTAAAGACCGCGCTCAAGATGATCCGCACAACGATTAGCAAGACAACTGACTTCGCCGCGAACTCACTGTATTGTAAATTTCCAAACAGTTGACCAAGCGCTGGCTTTGCCCGCCGCATTGTAGGCACGCACTCGCCAGTAATACGTGCCTGGGAGCAAATCCTTCGCAAGCGCATATTTAGACGTTCGGATTTTGTTGTACGTTAATGGATTTGAGGCAAAGGATAGATCGCTTGCCACCTGAAGTTGATAGTGATGCAAATCTGGCGTCGAGTTACTCCAATCAAAAACTGGTCTTGGGCTTATCAACGTCACGTTGTTTGCGGGGGAAATTAGCGATGGCATACTAGGTATGGCGACACAAAGATACACCCGAATATCATCAATGTACCAACCTAATACAGAATCGTAAGCATCGGTTCCCAAGCTCCAGCGGAAACGGACCATTTTTCCGGCCAGTGAGGTAAGATCGTATCGCGAATCTACAAAGCCATGGCTATCTCCGACAAAAGCCGGGTCACCATTTAGGGCGTTGGTTCCATATGCTATCGTACCGCCATAATTAAGACCCGCGCTAAATAATGGTTCAGCATCCTTCCATCCATTTGCATCCGCAGAATATGCCAGAATTCCGCCATCATAGTAGGTTTTGCCAGAAGTATCAAAGCTGAAGAGATGCGAGAAATGAAGAAACGGCTTGGAACCTGGAGGTAGATGAACCCCTTTGATCGCCGCCTCCGAGATGGTTTTTTCATAACTGTCATTTGCCCATAACGAGTTTTTGCCGCTAAGCACATTTTCTCCGGAAAGATCCCAAGCAACCGCGCCGACGAGCGCTTCAAAACCCCATCCATCTGTTCCGCTCTCAAAATCCTCATAAAATAGATCTGGGGAGGCGCGGAAGGTCCCCTCAGGGCAATAGTCAGCATCTGGATTGAAATTGACGCCCGGCTCTTGATTCATCTCAACAGCAACTGTGGCATCTCGCACTTCATTGCAATCTGCCGGAATAATTCCTTTTGTGCCAATCTTATTTTTACATGCCTGGTAAAGGACATTGTGCAAATCGAGG
>JACRBL010000007.1 GCA_016234485.1 Chloroflexota bacterium
AAGAATTGGCTTGCGCAAACAAACTGCACGACTCGATGGATGAGGTACTGGCTTCTGCCGAATACATGCTGGCACAACAGAATAAACCAACCAGCACTTTCCATTTGTCGTTTTCTAAACTTCTATGAACGACTACTTAACTGCCAAATAAAACTTTTGATGGTTCTCGCATCGGTCAATCTACCCCAAACAGCCATCTGATTAACCATCAAGGCAAGAAAAGCAACACCAAGCCAAATTAGAAATTCATTTTTAGTGTAACTAACTGCAGATAGGATATCGGGAGCATAAGGCGGGGTGGGCTGCGCTTCGTCAACACCTAATTGGATCCATTCGCCGTCGGGTAGTTGCCTTCGTAATATTCCATGCCTGCCTAAAGCCACGAACAAATACCGCGCATCTCCCTCTTCCACGATGAGCAGATCAAATGTAGCGATAATTCCTGAAAAGCGAGATACATACTCACGTCGCGCGGATGGAATTTCCCATGCAGTCTGCCAGGATTTGCCTCCATCATTGGAAATTAAGATATTCTCAGTTCCATCTACTCGATAGCAGATTTGTAGTATGGCAGGATCACAAACTTGGATTGGCAATTTCCGTTCGCTTAGTGCTGCATCTATTGTTTTCCAATCATCATTGGAATAACCGACCCCTTCCCAGATATCGCCCTTATTTGTGCTTCTTACAAGATAAAATGTGCTAGAACTTTTGGCATAAAGGATGCCATCCCGATACGTCAAGGCTACTACATCAGTAAAAGGTAGAGGCGCCGGGGAAGTTGCAAGACAAGCAACGACTCCCACTACCAGCGATACGTATGCTTTTCTCGACACAACAACACTTGATTGGTTTTGCCAAAACACCCATGCAAGCCACATGACAACCAATGCTACCAAATCGGTCGGATCGAGAATCAGCCGCGTTGGTGCGCTAATAAACAGGGACGCGAGCTGTGCGGTCAGCGAATTGACCAGAGGCGATGTCTTGAGCAAAACAAACCAGACCGCCACCAATCCAAATGCAATCTGCCCAATTCGTTCACGTGACAAATTGAATTTAGCAAGCGCCAAACTCAATCCCGCTGCGACGATAAAGGGAAAGAAGAACAACCCCGCAAAGTCGCTGATTTTCCCTGTCAGCCAGGATGGAGCGATAACTTTCAATATGTGGTCGTTGAGCAGAAGAACGGCAATGCTCAACAATGTCAGTGGGTGTTGAAGACATGCGAGACTATTTTCAAAAACAGGATTTCTGGATTTCATTCTATCCTCCATATTCAGTGGAAAACGGAAACTATATACTCTCAAGCGCCAGCAAACAGTCTTTCACCGTCACAGGCTCCATATATTTTTGTCCATTTTGCGTGAGCGCTTTTATATATCTTTGCGCCCAACCCGGCAATTCTATTTCCATGCCAAGCGAATTATCAACTGCGCTGCGTACATAGACCTTATCGTCCTCAAATACAATACAGTCATAACCCGTTTTAGCGCCTAGAAATTGTATGAGGGGTTCGAGGTTGTTGTAGCCAGCTTTCCCAATGATGCCATCATCCTTTCCATGTTCCAGCCAAAGTTGGAAATCGGATGGATCATAAAGGCATTCGGTTATCCGCTGACGTATTTCATGCAAGCGTGCTTGTTGTAGCGGATGATGGGGCATCCAGCGATACATGATTTCTCCTAAAATTTCATCGGGCGGCGTCCCTCCCTCCGCCGCCCAGACTACGTGACGATTAGACGATCCGACTATATGACCCCAAGTTTCTTTCCAACTTTCCCAAACGCCTCCAACCCCTTGTCCAGATCATCCTTTGAATGCGCGGCGGAGATCATCACGCGGATGCGCGCTTTGCCCTGCGCCACGGTGGGATAACCGATCGCCATCGCGAACACGCCCTCCTCGAACAACTCGCGGCTGAACTGTTGCGCCAGTTTCGCTTCGCCGAGCATGATCGGGGTGATGGGCGTTTGGCTCACGCCCGTGTTGAAACCGAGCTTGACCATTTCCTCTTTGAAGTATTTGGCGTTGCTCCAGAGTTTGTCCACGAGTTGAGTCGAATCTTCGAGCAGGTCAATGGCCGCGAGACAGGCCGCCGCGTCGGGAACCGTCACCGCGGAGGAGAACAGGAACGGGCGTCCGCGCTGACGGAGCCACTCGATGATGATCGCCTTACCCGCCACGACTCCGCCGACCACGCCGAAGGCCTTCGACATGGTGCCGACTTCCACATCCACTTTGCCGTGCAGGCCGAAGTGATCCACGATGCCGCGTCCGCCTTTGCCGAGCACGCCCTCTCCGTGGGCATCGTCCACCATCAGCAGGATGTCGTACTTCTGCGCCACTTCGTAGATGGCGGGCAGGGGCGCGATGTCGCCGTCCATGCTGAACACGCCGTCGGTGACGATGAGCGCGCGGCGATACTGGCTCAGGTTGGTTTTGATTTGCTCTTCGAGCGAGTTCACGTCATTGTGTTCGTACGGAATGATCTTCGCGCCCGAAAGCCGCGCGCCGTCAATGATCGAAGCGTGATTCAACTTATCGGAAAAAATCACATCTTCTTTTCCAACCAACGCGGGGATGGTCGCCAGATTGGCGGTGAATCCGCTTTGGAAGGTGATGGCCGCTTCCACGCCCTTGAACGCGGCGAGGCGCTTCTCCAACTCCACGTGCAGGGTCATCGTCCCCGCGATGGAGCGGACGGCGGCGGGACCCATGCCCATCGTGTCCACAGATTTGCGCGCCGCGTTTACGATGTCGGGATGGTTGGCGAGGCCGAGGTAGTTGTTCGAGCAGAAGTTGAGGACGCGCTTCCCGTCCACGATCAGCCAGGCGCCCTGCGGCGAGCCGATGGTGCGGATGCGGTTGTACAGTCCCTGCGCTTGCAGGTTGTCGATCTCTTGTTGGATCCAATCGGTTTTGGACATGGGGACTCCTGAGAATAGAGATTAGAGGATTGACGAACGAATGAGCAAGCAAGTACTGATGAAAAGACTACTTCAAAATATAGTTAACTATTGATATCAAACCTACAATCCCCATCAGAGCATACGGAAAGATGGTTAAATAAAACACCGCAGGGAATTTATCTCTTCGATAGCGAGCGAAACCAGAACGATCAATTGCTATGCCTGAGTAGAGTTGTAGTATTACAAAGAGGATGATGTTGATACAAAACATGACTAAGCCAAATTCCACCCCAAGGAATAGCCCTACAAGAAAGGCTAAGCCAAAGTTGGCAAGATGCAAGTATGAATAATTTTGTTTCTCTTTTAGCCTGAAAGACATAGAATCCTTCTCAAGAATTATAGCGATTATATGAGAAACGACTGTCACCTTTTGGGCGTGACAGTCGTTAAATCAGTTCGTTGAACAACGCAATACCGCTCGCGTCCACGTTCGCCAGCAGGTCGCGAATGGGTTTGCCGAGGACGGGGTGAACCAGGTCGGGGGCGATGTCCATCAGCGGGACGAGGACGAAGGCGCGTTCGTGCAGGCGCGGGTGGGGGATGACGAGCGGCGGCGTGTCGAGGACGAGGGTATCGTAGAACAGGATGTCGAGATCAATGAGACGCGGCCCCCAGCGGAAGGTGTGCTCGCGTCCGATCTGGATTTCAGCCCGCTTCAGCGTCTCGAGCAGGGTTGCGGGTTCAAGATTCGTCCGCGCGTGGACGACCATGTTGAGGAACGGGGGCTGGTCGGCGTAGCCCCAGGGGGGAGTCTCGTAGACCCTCGAAACCGCGACCCACTCAAAGTCAGGAGAGAGAAGCGAGAGGGCGGCGCGGAAGTTGTGGATCCGATTGCCGAGGTTGGTCCCGAGGGCAAGGTAGGCGTCGTGGGTCATGTCGTTGGGGTATACCGTCATTGCGAGGAGGGCGATTTCCCCGACGAAGCAATCTTCCATAGCGCTGAGATTGCTTCGTCGCAACGAACGCTCCTCGCAATGACGAGAATATAACATGATTCAGACGCGTGGGTTATACTTCCGCCAACCAATCAAGGAGGCCGAATGACAGAAGAAATCACCGAACAAGTCAAAGTGAAACAGCCGCCTGTGTTGTTCGATAAGACGCAGGCCATTATCGCGAAGATCTCCGCGCAGTTGGGCGGGCCGCTCATCTCTTATTGGAACAACCCGATGGGCTCGGTCTGCCAGAACGACGTGGTGGCTTTGTATGAAGCGCTTGAGACGATGGGGCGCGCCGAGAAAATTTATCTGTTCATCAAATCGGGCGGCGGCAATGGACAGTCTTCGCTGAGGCTGGTGAACCTGTTACGGAAATATTGCGACCATCTGGTGGCGCTGGTTCCGCTGGAATGCGCTTCGGCCGCGACCATGATCGTGTTGGGCGCGAACGAAATTATGATGGGGCCGATGGCCTACCTGACCGCGGTGGACACGTCGCTGACGCACTCGCTCTCGCCCATTGACCGCGATAACGACCGCGTGAGCGTGAGCCTCGACGAGTTGACGCGCGTCATCCGCCTGTGGGAGAAGCAGGAGGATCAAGACAAGGAGAATCCGTACCAGTCGCTGTTCCAACACGTTCATCCGCTGGTGATCGGCGCGGTGGATCGAGCCGAGTCGCTTTCGATCATGCTGTGCAAGGAACTGCTGGCCTATCACATCGCGGACGAGAAAGTGGCCGACCAGATCGCGGAGACGCTCAACTCGAAGTATCCCTCGCACACGTATCCCATTTTGATGGAAGAGGCGCGGCGTATTGGACTGAAAGCGGACCCCATGCCCGCGGCCGTCAACACGCTGTTGCTGGAACTGAACGAACTCTACAGCGAGATGGGGCAGCGCGCCACCACAGACTTCGACCAGATCCATTCGCACAGCAACGAGATTCTCAACATTTGGGAGGCGGCGGGCATCCAGGTCTATTACAAGCAAGACAAGGACTGGTTCTACCGCATGGAGGAGCGCCGCTGGATCACGCTCAACGACAACTCCGCCTGGCGCCGTCTCGAGCAAGTGGACGGGAAGACGGAAGAAAGCATTTTGCATATCGCGTAAAAACATTAACGGGAAAACCTTTTCAACCACAAAGGACACAAAGGTCACGAAGGAAAACCGCCTGTAAAATTCACATCTTTTCCCCCTTTGTGTACTTAGTGTCCTTTGTGGTTAGGTTGTTTCTCGTTGATTCAAGAGCCAAAAATATGAAGCCGTTCTCCCCTTCCGACCCCAACTTCGAGACGCGCATCCGCGCCAGCGCGGGGATGCAGGGAGTCCTATCCACGCTCGGCGCGGAACTGGAATTGGTGCACGCGGGCGAAGCGCATCTGACCGCGCTGTACGACGCGCGCTTTTCGCAACAGGATGGATTCCTGCACGCGGGCATTGTGACCACGCTGATGGATTCCGCCTGCGGATACGCGGCCTTCACGCTGATGCCTGCCGCGTCGCGCGTCCTTTCGGTGGAGTTTAAAGTCAATTTGCTGTCGCCCGCCCGAGGTCCGCGCTTTCGAGCCGAGGGGCGCGTCATCAAGCACGGGCGGACGCTAACCGTCTGCGAGGGGAAGTTGTTCTCCATCGAGAAAGAGGAAGAAACGCTCTGCGCCATCATGCAGGCGACGATGATCTGTATACGAGGCGAATAAAAAATTTACTTTAGAGGTGATCCATGTCCAGGCTCGATAATACGATCGACAAAGTGGCCACGGGAGTCAACCGCGTGAAGGTTGGGTGCATTGCCGTACTGGCAAACCTGTTCTTCGCGGCGTTTTGCCTGTGGGGAGCGTACGCAGGGTATGTCAGTTGGAAATTGCAGACTGGCGGCGAGACGGCCGAAGGGATCGTCATCCGCCTGGACGAACAAAGCGACGGCGAGGGCGGATGTTGTACCTACGTCCCCGTCGTGGAATTCGAAGCGAGTGGACGCGTTTACTCCATCGAAGGCGACACGGCTTTCGACCCTCCCGCCTATCGAGTTGGCGAGCGCGTGCCCGTGATCTATGACCCGTCGGATCCGCAGACCGCGCAGATCAACAAGTGGACGGAACGCTGGCTATTCCCGATTCTCATCATCCCATCCATGTTGATCGCCGCGCTGGTTCTAAATATCGTCATGGGCCGCACCTTGATACGAGGCGACGACCTGTAACAACCTAAAGACCTTCCATCATTTTACGGAGTCACATGACCGACCCATCTTCCATCCACGAGCAACTCAAAGACCTGCTGACCCGCGAAGGCGCGGACTTTCGCGTGGTGGAGCATGAAGCCGAAGGCCGCACGGAATTGATCGCCAAAATCCGCGGCAACCGCACCGAGCAGGCGGTGAAATCCATTGTGGTGATGATCCGCTTTGGGACACCTGCCCTGGCGGGCGGTGCCAGGGAGAACGAGCCGCGTTACGCGCTGGCAAACGTCCCTGGCGATTGCCGCGTGGACTTGAAAGCCATCCGCGACCTGTTCGGCGGGACGCAATCCGCGTTTGCGCCGCGCGAAAAAGCCGAAGAGTTGACGGGTTGTGTGATCGGCTCGATCCCCCCGTTTTCGTTCAACGACCAACTCGAAGTGTTGGCCGACCCATTGATTCAGGAGAACGAGGAGGTGGTCTTCAACGCGGGCAGGCTGGATCGGTCTATTTTTATGAAATGCGCGGATTTCTTCCGCGTCGCGAAGCCGCGGGTGGCGAAGATAGCGATCCGAGCGGGAAGTTAAGAAAGGCTATTTTCGTTTTTGAGAAATGGCGCGATAATCAGGCATCCATCAAATGGGAGGCTTCTCATGAAAACATTCACAACAACCCCAAAAACAAAAATCGGCACGTTCTTGTTATTCATCTTGATGCTGATTGCCACTGGAGCAATGATAAACGTGGCTATTGGATTAAATTCATCCATCACTGATATCCGTGAAACTTTCAGTAATGCCTTCGGGAATGATACGACCACCTCGCCCCTGGGTGTAATTAGTTTGGCGCTGTGTTCCCTGCCCATTTTATTTTTTGGCGCTCTTACAGTTTGGGCATTGGCTTACTTTGTTTCAATTCTCAAAGCGCGGCTCATATTTGACGACCACTCCATGACATTTGAGTTTAACCCGCGTTTACCATCCTATCGTAATCGAGGGGTGAAACCTTTCTCCGTACAATACGAACAAATCCAAAAAATAAAAGGATTTGGAGAAACGGGCGCGCTGGAAATATTCGATGTGCAAGGGAAAAAGTATCGCCTTTTCCCTGTTATGTTTGGAAAAAATTACGGCGAAAATGTTTTGGAGGAATTAAAAAGGCGCCTTCCTGCCGATTTACACAGTTCCATTCGTGATCATACAGTAGTGCAGAAAGATTGGTCGAGGAAACAAAGAATTGCAAGTATTCCATTGTTCATTTGTTTTGTTGCTTATTTTGTCACCCATTTCTTTGACCCCAATATCTCATCGAGGCCTTGGATCAATGCCTGGCACGTCGAATTCCGTCCACCCTGGCTTGAATCTGTATGGCGATATTCTCCAGATGGAGACGAAAGGTTTTGGGTGATAGGTCATCATATTCAATATTATCGAATATATCGCTACCCAGAGGAACAGAAACGCTCATGGAAACTTCCACGCTCTATATTAGCAAGCAACTACCCAGACGCTGTCAGCATGGATAGTAAAGGAAATCCGATTGTCTGGGCAGGCGAAGAAATCTTTCATTATCAAAATGGAAATTGGCAGGTTATTTCTCCTCAAAACAAATGGTCATATATCGACTGGGGAGAAAGGGGAGCGGCCATAGGAGAGCAGGCCTGGGCGGTACCCCAAGACAAGCAATTTATTAAAATTGACGCTTTGACTGGCGCATGGAAAGCAAATCCTCTCCCAGAAACCGCCGTTAAGCAAGGTTTATCTCCTATCTCAATGCGTCTTTCAACACAAGGAAACTTCCTTGTGTTGATGGAAAACGATTCGGCTCATCACGTATTTCTGTATAAATATAAAAATGAGGAATGGGATTCTCAGCAATATCCTGTTCTTTTGCCAGAAGAAACCAGAATTGAGGATTATTTCCTTGATGAGAACGGCTTTTTATGGGTATTAGCCATATCCAGAAGTGGGGCTATCGTCGAACAGATAAATCGATCAGGCGATTTCATTTGGACATCAATTCCCGCTCCTGTTGATATCGAGAACTGGCATTATTACGAAAGAATCTTTACAGATATACATGGTCGCATGTGGATTTCATCCGCAACTTACCCTCCTTTCATTACAGTTTTTCAACCGATATGGAAAGGCGATGCAACAAAAATTGTCACATATACGATTGGGAACTCCAACTACCAGGAAGATGTCTTCAACCAGCCGTTTATGTTTTCAGATGGTCAATTATGGGGATTTGATCGCAGAATCACAACTATAGACACCAATCAGAAAGACCTTCCCGCCCCTCTACCAGACTGGTTTGGAAACTTGGATTGGAATCTCATCAGGCTTGCCATTCTACCTTTTCAACTTATAGCGACTATCTACATGACCATCCAATCAAAAAAACTGCAAAAACAATTAAAACTAAGAAGTTGACTTGGTCTATCACATCTTCCCGTCCGAGGTCTCCCATGAAATGTCCCGTCTGCAAACAACCGTCCCTTCGACAGATCGAACTGGCGGATAGACTCCCCGCCAACCAATGCTCGAACTGCAATGGCATCTGGGTCTCGTCCAATCAATACCTGGCCTGGGTGCGATTGCAGGAAAAGTCCCTGCCCGAAAAAGACATGGACGAGATCGCTGCGCCGCAGTTGAAGACCGACGCGCTCAAACTTTGTCCCGAAAGCGGACACATCATGAAGCGCTTCAAGGTCTTCCCCAACGTGGACTTCCATCTCGACCGCTGTGGTCACTGCAACGGCATCTGGTTCGACAGCGCCGAATGGGACACGCTCGTCGCACACAACATGCAAGACAAGGTCAACCAATTCTTCACCGCTCCGTGGCAGGAACGGTTACGCGAGAGCGAATCCCGCGCCAAGATGGACGAGATCTACAAAGACAAACTCGGCGCGGACGATTACAAACGCGCACAGGAGATCCGCGCCTGGCTGGAAGATAATCCCCGCCGCGCCATGCTCATCGCCTTTTTGCAGGCGGATGATCCGTATGACGTGTAAAAAATATTTCCATGAAAAAGAAACTTGTATTACCCATTTCGATAGCCCTGATAGCCTTGCTTGTTGCCATCATTGCAAGGATGGCGGTGGTCAACTTTTTTATCGCGGTTGGAGCGGGCATTTGGGTGTTGGCCGTAACTTGGAAACTGATTTTCGGCACAAATGAAGAATTTGAGAAAAGCATCGGCTTTTCAGTTACGCCCGACATCGTCTCTTTATTTTCAGGACAGTTGTCTGAAGATTGGGGATATTCTTACATGCTCAGCTTCTGGATCTTTTTAGGAATAGGATCTGGCGTTGGAACCTATTTTCTGTTGAACCAATTGTTTATCACCCCATAGGCCATCTCATGCCAAACGAAATCAGCCTCCTCAACCCAGAGACCTTCCTTCCCGATAACGCCGAGCGCCGCGTCCCCTGGTCGTTGCGCGACACCATCATCGGGTTTGGGGTGTTCGTCGCGGTCATGGTCGGCGTGGCGTTCGTGCCCGTCCTTCTCAAAGAGACGAATTGGGGACTCTCCCTCTACGTGATCATCTACCAGCCGATCCAATTCATCCCCATCTGGATCGTCCTGCGCCTGCGCGGCGCGTCCCTCGCGGACCTCGGACTGCGCAAAGCCCAACCGAACGTCCTCGCCCTCGGATGCGGGCTGACGGTGGCTCTGCTCTTCGTCAACATCGTCAACAACCTCATCATGTTCGCGCTGGGCGTGGAAGTGCAGGCGCAACAATTCACCGACCTTTTAGGCTCGCTCGACCACCCCGCGCTTCTGCTCGTCACGGGCATGGTCTTCGCGCCCCTGTTCGAGGAGATGATCTTCCGCGGCTTCCTGTTTGCGGGCCTCCGCCAAAAAATGGGCTGGGGCTGGGCGGCGCTCGTTAGTTCCGCCATCTTCGGCGCGGGGCATCTGTCCATCGCCGCGTTCATCCCCACCTTCGCGCTTGGCCTGCTGTTTGCCTATCTCTATCAACGCTCGAACTCCCTCTGGCCTGGCATCATCATCCACACCCTCATCAACTCAGTCAGCCTGTGCGTGTTGATGGCGCTCATGCAATCGGGCCTCCCGCTCGGATTCTAGCCATGACCGATTTCACCCCCATCCATTTTTACGACGACCCGATCGAAGTCCTCTTCGACGAACCGCCCGTCCGCGAAAAAGCCCCGCACTGCCCAAACGGATTCATCTGGCGCGGCCAAACCTACCGAGTGGCCGCGTCGCTGTCCGAGTGGGCCGATTTTGCCCGACGCGGCCGCGCCGCGAAGAACATGCGTCCCGAACACGCCGCCGTCGCGGCAGGACGCGGTTCGCTCAACGTGGGTCGCTACTACTTCCGCGTGCGCGCGCTGAGCAGCAGTTCAAGTTCGTCCAGCAGTTCAACTGCTGGACAACAAAATGCTGGACAAACACAAATCTTCGATCTCTACTACGACCGCGCCATGAAAAACGTGGACGACCGCAAGGGGCAATGGCTTTTGTACCGCGAGCTTGAGTAAATTGTCATTGCGAGGAGCGTTCTTTGCGACGAAGCAATCTCCTCGCGAGTTAGGGATTGCTTCGTCGCTTCGCTCCTCGCAATGACGAGCGCTTCACTCCCTCGTGATCAACCTCACCTGATTCTCGTAAAAGAAATAATCCCACGCCCAGTTGAACATCACCGCCAACCGATTGCGGAAACCGATGATGCGGTAGATGTGCAATGCGACCCAGATCAGCCACGCGATCAACCCGCTGAACGACAGGCCGAAGATGCGCGCCACTGCGGCATTGCGTCCGACCGTGGCGAGCAGGCCAGGATCCTTGTAACGGAAGGGAACCGCCTCGCCTCCCGCGACCAGACGGCGGATACTACCCGCCACGGCCTTTCCCTGCTGGATGGCGACCGTGGACAACATCGGAAGCGGACTCCCGTTCCCGTCTACGACGAAAGCCGCGTCCCCGATGACAAAGGCCTGGGGGTGACGCGCCAACTGCAAGGTCGGCGCGACGCGAATTCGTCCCGCGGAGGCCTGCTCCACGCCGATGCGATCCGCCAGTTCGGCGGCTTTGACTCCCGCTGTCCAGATCAACGTCTGCGATTCGATTTTTGTCCCGTTGCCGAGAGTCACGCGTTGACCGTCGTAATTCTCCATTTTCGTGTTCAATAAAATTTCCACGTTCTTCTTGCGCAAGAGATGATGCGTGGCGCGGCGCAGTTCGTCGGGGTAGGCGCTGATGAGGTGTGGACTCGCCTCAAGCAGGAGAACCCGCGCCTCGTCCAGGTTGAGGCGGGGGAAGTCTTTCGCCATCACGTGCTCGATCAGTTCGGCCAGCGCGCCTGCTGTCTCCACGCCGGTGGGACCACCGCCGACGATGACGAAGGTCAGCATGGCTTTGCGCTTTTCGGCGTCGCCCTCGGCGCTGGCTTTTTCAAAGAGCGAGAGCAGATGGTTGCGCGTGCGGACAGCCGACTCGATGTCCTTGAGCTGGAAGCCGTGCTCTTCGAGCGTCTGGTGACCGAAGAAGTTCGTGCATCCGCCCACCGCGATGACGAGATAATCGTAGGCGATGACCGAACCGTTGAGTTTGACAAACCGCTCATCAAAATTAACTTCGCTCACTTCGCCCATTTGGAATGCCAGATTCTTCTGGCGGCGAAAAATGGTGCGAACGGGTTGCGCGATCTGCGAGGGGAGCAACCCCGCGATGGCGACCTGATACAGCAGAGGCTGAAAGAGGTGGTGGTTGTGCTTGTCAATCAGCGTAACGCGCACTGGCGCTTTGGCGAGGCCGCGCGCCACCTCGAGGCCAGCAAAGCCTGCGCCGATGATGACGATGTGTGGGGTGGTTTTCATGTTGATTCTCTCTGTTTGTGAAACATTACACTATTATTATACCTAAAACAATCTTATTTGTAAAGTATTTCACAAGACAAACTCCCCTCCCAAAACATGGCGCAAACTTTGATTTAAGCAAACTCGCTCTGGAATTCAATTCCAGAGCGAGTTGGACAACACAATTTCATATTCCTACAATCGCCAGAACAAAAACCGATCATAACCCGCCTGTATCAAATCAGAGGGAAGACTGAGCATATAGGCAAGATTCCCAACCTGGCCCCAAAGCAATTGACTGACGAAGGGAATGTTCCACAAGGCGAGGAACACGAACAAAGTGATGTAGAGACGCATCGAATTCACCTTGTCGCGCGTCGCATCGGAGAGGAACGGTTCGAGGATGCCGTATCCGTCGAAGGGCGGAAGCGGAATCAGGTTCAGCACGAGAGCCGAGAGTTGCAGGAACGCCAGGAACGCGATCCCCGGCCACGGGCTGTTCTTATCCAACGCGTCGGCAGGCGCGAACGCCAGGACGACCGCGAGAACGATCGCCATCAACAGG
Organism: Chloroflexota bacterium; assembly: GCA_016234485.1. GTDB lineage: Bacteria > Chloroflexota > Anaerolineae > Anaerolineales > Villigracilaceae > Denitrolinea. The sequence goes on from JACRBL010000007.1 coordinate 12,494, forward strand.
TTGGCGGTCGGTCCGGCGAGCGAGACCATGCTCTGCCACGAACGGGTCCTCAAGCGCCACGTCTCAATGTACACCGCGCCGCCTGGCAGGCCAATGCCGCCCATCAACAAGAACACCAGCGGCAGGACGATCGAATACAGAGGGTGCGTGTACTTCAAAGGATTGAAGGTGAGATAGCCTTTGTCCTTCACGGTGTAGTCGCCGCCTTTGTAGGCGGCCAACGCGTGGAAGAACTCGTGCAGGCAGAGAGAGAATATCCAACCGATCAACACGACTGCAAACGTCATTTGACACCTCGAAAATTCGTAATTTCTTTTTGCATCACTTCCACCGGGAAATCGGGGCCATGCGCGGGATGCACGCGGCGGATTCCCATCGGCAGAATTTTCTTCCAACTCTCGACGACCATTGCAATATCATCGGCAAGGATCGGCAACCCTGGCGTGAGGCGCAGATACCAATCGTTCATCGCCATATCGCCCACCAACGCGTCGCCCGAATCGAGCAGAATGCTGACGTGTCCCATCGAGTGGCCGGGCGTGTAAATGACTTTGCCAGGGATGCCATACTCCGCCAGCGACAGGCCCTCATCGCCGATCGGCCTCGTCACTTTCACGGGCGGAAGTTTGGGATGCAGAAGCGCCCGCGCCATCGCGGACATTGCCTTGCCGTACGCGCCCACGCCCGCGGGGAAGGGCGGCGCGCCTGTCTCGACGAAGGGCTGGTCGCGGTGATGGATGGCGATTGGCGCCCCCGTCATTTGCTGGATATCGCTCAGGCAGGTGATGTGATCCCAATGACCGTGCGTGAGCAGGATCAGTTGAATCTCCTGCGGCTCCACGCCCAGCGCCTTCATCCCTTTGATGAACGCGGGCGTGCCACCCCACGCGCCGCCGTCCACGAAGATGGTGCGTTCGCCGCGCAGGAGGAAACAATTGTCAATGCCAACAGGGATGCGATGAAATGTGAACGCCATGATTACTCCTCATATCCATGCGGATGCGATTTATGCCACTCCCACGCGCTGGAGAGAATCTCGCGCAGGTCGTCGTGTTTGGGACTCCAGCCCAGCTCGCGGCGGATTCTCTCGGGCGACGCCACCAACCGCGCGGGATCGCCTGCGCGTCGCGGCGACTCGACCGCGGGGATCGCGTGACCAATGGCCGCGCGCGCCGCCTCGATCACCTCGCGCACCGAGTAGCCGTGTCCGCTTCCAAGGTTGTAGACGAGGCGGTCGCGTTCCGCCAGCGCGTCCAGCGCCAGTAAGTGTGCGGAGACCAAATCCGCAATGTGGATGTAATCGCGGATGCAGGTGTGATCGGGCGTGTCGTAATCGGTTCCGTAAACGGAGATTGATTCGCGCTGTCCGAGCGCCACGCGCAGAACGAGCGGAATCAAATGCGACTCGGGCTGGTGCGCCTCGCCGCGTCCGGGCAACGCGCCGCAGGCATTGAAGTAACGCAGAGCCGCATAATGCAGTCCGTGGATCTTTCCGTACCACTCGAGCGCCTGTTCGGTCATCAACTTGGTTTGCCCGTAGACGTTGGTCGGCCCAAGCGGGGACTCTTCGGTCAACGGCTCCTCGCTCGATTGATACACCGCCGCCGTGGACGAGAAGACGAAGCGCTGCACGCCGTTTTGCACAGCCTGTTCCATCAAGCGCAACGAGTTGACGTAATTGTTCTCGAAGAAACGCCCCGGCTCTTTCATTGACTCGCCCGCTTCGATGAAGGCCGCGAAGTGCATGATGGCATCGAACTGGTTCTCGCTCAAAATTAATTTTACTTTTTCGGTATCCGATAAATTCGCGTGGATGAAGGCCGCGCCCGCGGGAACGGCGGCGCGATGTCCGCTGGAAAGGGAATCGAACACAGTGACGGAATGTCCCGCCTTGAGAAGCGCTTCCGCGGTGGCCGAGCCAATGTAGCCCGCCCCGCCTGTGACGAGGATGTTCATGGGTCTCCTTGAATTTGGTGGATTATATCCGCGCACTGAAATTTTCTACCGCCACGCCTCCGCATACCAGCGAAGATATTCATCCACGTGCGCGCTCCAGTAGGCTTCATCGTGCGCGCCGTTGTTGAGACGCCACTCATGCGGGACGGAATAATAAGTCAACCGTTCTTCGATGTGGATGTTGAAATCGCGCTCCAGGTCGTTATCGCCCACGTCGAGGTAGATGCGCGGCCAGAGATCGGATGGCAATTCGCGCATCCAACGTTCGGAGGCGGCGCGGTCGCCGGAGAGGATGGCGGGAGCATGAAGCCCCAGCGAGCCAAATAGTTCGGGACGGGTGAGGCCAATTTGAAAGGCCCAGCCGCCGCCGCGCGAGAGTCCGCCGAGGGCGCGATGTTCGCGGTCGGCGATGACGCGGAAGTTCGCTTCGATGTAGGGGATCACGTCTACAAGGAAATACTGCCCGAAGCGCACGCCCTGCTGGATATTCCAGTAGCGGTCTTCGGGAAAGACGATGATGAAGGGCGCGGCCTCCCCACTGTGGATGAGCGCGTCGGCGGCCTCGGCCGCGCCGATGCGAATCCACTGCTCGCCGGGGGGGTGGGGATCGTGCAAAAAGGGCTGTCCGTTGAGCAGGTAGAGAACGGGGTAACGCCGTTCGGGAAATTCCTCGTAGCACGGGGGCAGGTAGACGATGATCGCGATGGGACGCTCGGCGGTGGCGACCTCCCCGTGGACGAGTTCACCGTCGGCGCTGAGGCAGGTCAACGCGGTGGGGGTGGGCGTGGGAGGGATTTCGGTGGGCGGACGCGTGGGCGCAGGCGAAGGCGTGCGGGTGGGCGGAAAACGCGTCGGCGTGGGGAAAGGCTCAATGGATGGCGAGCAGGCCCAAAGTCCAGAAAGAAGCGAGAGGGTGAGGAGGAGGCGAGTCGCTGGGCGGGTCAACATTCCCCGCATTATATCCCCACGGTCAAGAATTGCGCTTTCCGCCATTAAAAAATGCGACCGAGTGCGGTATACTCGTGGCGTTTCGGGGTGTGGCGCAGTTGGCAGCGCACCGCGTTTGGGACGCGGGGGTCGTCGGTTCAAGTCCGACCACCCCGACACAAAACCGACGACCTTTTGGCCGTCGGTTTCCCCATTAAGGGGATGACACAAGTCCGACCACCCCGACAAGCAAGACTTCGGAAGTCTCTTAAGACTTCCGAAGTCTTTGTGTTAAAATACGAAAGGAGGCTCTTCATGGCAGATAAAAAATTCGACGGCGTGATCGAAGCGGCGCGTTATGCGCGCAAAGGACAGATCGAATTTGTGCGCGCTTACGAACGACGCGGCGCAACCTTCTCGGATAGCGTATTGCTGGACCGAAAGACCCTGCTCGAACGCTTGAAGGCCAAAAAACGATTCGTGACGGGCGCTCGGCGCGCTCTGTGGGCGGGGACATTTGCCACAGGGTCAGACGTGACCCTGGTGACCCGCGACGGGCGCGAATTTGTCTCCACCCGCGCCGATGCCGCGGAGGACACGCTCGATGGCGTGCCGGTTTTATAACATGCAAAAATGAAAATCATTGACCAGACCCCGCTTTTGGACGCGAACGGAAAACTTTCCCTGGTGAACCGCATTCAGGGCATGTTGAAGTATGGCTTTTCCTGGCCCGCCAATTTGGAAGCGCAGGAAAAGGTCATTGCCCAGTTGAACAAGGGCATCGAAAAGAATCACACCCTGTTTCGCAATCAGCGCTTGGGGGCCAGCGAGATCGTCGTGCCGCTCATTTTGATCGGCTCTTCGGGCATCTTCGCGTTGGAAGCCACGCCGCTTAAAGGATTCTATCGGGCGCGCGGCGATGAGTGGGGAACGGTCTCCAATGGAAAATTCCAACCCGCCAGTATCAACATCCTCAGCCGAACGGCAAGACTGGCAAAAATTTTGCAAGTCTTCTTTGAGCGGCAGGGACTGAAACTCTCCGTGGAGCCTGTGCTTTTGGCCGCCGACCCGGGTATGCATATCGAATCGGTACGGCCCGCGGTGCGCGTGGTGATGAGCGACGCGATAGATCGCTTCGCGGCCAGCCTGGTCGCTGGTCGGCCTGTCTATAATCCCACCGAAATCAGCGAGTTGGTCGAAAGGCTTCAACGGCCGCGCTCCTCCCGCCAGGAGGACCAAGCGCCGTCGGTGGACGACGCGTTGGCAGTCCGCGATGAGAGGCCCTTTATGGAGTCCGAACCGTCGCGCATGCAGTCCATCTTAAATTCGCCCCGCAGCGACGCGTTGATTGAAAAGGGTGGCGCGCAAACCTTCCAGCAGGAACCGTCGGAATTGGATTTCGCGCTCGAAGAGGAAACCTCGCCCACGGTGCTCGTCCGCAACCCCTACACGCCCGAAGAGGAAGAAACACCCCAACCCAAGGCGGCCGCACCCAAGCCGAGGCGTTTCTTCGGCATGTTGAGCTGGCAGGTGGCCGTCCTCGTGTTCGTCTTCATCTGCTGGTGCGCCGCCCTGGCGGCGGTCAGCGTGTTCTGGCTCATCCCAACCATTCAAGCCCAACCTTGAACTCCCCGTTTCTATCCATTATCATCCCCGCGCACAACGAAGAGACGCGTCTGCCCCAAACCCTGGAGCAGGCGCTTGCTTTTCTTAAAACGCAGGCCTACGATTTCGAAATTCTCGTGGTCGAAAACGGCAGTTCCGACCGCACCTTCGAGATCGCGTCCGAGTTCGCGCGCGCCCATCCCAGCCTGCGCGTGATCCGCGAAGGCCTGCCCGGCAAGGGCCGCGCCGTGCGTCGCGGCATGCTCGAGGCCAAAGGCCAATATCGCTTCATGTGCGATGCCGACCTTTCGATGTCCATCGAACAAGTGAGCCGCTTCTTCCCGCCCGCGCTCGAAGGCGTGGATATCGCCATCGCCTCGCGCGAAGCCCGCGGCGCGGTGCGCGTGGACGAGCCGCTTTATCGCCACCTCGGCGGGCGCGTCATCAACTTTGTCATCCGTCTTCTCATTTTGCCCGGCCTTAACGACACGCAATGCGGCTTTAAATGTTTCACCGCCGAAGCCGCGCAAACCATCTTTCCGCGCCAAACCCTGGCGGGCTGGTCCTTCGATATCGAAATGCTGTTCATCGCCCGCCGCTTCGGCCTCTCGGTTCGCGAAATTCCCATCCGCTGGCGCTTCGACCCCGAAACCAAACTTAGCGCCGTGCAGGACGCGTTCAAAATGGTACGCGACATTTTCCACATCCACGGCGCCGCGCGCCGCGGCGTCTATGATCGTCACCCCTGACCTCTCGCTCGAAACCGACCTCTGGCAAAGCGGCCTGACCCTCGTTGCAGGATTGGACGAAGCAGGACGCGGCGCCCTCGCGGGCCCCGTCGTAGTCGGCGCGGTCATCCTCCCCAACGACCCGCGTCTCCCCTGGACGTTGAGCGGGGTGCGCGACTCCAAGCAGATGACTCCCGCGCAGCGCGTCCGCTGGGTAGAATCCATCCGCGAGGTGGCACGCGCCTGGTCATTGGGCTGGGCCCCCGCCGAGGAGATCGACGCGCTGGGCGTTGCCGCGTCCACCCGTCTCGCAGCCGAACGCGCCCTCGCGGACTTATCCCTCGTCCCCGATTTTCTCCTCACCGATTTTCGCCTGAAACCCGAAACCGAAATCCCCCTCGCCTCCATCGTCAAAGGCGACCAGAAATCGCTGACGATCTCGTGCGCGTCCGTGTTGGCGAAAACCGCGCGCGATGAATTGATGATCGGGTTGGACGGGAAATTTCCAGGCTATGGGTTGGCAAAACACAAAGGCTATGGCACGCTGGCGCATCGCCTTGCCATTCACAAGTTCGGACATTCTCCAGTGCATCGAAAGACATTCTCGTTCAAATGATGAAGCGACAAACTCACCAACCATCGAAAGCAAGGGCGGTCTTCACGGCGCTGATGGCGTTCGTCCTTTTCTCGGGGTGCGCGCCCAAACGCGTGGAGGCGCAAATCGTACGCGATCTCGTCTATGCCAAACACGCCAACACCGATGTCAAACTGACCAGCCTCGACGTTTATTCCCCTCCAGGCAAAAGCGGATGTGCAGTGATCGTGTGGGTTCACGGCGGGGGCTGGTTTGAGGGCGACAAGACGGATTGGATCGAACCAAAATCGCAGTTTTTTCTTTCGGAAGATTTTGTGTTCGTATCCGTCAACTATCGCCTGCTTCCAGACTCGCCCTTCCCACGCTTCGTCCAGGATGTGAGCGACGCGATTGGCTGGGTGAACGAAAATATCGCCCAATACGGTGGCGACCCTGAACGAATCGTCCTGGTCGGTTTTTCCTCGGGGGCGCACATCGTCTCGCTGATCGCGGCCAACCCCAACTATCTTGCACGGCGCGACCTCGCGTCCGAAACCCTGAAAGCCATCATCTCCGTGGATTCCGCGGCCTACAACCTGCCCCTGCTTTCGAAATATTACAAAGGCAAACTCGAGGGAACGCACGGCGCGGTCTTTGGTAATGACCCCAAAATCTGGAAGGCCGCCTCGCCGATCACATTTCTGAACCCATCCTCCCATATTCCGCCCATGCTCCTCATTTATTCGAGAGGCGTGTACGAGGACCAGGTCAATCCCAATCTCGGCGAACAGGCTGAAAATTTTTCGGCAGCGCTCGAAAGGATTGGCGCTGAAGCGCAGGTGATCGCGTTCTTAAATCGGACTCATCAACAGCTCGATGAGAGCCTCGGCGTATGGAACGATCCACTCACGCGAAGCATTTCAAAATTCCTGCGCGGCATCGAAGGGTTGGAATCATCCTGCCAGGCTCAAAGCGAGTAGGCCTGGAACTTTTCCGTATAAAAAATTTACAGATTATGGGATTCTCAAGGCTGGATCGTATCAGATAGGGCGCTTTTGACCACGTCCCCATAAGTCGCCACGCGATTCCGCCCTGAACCTTTGGCCGCGTACAACGCCCGATCGGCGGCTTTGATCAATGTCTCGCTGTCGGTCCCGTCGAAAGGATAGCAGGCCACGCCAATGGAGATGGTCGGAGACTCTTTCAGGCTGGAACACGGCAGGGGCATGGACGCGAATTCCTGGCGAAGGAGTTCTGCCCGTTCACGGGCGGTCTCGAGCAAGAGCATGGGCATCACCACCACAAACTCCTCGCCGCCAAATCGGCAAGCCACATCGAAACGGCGGATCTTCAGAACGATTAGGGAGGCCAGCGCCTGCAAAATGTCATCGCCCACTTTGTGGCCGCAGGTATCGTTCACCAGTTTGAAGCGGTCAATATCCATCATCAACACGCACACGGGATAATTCTCGCGCAGAGCGCGCGCCAATTCCTGCTGGAGGCTTTCTTCGAGATAGCGGCGGTTGAACAGGTTGGTAAGCGGATCGCGCGTGGCCTGTTCACGCAACTGGTCACGCAAGGCGCTGATCTCTCGCAATTGTTCGTTCAATTGCTTATTGGCATCTTTCAAGATGGCTTCGTTTTGCTTCCTCATGGTGATATCGCGGAAGACCATCAGGCGGCCCAGCGTATGCTTTCGGTCGTCCATCAGCGGGGTGATCTTCAAGTCAATGGTGCGCGGGATGTCCCCCGTGACGAGCGTCTCGGTGCGGATATCGGGCTGGTCCCAGAAGGGACGCGTGGTCTCGCGCCACGTGGTCAGCACCTCGCGGGCGCGGCGTCCGGCCGCGTCCGAGGCGGAGAGGCCCAAAAATTGCGCGGCCGCGGAATTCATCTCCAGGATGCGGTCTTGCGCGTCCAGCACGATCACGCCGTCGGTCATGCTTCCGATCAAGACGCTGTGCGCCACGGGCATCAAGTCCAGCAGTCTTTTGCGATACATGGCATAGATATAAAAGCCGCCCGCCAGCGTGTAAACAATGGGAGCGGCGTCCAACCCGCCATCCATAGTCAGGAAGGGGAGTAATGACACAACATCGGCAAGGAGGGAAAGACAGACGCCGAGCAGTACCAGTTTGAACTGCGCCTGCATCAGGCTTCCCCCTTTTTTTACCCCGCGGATCAAAAACCAGATACCCGCAAGGATCAGAACGTACGAGTAAAGCGCATCAACTCCGATAAAAGGCCCTGGCGCCCAATGTAATTCGCTTAACCCATTTCTGATCCACAACTGCGGCTGGCTATAGACAAGGCGGTGAAAATCGTTCGTCCAAATCAGCGCTAATCCCGTTAGAGGCTCGATGGATAAAACGAGAAGCGCCCAGAGTGGGACGGATTGCCGCTGAAGCGAAACTTGCAAGGAAAAAAGGAAGAGCGTGCCTGGCACAATCAAAATCCCCAGGGTAGAGACGTTTAGCCAAAAAATCTGATCTGCAAGGGTGACGCTCAACCACATGAAAGCCGCCGAGGCTGACCAAAGCGTGAGCGCCAGCATATGAACGAACAGCGCAATTGCCCCAGGAGCGGACCTACGCGGCCAAATTGCCACGGCAATCAGAGTCGAAATCGAAATCGCGACGATAAAAGGAATGGAGTTGGGGTGAATTTGTAAGGACATTAATCCGCCGAGCCTTCAAGTCGGTCGTGAGTTGATGTCACTATACATCAATCGGATGTAAAAAACAATCGGAAACCATCCCAGTTGGATTGCAGAATTGAAAACAGATTAATACGGGGTCGAACGTCTCCGACGTTCCCTGTCCAAAGTCAGAGACTTCATCAGACTCCGGGCTCAGCCTGTTTAAGGCGTTTCGGTGACTTCGGGAGTTTCGGTGATGAAAGGTTCTTCTGTGAGAAAAAGTTCCTCGGTGGGCGCGGGCGTTTCAGCGCCGATGGGAGTGGGCGTCACGGCAATGGTCGCTTCGCCGCGCTCCACTTCCACCCAGATGAATTGGCTATCGCTGACAATCTCGATCCACCCGTTCGCGTCGGTGCGGAGGAGCATGCGCGGCCCCACCGCGTCAAGCGTTTCGAGATCGGGCAGACCGAGGATGTTATCGGCGCTCACGCTGAGGATCACGAGTTGCGGGTCGAGCGAGGCGATCCACGATTCGGGGTTGAGTTGCGTGAGGCCCGACTCAGCCAGGAGAAGCGCGGTAAGCGGATGCAAAGAGTCGTCGGCGCGCAACGCGTCGAGCGCGTCGAAACTCATGCCCACCGGGAGCAGGGCGCGGAAACTTCCATATTCGATCAGCAGGACGGCGCCGCGTTCATCCACATGCAGGACGCGCAGGGTTGCTCCATCGCCCAAATCGAGGACTTGGTCCGCCTCCGCTCGCGTCACACGGACCTGATGGCTGACCAGCCATTCGTTGAGTTTTCGCGACGGGAAGGAGGCTTCCACGTTCCCGGCCCAAAGCGCCTGCGAAGGCGGATAGCGTTCCATCAGCCGCGGCAACGCGTTGACCTGATTCTCCTGCGTGGATGCGACGATGAGCCAGTCCAATTTGCGGTTGAAGAGCGGGAGACGCCGCCCAAGTTGGCTGGAAAGTTGCGAGAGGCTTTCGCCGCCGTTGACCAAGATCGTGTCGCCGGAGGGAGTCTCGATCAGGATGGCGTCGGAGGTTTCGACGTCGAGGAAGGTGATGTGCAATTTGCCGTCGGGGAGCGAGAGGACCGCCCGCCAGACGAGCAGGGCCAGCAGGGTCAGCGAAGCCAGGAAGACCCAGGCGGGGATTTTGGGGAGAGTCACTTTCAGCGCCACAAAAAGCTCCTTGAGGGGATCGCGGCCAACCGTCAGGCCGAGAAGCGTTGCGTACCAGGCGATGACCATCCAGAATGGGAAGTCTATTGAAAAGGCCGCCCACGAGACGTTCCCGAAGTAGTCCACCAGCGCGATGGTGTAGGCCACGAACGGCCAGGCGATAAAGGCGGCGATTTGCCCCAGCGGTTCGTAGATCATGCCGAGCAAATCGGCCAGCCCGCCGAGGATCATCACTGCGGGTTGGACGGGGAGGATGAAGGGGTTGGCGATGAATGAAACGAGAGAAATGCGATTGAAGTGATACGCCATGATCGGCAGGGTGGTGATCTGCGCGGCGAGGGTGAGGAGGAAGAAGGCGCTGATGAGGGAGGATGCTTGGGCAATGCGAGGGTCGGGCGATGTTTCAGAGTGTTGCGTATTGCGTATTACGTAACGAGCGAGGAAGTTGGCGGTAAATCGTTCCATCGGCTGGGCGTAAAGGATGAGGCCGAGTGTGGCGGCGAAGGAAAGTTGAAAGCCGACATCTTGAAGATAATACGGGTTGACAAGATTCATCAACGCGGCCACGCCGAAGAGGGTGTTGAGGCCAGCCTGTTGACGTCCGAAATGACGGGCGAAGAGGGCCGTGACTCCCATGACGGCCGCGCGCACCACCGCCGCGTTCGCGCCGACGAGCAGGGTGTAGAAGATGATGCCCGCCGCGGCGAGGAACGCGCCGCGCGTTTTGCCGAAGGCTCTGCCAAAGAGGGCAAGAAAAATCCCCGCGATGATGGCGATGTTAAAACCAGAGATGGCGATGATGTGCGACGTGCCAGTATCTTTAAAGGCTTGTTGCAAATCTTTGGGCAGGCCGTTATCTTCGCCGAGCAGGATGCCCGCCAGCAGGGAGGCTTCGGGATCGGGGAAGATGCGGTAGATGGTTTCGAGCGCGCGGCGTTTGAAGGCGAACATGCCCGCCATGAAGGGGTTGCCTTTTTCACCGGGCAAAATCGTCACATCGGCGCTGGCCATCATCGAGTGGACGTTTTGGCGCGCCAGATATTCGCGGTAGGAAAAGTCCTCGCCTTCGGGCGGGGACTCCAAATAGCCGCGCAGACGGATGACTTGGCCGTAATGATATTCTTCGTTCGAGTCGACGCGGGCGAGGAGCAGGCCGTCCACCTGGAGGTCGGTTCCGCCGCCCGTGTCTATGCCTGTGGCGCGCAGGCGCAGGTTGGAATAGTTGTCGCGCTGGTCGGGAGGCTCTGTCACCCGGGCGGTGACGAGGGTTTCGTAGGGACGGTCGTTGTACCAGCCGAGGTCGAACGCGTCGAAGACCGCGATGGCCGACTGGTAGCGCGCCGCGCCGAGCAGGAGAAAGATGGCGAGGATGGTGGCGGAGGTCACATCCTGGGCGAGGGTATCCAGCCCGATGGAATGGGTTAGAAAGCGCCAGAGCAGGCCAAGCGCCAGCGCGATGCCCGCGAGAAAAAGCCAGATTTGCACCGGCAGGGAGACGTTCCCCGCGATGACAATTCCAGCCAGGAAGGCGAGCGAAACCCAAACGAGCGAGCGCGAGAGGGACATGCGCGCTTATTGTAGCAGAAACATTCCCCCAACGGTTTTTCTACCGCGCCAGAACCTTTGCCATTTCAAAATATTCCATGTTTACTTTGCGCTCATTGGCAATCACATCCGCGATGGGGACAAAGTCAACGCCGCGGCCTTTAAGGGCGGTCATCATGCCGCTTTGTCCTTGTAACAATCCTTCCACGGCTTTGAAGCCCATGCGCGAGGCCACGAGACGGTCGTACGCGGTGGGCGAGCCGCCGCGTTGGATGTGTCCCAGCACGGTGACGCGCGTGCGGAAGCCCACGTCTTTGTCTTCGAGTTCTTTCGCCAACTCAGTGGCGCGATGCCCCGACCCCTCTGCGACGATGATGATGGAATGATTCTTGCCGCGCTTGTAGGCATTTTCCACCGTCTCGGCGATCTCGTCGGCGGTCGTCTGCACTTCGGGGACGAGTACCATCTCGGCGCCGCAGACGATGCCCGACATGATGGCGAGGTAGCCGCTGTTGCGTCCCATCGTCTCCACGAGGAAGGCGCGGCTGTGCGAGGATGCGGTGTCGCGCAACTTGTCCACGGCTTCCATAATAGTGTTCATGGCCGTATCCACGCCGATGGCGATGTTCGTGCCCCAGATGTCGTTATCAATACTGGCGGGGATGCCGATGACGCGCACGCCCTGTTCGTGCAAGGCCTGCGCGCCATGCAGGGATCCGTCGCCGCCGATCACGATTAAGGCGTCCATGCCCGCCTCGTTCATCTTGCGGATGGCGTCGCGCTGTCCCGTTTTTTCGATGAAGCACTTACTGCGCCGCGTTTGCAGGATGGTCCCGCCGCGTTGCAGGATGCCGCCCACGTCACGCGCGCCGAGCGGGCGGTATTCGCCGTCTATCAGGCCTTCGTATCCGTTGTACACGCCCAAAACGCGGACGTTATTCGCCATTCCAGTCCGCACTACCGCGCGGATGCATGCGTTCATGCCTGGGGCGTCGCCGCCCGAGGTGAGAACGCCGATTGTCATTGCAGGTTGAATATCCATGATTTGCTCTTTCTTTTGCGACAAAATGTTCTTTGGCAGTTCACCAGTCGGAGAACATAACAAGTCAAATTTTAGCCGTGCATTTTACACCAGTTTCGCCAACGCGCTTTGGGTGTAGAATGGGGAAAATCTCTTTAAGGAGTGCGATATGGCTGGCAAAAAAGGCGTCATTGGAATCCTGACGGGCGGAGGCGACGTGCCTGGACTGAACCCTGCGATTCGAGCCGTGACCATTCGGGCGTTGCGCGAGGGCTGGACAGTGATCGGCATCCGACGCGGTTGGGCGGGTTTGATAGACATCGTTCGCGACAAGAAGGCAGATAACAGCAACAACTTCCAGGTGTTGACCGAAGAGGTCGTCAACAAGGCGGGGCGCACGGGCGGAACCTTCCTGCACACGTCGAGGACGAATCCCTCCAGGGTCAAGCGCGACCGACTTCCTCCGCATTTGCAGGAGAAATATACGGGCGAGGTCAACGATCTGACTCCCGAGGTTCTCCAGAATCTATCATTTCTGGGCATTGATTACCTCGTTCCCATCGGCGGCGACGACACGCTTAGTTATGGCGTACGGATGTTCCAGGAGGGCGTGAAGGTGGTCGCGATCCCGAAGACGATGGACAACGACGTACCTGGCACCGACTACTGCATCGGATTCTCCACCTGCGTCACGCGGACGATCGAGATGGCGAACAGCCTGCGGACAGTGGCTGGCTCGCACGAACGCCTGATGGTGCTGGAGGTGTTTGGACGCTACGCGGGCTTTACGGCCATGCTCCCTACCATGGCCGGCGCGGCCAACCGTTGCGTGATCCCCGAACACAAATTCGAGATCGAGAAATTGGCCGAATTGCTGATGCTCGACAGGCGTTATAACCCCAGTAAATACTCTGTGGTTCTGGTTTCGGAAGGCTCGATGTTTAAAGGCGGCGAGATGATCTTTGAAGATAAGACCACCGACGCGTTCGGCCATGCCAAGCTGGGCGGCATCGGCGATCTCGTTTCGGCCCGCCTCAAGGAACTGACCGCGCAACACAACAACGGCCGCATGGTGGATATCGTGAACCAGAAACTTGGATACCTCACTCGTTGCGGCGACCCCGACGCGATCGACTCCATCGTCCCAATGGCGTATGGCAATCTGGCGCTGGACCTCATTCTAAAGAGCATCCACGGACGGATGGTGGTGCTGAAGAACGGCCGCTATGATAACATCCCCATTGACATCGTCACCAGCCGCAAGAAGACGGTCAACGTGGAGCGCTTCTACAACTCCGAGCGCCTGCGCCCGAATTTCGAAAGTTTTGAAATGACGCCGTTGTTCATTATGACGAGCGAGAGTATTTGAGAGCGTTCGCTTGAATGAAAAGGCTTCCGAAGTTCTGAATGCTTCGGAAGCCTTTTGTTTACCGGTTTTTCCGACAAAGGCCTCCCGCCGAAACTCGACGGGAGGTCTTGCTAACAGCCAAAAGCCAAACGCTAAGTAGTCGTTCATAGAAGTTTAGAAAACGACAAATGGAAAGTGCTGGTTGGTTTATTCTGTTGTGCCAGCATGTATTCGGCAGAAGCCAGTACCTCATCCATCGAGTCGTGCAGTTTGTTTGCGCAAGCCAATTCTT
>JACRBL010000045.1 GCA_016234485.1 Chloroflexota bacterium
GTAGCCATTGTCCGTTCCGTCGCAGGAGACGGTGTTGGCGAGGCTGTAGGTCAGGGAATCGGTCAGGTCAGTATCGGTTCCGCCGATGTTGCCGATCAGCCAGCCAGCCGGGCGTTCTTCCTGGATGAAGAGGTTGTCGAGAGTGACGGCGGTGGGGGCGTTGTTGACGACGGTGATGGTGACGGTAGCGACGTTGGAGTCGGCTGTGCCGTCATTGGCTTTGTAGGTGAAGGTGTCGTTGCCCGAGAAGCCGTTGTTCGGTGTGTAGGAGAAGGCGCCGTCCGAATTGAGGGTGAAGGCGGAGGCGTTCGAGGGACCCGTCACCTGAATCGCGGTGAGGGGATCGCTGTCGGCATCGGTGTCGCCAGTCAACACAGTGGCGCCGTTGAGCGTGGTTCCCATCGGGGTGCTGTCGGAGTCGTTATCCGCGACCGGGGCAGTGTTGTTCACATTGATGGTGACGGTGGCGATGTTGGAGTCGGCGGCGCCATCATTGGCTTTGTAGGTGAAGGTGTCGGCGCCGGCATAGCCATTGACCGGGGTGTAGGAGAAGGTGCCGTCCGAATTGAAGGTGAAGGAAGCGGCGTGCGTGGGATCGGTCACCTTGATGGCGGTCAGGGGATTGCTTTCCGCATCGGTGTCGCCGGTCAGGACGGTGGCCGCATTGAGCAGAGTGTTCTTCGGGGTGTTGTACGAGTCATCGTCCGCGACCGGGGCGGTGTTGGCGGGGGTGATCGTCACATTCGAGGTATCCATCAGCGAACTGACAGTGGCAGTGATCAAGTCATTCCCCGCGTTGCTGGCCGTATAAGAATAGGGCGCATTGCCGGAAATATCGGTAAAGCCAAAACCCGAGGCAGAGTTACTGCCCGTAACTACGAAGTCCACGCGTACGCCTTCCAGCGGGTTACCGCCGGAGTCTTTGACCAGGGCATTGGCATTTACGGTTGCGCCTACCGCCACCGAGGCATCGCTGGTGAGATCCAGGCTGGCAATGCTGGCCACCGCGGCATAGGCCTGGCCGCCGGGATAGCCATACGAGTCATAACCAGTCCAACCATACACAAAGACGCCAAAGGGCAGCGAAGACACCAGGCGGTGCGTGCCGGCGCTGATGGCAAGCTGCACGCCGGAATAGCCGGTGCTGCCAATGGCGGTGAAGCTGCCGGCCGGGACGGGCGTGCCATCGAGGGTCAATGTGCCAACCACCGCGTTCGGAGCCACCACATTCACATAGTGAGAGTCAAACCCAGAAGCCGGGGTGGAAATGGTATACGCGCCCAGGAACTGCTCATAAGGAGGGATGAGCATCATGAAAGGATCGCCCGTGGTGGCGTCAAATCCCTGACTGTTGGCATACTGAGCCACCAGAACCGGGGCGCTGGCGGTAATCTGCGATATGGCAGTCAGGTTGGCCTGGTAGTACTGACCGCGATTCAGGGTCGCGACTACCGAGCCGTTGACGCTAACACTGGTGCCGTTTTGCGAGGCCAGGACGCGGAATGCATCGCCGCCCGTGCGCCCGGCCAGAGGAACCGTCAGGAAATTCTGGCCCCAGGTGTCGGTGGAAGGCAACATCTCTTCGATGTGGTCACAGGCTGAGTAACCACTACTGGGAATATTGACACAATCCACCCCGCCGTACACACCCACCGGTTGGTCAGCCGTCACAACACTGCCGGTCAGGTCTTCACCGGCATTGGCAGCCTGCAACAGGTAAGTGCTGCCCTGGTTAAGCGAAACCGTATAGGGAGTTCCAGCAACGTGCGCCCCAACCGTTACCGAGGGGGTAATGGTCACGGTAGTGCCGTTTACCGTTCCAACCACCATCAATTGACTGCCGTTTCCACCAATCGAGCCTGTATAAGTCAAGACCAGGTAGTCGGTGCCAAGCGAACTGGTTGGGATACCCAGGTGGGCATCGGTAGTATATCGTACTTGATTCAGGCCATAGACTGTTACCGGGACATCGGAAGTAACGTGAATGCCCAGATTGGTAACGCTATCTGAGGTTGTGACCATCGCAGTATTCGGCAAAGCGACCGCTACCAGCCCGCCCGCCGAAACATTGAAAACCTGCGAAAAACCGACGCCGGGAATATCCACGGAGCCAGAAGCATTGGATTCCGACGTAATAAAAAGGGTCATCGTGCCCCCGTTATTGTAATTTTTTGGGAACCCCAGCCAAAAATCGGTGCCGCCTGAGGTGGGCGCGGCAGCGCTGGCGGGCGTGACCTGGAAAAGCAGACTGGCCAGCATGACCAGCATCACGAGCATGGAAAAGACTTTATTTTTCATTTGATTCTCCTAATGAAGGGTTGAAAGGATTTGAGCATTTCATTCGAGCGAAAAAATGGGGTGGGGTTTTGTGTCCGGAGGGCCTCCTTGAAGGTTTTTTTGTTAACTCAATGATTTGCGAGGATGAGTTTGCGAAGCGCGCCGAGCAGGTCACTGCGCGTAGCGGCCTTGGTGAGAATGGCCCTGGCTCCATGTTCGAGCGCGGCCTGCTCCAGGCCGGTCGATTCTTCGGACATCAGCGCCAGAATGGAAGCATGGGGCATTTTTTCTCGCAGGCTTTTCAACGCGTCCAGGTCTTTTGCTCCCGCCGTGTCCAACGCAAAGAGGATCACATCTGGGTGCAGGGCGTCTGCCATTTCCAAAATGTCGTGCCCGTCTGCCGAGATGGCCGCGATGGTCATATCGGGCTCGTCTGCGATGGCGGCGCATAAGGCGGCGCGCATCAACGGGTGGCTTTCGATAACAACGACAGAAGTGTGGGCGAGCGTCATGTGGCCTAAGATACTAAAAAGCCCCGTTTAACGCATCCACGTAGCGTTTAACTTTTGTTTAACTTTGTTTAAGCCGCGCCTTAAACAAAGTTAAACAAAAAGACAGACCTGTTCAGGCCTGTCTTTTGCTCGGGGTTTGGTGGCTTCTGCCGTGCGCATGCAAAGGTTGTCAGCGCGGCAAACGACCCTCACCCCCGGCCCCTTCGCGAAGCGCCCTGGAAGGGCTCCGAAAATCGGGAGAGGGGAGAAGAGTTCTCAAGTAGAAAACAATACTATTCTTCGTGTAACAAATCATCTTCGTGCATTTTTCCATTGGCGTAAGCCACCGCCTGGGCGCGGCTCTTTAGCCCCAACCTTTGCACCACGCGATGCACATGCGAGCGGATGGTCGCTTCGGAGAGGTGGAGAATCTTGCCGATCTCCTGATCCGAGCGGCCCTCGCCGATCAGGGAAAGAATCTCCTCCTGGCGCGCGGTGAGTGGTTCGTCCACGGCGCTTCGGCCGGGCAGGTTGGTCTTCATATTCCGCAACCCGCTGAACAATTTTTTCGCGATGCCCGAGGGGAGATAGGGAACGCCATCGGCAACCCTGCGAATGGCTTCGAGCAGAAAGGCACGCGGCGCTGTTTTGGGGAAGTATCCCAGCGCGCCCGCTTGAATGGCGGAGGTGACCTTCTCCTCGTCCTCCAGGCTGGTAACGACCAGGATTTTAATGTTGGGGTCGGCGTCCACCAGGCGGGTAATGGCTTCGAGGCCGTCCATGCCGGGCATCAGCAAATCCATCAATACGATATCGGGATGGTGAGCCGCGACCAGGGAAATCGCCTCGTAGCCATTGGACGCCTCCGCGACCACCGCCAGGTCTTTTTCATCCTCCAGGGCGGTCTTCAAGGCCTCGCGCATCAGGGGATGGTCGTCCGCGATCAAGATTCGAATGTTGTCCATGTGATTCCTTTATCTTCGCGTGGAAACGAACACGCGTGCCTTTCGTGAGTTCCGATTCAATCGTCAATTTACCGCCGAGCAGGGAGGCGCGTTCGCGCAGGTTGGCCAGCCCCATGCCGCCCGCGCCCACTTTTTCGAGCGAAAAGCCGCGGCCATCGTCAACGACCTCCAACTCCAGGTCCTCGTCTGTAATGGCGATGAGTACCTTCATTTTACGCGCCTGGGCGTGTTTTAGGGCGTTGTTGAGGGCTTCGATCGCCATCCAATACAGGTCTTCCGTCCAGGCAGATGGAATGTTCTTCACCGGTCCTTTCACGACGATCTGGGAACTGATGCCGGCGTGGTTTTCCACCTTGGCGAGGCGGCTTTCCAACTCATGGATCAAATCCACGCTTCGGCCCTTGCCCGGGGCTTGCAACTCATAAAGGAGCAGGCGCGTCTCTTTGTGCGATTGCCGCGCGCTTTCCTGCACCTGTTCCACGATCCGTTTTGCGCGTTCGATATTGTTTTTATCCAGCGACGATTGGAGCGTTTGCGAGAACAGGACGAGGCTATGCACCGACTGGCTGAGCGAGTCGTGCAGGTTCCTCGCCAGGCGCTGACGTTCCTCCAGCGTGGCGGAAGTGAGTTTTTGTTCCATCAACTCGGCCTGGGTTTGTTGCAGGGTCTGCTCTTGGAGGATGCGCTCGGTGATATCCACCAACGAGATGAGGAAATACCAGGCCGATTGGTCGGTGTGGCGTTGGCAGGAGACGTACATGCTGGCGTAGGCCACGCTTCCATCTTTGCGGATGAAGCGTTTGTTCATATGGCGCGATTCGTATTCGTCGCGCACGGTCTGCTCGAAGAGATCCATTTCGTCTGCCAGGTCGTTGGGATGGGTCAGGTCATTCCAGTGCATCTGCTTGAGTTCGTCGAGTGTGTATCCAAGCATTTTGCACAGGCGGTCGTTCACTTCCACCCAATCCTTTTCAGGGGTGATCACGCACATGCCCACCGAACCCATGTTGAAATAACTGACGAAATTTTGCTGGCTGATCCTCAACACGTCTTCGATCTGCCTGCGCTCCGATAGTTCGGAGCGAAGTTGCGAATACAACTGGGCATTGTTCAGGGTAAGCGCCACCATTTGCGCCAGCTGGGTTGCCACGTAAATATCGGTTTCGCTAAAGGGGTGGTTGGGCTTGTTGCGTGTGAAGTTGATCGTGCCGAGAACGCGCTCGCCTTGCAGGATTGGCACGAGTAGGATGGCATGAACAGGATATCCCTCGAATAACGGACGGCGCTTCTCCCAGGTGGAATAATCAGCGATCGTCACAGGTTGGCGGGTATCCACGGCCTGCCAGCTTAACACCGCCCCATCCGATCGTTTCACGATGTCGCCTTCTTTTATGGGAAGGTTTTTCATGGGCGCGTAATTGACGAGCGTATTTTCATCCTGAAGCAGGTCTATGCTTACTTCAGGCGTATCGAGCAGGGAGCTGGCCTTTTCGAGAAAGGTTCGCAGGATATCGTCTGCATTGTGGCGATTGATGAGGTCGAGCATGATCTGGTCGAGAGCCGATAGCGTTTCGTTTCGGCGGTGGAAGGCCTTTTCCATTGCCAGCCGATCCGAGATGTCGCGAATCACGGTCAGTATGAGTGGGCCGTCTTTTGAATCGAATGGACGGAGGAGAATTTCCACGGGGAATTCACGCCCGTTTTTGCGGCGGCCATAAATCACGCGGTCGGTGCCCATCGCGTGAGCGTAAGGTTGCTCCTGGTATTTATTGCGTTGAAACGCGTGATTGGCGACAAAATTGCTCGCGACGAGGATCTCGATAGGCTTCCCGATCAATTCGACGCGCGGATAACCAAACATATCCTCCGCGCGCGCGTTGACGCGGGTAATGAGTCCCTTTGGGTTCACGGTCAGGATGGCGTCTGGAGAAACTTCGAAAAGCCCCTCGAAAAAGCGCTGGCTGTTTTGGATGGCGCGGTTGGCCTCGATCAATTCTGTTGTGCGCTGTTCCACCCGCTCTTCGAGATTCGAGATCAGCGAGGCCAATTCAGCCGTCATGGTATTGAAGGCGGCGGCAAGAAATCCAATTTCATCGTTAAACTGGATGGGAATGTGGATGTCTCGCCTGTCGCGATTAAGATCCTGCACGCCTTTGATGAGATTGTTGAGCGGCTGGGCAAAATTGACATTAAGAAGGAGAGGCAGGCCGATTAGAAAGAGCAGGCTGCTGATCAGAACGGCGATCACGACCGGAAGCATGAAATTGTGCAGATAGTTTCGGAAGGCGCGGTATTCGTCCTGAAGCAGGCCTTCCGAGCCGCCTTGTTGGGGCAGGTTGGTGAAATTTGCATTGGCCTGTGGAGCATGGGCAGGTTTGTATCCAATTGCCCAGGCAGTGGCTTCGGGACGGTCATCCACATGGTAGGAGAAATCGGGGAGACCGTTGTAGGTGAAGTCAAAACTACCGTCTGAGAACAGGATGACCTGGAATGTGTATCGTTCTTCAGGACGGTTGTAGGCGGGGACTTCGAGGTAGGTGACAATCAAACGGTCTGTTTCGCGGCGCAGGAAGACCCCATTGTTGGATTCCGTTTTCGGAGCCAGATCCACAAGCAGGGGGAGGATCATCGGGATATTTGTGAAGTGGTACTGGTAATCTCTCCAAACGGCGCGACTGCCCATGCTCAGCATTCCGTCATTCGAGATAAAAACACGCGCGTAGTTTTTTCCTAAAAACGGAAAATCAAAATTTGTTTCATGGATGGAGCGGTCTGCGCCTTCAATCTCATCGAAAAGCTGTAAATTTTCTCCAACCTGTTCTTCAAACTGGAAGGGAATTTCCTGAACATCATATCCACCAATTTCATTTGGCGTGAAGCGGATGGTGCGATGATCAGGAATGGAAGGGATGTATTGCCTGGCATAGGCTGGCGCAACCAACCAGGCGATTGTGCCAAACACCACCAGAACACTGGTCAGCACGGTCCCCGATAATTTTGTGATAAAGGATGTCTTTTCAGGTTGAGCGGCCAAATAGGCCAGCGCGGATAGAAAAATGGTGAAAAGTATCCCCACGGACAAGTTGATATGGTAAAAGGGCGTCGAGATGGCGTAGTAGGAGCGCAGGATGTTGAGAAAAGCCAGCCAGAGTGGAATAAGAAAGATCCACGCGAATTGGCGAATGATTGGCCGATTCCAGTTCCGAATCGAACTGCGGATAAAGACAAAGATAACCCACAGGAACTCAAGCGCAATGGGGAAATCTAAAAGTGGGTCACGAAATGTAACCCGTCCATCGCGCAGGAGACTTAACCGCCAAATGGCAACTCCTGCTTCTGTCAGGGCATAGAGAATGGTGACCCCAAAAACGATCTGCCGTTCCAGCCTTTGTTTTTCAACAACTATTGGGAAGTGATATACGAACTGGCTTAATGCCACCAGCACGAAGCCAAGGACTGTATTTTGAAGACAGACAATGACAAATCGTTCGGCAGGCAGGAATGATGCCTCAAGGAATAACAGCAGAGAAAAAACGGTGACCCAGAAGAAAAAGGCCAGCAAAAGTTGATCCTGCCGCTGGGATGGATCGCGTTTGCTCAAAGAATGCCGCATGCCGAGATAAATGGTGATGAGCAGGGAGAGCAGGAACTGATTAAGATAGCCGACTGAGGCAGGAGTGAAATAAAAATTAGGCATGCGCGGTTTTTCTGTTTCGATTATAACCAGTCTGACATTTTTTAAAATTGCATTTTATAAAGGTCGGCAGGAAATTCGGACAATTCTATCGGGTTTGTTTATAAACGATGGAGCCAGAGGATTTCCTCTGGCTCCATCGTTTATGCGTTTCCTCCCTGGAATCCCGACACGCGATACTCAATTTCCACATTAACCTGGATCGTCTTCCCATGCTGAATATCCATCGCGAGGCTCGGCTCTGCCGCGTCTTGCCGCGCCTTCATCATCCTGGCTTGCGGCTGGAACGGCATGGGCGACTCCTCGTCGAAGGCGTTCTCGTTGAAGGAATACACGCCCAGCAGTGTGACTCCCAGCGCGTCGGCCACTTTTTGCGCCTTCAACTTTGCCGCAACAAGCGCAGACTCGAGACCGCGTCCGCGCGCGCCCTCGTCGTTATATTTCCATGCGACTCGCTCCAGCGCGGCATTTTTCTGCGCCGAGACGATATCCAGCGTTTCGGGCAGTTTCTCCAAATCCTCGCATCGCACGCGTAGACGATAGGTGGCGGACGACGACTTGAGCAACACCCCGCTGGACGTTTCCACGCTCACGCCTTCGAGGTGGATGTGTTCGGCTTTAATACCCGCGCCCGTCAACTCGTCCACCAGCGCGCTGACCTCCTTGGCTTTCTTCATCGCCTCGTTTCCGCCCACAACGGAGGATCCGCGCACGGCAATGAACAGGTCGGCGCGCCGCGCCTGAATCTCCACTTTGGCGCTGGCGGTGATGTGGATGGTATCGGGTTTGATTTCCATGGTCGTTTCCTTTGTCGCTATTTTTTCATGTTTTTCGGCTTGCGACGTGCGTCTATTTTTGGGGTTCTCCGTTGGGGCGAACCTGCGTGTTCGCCCAGGGCAGACACCTGGGTCTGCCCCTACGTCGTCCCGATACCTATTGTTCGATCGCGCTTGCCAGCCAGCGCAACTTGAGCCAGTGGAGCGAATCGGGCCGCGCCCACGGATGCCTCTCGCGCACGCGCGCCAGCGCCTGCTCGGCGGTGAGTTTTTCCTGCAAGATCAGCGTCGCGCAACAGATGGTGGTGGATCGATTCATCCCCGCCACGCAATGGACGAGGACGCGCTGTCCCGTATTGATGCGTTCGAGCGTCCACATGGCCTCGGCGGTGATCTCCTCCAGGCTCATGCCGTTGCGTCCCTCGCCCTTGTTTTCCCAGCGGTCGCGCGCGTCGAGCGGGCCAGACGCCAGCCAGCGACTCGGCTCCTCGCCCAGGTTCAACACCGCATCCACGTTTGGACGCGTTTCGCCTTGCTTATCCAGCCCGCCGATGAAGAGTCGCCGCTTTTGGATTTTTCCGTTCACGAGGATTGCGATCGGGTCGCCGCCAAACTGACGGTAGATGCTCTTTGTATCTGGCGCGAGCCGCGCGGGCATCGAAGGCGCCGAGGACCAATCGCGCGCAAACTGGATTGGTTCGCGCCGTCCCTTGCGCGGCTCCGCACGAATTGTCCGCGCCAGGAATTCCAACTCGGTGTCGTCGGGCGCGCTGTTGATGAGGATGACGAACACGCCTCCCTGTCCGGCGGGGCGAAAGGTGAGGATGTCGCGGATGGCGCGAGCCTCGTGAAGGGGCGGGAGCGCGTCGAGATTTTGGTACAGTCCCGTTTGCTTTAACTCGGATATGCCCGTAAAACGCAGGCGACGCGGGATGAAATATCCCTCCATGCGTTCGTAGAGAATACCCTGCTCCATCAGCATCAGCGAAGGTTTCGATGGGATGAAGCCCTGAAAATCCATCACCAGGTCTTGCCGCCTGCCGACGGTTTCCACGCGCAGAGAATCCAACCTGCCGCCCTGGATGGTTTTATGATCGGGAATGCGGATGATGCGGGTGTGGGAGATTGGCATGGGGGAGTTACAGGTTACAGGTTGCAGGTTACGTGTTGCGTATAGAGTCTTGCGTGGCATCTGAAAACTGATTACCGTTCTCTACTCTCTCTTCCCTTTCACTTTGCTCATCGCATACTCCGCCAGCGCGGTGATGGTGAGCGACGGATTGACTCCAGGGTTGGCGGGCATGACGGAACCGTCTACAACGAATAAACCAGGGTAATGGAAGACTTCGTAGTTCAGGTCAATCACGCCCTCCGAGTCATCACGGCCAAACGGGACGCCGCCCATCAGGTGTGCGGTGGTGGGGAAGTTGAACAGGCTATCGGTGAAGGCCGCGTGCGCGCTGCCGTTCACCTTCTTCGCGAACGCGTTCGTGACCGTGTTGGCGAGTTTGAGTTCCTCGGCGGTGTGTTCCTTCTCAGGGCGGATGACAAGTCCCTTACGACCCAGGGTGAAGAAACTGCGTCCAAGGCGGATGCGCGTCAGGTTTTCCTCGGTCTGCATTACGAGCAGGATGGTGATGCGGCGCGCCCAATTGGCGAGGAATTTATCGTTGAGGAAATCAATTGGGTGACGGATGATCTCCCACAGCGTTTTGAGAATTCGGACAAGCGCGCTTCTCGACCCTTCGATTAGCGGGGCGGTCATCACGCGGATGAAGGATGAGCCGTCCGAGTAGCGGACGGGTTCGACGCGCGTCACTTCGTCCGCGCTGAAGATGGAGGTGATGGCGATACCTTTCGAGAAGTCCACATCGTCACTGCGAGCAATGGCGCCGAGGATGTTCTCACTGTTGGTGCGGACGTGATTGCCGAGGGTCTGCGAAATTTTGCCGAGGGATTGAGTCACGTCGCGGCAACGGAATAATAATTCGAGCGTACCCAGCGCGCCAGCCGCGACGATCACATTGCGGGCGCGAACGAACGAGTGAAGGGGAACGAGTGACGTGGATGAACGATAATGTACTTCGTAGCGGGCGCCCCCCTCTTTCTCTCCCCCCATTTTCTCCGAAAATGGGGGGAGACGGAGGGGGGTAATGTCGGTTACTTTTGCTTCGGGGATGACTTGCGCGCCATTCTTTTCCGCGAAGTACAAGTAATTTTTCGGGAGCGTGTTCTTGCTGTTGTAACGGCATCCCACCATGCAACCGCCGCAAAAATTACAACCCGTGCGCGCGGGTCCCTTGCCGCCGAAGAACGGGTCGGGGACAGTTTCGTTTTCCGTCCCAAAAAACACGCCGACAGGAAGCGGCTCGAATGAATCAGCATGGCCGAGTTCAGCCGCGATCTCTTTGCAAACCTCGTCGGCCTTGAAAAGACGCGGATTGCGCGTCACGCCCAACATGTGCCGCGCCGTTTCGTAATGCGGTTTCAGTTCCGCCTTCCAATCGTTGAGATGTCTCCATGAAGGCGCGGCAAACAGACGGTCGTCGGGTTCGATCAGCACGTTGCCGTACATCAAACTACCTCCGCCCACGCCGCTCCCATGCAGGGCGAGCAGGCCGTTCATAAAAGTCATTTCAAAAATGCCAAAGAAGCGCGCCGCGGGAAGCCAGAGATATTTTGGCAAATTCCAGTTGGTCTTTGGAAAATCCTTATCCTCGAAGCGCTTGCCGCGCTCGAGAACCAAAACCGAATAGCCCTTCTCCGTCAAACGCATGGCCGACACGCTTCCCCCGAACCCCGACCCGATGATCACATAATCATAGATTTGTTCCATGGCGCCCTCCCAGGCGAATTTTGGGTGATTATACAGCCAAAAATATTGAGGCAAATTGCCTCTTGAATTTGTTCTCAAACGGCCTACAATGAAACTTGAAAACGGGGTCGTCAGTTCAGACGGCGGCGCAGATTGGTCAGCGCGCTCTCAAAGACCAGAAGGATATAACCATGAAACGCTCGACCCTCTCATTGCTTGCCTGCCCGACATGTCACGGACAATTGATTTTTTCAGGCACGGATGACGATCCGCTTCGCGCGGGACGTTTGGCCTGCCCCGCTTGCGACAGGCATTTTCCCATCGTGGACAGAATCCCGCACTTCATCGCGCCCGAACAACTGACCGGATTCAACCGCCGCTTCTCGCGCATGTACGATCTGACATCTTGGGGCTATCGCGCCTTCTCGAAGATTGCCTTCGCATTCATTGGCATGGACGAGGAGACAGGCCGCCGCGAGATCACCGACCGCCTCGATCCGCGTGGCGGGCGCGTGCTCGAAGTTTCCATCGGACCTGGAGTCAACCTGCCATATTTGATGAACCGTCCCGATGTGGGCGAGGTCTTCGGGTTGGACATTTCCCTCGGACAGTTAAAAAACTGTCAGCGATATGTGGCGAAAAAAGGCTGGGGCGTGGACTTGTTCCTCGGCAACGGCGAGCGGCTTCCGTTCCAGAATGAATCGTTCGACGGAGTCATCCATGTGGGGGGAATCAACTTCTTCAACGATAAAAAGTCCGCCATCGAGGAGATGATCCGAGTCGCGAAACCTGGCGCGAGAATCCTGATTGGCGATGAAACCGAAAAAGGCGCAAAAGCCTATGAAAAAGTCATCCCTGGATTTATGAAATCCTTTGGCGGGGACCGCGCGACGGTCGTCGCGCCGATTGACCTTGTCCCCGCATCCATGCTCGAAACGCGCGTCTTCGATGCATGGAAGGGCTGGTTCTATTGTATCGAGTTCAGGAGGCCGTAACGAATCTCGCGTTGATTAACTCAATCGTCCGCTGGTTGGGCGGAGCGCTGGCTTACGCCGCGCTGGGGATCGTACTCTACGGAGTCTGGCGCGGCACGAAACAGCAAGCGGGACGCACGGTCGGACTCAGCGGCGGCTGGCTCCGTTCGTGGTGGTTCTATCTCGCCTGCACAGTTGCATACTTCGGCCTCGCTTGGCTCGGCTGGAAGCCATTACCGCTGGCGTTTTCTCCTCCAATGCGCGTCGTTGCATTGGTTATGGGATCTTTGCTTTACTTTCCTGGCTTGCTCTTCCTCTTGTGGGCACGGCTGACGCTTGGAAGGTATTACTTCGTCTCGACGGGTTTCGGCGCGCAGTTGTTCAAAGATCACCAACTCATAACGAGCGGACCCTACGCCATCGTCCGCCACCCCATGTACGCGGGACTGATCCTCGCGGCATTGGGTAGCCTGCTGATCTACTTCACATGGGCGACGGTGTTCTTCGCCTGCTTTGCCCCGCTGATGATTGTCCGCGCGAGTCGCGAGGAAGCAGTCTTGTCGGAAGAATTTGGCGAGCAGTGGGCGGACTATTGCAAACGCACGCCTGCATTTTTTCCGCGGCTGGGAAAGTAATTCATTGACGCAACTCCTCGGTTGCATTATCGTTGCCGCATGAACGCCCCAACCTTCAACTCCCGCCGCTCGCCCGTCTACGGACGCAATGGAATCGTCGCCACATCCCAACCCCTCGCCACTGCCGCTGGACTTGAAATTCTCGCGCGTGGTGGCAACGCCGCCGATGCCGCCATCGCCGCCGCGGCCGCGCTCAACGTCACTGAGCCGACTTCGACTGGAATCGGCGGCGACATGTTCGCGCTCTATTTCGATTCGGACTCGCGCCGCGTCACCGCGCTCAACGGATCGGGCCGCGCCCCCTCCGACCTTTCGCGGGATCGGCTAAAGCGCGAAGACCTCCTCGCCGACGAGTTGCCTCCCTTCCACGCGCACACTGTCACCGTCCCTGGCGCCTGCGCGGGCTGGTGCGACTTGCACGCGCGTCACGGCTCCCTCCCCCTGTCCAACATCCTCGCGCCCGCGATCAAACTCGCCGAAGAGGGATTCCCCGTCGCGCCCATCACCGCCCACTTCTGGTCGCGCGGTGTGGACAGGCAACTGAGATCCGCGCCGAACGGGCACGAGTTGACCATTGAGGGCCGCGCGCCGAAAGCGGGCGAACTCTTCCGCAACCCTGGGCTGGCGCGCACGTTCAAAGCCGTCGCTGAAAAAGGAAAGGCCGCGTTCTACGAAAGTGAAATTGCCGAAGCCATCGTGAACGTGATTCGAGAATCAGGCGGATGCATGAAATTGGACGATCTCGCCGCGCACACATCCACCTGGGAGGAGCCGATCTCCGTGGATTATCGCGGCCTGCGCGTTTACGAATGTCCGCCCAATGGACAGGGCATCACCGCCTTGATCGCGTTGAACATCCTCGAAGGTTTCGATCTCGCTGGGCTGGACTCATTATCGCCAGAAAAACTGCACTTGATGATCGAGTCTCTGCGGCTGGCTTTCGCTGACGCGCGCTGGTACGTTTCCGACCCCGCCTTCAACAATCTTCCAATCGCCCAACTTCTTTCGAAAGATTACGCCGTCCAACGCCGCAATCTAATCAATACGCAGTACGCAACACGTAATACGCAATTCGATTCCCCCACCTCTTTCTCCAATACCATCTACCTCAGCGTGGTGGACGGGATGGGCAATGCCTGTTCGTTCATCAACAGCAACTACATGGGATTCGGCACTGGTATCGTCCCGAAGGGCTGGGGTTTCACATTGCAAAATCGCGGCCACAACTTCAGCCTTGACCCCAATCACCCCAACTGTCTTGCGCCGCGCAAGAGGCCGTATCACACCATCATCCCTGCGATGGTCACGCGTGTGCCACGCGCTGAGCGGAGAGCCAGCGAAGTCGAAGCGCAGGGCGAGGGCGAAACCCTTTTCGCTTCCTATGGTGTCATGGGCGGATTCATGCAACCGCAGGGACACGTACAAGTCCTCTCCGCCTTGCACGATGCGGGACTCGATCCCCAGTCCGCGCTCGATCTGCCGCGCTTCTGCATCGAAGCCGAAAAATCAGGCGGAGAGGTCGCCATCGAGGAAGGGATTCCCCAAGCGACATTCGATCAATTGGGAAAGATGGGACACCCCGTCCGCTGGGTTTCAGGCTACGAGCGCGCCCTCTTCGGCAGGGGACAAGTCATCCTGCGCGACGCGGAGACGGGCGTCCTGTGCGCGGGAAGCGATCCCCGCGCGGATGGGTGCGCGATGACGCTGGGGTGATACCTATGAATTGTTCTGCAGAGTTCATGTATAATTCTCAAAAAACAGACGGGTTCTTGAACTGGAGGATATTTTGAAAAAATTTCTCGCCTTGACCATTTTCACTCTTTGGCTAACCGCGTGCTCATCGCCATTGTTCGCGCCTCCCATCCCTACAATCACGCCCACGTTTACGCTCGTTCCCACATTCACGCCAACGTCGAGTCCCACCGCCACGCTGACGCCGATTCCCACGGATACGCCGACTCCCACCGCGGCCGAGTTGGGCACGTCGGTGAAGAGCCGAGACGAGTTCGAAGCGCTGGTCAAGGCAGGGCAGATAAAATGTCAGGGCTCTTCGGGTGGAAATTCGGCTGTGTTCCAATTCATTGAGGATGCCGCTGCGGCAGGCATTGCAACAGAAGCCACTTACAGACTTGGGTCGGGAATCCCCTCGGCAAGCGACCCCTCGCAATGTGTTTTTATGATGGCATTCGGCGGAGGCCAAACGACCATTATTTACCAGGATAGCGAGACAGGCGAGTATGTTATTTTAGTTGTTGAGGAATGAGAATCTCTTCGACCTCTGACTTTACCCATGAATCATTTGCCCCGAGGCTTCCACGCCTCGGGGCAATAATTTTTCACTGAACACTGAACACTGATCACTTTTCACTGATACTTGTAAAACCCTCTCCCCGTCTTCCTGCCCAAATATCCCGCGTCCACCATCTTCCGCAGAAGATACGCGGGACGGTATTTGTCCTCGCCCAGGTCGCGTTGCAGAACTTCCATCACGAACAGGACGACATCCAGCCCGATCAAATCCGCCAGCGTGAGCGGACCCATCGGGTGGTTCATGCCGAGTTTCATCACCGAGTCGATGGCCTCGGGCGTCCCGACTCCCTCTTGCAGGGCGAAGACCGCTTCGTTGATCATCGGACACAAAATGCGATTGGATATGAAGCCAGGCGAGTCGTTGGCTTCGATGGGTTCCTTGCCAAGCGCCTTGCAGATGTCCACCACAGTCTTGGTGGTCTCGTCGGTCGTGGCGAGCCCGCGGATGATCTCTACCAGTTTCATCAACGGGACGGGGTTCATGAAGTGCATCCCGATGACTTTATCTGGCCGCTTCGTAGCCGCGGCGATCTTGGTGATCGAAATGGACGAGGTGTTGCTGGCGAGGATCACGCCTTCGCGGGCATTGGCATCCATGTCTTTGAAGATCTTGAATTTCAATTCGGGATTCTCTGTCGCCGCTTCGATGACGAGATCCGCGTCCTTCATCGTGGACATGTCGCTGACGAAGGCGATTCTGTCCGCGCTGGCTTTTTGCTCCGCGCTGATCGTCCCCTTTTCGAGCAGTTTCGCCGTGGACTTGGCGATGGTGGCCTTTGCCTTTTCAAGCGCCGCGGGCATGGTATCCATGCAAGTCACTTGATAACCCGATGTTGCCGCGACTTGGGCAATGCCATTTCCCATTGTTCCCGCGCCGATGATGAAGATGTGATTGATGGTCATATTACAGTCTCCTAGTCGCTTGGTCGCATAGTCGCGTGGTCACTTGGCTGAACCAGGCTTGGATTTTCGCAAATATGCGATGAAAGCATTGATAGATTTTTTGGTTGTTGTCGCCATGTCGTAAACTTTCTGAAAATCCTGCTGGGTTATGTACTTTCGGTCAAGAGCCAGGTAAATTTCAGATTGAACCTCGCTGGTGGAACGTCGCGAGTATTTCAGAAAATGGATGAACTCGCCATCGGAACCGTCATCGAAACCTTCGGCGATGTTGTGCATGACTGAACCAGTCGCGCCTTGAATTTGATCGCGCAGTCGAAAGTCTTTCGCGAATCTGCCTTGTTCTGTCAAATCATAAACCAGATTCGCTAACTCTCGCGCCTGTTGCCACGCGCGAATATCCTCAAACTTCTCAATTCTCATTATTTGCCTCCTATCAAAAATGATTTCACCATCCAACTACGCGACTATTCAACCATCCGACCACGCGACTACTCGACCACGCGACCATCCGACTTCTTCAACTTCTCATCACGCTCTTGAAGGGCTCCCAACAACCGCGCCTGTTCCGCTTTCAACTCGCGGTTTTCCTGTTCAGCCTGCGCCAGTCGCATCGCTCCTGTTCGGCCGAGCGCGCGTCCGCCGGAGAGGTCTACGAGCAGGGCGAGCAGGTAGCCGATGACTCCCAGCAAAACCACCCACCATTGACCGATGAGGAGCGCTGTGATGACGCCTAAAATGAGCGACACCCAGGCGTAAAAATCCATCAGAAACCAAAATGGACGCGGCGCCTGCATGGTTATTGCTCCGCCGAGATGGCGATGTAGATCGTTTCAATGCTTTCAGGATCGCCCGTGAACGTCTTGCCGTTGGTGCGGTTGGCGATTCTCAGCATCAGGTCGGCGTCGGCGTCGCCGCCATAGGCGATGGTGAAGACCTTCGTCCCTTCCACGTTTTCGCCGCTGGGCAGGCAGTTGAACATCTGGTTTTGCGTGTTGACGCTGGAGGTATCCTGTCCATCGGAGAGCAGGACGACTCCGTACAGTCGTTTAATTTCATTCGCTTTATCCGCGGCTTGCAAGGCGTTGACTTTTTCAAGCGCCCTGCACACGCCGTCATAGAGCGGCGTGTTGCCGTCCGCGAAGAGACCATTGAGCTTCTGCACCAAGTCTTCGCCCACGTCCGCGGCGCGGCCTCCGCCGAGTTCGTAGACTTGTCCGTCCCCGCCGAAGACCATCACGTAGACCTCATCGTTCGGGTCGAGACGATTGACGAAGTTGATCGAACTCGCGACAGCGTTCTTAATCTTGTCGCCTTCCATGCTTCCTGAAATATCCAGCAACAAAACAATGGTGGATTTCTTCTTCGTCTGGTGGAACACATCTTTCACTGCCGATGAAATATCCGCAGACGGACTCTGCAAGGCGGGGACGCGCGAGCGGGTGACGCGCGGGTCGGTGCCGCCGTCCAACGTCAGCGGGGCGTGAAGCGGGATGGATTCGTCCACGGGGCGGAGGTAATACGTGATCGCCATTTCCTGCTGTTTTTTGTCGAGCAGATACGTCTGGAAAATTTTGGCCGCGTCCTTCTGGTCGTCCGTCACCCAGTCGCCGTCGAGGATGCAGTACGGTTGTTCGCTCCAGAATGTGCCTTTGGCGGGGAAGATGAAAACGAGCGGATAACGCATCGTCGCGGCATACTCGGCGTTCGTCTTGAGCGTTTCGGCTTCGCTGGTGGTGACGGCGTGCAGGTACTCGGGGCCGCGCTGTGCCAAAATTTGCATGAGCGGGCGGCTTTGCAGGCCATAGTGATACGTGTTCTGTTCGAGACCGCGGAAGGCTTCCACGACGGTTTCAGAATAGACCTCGTCCGCGCTCAACCCCTCGGTCTTGCCGACGGAGGAATAGGCGAGCGATGTCAGGCTGAGCATGCCAACGTTCGAGTAGTCGGGATGCGTGTGCCCAAATTTGAACTGTCCCCATTCGGGATGTCCCTTGCTTGCCCAGCCTTGCGGATCGGCGGAGAGCGCGACGATCTCGTCCCAACTGATGGGGGTGTCGGGCCAGCCGAGCGCTTCCGCCATCGGACGCCACATCGCAAAACCGATCGGAGCCAGGATGGTGGGATCGCACGCATCGGGGATGAGCAGACTGCCGTTGCGGTCGCGCCAGACGCGGTTCGCTTCGTCAATCCACGACTGGTCGCCGGGACTCCACACCACGGGCTGACTCGTCCCTTCGAGGATGGCCTTCTGCGACCCGCCCGAGGTGACGTGTTTTACGGTGACAAAAATGACCTTGCCCGAAGCGGTCTTGTGTTCCTCCGCGTTGAACTGCGCCACGGCCGCGTTCATCCAATCTTCCTTCGTGTTGGACGAGGAGATTTCGATGGTCAGCGCGTCCTTCGGCGGCGCGGCGGTTGGGTCAGCGCCATTGACGATGGGCGTGTTTCCCGTCGTCGGCGTGGACTGTAAAAATCGCGGAACCAGCAACGCGGCCACCACGATACATCCGAACAGGAAGACGGCGATCACCACCACCAACGCGCCGCCAGGAATTTTTGGTTTTTCAGAGTACGTCATTTTTGTCTCCTCGTTAAATGGTCGAATAGTCAAATAGTCGAATAGTCGCGTGGTCGGATGGTCTATTCGGTTGAGGTTGATCCGCGTTTGGATTTTCGCAGGTAGGCGATGAAGGCGTTGATGGATTTCTTCGCTGTTGTTGCCATGTCGTAAACGCGTTTGAAATCTTCGGCGCTGATATATTTACGGTCAAGCGCAAGATAGATTTCGGATTGGACTTCGCTGGATGAACGCCGCGAATATTTCAAAAAGCGGATGAACTCCACATCCGATCCATCATCGAATCCTTCGGCGATGTTGTGCATGATCGAACCTGCCGCCCCTTGAATCTGGTCGCGCAGGCGATAATCTTTTGCAGACTTCGCCGTTTCGGTCAAATCATAAACCAGATTTGCCAGTTCCCGCGCCTGTTGCCATGCGCGAATATCCTCGAATTTTTCGATCTTCATCAATCCTCCTTAACCACTTGACTATATGACCACTCGACGAATTGACCAAGAGACAACCCGACTATCCGACCACCAAACGAAATCCGAGAAACGGATAAAAAAATCCAGGCGGATAGCCGCGCCGATAGGATGCGCGCGAGCCGAACACCGTGTCGTTAAATGATCCGCCGCGCGCTACGCATAATTTCCCAGCAGGGACGGCTTCGTGCGGCGGGGGAGCGTAGGCGGACGATGTCCACTGTTGGACGTTGCCGCACATGTCCATCACGCCGAATGGACTGGAATCGCCAGGCATGGACGCGGCTTCCACGGTCGCGCCGATCTCGGCTTCGAGCGTGTTCACCAGCCGCGGGTCGAAATCCTCTCCCCACGGGAAGGGACGGCCATCGTCGCCGCGCGCCGCGTATTCCCATTCTGCTTCGGTGGGCAGGCGCACAGACTTGCGCTTGACCGAGCCGATCCACTTGCAATAGGCCTCTGCCTCGAAGTAGGTCACGCCTGTAACGGGATGCGCGGATTTTGGTAACTGATTTTTCCAGCCATCGGGAACGTGGCGGTCTTTTCGTCCCCAGCCATCGGCGCGGCCTTTCAACCAGTCCCAGCCTGCCTCGCTCCACCATTGTTGTTCCTTCGCCGCGCCGCTTTCCAGAAATGCCTCATACTGGCCGACGGTGACAGGTACGTGCGCGATCTCGAACTCCGCTACCTGCACCACGCGGCTGGGATTTTCCCGCGCGTGAAAACGACTCCCCATGCGGAAGAATCCCGCGGGGATGCGTTTCACCAATCCGATGGATGCGTTGGAAGAAGGCGATTGAGCCATACTGCGCGTCGCTACTTTTGCCGTTCCTGCCAGAGGCGGACATTATTGCGAATTTGTTCGATGTGGCTTGGGATATGGCGCGAGTAGATGTTCAGCCATTTATCGAATGTGTATGGCTCGTCGTATTCGGGATGCTTGACGGTGTGCGTGAAAACATCAGCTGATTGTTTCTTCAACAACTCGTACGTGGATTTGCGGACAAGGCGAACCGTCTCCAACGCGTCCTGCAAGTTTTGTTCGTGATAATCGAGCGTGATCGCCCATTGATCCTGGTCGTAACCCATCAGCGCGCCGCCTGGCTCCACGATCAACTTCCGCGCCCGCATAGCCGCGTTGGATTCGCTGTCCGCGAGGTGGATGATAATCTCGTGGACGCTCCACTCCTTCGGCTCGGGTTTGAACTTCATCGCCTCAGGCGGGACCTCTGTGAGGGCCTCAGCCAACGACGCATATCCGCGCCCGTACAGTTCGATCTTTTCGTTTCGTTCTGTGGCATCCATAATCTCTCCTATAAAAGATACTCGATATTCGGGATTCGAATATCGAGTATCAAATATCGTTTACTCGACCTCCACCGCCATTGCCACCGCCTCGCCGCCACCCAAGCATAGCGACGCGACGCCGCGCTTCAGGCCGCGGTCTTTCAGCGCGTAGACCAGCGTGGTCAACACGCGCGCGCCGCTCGCGCCGATGGGATGCCCCAGCGCGATGCCGCCGCCGTTCACGTTGACCTTCGCCCAGTCCCAGCCTTGATCGGCGAGCGCGTATCCATTCGCCAACACTTGCGCGGCGAAAGCCTCGTTCAATTCAAATAAATCAACATCGGAGATTTTCCATCCGATCTTTGCCAACACTTTTGGCATCGCGATGGCGGGAGCGCCGAACAGGAACTTCGGTTCCACGGCCGCGTGTCCGTAGGTCATAATGCGCGCCATTGGCTTGAAGCCGTGCGCGTCGGCGTAGGCGCGGCTCGCGATGACGAGCGCGGCCGCCCCGTCGTTCAGGCTCGAAGCGTTGCCCGCCGTCACCCTGCCGTCCTTGCGAAAGGCAGGTTTCAATTTCGTCAGCGATTCAATCGTCGTATCGCGGCGCGGGCTTTCGTCGGTATCGAAAATCGTGACTTCGCCCTTGTGTCCAGGGATTTCCACGGGGACGATCTCGGCCTTGAACTTGCCCGCCTCGATGGCCGCGATGGCTTTCTTGTGACTGCCGACCGCGAACTCATCCATCGCTTCGCGCGTGACTTCGAACTCGTTCGCGATGAATTCCGCCGCTTCGCCCATCGCCCAATTCTCGAATGGATCCCACAGCCCATCGTTGAGCAGCGCGTCCGTCAGTTGGACGTGACCGTAGCGCATCTCGCCCGTCCGCCCAGGGACGAGGTACGGGGCGCGCGACATCGACTCCATGCCGCCCGCCACGAACAGATCGCCGTCGCCCGCGCGGACGGCCTGCGCCGCGCCGATGGCCGCTTTCAATCCCGAGCCGCACACTTTGTTCAGGGCGGTCGCGCCGACGGTGGGGGGGAGCCCCGCGAAGATGGCCGCTTGCCGCGCGGGAGCCTGTCCCTCGCCCGCCTGGACGACGTTGCCCATCAACACTTCTTCGATCTCGTTGGGATCCACGCCCGCGCGTTTCACCGCTTCTTTGACGGCCAGAGCCCCCAACCTTGTGGCGGGGATGTTTGCCAGCGCGCCCTGGAATTTGGCGATCGGCGTGCGCGCCGCGGAAAGGATGACTGCTTCATGCTCGCTCATGGTTTCTCCTTGTGGGACAAAACTTGTTTTGTCTGTTATTTCAATTATAGCCGTGTGTTTGTGCGAAATAAAGTAATGAATGTAATTTTCTGTTCGAGACTCAAACAACGAGTCATGGTATTGAAGCGGAACCAGATGAATCATTTATGAATTTGGTTGGGCTTGTTTTCGCCTGCTGAAATAGGTGATGGCTACAAGGATGGTCGCAAAGACCAGAAAACTGCAAACCACCGTCACGATCAATATTGAAGGAATATAGGGCTGTAATTTGTCAGACAAGGAAGTTACATTTGGATGTGTTTTTATCCAAACCTCCCAATCTGCTTCCACTTCAGCTACGTTCTTACCAAACGCGGCCTCAAATGCTTCATCCGATGTTTTGTAGTTTCGGTAATTCTCGAATAGGGTATGGAGTCCTTCCTCTCCGTAGACGCTGATAATGTACTCGATGACGGTGTAGCTTTCAGCATATGCAAGATAGATCTGAATATCATCCTCATCAAAGTCGTTTCTTAATTCCGAAAGGGGTATTAGACCGCCTTGCTTTATCGCGTCTCGAACCATTGCCCATTCAGGTTCATGAGGGTGAAGTTCGTTGTATTTTGTCAGCCCTGCCTCAAGCCACTCGGGTGGAGATTTTTGTTTTCGTCCGCTAGCTTCAAAAAAATAAAGATGCGAAATCCCGCTCGGGATGATATCGCTCAATAGATATTCTTGCCATTGGGGCTTGGTCTCTGGTTCAATGATCTGGATTGTTAAACCAAACCTGTAATATGTGAGTACACTGCCCAGCGACGGAAATTGAGTGTTCCAGGATAAAAACTCTTCTTGAGAATTCTCGATCACGATCTGGATCGGATAAGGTAATTCCATGCCAAATATTTTCGATTGATTTTGGATGGATGTTTCGGCAATGGTCATAACATGTTCGCCAAAGTCTTTGGGATGGTCATGCCACCAGATTGTCAAACCTTTGGATGATAGCGATTCCCAGGCATAGTTTGAGTCGGAATATATGATGGTTTGCACTTCGCTGAATTTATGATAGCCGCCATTGATATTCTTTGCTTCCCACTTATAACTGACGGGTAATTGCGGAGGCATGTTTGACATATCCAGGAAAAAAACACAATTGTAATAATCCAAGTGACCGTTGACTAAAATAGTCTGGCGATTAGGGTCTACGACTTGCCAAGTCCCCGCGCCTAATTTGTACCAAAAATAAACGTATAAACTTTCTTCTGTATCAATTGTGACGTTAAATCGGATTCCTTTTGGAAAAGAGCTCTGAACCTTAGTTTCCCCAACTTCAACCTTGCCTCCCTGTCCAAATACTGTTTTAGCTTTTATTGGTGAAAAAAGGGTTGAAAAAAGGACGATAACTACAAATATTGCCCAATGTTTTGTTGATGGCATATTTAATGTTTTGAATTTCATTTGATCCTCTCTCTTATTTTGAATTTATCGGAGATTTTGGCTATTCCAAATGCTTCATCGCCTCGCGCCGACTGAGCGGATGCAACTCCGTCGCCTTCACGAATTTCTTCACGGCTTTGGGATTCGTCCGCGCGTATTGTCGCAGCGCCCAGCCGATGGCCTTGTTGATGAAGAATTCCTTCGAGCCGAGATTCTCGCGGATGATCTTGCACAGCAGGTCGAAGTCGGTCTCTGCTTTGTAATTCAACTGGAAAAGGATACAAGTTCGTCTCAGCCAGAAGTTTTCTGATTTGCGCCACTTGGTTAGAGATTTTTCGCGTAAATCGGGGAAGCGCTGAAAGTGGACTCCGACTGGATTCCCCGCCAGCGTGTCCACCGTATCCCACCAGGATTTGTGGACGAGCAGATATTCGAAAGTTGACGCGAATCCTTTGGGCAGAGTCTTCTCCATTCGCCCGATCAGGCTGGTGGCCGCGTACTGGAATTCGCGCTGGGGCAACCCCCATAGTTCGCGCGCGATGTCGTCCAATTCGTCTACGGGGGGAAGTCCGTGCGCGGCGATGTGTTCCTTCATCAACACTTTGAACTGCGGCGATTTGATGCCGAGATATTCAAACTGGTCGCGCATGTATTTTTTCATCGGCGCGGCCTGCGCGGGGTTCGCGCTTTGCTCGAAGGCGGAAATGAGGGAGAGGAGATAGGGGATCATTGTCGCTCCTTTGAAATAGAAAACCCGCTCTTGTGAAAAGAAGCGGGTCTTCGATTGAATTATCTATTTTGATGGATACGCGGGAGATTGCCGTTTTGATTTCTGCGAGGATTTACCCATTTTTGTCCCCGTCTTGGATGCAATGGCAATCAACGACCGCAAGGCGGCGTTGACAGATTCGGCATCGGGAAAATATTCTCGTACATCAGGATCAATGACGACGGCGTCATCGTCCACGGTGAAATGTTCAATGACAGTTGTCCCATCCTTCTTGTGGATGGTCACAGAATGCCCTTGCCGATAGGATGCGGCGTGTTTGCCGCGAATCCCACCGCTGAAATCATATTCAGCGCGCATATCTGCTATTTTTTTTGTGGGTTTAGAAGAATTGTTGCTCATATTTTTTACGCTCTGTCAGTGTTGCTTTTCGGCAACTAATGATGCGTGTTATTTTTCCACGCTCAGTATAAACGACAATCAAAATTCTGCCTTTTCTGGAATAACCGATATCAATAAATCGCTGTTCTTTTTCGGAGTGGTCTGGGTCGTCAATGGTGATGGTAAAAGAATCGCGGAACACGGATTTTGCTTCATCAAAACTGATGCCGTGTTTCTTGCGGTTCTCATCTGCTTTTTCTTCATCCCAATCAAACGGCATTGTCATGCGGCCACTCCATCTGCACAGTTTACCTTACGAGGTTCCTTTTTTCAATGTTCACGGCGATGGCGTATCTTCTGGATCGGCAGGTTGGACAAAACGGATCAGCCATTGTCCATCGCTTTGATCTTCCACGTACGAAAACGGCGTGACGAGATGGATCCACGTGCGGCCAGGATGGAGCGCGATGGGATTGTTGTTCGTATCGAGAAAATATATCGGACGCGGGAAGCCAGATTTTTTCTCCCACTCGCGGTTGACGGTCGCCCAGCGGATGGGGAAGTACTGTCCATCGCGGAAGAGATAGGCATAGCCGCGCTTGCCCACGCCAAGATCGATCTCGAACTGGTTGTGACGGATCCGCATGTGCTCGGCAAAGACCACGATCACATTCTCGAACGATTGCTGGCGCCCCGTCAATCGGTCGGTCGCGGGGACGAGCGGGACGCCCTTCCCGTCGGCCATGTCGCTCCAGCGCAGGTAACTGCCCGAGATGGGATCGTACTTCCATGCGGCCTGCGTGTAGGCGTGATAGAAGACCGAGATGTCTATGGCGCGTTTACCGCCTTCAGGAACCGCGTCCGAAAAAATGTTGCCTGAGTAATTGACAGGATGACCCTCTACCAGGCTGTCCTCCGCGAGTTGACGCAGGCGCGTCACGGGCAGGAGCGAACTGTTGGGCGTGTTCTCGTCCACGCCGTAGATGACCGCGCACGCGTCCAATGCGCCGATGATGCCGCGTCCCGCGCTCGCGAAGACGAGGCAACTGTTCCAAAACATATAGCCAACCTGTCGGTAGGTCATCCGCCCCGAACGGATCGGCCCGATGTACGGCTCCTGCGGGAAGAACCAATTTTCAGGCGTGCCAGTGACGACGGGACTCGAAGTGGCGATCGGCCTATCGAGCAGGATCACGCCCGCGTCGTGGAACGGAGCGGTCGCGTCCGCCACGAAGGGACGCGTCTCACCCGTGACGGGATCCGCGTCGGAGTCGCGATCCTCGTCGCCGAGGTCGGGCGCGGTGAATTGATATTTGTCGTTGACGATGAATTGGATGACGACTTCGCCGCTGGGACGGTCGAACGCGTAATAGCCGTTCGCGTCGGTCGTCGTTTCGCGCAGGACCTCGCGGCGGGCCGCGTCCAACAGACGGACGCACACGCCGCCGACGCCCGTCTCCCAATCGTCGGCGCGGCCGTTGGCGTTTTCGTCGAGGAAGACGCGGTTGCCGATCCACTCGCCTTGCGGACGGATGATCTGCTCCCGCGTCGCGCATCCCGCGTTGACGTTGGGAATGTCGCGCACGCCGTTGCCGTAAAAGACCGAGAGGAAGCGCGTGGCGCCCTCGCCGATGTAGAATTCAAAGACCCACGAGGCAAAGTTGATGCCCGCCTGCGGCCGCGCGGTGACAGGCATGTTGCTGATCGAGACGAGGACAGCAGGCAGTTTGAGCCACGAGGCATCTTCCACTTCGCGCGCGGTGAGGGGATTGATGTTCGCAGGAAAGTTTTCGATTTCGGGGCCGAGAGAGAGGGGAGGGAGGTGGGGTTGGGGGGAGGGGGAGGGTGTTACGGTGTCAAGTGTTTCGGTTTCAGGTGTCAGGTGGGTAGGCGTGAGGGTTGGAGGCGCGGAGGGAGGAGGCGCGGGTTGGCAGGAGGAGGCTAGAAGGCAGAAGGCGGAAAGCAGAAGGATAGATAATCGGTGCATATGAAAACAGGAAAAACGGCTCACATTGCTTATTAGAAAACTTGATCACTCTTTACCCATTCGGCTAATTCATCCAACGATGGTCTTTCCTTTTGAATTTCTTCATTTTCGTCTGCGAAAGGGGTAATCTGATTTAACTGAAGATTCTGCAAGTAAGCTTCGTTACCATCGAGAGCCCGCAAAATACTTATAGTCAAGCGAACTGTATTTTCTTCGACATCTGCAAGCATTAACGGAAATAGCAGGTCTTGATTTGGAATATCTATCTCGTTCTCTTGTTTTAAAAAGTCGGCATATTTGGATATGAAACCAACGAATACATCACGTGCACCACCAGAGAAAAAATGTAAACGAGCAATTTGTTCGCGCAACTGGGATAGTCTTTGGCTTAATAGACTCTCTTGATATTGTGCAATATGTTTATTGAATACCAAAAAGTCGCCAGTTTGTAGTGCCTGATCAATGAACCGCGTTGAGAGGTTTGCGCCCTTTCCAGTTCCTGTACAATGCATAATCATCCATCGTAAATATCTTCCTGGCATACGCGTGATTCCCTTGCCGTCCTTATAAATTTGCTTTTTTGCAAATGATGTGTAAATGTAATTAGGAGATATTTTTTCCTGGAATTTTGAAACCAAATAGACTAGGTTTTCGAGCAGTTCTCTTCTGAGATTTACTTTCAATGCTATGGTGCTTAGATTAGTTCTAATGCCTAATTGATTCCGCAGGGCATCTATAATATCTTGGAAGTTTGAGAAAGGATGAATCCAATTTGCTTTTGGAAATTCCCCCTGACCTGAAATTGCCTTTTGCATTTCTTCATTCTTACTGATTTCATCTAGAAAATTGAAAATTAGTTGTGCGTCATTAATAAATGTGCTTGGATAACCAACTATCTTTGTTACATCTTCATCAGAAAGTTCACGGCTTATTTTGTAGGCTGATTCTAGATATTCTCGCAAAGCTTTCCTGTCTTGTCTGATATTCCAAACTTCTTCTCTAACCAACAGTAAAAGGCGTAATTTTTTCTTCTGTGCTTCCTCGTATGCGGTGCGATATTCCATTCTCGTTATGCTTATCTGATCCTGATCGCTATACATACCACCCACGCGTGATCCAACCAGTAGAATATAAAAATCTGCGGATCGTAATGTCTC
The DNA here is from genome assembly GCA_016234485.1 of Chloroflexota bacterium. Classification (GTDB taxonomy): domain Bacteria; phylum Chloroflexota; class Anaerolineae; order Anaerolineales; family Villigracilaceae; genus Denitrolinea. Next base: position 27,116 of record JACRBL010000045.1, read on the forward strand.
TAATGTTGCCTCATAGGTATTGGCGTCCAAAGGCTTTGGAAAATCGTTGAAATCAGACAAATAAACATCAAAGCCAAGAGATTCTAAGTAGAACCTCAAGGCAGATCTTAAATCTTTAAAATCATGAATGGTTGATGAAATAAAAATTGAAGGTCGCTTTGGTGTCATTTCTTGTTCCAAGTATCGATAGAATTAAATGTAACGAGAGACATGCAATGGAAATTGCTCACTTCCACCCCTCCCTAACCCTCTTATATGTCTCCTCAATCGTCTCAGGCAGGACGCGCGTCTCGCCGAGGATGGACATGAAATTCGAGTCGCCCGTCCAGCGCGGGACGATGTGCATGTGGACGTGGTCTGGCACGCCCGCGCCCGCGGCCTTGCCGATGTTCGCGCCCACGTTGAAGGCTTGCGGATTGTAGAGCCGCTTCAACAGCGTGATCGTCTGCGAGACCAGTTCCATCATCTCAGCGCGCGTTTCGGGGTCGAGCAATTCGAGCGAGGCGTGATGATCCATCGGCGCGACCATCAGGTGGCCGTTGGTGTAGGGGAACAGGTTCACGATGACGAAGGCGCGCTGTCCGCGATGGATGATCAGGTTTTTGGAATTATCTTCTTTTTTCGCGAGCGCATTGCAAAACACACACCCGTCCTCTTTGACGTGACCTTCAATGTAATTCTTGCGCCAGGGGGTTGTCATTCGTTTCATGTTGCGATTCTAGCAGAGAACCCTTATTCCGTCATTGCGAGGAGGGTGGTCTTCCCGACGAAGCAATCTCCTCGTCGTGCGCGGGGATTGCTTCGACGGAAAAGCGCCGTCTCGCAATGACGAGTCAAACCTGCGGTTGACTCTCCCCCCTCCTTGTATTATCCTCGCTCGCGTGACACAACCGACCCTCTTCGCCTCCGTCCAATGGACGGTTACCCGCCTCACCGCCCATCTGCGGCAGGTGATCGAAGCCGACCCCGCGCTCCAGGATGTGTGGGTGCGTGGCGAGCTCTCCAACGTCTCGCGTCCCGCTTCGGGGCATTTGTATTTCACGCTTAAAGACGCGGGCGCGTCCCTGCGCGGCGTGATGTGGAAGATCAACGCCACCCGCCTCAAACTCCCCCTGCGCGACGGCATGGAAGTGGAAGCCCACGGCAAGATCGGCATCTACGAAGTCGGCGGGCAATACCAACTCTACGCCGACGTGATCCGTCCCGTGGGCGAGGGCGCGCTCTACGCCGAATTTCTGCGGCTCAAGTCCATGCTCGAAGCCGAGGGACTCTTTGACCAATCTCGCAAGCGCGAGATTCCGCAACTGCCCAAACGCATCGGCATCGTGACGTCTGCCACGGGCGCGGCCTTGCGGGACATGCTCAGCGCTCTGCGACGTCGTCTCCCGCTCGCGGACGTCGTCCTCGCGGCTTCTCCCGTCCAAGGGGCAGACGCTCCTCCCGCCCTCGTTGCGGGGTTGCTGGCCCTCAACCGAATCCAAACTGACGTGATTCTGATCGCGCGCGGCGGAGGTTCCATCGAAGACTTGTGGGCGTTCAACGATGAACGCGTCGTCCGCGCGATCGCGGCCAGCGACGCGCCCGTCATCAGCGGCGTCGGCCACGAGACCGATTTCACGCTGACCGATTTTGCCTCCGACCTGCGCGCGCCGACTCCCACCGCGGCGGCGGAACTCGCGACTCCCGTCACCCTGTTCGATCTCGCGTCCGCGATGAGTGATCTCGGTCAACGCGCAACTATGGCAATGACGAGTCGTTTGGAAAGTGGGCGAATCGAATTATCGAATATCGAATCTCGCCTGCGTTTTTACTCCCCCGCGCGTCGACTCCAATCCGAGCGCCAGCGCGCGGACGAGTGGAGTCGCCGTCTCGTGGCCGCGCCCGCCCACCGTCTCGCGCTCGAAGCGGAAAAAATCGCGGGGCTGGGAAAACGCCTGGTGGCGCTGAGTCCGTTCGAGGTCCTGGCGCGCGGCTACGCGGTCGTCACGCGCCCCGCGGATGGGAGTCTGATCCGAAGCGTCGGTCAAGCCAAAGAGAATGAAGTGATCGAAGTGCGCGTGTCGGATGGACAGTTCGGCGCAATCGTAAATAAGCACACACTGCCCTGAGCGGAGGGCGATCTTCCCGTAGTCGAAGGGCAAGTCTCTGGAACAGCGCTTGCACAAGAAATCTGTCCTTCGACTGCGACGCCGAAAAGCACGGCGTCTCCGCTCAGGACGGCGATATTCTGTAAAGAGGATTTATGGCAAAAACACCCAAACCTGTTGAATCATTGAGTTATGAGGAGGCGATGGCGGAATTGGAAACCATCGTGGACGCGTTGGAGGAGGGCAATCAAAAATTGGAAGAGGCGATGGCGCTGTTCGAGCGCGGCCAGGCGCTGATGAAGCGTTGCGCCGAGTTGTTGGAAAAGGCCGAGTTGAAAGTGCAACAGTTGTCTGGCGAGACGCTTTCTCCGTTTGCGGAGGAAGAATGACCCTCGCGGGACTTTTAGAGAACAAGGTTCTGATCGGCGCGTTGGCAGGCTGGCTGATCGCGCAGGGACTGAAGCCGCCGTTGGAATATTTCCGCACGGGCAAGTGGCGCTGGAGCGCGTTGTTGAGCGCGGGCGGCATGCCCAGCTCGCATTCGGCGCTGATGGTGGGAGCCACGCTCAGCATCGGCTTGTTTGTGGGATTCGATTCGGCGCTGTTCGGGCTGGCGGTGGCGATCACGATGATCGTGGTTTACGACGCGGCGGGCGTGCGCAGGCAGGCGGGGATGCACGCCGAGCGCATCAACGTGTTGTTCGATGAATTGCTGAGCGGCCACATTTGGAGCGACAAGGAATTGCGCGAGGTGATCGGTCACTCGCCGCTCGAAGTGGTGGGCGGCGTTTTGCTGGGGCTGGTGGTGGGGACGGTGAACTGGCTGATCTGGAGATAGGCAAGAGAAAAGCGACCACGGATGGAAGGGATAAAAGCGATGAATCCCTTTCATCTTTTTTATCTGTGGTCGAAACTGCGGGGAACATTGTGTTGGAGCGAGCGTTTTGAATCTGACAAGGAGCGCCCCATGAAACCGATTCGCTTTTCATTTGCATTGATTCTCATCCTCCTGCTCGCGGCTTGCGCGCCTGTTTCTCCCACGCTGTCCATCCCCACGCTTGAGAAGCCGACGGAACTTCCCGATGGCGCTTTGCTCGCCTGGGAGCGGACGGGCGGCATCGCGGGCTTTTGCGATAAAGTCATGATTGATGCGGCATATCAGGTCGCTGTCTACAACTGCCGCGGGGATGTGGAGTCAACTTTTGCGCTGACGGAGACTCAGCGCGCCCAACTGGACGGCTGGCTCGAAGCCTATCAACCGATTGACTACATCCAGGCCGATCCGCCCGTCCCCGACGCGATGCGCGTGACCCTGTCTCTGACAGGCAGGGGAAGCGAAGCCGCTGACGACGCGGCCATTCAAGCCATCCTGCAATTCGCGTCCGATCTGCAGACGCAGGCCTCGAACAGTCTGAATATTTCACTCGATGCTGTCGACGCCAAAGTAGCCCTGCACCTCTATCTCACTGCGCTTGCCACGGGAGATTATATTCAGGGCGCGAAATTTTACGGCGGCGATACGGAACTTCTCCAAACCTGGAATCCCGATATCAAAGACGATCTCCCCAAATGGCTCGAACGGGCCTGCACGCAGAACGGCCTGGTCTGCATGTCGCCGCGCACGATCACGTATCGCGGCGTTGATGCGGATGGCTATTATCTTTTCGATGTCGAGTTCACCAATCCCGATGGCGCGCTGTTCGTCCAGGGTCCGTGTTGCGGCGAGACGGAAGGTCCCACGTTTTCCAGTTTTCTCTTCCGCGTGAAGAAAATCGAAAGCGGATTCGCCGTCCTTGACTTGCCTCCTTATGTGCCGTAAGGGGTTGTAAATCTTGAGCGATTAAATTCAGTAAATCATGGTTTTACTTCAAACAACCACTGGCTACCCGTCATTGCGAGGGTGATCTCCCTGGCACTGCCCGCCAGGGCAAGTGTCCCGAAGCAATCCCCTCCCACGGCGCGGGGACTGCTCCCTGGCACCGCCCGCCAGGGCAGGTGTCGTCGGGGAGAGCGCCCTCCTCGCAGTGACGAACTGAAACTCCTCCATCGAAAGGGAATCCCATGAACGAAACCGACGGCTTGGAACTTCCCGCGACACAGAAAAATCTTTTGCAAATGGCGCGGCAGGGAATGCTCGACTTGCGCGGCTACGAACGCGCGTTGAAGATCATCGGCTTTACGCCAAACACGCAAAAATGGAATCGCTTTCTCGATGTCCTCCTGCTGGTTTTGGGAGCGGGACTCACGGTCTGCGGCATCTACTTCTTCTTTGCCTACAATTGGGCTGAGATGCACCGCTTTGTAAAGATGGGAATCGTCGGCGTTTTACTGCTCGGTTTGGTGATCGCAACGTCCAGGCTTCCCGAGGAAAAATTGCCCGCCAAGATCACGCTCACCGTGGCGGGCGTTTTGATCGGCGCGTTGCTCGCGGTTTACGGGCAGGTGTACCAAACAGGCGCGGACTCGTACAAACTCTTCCTCGGCTGGGTCATCCTGATGGCGGGCTGGGTGTTCGTCAGCAAGTTCACGCCCATGTGGTTTATCTGGATTCTGCTGATAGATACCACCCTGATCTTGTATTGGGATCAAATGGTTTCGTGGCGCTCGCCACAGTACAGCGCCATCCAGTTGTGGGGATTTGCGATCAACGGCCTCTTCGTCCTCGCCTGGGAACTCTTCTCTGGTAAAACCGATTGGCTGGTCAGCCGTTGGACGCCGCGCATTTTATCGCTGATCAACTTCTACATCGTAACCGCCGCCGCAACGATTTTTGTTTCAGAAGGTCTGGATGATGACCCATATACCCTTGCAACGTCAGTCGTCTGGCTGGTCTTCCTCCCTGCCATGATCTACGTCTACTCACAAAAGAAATTGGACTTGTTCATGCTGACGCTTTCCGCCATCAGCCTCATGACGGTCTTCACCACCTGGGTGGCAAATCAATTGGACCAGTCAAACTTCAACAACGATTTCGTCCCCTTGATCCTGGGGCTTCTCATCGTCGGGCAAACCGCCCTGGTCGTGACCTTGCTTCTGCGAGTCTCGAAATCTCGCAAGGAGGTGGAACAATGAACACACAATTCACCCTGCGCGAAGTCCTCTCGCAACTGGCGGACGAAGGTTTGGCGAAGCCGCTGGAACTGGTCACCGCCCTCTCCGCGCCCGCGGAAGTGCACGGTTCCTCCCTGCCGTGGTTTGTCAAATTGTTTATCGGCATCGCCGCCTGGATCGCGGCCATCCTGATCGTCTCATTCTTCTTCGCCATCGGCATCATTGAAGAGGAAAGCGCGCTCGGCTTCGGGTTGGTCTTTTGCGCCGCGGCAATTCCCGTCAACCGCGCAGGGTATCGCAACACCTTCTGGATTCAACTTTCGCTGGCGGCCAGCCTCACGGGGCAGGCGTTGGCAATCATCGGACTGTTTTCGATCTTCGATGAACTCCTGATCATGACGCTGCTGGTCGCCATGCTGGAAACAGCCCTGATCCTTTTGCATCGCGATTCTGTCCTTCGTTTCATTTCCGCGCTAATCGTCGTTGGGTTTTTCCTTGCGCTCATCTTCGAACAGGAAATGCAGGTCTCGATTCACGCTCTCATTCTCGCTTTGGCCGCGGGAACGCTTGCGATCCATCTCAACCAGAACCGCATCAAACTTCTCTCGCTCGACGAGACGATCCTTCCTGTTGGCTCTGCGATCACGTTTTCCTTGCTCGGCATCCTGATCCTGCCTCTTGCGGATGAATTTGACCTGCGCTGGGAATTTACCGCCATTGTTCTGTTTGGCATGTTGATCTATCTGCTCTGGCGGATCGGAACCGACCTCGGCTATTCCCTCCGCAACCGCGTCGTCATCGCGCTGCTGGTCGGCGCTTTGCTCTTGTTGATTCCCGCCTTGCGTATGCCTGGTCTCCTCGCCGCGCTCATCGTCCTTGCGCTCGGGTTCTGGCGCAACAACCAGGGCCTCGTCTGGCTGGCGGCCATCTTCCTCGTCTTCTACATTTGGGCGTTCTACTATTCCCTCGAGTGGACGTTGCTCGTCAAATCGCTCGTCTTGCTCGCCAGCGGACTCGTCCTGCTCGGCCTGCGATTCTTCGTCGTCCAATTTACCGCGAATTCGGGAGAGCCATCATGAAACCACGCGACTTCGTTTTGTGGGGCATGACCTTTGTCATCTTTGTGCTGACAACCTATCTGGTTTATCAGCGCGAACTGCTGGCTGTCAACGGACGCGTTGTCCTGCTCGAACTCGCCCCCGTTGACCCGCGCTCGCTCATGCAGGGCGATTACATGCAATTACGTTACGCCCTCGCCGACGATATCGCCGCCAGCACAGGTCTCGAACGCGGCTTCGTAGTCGTCCGTCTCGATTCAAATAATGTCGCGCGCTTCGTGCGGGTTTACGATCCTGCCACGCCGCTCGCGGCGAACGAAGTTCTGCTTCCCTTCCGCGGCAGTAATCAATGGGATATGCAAATCGGCTCGAAATCGTATTTCATGCAGGAAGGCCATGCCGAATATTACGACGACGCCAAATACGGCGAAATGCGCCTTTCGGATTCGGGGACGATCATGCTGGTTGGCCTGCGCGACGAACATTTCAATTTGCTCGGCCCGCCGAAATAATCGTGATATTCGTCATTGCGAGGGTGATCTTCCCGAAGCAATCTCCCCTCACAACGCGGGGATTGCTTCGTCGGGAAGACCGCCCTCCTCGCAATGACGGGTACGAAATGATCTTGCGTTAGCGTCGGATGATTCTTCGCGCCGCGCCCAAGATCATTTGCATTTCGGGGACTTTCAACGCGAGACTGATTCCCACATAGACGATTCCCCCCACTGCGACTCCTCCCAGCCCAACGAGCCAACGGTTCATTCCAACCGCCAGCGGGAGCCACAACCCGAGCGCTAGACTCATCCCCAGCCCCGCGATGGACGCGTACGCGAGTCCCTGCGCGATATGCCTCCCCTCGATTCCGCCCAGGCGTTTACGCATCACGACGAAGAGCGCGGCCGCTTCGAGGGCGGTGGCGAGGCTGTTCGCCAGGGCAAGGCCTCCAAGCGGCATCCAGCCCAACGTCGAGAAGAGACGCGAGAAGATCAGCGAGAAGACCACGTTCAAGAGCATGGCAATCGTCCCGATGAGGACGGGAGTCTTCGTGTCGTGTTGCGCGAAGAAGGCGCGCGTCAGCACTTCCATGATGGAGTGACCGACGAGACCCGCCGCGTACCAGGTCAGCGCCCAGGCGGTCATCTCGGCGGTGAGAGCGTTGAACTCGCCGCGCTGATACAGCATCGAGACGATCGGGTTGGCGAGAATCATCAAGCCCAAGCTGGCGGGGAGCGCCATCAGGAACATGCCGCGCAGGGCCGAAGCCAGCGAGGAGCGCATCTCGTCCTGTTGGCCGAGCGCGTGTTGCGCCGAGAAGGTGGGCATGGCCGCGATGGCCACGGATTGCGCGATGGCGGCCTGGGCCATGAGCATCAGCATGAAGCCGTACGAGAGGCTGATGAGACTGCCCTCGGCCATGCGTGAGCCAAGATTGGTGTTGACCCAAAAGTTTAATTGGACGATGGCCGCGCCGAAGACGCGCGGTCCCATCAATTGAATGACTTTGTGAACGTCGGGGTTGGCGAGACCAAGCGAAGACGAAAATTCCCCATTGAGTTTGAACAGCGACGGAAGTTGGATCAGCAAAAAGAGCGCCGAGCCGATCACCACGCCCCAGGCCAGGCCGTAAATCCCCAGCCAGCGACTCAAAACGAGCGCGCCGAAAATTTGACCGAGTTGATACATGGCCGCCGTCAGTTGCGGCACGAAGAAGACCTGATGCGCGTTGAGGATGCTGACGACCAATCCGCCCACGCCGAAGAGGATGGCCGAGATGGATTGGATGCGGAGCAGGTCAATCGTCAGTTGAAATTGCGCGGGATCAGCCGAGAGGCCAGGAGCGAGCAGGTAGCGCACGATCTGCGGGGCAAAGACGGACACAAGCGCCGCCGCGAGAATCAAAATCAACGTGACGAGGTTGATGAGCGAAGAAGCCAGTTTCCACGCGGCTTTGCGCTCCTCGGTGACGAGCAGTCCCGTGAAAGTGGGGAGGAAGGCCGAGCCGAGCGCGCCCGCCGCGATCAAATTGAAGAGCGTCTCCGAGACGCGGTTCGCGGCGGAGAAGGCGTCCAGTTCGTGGGCGGGGAAGGAACTCGCCACGAGGATGGAACGGACGAGCCCCACGAGTTGACCGAGCACGATGGCGATCATCACCGTCCCCGCCGCGCGGGCGATTTTTTGGTTGGAGGTTTGGGTCACGGGGCGGGATTATACATGAAAGAGATTTGGGGGATGCAGGTTTTTCTCCCAATCTCTTTTTCATGCTATACTTTCGCCACCGTGGGGGATAGCCCACAGGCAGACAGCGCTTCCCCCAATCCAACACTTTTTTTCATAGCCCCAAGGAGGCCAAAATGACTGTGAAGTACAACATTGTTGAACGCGGGAACCCTGGTAAACCCGAAGCGCCCAAGAAGTTCTATCCCTCTGTGACTTCGAGCGGAAGGAAGACCCTGCGCCAGTTGGCTACGCAGATTTCGCTGATTTCCACCGTTTCCAGCACGGATGTAATGGCAGTGTTGGAAGCCCTGCTCACGACTATTCCGCAGGAGTTAGTGGCGGGCAATGTGGTGGAGCTGGGCGATTTCGGAAATTTCTGGCTGAAGAACGAAGCCGATGGAGCCGCAACTGCCGAAGAAGCGCGCGCCACCCAGATCACCAACTTGTTGCCGCGTTTCCATGCAGGCAAGGAATTCAAGAAGGTTCTTGCGACGGTTGAGTACGAGAAGGCGTAGACTGGCTAAAAAGACCTGTGACGTTTCTAAAACGTCACAGGTCTTTCTTGTAATCCTGTTATAACTGCTTTGAAATCTTGTTAAGACTCGTTTGTAATCTTGTTATAACGGGATTGGTAGCCTTTTCACCTGAATTTGACCATTCTATTATAAAATCAACCTATGAAAACACAAGAAACCGCCTACGCCGAAATCGGAAAACTTGTTCAGAAATTCAAGAACTTGCCTGTGCGGGAACGCAAGACGATGAACGAACACGCCACGCGGCAGGGATTTATTCTGCCGATGTTCCGCGCTCTTGGTTGGGATATTGACAACGTGAACGAAGTTAATCCCGAAGAAAAGGTTTCGCGTGGGTTCGTGGATTTCTCTTTTCGTATTGGGAATGTGCCGCGTTATTTTTTGGAAACCAAGAAACTGGACGAAGACCTGAATAAATTGCAGTGGGTACAGCAAGCCATTGATTATGCGTGGACGAAATCGGTGACGTGGGCGTTGCTTTCAGACTTCGAGGGGTTGATTGTTTTTAATGCCGAAGCCAAAGCCGACAACCCTTATCAATCGCGCTTCCTTGATTTCACCTATGAAGATTACCTGCCGCGTTTTGAGCAGTTGTGGTGGCTTTCGCGCGAGCAGACCTTGCTGGGACGGCTGGACATGGAAGCGGATAAATTCGGACGGATCAACAAACGTTTGCCCGTCAGTCAGGAATTATTTGCCGACCTGAAAAAATGGCGGCAGTCTCTTTTCAACGACATTAAAGCCTATACCATGTTGGCAGAGGGGGATGTGGATAATGCCGTCTTGCATTTGCTAAACCGCCTGATCTTTATTCGTACCGCAGAAGACCGATTGGTGGAACCAAACCGTTTGCAGGCGTTGGTGCGGGAATTGAAAGAGAAAAAACAGATTCGCAATCTGGCGGCAGAGTTATCGAAGTTATTTCGTGAAATGGACGGGATTTACAACTCGGAGTTATTCAAGCCGCACATGTCCGAAGGTTTGGACATTACGCCTGCTGTGTTGGAAGAAGTCATTAATGGCTTATACGCCAGGAATTTTGTCCGTTATAACTTCAATGCGTTGGAAGCGGACGTATTGGGAACGGTGTATGAGCAATACTTGGGCGCGGTGGTTGCGGATCAATCGGAGGAAGAAGCGAAACCTAGGAAAGGGACGAAACAACTTCCATTGGTCGAGTCGGGGATGACAGTGCAGGAGCGCCGCAAGAAACGCAAATCGCAGGGCATTTATTACACGCCGTCGTTTGTCACCAAATACATTGTCCAGCAAACGGTGGGGAAATATCTGGAAGAGAAGGGCTACAACCCATCCAAACCGCCGCGTATTTTGGACATGGCTTGCGGTTCGGGTTCGTTTCTGATCGAAGCGTTTGATGTGGTGGATAAATTCGTGATGAATTTGCGCACGCAACCCCCTCCGTCACTTCGTGACACCTCCCCCAAATTCGACGGTACTTCTGTCGAATTTGGGGGAGGGCAGGGTGGGGGTGATCGCGCTCGTCAACTGGAGGTGTTGACAAACTGCATTTACGGTGTGGACAAGGATAAACAGGCATTGGAAGTTGCCCGCCTGAATTTGCTGTTACGCGCCTTGCACAGCCGCGAGAAATTGCCGCTCTTGAAAAACTTCCATTTGGGAGACAGCCTGCGCCCCGAAACATGGGAAATGGGCTTTCCCGAAGTGATGAAGGACGGCGGCTTTGACATCATCATCGGCAATCCGCCGTATGTGAGAATTCAAACGCTGGATAAAGCGGAAGTTGAATTCTTCAACCAAAACTTTGAATCTGCAACTGGCAATTACGACATTTACGTTTTGTTTGTTGAGCAAGCCCTGAAGTTACTCAAACCTGGTGGAGTGATGGGTTTTATTTTGCCAAACAAGTTTATGCAGGTTGATTATGGTGAAGGATTGCGAAAGTTGCTGTCAGAAAACAAATACGTTGAAAAGATAGTTGACTTCAAATCGTTTCAGATTTTTGAAAACGCTACAACATATACTTGTCTGCTATTCTTAAGAAAGAAACAAAATTCGAGATTTAGTTTGGTAACACCTGTTTCCATTGAGGAAAGAACAGTTGAGGTATTCAACATTCCGCCAGCAGAAGTTCCAACCAGCAATTTAACAAACAAAGCATGGACTCTTTCCGACAATCTCACGAGTAGCTTGTTAGAAAAAATCCGTAGTTCAAACGCCGTACCATTGCTTGACCTGCCTTCCGATATGTCTCGTGGTTCAAGCAGTGGCGGAGACGATCTTTTTATTCTGACAAAATCAAGCGGTGATCGTTATAAAACAAAAGATGATGTCGCTGTAGACATTGAATCTGATTTATTGCGAATTCCACTTTACGCAACCGATTTTGGGAGATACGTGTTTCGCCCACAAGCAAATGAGCGAATAATCTTTCCGTACCAAGTTACAGCCGATGGATATAAATTGCTTGATGAAAAAGAAATCAAGAAGAAGTATCCGAAAGCGTTTGCTTACCTTTCAAAACGAAAAAAAGAACTTGAAAAGCGAAAAGACTACAAATCTTGGTATGCATTTAGCGCGCCCAGAAATTTACATCTTCATGATGTGGCTCAAATCGTTGTTCCATTACTTGCCAACAAGGGCTTATTTGCGTTTTTGCCTGATGACAAACAAGATTATTGTCTAATGGCAAGCGGTGGATTTAGCATTTCGGTTTTAGACAAAGATAGTTCTCCTACTTATGTTCTCGGCCTTCTCAATTCCACACTTCTATTTTGGTATTTGAAGCAAATCAGTAATGTGTTTCGTGGAGGATGGATTACTTGCACAAAACAGTACGTAGGCCAACTCCCCATCCGCCGCATAGACTTTACCAATCCCGCCGAAAAAGCGGCGCATGATGAAATTGTCTCGCTGGTGGAGAAGATGCTGGCGTTACAAAAGGAAAAGCAGTCGTACACGTCCAAACTCTATGATGATGAAATCCAGGCCGTTGAGCGTCAAATCGCCCATGTGGATGAGGAGATCAATCAACGCGTGTATCGTCTGTATGGGTTGACGGAGGAAGAGATTGGGATTGTGGAAGGGGCTTGACCCCCACCCATCCTCCCCTATTCGGAAGATCACGAATGGGGGAGGGGAAGTAGTTGTTTTTATGAGTGCAGTAACTCACATTCAGGATATTGTTGTTGCCCTCCCCCAAATCCGCTCTTTGATTTGGGGGAGGCGCCGAAGGCGGAGGGGGTACTGTTCTGACCCCCACCCGTCCTCCCCCATTCGGAAGACCACGAATGGGGGAGGGGAAGTAGTTGTTTTTATGAGTGCAGTAATTCACATTCAGGATATTGTTGCATTCCTCCCCCATTTCCGCTCTTTGAAATAGGGGAGGCAGGAGGGGGTATGATTCACAAACGCACCATTCCCAAAATCTTCAACCGCGCAAAAGAGTTGCGCCACGACCCAACTCCCGCCGAAATCAAATTGTGGGCGAGATTGCGCGCCCATCGCATGGCAGATGTCCACTTTCGGAATCAACACGCCATCGGCAACTACATTGTGGACTTCTGCGCGCCGCGCAGGAAACTCGTTATCGAATTGGACGGCAGTCACCATTTGCAACAGGAAGAATACGACACGGAGAGAACCGAATTTTTGAAATCGAAGGGATTCAAGGTGTTGCGGTTTTGGAATCATGACGTGATGAATAATATCGAATCGGTCTTGAATGTAATCTGGGATACTCTGCATGAGAAAAACGCGCCACAATAAAACCTATCATGTCTGATGGATTGAAATGCAAACCGCCACCTTTACGATGGCGGTTTATGTTTATTATCCTGTCTTCCGCTCGCGCCTCTTCCTCACCACCCTCGCCACGCCCCACCAGATCAACCCAAGCGCCACCAACCACGGCGCAACCGCAATCACGAACACGATCATAAAGTCCGCGAAGCCGCGCAGGGAGTTGACGAGCGCGTCCACGGCGCCGCGGAACGTCTCGGCGGGGCGCCAGGTATCGTCCAGGGGCTGGCTGGGGAGGTAGGGATACAGGCTGATGGTGATGCTCGAAAGCCGCGCCGACTCGGACAGGAACTTCATCCGTCCCTTGATCGATTCGATCTCGGTCTCGCGCTGGGTGAGTTGCTGTTCGGCCAGCAAGAGTTCCTCGGTGGTGGCCGATTGCTTCATGATCTCCAGCAGTCGGTCACGCGCCGCTTCGAGCGACTCGAGCCGCGTGTTCAAGTCCACAAACTCGGCAGTCACGTCGTCCGCCGATTCACTGCGCTCGTCCACTTTCACGGCCAGTTTGGCGATGCGATTCATCACCGCGTCGAACTCCTCGGCGGGGACGCGGATCGTGGTGTCAATGTAAGGGTCTTGTCCCTCGTAGTTTGTCCGCTCATTGCTGGAGACGAGGAACGCGCCTTTGGCGGCCAGTTCCGCCACCACCTTTTCCACTTCTTTTTGCGCGGCGCGGGTATCTTCCACGGTGAGCCTCAAAGTCCCGTTGCGGATGATGAGCCGCTCCGACGGTTCGATTTGGAGCGCGCGGGCGACGTCGTAGGCCGCGTCAATTTCCAGGGCTGGCGCTTCGGTGGCGGCGGGGTACGCGCCTCCTCCATCGAACCCAATGAGGCTTTTGTTAATCGTCCTGAATTCGTTTCCCACCACTGGTCCCATATACATCAACAGGCACAAGATGACGAATAACAGACCAACGCCGCCCAATCCAAAGGACAGGTTGCGGTTGCGCTTTTTCAAGGTTTGAATTTGACTCTGCTCGTTCATGGGAAGCCTCCTTTTCGGCAATCGCAGTATACCTCCTCTTCCCAGATGAGGAAGGCAGAGGTTGAGGTCGCTCCTCCCTATCATCTCCGCAAATAGGCGGCGATAAGTCTTGCGCTTTCCCGCCTTCCATAGGTATACTTCGTTCATGCAACCAGAGAAAATTGGCCACTACGAAATCAAATCAGAATTGGGGCGCGGGGGAATGGCAACCGTCTATAAGGCATACGACCCGCGTTTCGAGCGCGAGGTGGCGGTGAAGGTTTTGCCGCCCGAAATGCTGCACGCCGACCCCAACTTCCGCCTGCGCTTCCAGCGCGAAGCCAAGATCATCGCCCAGTTGGAACATCCTTCCATCGTGCCAGTCTACGACGTGGGCGAGGAAAATAACCAGCCCTATTTCGTCATGCGCTACATGAACGGCGGTTCGCTGGCCGAGCGCATCAAGAAAAGCGTTTACAGCATAGACGACGCCACGCGCCTGCTCGAACACATTGCCCCCGGCCTCGATGAAGCCCACGCCAAAGGCATCGTCCACCGCGACCTGAAACCCAGCAACATCCTCTTCACCGCCAAAGAAATTCCCTGCATCTCTGATTTCGGCATTGCAAAACTTTCCGAGGCCGAAGCCGGCAATTTCACGGGCAGCGCCATCATCGGCACGCCCGCCTACATGAGTCCCGAACAGGCCGCCGGCAACGCCGTGGATCACCGCACCGACATCTACGCCCTCGGCATCATCCTCTATGAAATGGTCACGGGCCGCCAACCGTACAAATCCGAAACGCCGATGGGCCTGGCGCTCAAACACATCACCGAACCCGTTCCTAGCATTCTCGAGGCCCGCCCCGACCTGCCCGCGTGGATGGAAGAAGTCATCTCCTCCGCGATGGCGAAAGATCCCAACGACCGCTATTCGTCTGCCCAGCAATTGGTTGATGCGCTCCAAAGCCATTTGAATGACGAGACCGTGGCGCGCATCACCCGCCGCGAACCCAAACCCGTCAAACCATCGCCCGTCGCCAAGACCGCCGTCCTTAAGAAACGCCGCTTCAATCCAACCTTCCTCATTATTATTTTGCTTGTCCTCGGCCTGATCGGCGCGTTGACCGTGGGCGGACTCATGGCCTCGGGCTGGATGCACATCAATTGGACCTCCGACACGCCCACCGCCGAACCTGTCCTGCCGACTGCGACATCCCCCGCCACCGAGGAAATTCTCCCCACCGAAACCTCGCTTCCCTCCGTGACCGAGACGGCGGCTCCCGTTTTGACAGATTCTCCCACGCCGACGGCGCGTCCCGCCGGCCCGCTTGGCCCCATCGTGGGCGGCGCGGACAAGATCGCCCTGCTCAGCGGCAACGACATCTGGATCATGAACGTGGACGGCAGCGAGCCAAAACGTCTCACCACCGATGGCGTGTCTAAATTGAATCTCGAATGGATAGATCGAAACACCATCCTCTACATCTCCGGCAAGACATTAAAGACTGTGGATATCGAAACCCTGCGCGAGGAAAACATCACCAGTTTCCTCTCCTCGGAATATTTCGAATCCTTCCACGTCTCGCCCGATGGGACGCAGGCCGCCATCAGCCTCGATCGCGAACTCTTCGTGATTCCCTTTGACCTTGAGAAGTTGCGAAGCGCCCGTAGCCGCGCCGACCTGATGGACTTGGATGGCTGTCTCTTCTACGACGCCTACGCCACCAAAGACGCGCTCTGGGCCGACGATGGCAACCGCCTCGCGCTCAAGATTCTCGTCCCCGCGGGCAATCAGCGCGCCGACGCCATTCGCCTGATGGACATTCAAAATTGTAGCGACGCGCCGCCCAAGATCATTGACGATTTCCCCATAGGCCGCTTCGATTTCAAACACGTCATCGTGGATTACGACTATGATGGCGATCAGGTCTTCTTCTTCCATAGCGATATTTTCAAAGGCGGCTTTGGCGAACTGGTTTTCTACAGTTCGTTCACGCACAAATTCCAGAAGATTTTTCCCGTGGAAAACACCTGCTGTTACCGCGACGTCACCTTCAGCCCTGACCATTCTCACGTTATCTTCGCCTTCCAGGATATCCGCCAGGGCGAACAGAGCGTTTTAAAAGTCTATTACGTTCCCGTCGAGGTCGTGCTTTCGGGGAAAGCATTGAAACCCCTGCTGTTGCCCGAAGGATTCTTCTCCCAGCGCATCGAAGCCCCCATGTTTGCATTAAGGCCTGTAGAGAAGTAAGACATCCTGCAGAAGATAACAAAAAGAAGTTCAAGTGACTGTCACCTGCAAGACGACAGTCACTTTTTAAAAGAGAATCCAGTTTATGCACCGTAGTCACATCCCATCCATTGTTCAGGCTCTCATCGCCGCATTTTTATTTGGGGCAAGCGCGCCGCTTGCCAAACTGCTCTTGGGCGAAGTGGAGCCGATTCCGCTGGCCGCGTTTTTATATTTGGGTAGCGGACTTGGTTTGTTGGCGATAAAACTCTTCCAACGCCTCAATCAGCAAGGCGCGGACACTGAAGCGCAGATCGAAAAGTCCGATCTTGGTTGGCTGGCAGGGGCCATTCTGGCGGGCGGGGTGGCCGCGCCGATCACCCTTTTGTTCAGCCTGAAAAATACGCATGCCGCCACCGCCTCGCTTTTGTTGAATTTTGAGGGCGTCGCGACCACCCTGATCGCTTTCCTGGCTTTCAAAGAGGCCATCAGTCGCCGCGCGTGGGGCGCGATTGCCATCATCACGCTGGGGAGCGTCCTCCTGTCTCTCAACCCAAACGCGGATTGGGGACTTTCGCTAGGAGCATTGGGCATCCTCGCGGCCTGCGTCTTGTGGGGCGTTGACAATAACTTCACCCGAAACATTTCCGCAAAAGACCCGCTGGTTATCGTCACAATCAAAGGACTGGGCGCAGGGAGCTTCTCGTTGCTCATGGCGCTTGCTTTAGGCAACCGCCTGCCTTCATGGGATGCGATTTTGGGCGCGTTGGTTTTGGGAAGCCTGAGTTATGGCGCGAGCATTGTTTTGTTCATCCATGCCATGCGCGGCCTGGGCGCGGCCCGCACCAGCGCGCTATTTAGCGCCGCCCCCATCGCGGGGATACTCCTGTCAATTTTGATCTTCCAGGAATTTCCGAGCTGGCTCTTCCTGATCGCCCTGCCCTTGATGGTTATCGGCGCGTTTCTGCTGGTGAACGACGACCACGAACACGGCCACGTTCACGAAATGATCGTCCATGAACACGCGCACACGCACGACGATGGGCATCACGAACACGCGCACACTGACGGGCTTTCGGCCAGGCACTCGCACGTCCATACCCACGATGAGTTGTCCCACTCGCATCATCACATGCCCGATCTGCATCACCGCCACGCGCACCCGTCCGAATCTTAGAGCGTCCGAAAAATCCACGGAGCGCAGAATTGAGTCTGACTTCGATATTTGGTTAGATTCAGAAGTGAAAGAGACAGTCGCTTTTTAAAGGCGACTGTCTCTTTTTTCTTAAATCCCTCCTGTATAATTGCCCCACCATCCCAAGGAGAACCCTCATGCTCAAACGCATTCCGTTTTTACGTTTTACGCTTTACGTTTTACTCGTTACCATCCTCTTCGCCTGCGCGCCATTGACTCCCACCCCGCCGGTGGGAGGGACCGTCACCGAGCCGCCCACTGTCGAAACGGAGACACCGCCTCCCGTCGAGACGGAAACGCCGTTGGGACAACCGCCCATCGAGCCGATCCCCGTCCACGTCGGGTATGGCGCGAAAGGCTCGTTCTTTGAAGTCTATTTCACCGACCCGTCGAATCCCGCCGCGAGCCAGCAGACGGGTGGAGTCGAGCAGGCGCTGATCGCGTCCATTGACGCGGCCCGCCTCAGCGTGGACGTGGCGATTTACAGTCTCAGTCTGCGCGAAGTGGCGAACGCCCTCCTGCGCGCCCGCGATCGCGGCGTGGCCGTCCGCATTGTGATGGAAAGCGATAACCGCGAGCGCTCCGTACCGCAGGCGCTGATCGAAGCGGGCATCCCCATTCTCGGCGACCGACGCGAGGGACTGATGCACGACAAGTTCGTTATCATTGACCGTTCCGAAGTCTGGATGGGATCGCTGAACTTTACCAACGATGGCGCATACAAGGACAACAACAACCTCATCCACATCCGCTCGGTGAAAGTGGCCGAGAATTACCTGGTGGAATTTGAAGAGATGTACACCGACGACCTCTTCGGAACCGATTCAATTGCGACCACGCCGAATCCCATTTTGACCGTGGACGGCATCCAGGTCGAGACGTATTTTTCGCCCGATGACGGCGTGGCCGCGCGCGTGGTCGAACTTTTGCAGGGCGCGCAGGAGAGCATCTACTTCATGGCGTATTCGTTCACGTCCGACGATATTGCCCAGGCGATGCTCGACAAACACGACGCGGGGCTGGAAGTGCAGGGTGTAATGGATAGCGAACAGGCCAAATCGAACCAGGGTACGGAGATCGATCTCTTCCTGCAAACGGGATTGGATGTCCGCACCGATGTTCACAAGGGACTGATGCACCACAAGGTCATCATCATTGATCGCTCCATCATCATCACTGGCTCGTACAACTTTACCGCCTCCGCCGAGGATCGCAACGACGAAAACCTGGTCATCTTCTTCAGCCCCGAAATCGCCCACCTGTTCATTGTGGAGTTTGAGCGGGTTTTCAACGCCGCGCAGACGCCGCAACCGAGTAATTAAAGTACCGCAAGATTTATCTTGCCACTGACGGGCAACGTGAATGTCCTGGCATCGCCCGCCAGGGCAGATGTGTAGTACTGGCTTTAACGCACAGGCGCAAGGGAAAACCTTGCGCCTGTGCGTTAAGGATTTTCCTCCATTTTTCCTCCTCCCACCCGTAACTTTTCAGTTTTGTTAACGACTATCCAAATGAAGGTAAACTCTTATTTTTATGGCAGGCCGAAACAGATGTAGCGCCAAACGAGGTTTTACTCATGCTCCCAGACCGCCTCTCCATGATTACAAGCAGGCCATAATTTCCAATTGACGGTGATATACTCCCATGAACGCCATGACTAGCGCTGTAAATTTAATGGCGTCACGGAACTCCATGATAGTCACCACAGAACAAGGCGAATTGGACGGCCTGCGCGACCTCGACTCCCAGGTCATCGGCGCGGTCTACGATCGCTACTATCCCGATGTCTATCGCTATGTCCGCTATCGCATCGGCGATGAACACGCCGCCGAGGATATCGCCAGCGACGTGTTCGTGCGCCTGCTAGAAGCCTCACAAAAGGGACGCGGCCCGCAAACCAACCTCAAAGCCTGGTTGCTCGGAACCGCCTCCCACATTGTCACCGACCATCACCGCCGCAACTATCGCCGTCCGACCGACGAGCTGACCGAAAACATGCTCGACCCGCTTGCCCTGCCCGTGGACGAATTCAACCATCGCGAACAATCCCGCGCCGTCCGCTCGGCTCTGAAAGAACTCACGCCCGAACAGCAACACGTTCTTGCCCTGCGCTTTGGCGAGGGCTATTCCCTTGAAGAAACCGCCGCCGTTATGCACAAGAATGTCAACGCTGTCAAAGCCCTTCAATTCCGCGCCCTGGCCTCCCTCCAGCGCGGCATTGAGGAGGTCACCCATGAATGATAAATTATTTAACGCTTTAGAAATATGCCTGCAAGCCCTCGAAAACGGCGAGACGTTGGACGCCGCCCTGGCGCGCTTCCCCGAACTCGGGAAGGAATTGCGCCCGCTCCTCGAAACCTCGCATCACGCGCGGACCTTGGCCGCGCCGGCCGTCCCCAGCGATGCCCAACGCCGAGGCCGCGCCCGCCTGCTTCAACATGCCGCCGAAATGCGCGAGCAAAAACGCGCCCCCAAACGCACCTGGTTGTATAACTTCCGCCCTCTCGCGGTGACGTTGACCGTTCTCGTCATCTTCCTCGCCAGCACGGGACTCGTGAGCGCCTCATCTGGCGCGTTGCCTGGCGATAACCTCTATCAAGTCAAACGCGCCTGGGAAGGCGTGCGCCTGCTGACTGCATTCACCCACGAAGCGCGCGAAGCCCTCCATTTGGAATACGAAAGCGAACGCCTCCATGAAGTGGACGAACTGCTGGTCGAGGGACGCGAAGAACCCGTCACCTTCTTAGGCTATGTCGTCACGCAGAATAAATCCGAGTGGATCGTCGCGGGCGTTCCCGTGCGCATCACCAAGCAGACCAAAGTGTCGGGCGCCGCGATCAACGTCGGTACAGGAGTCCGCATCACGGGTCAGACCGACGCGGATGGTTTCCTCGTCGCCCAGAGCATCCAGATCCTCCCCCCGGGGACAATCATCCCTCCGATTGATGATGACGAAAATGGCGAAAATGATGGCGATGAAGACGATATCGAAACTCCCGCGACCGCGACCTCAACACCCCTGCCTGTCTCGACCATAACGCCCACCGCGACGGGAACTCCCGAACCATCCGAGACTCCCGCCCCCACGGAGACCGAATCGGAGACCGAGAACGAAACCGAGACCGAGAACGAGAATGAAAATGAGACCGAGAACGAAAACGAGAACGAAAATGAGAACGAGAACGAAGGGAAAGGCGGAGAAGATGACGAGGACTGAAATCTCATCTCTCGCTTCGTAGGCTCAGGCGCAAATTGAGCGACCCGCTTTCGGAAGGGAGCGGGTTTCTTCTTTTAATCTTGTGTCGCATCTCAATTGCCGTTATCATTCACCCATTCATTCGCGGAGGTTCTCATGCTCGACACTCAAGGTAAATTCTTTCTTGGCCGACTCTTCGATGTCAACAAAGGCAAACTCGCCGATAAAGCCCTGCTCTACGATCCCGCCGACCTCACCACGCATGGAATCGTGACAGGCATGACAGGCTCGGGCAAGACCGGCCTGTGCGTTGGCATTCTCGAAGAAGCCGCGCTCCAAAACATTCCTGCCATCATCGTGGACCCGAAGGGCGATCTCACCAATTTATTGCTTCACTTCCCCGATCTGCTCCCTGCCGATTTCAAACCCTGGCTCGATGCGGATGTTGTCCGCCGCGAAGGCAAGACGCTCGAAGCCGCCGCGACAGAAACCGCCGACACCTGGAAGAAGGGACTTTCGGATTGGGGCATTGACCGCGAACGCCTGCTGGCGCTCAAGAACGCGGCCGAGTTTGCCGTCTACACCCCGGGCTCGGACGCGGGCATTCCCGTCAGCGTGTTGTCTTCGCTGGCCGCGCCCGATATCGCGTGGGACGATAATCGCGAAATCCTGCGCGAGCGCATCTCGTCCACCGTCACCGCCTTGCTCGGACTCGTCGGCATGGACAACGTGGATCCGCTCCGCTCGCGCGAACACATTTTGCTTTCCAACCTCTTCGAGGATGCCTGGAGTCAGGGGCAGGGACTCGACATGACCGAGTTGGTTCTTCAAGTTACCAAGCCTCCGTTTGAAAAACTCGGCGCCTTCCCGCTCGAAAACTTCTTCCCCGAAAAAGACCGCATGGAACTGGCCATGCTTCTCAACAATATCCTCGCCGCGCCTGGTTTTGAAGTTTGGCGCGAAGGCCAGAACCTCGACATTCCCTCCCTGCTCTTCGCCGCCGATGGACGCCCGCGCCATAGCGTGTTTTACATCGCGCACCTGAGCGACTCGGAGCGCATGTTCTTTGTCACACTGCTCCTCTCCGCGGTGGAAACGTGGATGCGTACGCAGGCGGGTTCCAACTCCCTGCGCGCCCTCGTCTACATGGACGAGATTTTCGGCTACATGCCTCCCACCGCCAATCCGCCGTCCAAGCTCACCTTGCTCCGCATGTTGAAGCAGGCGCGCGCCTTTGGCGTGGGCATGTTGCTCGCCACCCAAAATCCCGTGGACGTGGATTACAAAGGTCTCTCCAACACTGGCACTTGGATCGTAGGTAAACTCCAAACTGAGCAGGATAAAAATCGTCTGCTCGACGGCCTCGAAAGCGCGGCGGGCGGAAGCGACCGCGCCACGCTCGATAAACTGATCTCCTCGCTCGGCAAGCGCGTCTTCGTACTGCACAATGTCCACGAAAAAGCGCCTGTTGTCTTCCAGACTCGCTTCGCGATGAACTACCTCGCGGGACCCCTCACGCGGACTCAGATTCCCGCGCTGAACGAACTGGCGGGAGCAGTCATCAGTAATCAGTCATCAGTGATCAGTCATAACCCCGCCGCCTCGCTCTCGGACCTTCAACCGGTCTCTGTTGCCGCGGCGTCCGCGGCGCCGAGGCCGTCCGCGCCGGCGCGGCCCGCCCAAATATCGGGAGGAAGCGCAACGCGTCCAGCGGTGCCGTCGTCTATCGCGGAACATTTCCTGCCGCTGACAAATAGTCTGCCCGAGGCGTTCCGCGCCGCGGGGAAAACGCAGAGCGCCAGCGCGCGTCAAGTGGGCGTGATCTACCGTCCCGCGTTGGTGGCTTCGGCGCAGGTGCGTTTCTTCGACCGCAAATACGGCGTGGACTCGCAGGTGACGCGCGCCGCGCTGATCGAAAATCCCGAACGCCGCTCCGCCCAACGCTGGGACGATTTCCTCTTCGGCGGCGCGCTCGAAGTGGAATCATCTCCCATGCCCGATGCCCGCTTCGACAGCCTCTCGCCGACTCTCTCCGACTCGAAACTCATCTCCGCGCTCCAAAAAGATTTCACCGACTGGGTGTATCGCACCACCACGGTGAAGGCGCGCGCCAATGAATATCTCAAAGTGTATGGCGGCCCCGATATTTCGCAGGCCGATTTTATGAAGGCCTGCGCCGAAGCCGCCAGCGAAGCCCGCGACAAGGAATTGGAAAAGCAGGCGGGCAAACTTGACAAGCAGATCGCCTCGTTGCAAGACAAACTTTTCCGCGAGGAACGCGAGTTGCAACAGGATCAGTCCGAATTGCAGAACCGCAAGATCGAAGCGGGCGCGAACCTGCTCGAACTCGGCGCGGGCTTGATCGGCTTCGGACGGAAGAAGAGCGTCTCGACGCAGTTCACGAAACATCGCCTGTCTGCCAACGCCAAAGAGGAAGTGGAAGAATCGCTCGAAACGATTGCCGCGCTTAAGAAGCAGTTGGTCAACCTGCAAGCCGACCGCGCCCGCATCGCGGAGGACGTCAACCAGCGCTGGGGCGACGTGGTCAACAAGATCACCGAGATGGATGTCGCGCCCAAGAAATCGGACATCTACATCAACCTCTTCGGCGTGGCATGGACTCCGTATTACATCGTCGAAGTCGGCGGCCAGACGATGGAACTCCCCGCGTTTGGTGGGTAAGGATTAATTGTGCCGCTCTCGTCTACGTTGAAAACGTAAGGAGCAACTATTGCTAATAAGCTGCAAGAACACATAGCGGATTGGCTATCTCGCGCTGTCAATATGGACATCCCCAGAGAGGTAGTTGGCCTCAACATTGGTCTATTCGAAACTGAGGATAGTTACAATTTGTACATCGCTTGTTGCGATAAATTTGATGTTGAGGATAGCGACTGGGCATGCTCAGAGTGTTTTGAACATCCATTGCGTTACCTTGAATTGCCAGCGCTAAAAACTGCTTATCCCAACTGGAATAATTTTCAAACTGCTGTGGTCGACGCTGTCAAAGCTTTCTTGAGTTCCGAATTGGCGCATAGTGCATGGCCTAGTAGAATGGAAGGAATTACGGTTGGTTTTGATGATGGAGATTTGATCAGGATTAAGTAGGCAATCCGCCTGGCGGGTTGCCAACCCGCCCCACATGTAAGTTTCCTCCTCGTCCAGCAGTCCAACCTGCTGGACGAATTTTTAGTAACACTTTCCGTCATTGCGAGGAGCGAACGGAGTGAGCGACGAAGCAATCTTTGTGCCGATGAGGAAATTGCTTCGGGGAGATCGCCCTCGCAATGACAGACCATGAGGTTTCCATGAGCATCCTTTACATCCTTCTCTCCCTCTTTCTGTGGGGATTGATCCACTCCATTCTCGCCTCCCACGCGTTCAAGGCCGCCCTCACCCGCGCGCTTGGACAGGGCTTCATGCGCGGGTATCGCTTCTTCTACAATGTCTTTGCGCTAATCACATTTCTTCCCGTTCTCTATCTCGTCCGCGTCCTTCCTGATGCACCGTTTTATTCCGTCCCCGCGCCGATCTCCTACGCGATGATTCTGGGGCAGGGACTCGCGGCGATCATGCTCGTCGTCGGCGTTTTGCAAACAGACACGCTCTCCTTCGTCGGTCTGCGCCAATTCTTCGAGCAGGAGAAACCCTCCCAACTCGTCACGCGCGGACTGTATCGCCTCGTCCGCCATCCGCTTTATACGGCGGGGCTTCTCTTCCTGTGGCTCTCTCCGCAGGTGACGGTCAACTCGTTCACCATGTACGTCGGCGCGACGATCTACATCCTCATCGGCGCGTACTTTGAAGAGCGAAAGCTCCTGCGCGAATTCGGCGCGGCCTATGCGGAATACAAATCGAAAACGCCGATGTTGATTCCGTGGGTGAAGTTCTAATCTTTGTTCCCCTCTCCCGTAATCGGGAGAGGGGTCAGGGGTGAGGGCGGATGGAACCTATTTTTTCCTCTCATCGTTAATACACGCACAGGTATAATTCCCCCCATGACCGCGTATTCCCAACCCTACCCACGTCCTTTCCCGCGCGCCGCCCAATTCTTTACCGCCTTGACCCTGGGCTTCGGCGCGTTCCTCCTCTTTATCTTTGCCTGGACTCTCGGATATCAACTGCTCTACGCAGGGCGCATCTTCCCTGGCGTGACGGTGGCGGGCGTGAACCTTTCGGGGCTGACTCCCTCCGAGGCCGCGCTCAAACTCAACCAGACGTTGTCCTTCCCCGTGAGCGGGCGCATCCTCTTCCGCGACGGCGCGAACGTGTGGCAGGCCTCGCCCGTGGAATTGGGCATGGTCTTCGACGCCTCGGCCAGCGCGCAGACGGCCTACCGTCTCGGACGAAGCGGCAACCCCTTCCGCGCCGTCGCCGACCAGATGAAGGCGCGCAAGTCCACTGTGAATGTCGCGCCTGTTATCATCTTTGACCAGCGCCTCGCGTACGCGTATGTCAACAACCTGGCCGCGGCGATCAACCGTCCCGCGCAGGAGGCCAGCCTGAAGATCGAGGGGATCAACGTCATCGCGCAGGCGGGACAGGTGGGCCGCCGCGTGGACGTGGACGCGACCCTCACCCTGCTTAGCGCGCAATTGCAAGCCTTCCGCGATATCGAGACCCCGCTGATGGTGATCGAATCGCCGCCCACGCTGATGGACGTCTCCGCGCAGGAGGCGATGGCGCGGCAAATGCTCTCAGCGCCTCTGCAACTTTCGCTCGCGAATCCCGCGGCTGGCGACCCTGGGCCGTGGGTCTATGATTCCGCGACCATCGCGTCCATGCTGACCGTCAAGCGCGTGGACGTAAACGGCCAATCGCAGATCCAGGTGGGACTTGAAGCAGGCGCGCTGGCGCAACTGCTCACGCCCATCTCCTCGCAGGTGGACAGAAAATCGAAAAACGCAAAATTCTATTTCGACGATGCCACCAAGCAATTGGTCTTGATCGAAAATTCTGCCGTCGGCCGTGTGACCGATGTGCCAGCCAGCATGACCGCCATCAACGACGCGTTGATGCGCGGCGAACATGCGGTGGCGCTGATCGTGAAAGAGGAACAGCCATCCGTCGCGGATACGTCTACGGCGGAGTCGTTGGGCATCCGCGAACTCGTCAGTTCGCAGACATCTTATTTCCGCGGGTCAAACGCCGAACGGATGCAAAACATCCAAATCGCCGCGGCCCGCTTCCACGGAGTCTTTGTGGCGCCTGGCGAAACGTACTCGATGGGCGCGACGCTTGGCGACGTCAGTCTCGATAACGGGTTTGCCGAAGCGTGGATCATCTACGGCAATCGCACGATCAAAGGCGTGGGCGGAGGCGTTTGTCAGGTCAGCACCACGCTTTTTCGCACGGCGTTTTTCGGCGGCTTCCCGATCGCGGAGCGTCACTCGCACGCTTATCGCGTTTCCTATTATGAGCAGAACGCCACCACGCGCGACCCGATGCTGGCGGGCATGGACGCGACCGTCTACTTCCCGCTGGTGGATTTTAAATTCGTCAACGACACGCCCTACTGGTTGCTGATGGAAACGTATTTCAACCCCACCGCCCAATCGCTGACGTGGAAATTCTATTCCACCTCCGACGGGCGCAGCGTCACATATGACGCCAGCGGGCCGCGCAACATCACCCCCGCGCCCGCGCCGCTGTTTGAAGTCAATCCTGATTTGAAGAAGAATGAACTCAAGCAGGTGGACTGGGCCGCCGACGGCGCCGACGCGTCCATCGTCCGCACGGTTTGGAAGAACGGCGCGGTGCATTTCAGCGATTCGTTCAACACGCACTATGAGCCGTGGCAGGCCGTTTGTCAATATGGCCCCGATACCGAAGACGTGGAGAAATTGGCGAAGAAAGACGGCAAGTGCCTGCCGCCGTTCTCCTTCTCGCCACAAAATACGTTTTCGTATTTTTGGACAAGCATTTTGGAACTTTTTTTGTAAGCATCCCCAGCGCGTGTCCCCCAGCAGTTGCACTGCTGGACGGGGCAGTACAACTGCCCCTGGAACAAGCAACTAAAGCCATTACTACATGGGGGGCGCGCGCCCATGTAGTGACGACTTCAGTCGTCCGCTGGTAAAATACCCGCCTGTTGAAAACGGAGAAAACATGCCCAGTAAAGAACTGCTCGAAATTTTGCGTTGCCCCAATTGTGTTCGCGAAAAAACCGGCCTGCTCACGCTCCACAAAGATGCCTGGCTGGTCTGCGCGGAGTGCGGGCGCAAGTACCCCATCCTCGACGACATCCCCGTCATGCTGATTGACGAGGGCGACAAGTGGGTGAGTACTCCCGTCGAGAACCTGCCCGTCCCGCCCCCTGAAGGGAAATAATGCTCGAAGCGTTGCTGGCCGACCTCACCAGCGGCGACGAAGCCCGCGCCGAATCTGCCGTGCCGCAACTGGCCGCGCTGGGCGAGACGATCATCCCATCCATGCGGACATTGCTGGACTCAAACGATGTGGATATTCGCTGGTGGGCGATTCGGACGCTCGCCTCGCTTCCCTCTCTGGACGCGGGCGTGATCCTGCCTTCGTTGGCGGACGCGGCCCCCGAGGTGCGTCAATGCGCGGCCCTGGGGTTGTGCGGACATCCGTCCGTGGCGGCCATCCCTGCTCTCATCCGAGCCTTATCTGATTCTGATAGCCTTGTGGCCGAGCTCTCCGCCCGAGCCTTGATCGCGGTTGGGGAGCCTGCGACGGAGAGTCTGCTTGAGGTCCTGAAAGACGCGAAACCGTCCGCGAAAATCCATGCCATGCACGCGCTCGCCGAAATCGCCGACCCGCGTTCCATCCGCCCGATGATCGAGTCCATGTCCGAATCTTCGGCCATGTTGCAATATTGGGCGCAGATCGGGTTGGAAAAGATGGGCGTGAACATGGTGTACGTGAAACCCTAATATGAAAATATCTATGCCAAAAATTTCGTTCCCTAAATTTAACTTTAAACGTCCCACCGTTGGAGGCATCATCTTTTGGGTGATTGCCCTGGGGTTGGGTGTGGCGACCATGATCGCGGCGCGTAATTTTGCCACGTGCTGGACGATCACGAAACTCCCTGGCGAGGCGCCTTCTTCGTGCAATGTGGCCTCGAACCTGCCCCAATTTAACGCCAAGGGGACGCCGATTCCCACACAGTCAGTGGACCCCGCCGCCACGCCACAAGTGGCCGCGCCTGCCGATGTCGCCGCGCCCACCTGGGATGGCGGCAGTCGCGTGAATGTGCTCTTCATCGGCGTGGATGCGCGTGACTGGGAAGCCAACGTGGGCGCGCCGCGCTCGGACTCGATGATTCTGTTTACGATTGACCCCGTGACGAAGACGGCGGGCATGTTGTCCATCCCGCGCGATATGTGGGTGAACATCCCCGGCTCGGGATACGGACGAATCAACACGGCTTACTCGATTGGCGAAGGATCGAAACTCCCTGGCGGCGGCCCCGGACTCGCGATGGAGACGGTGGAACAGTTCCTCGGCGTGCCAGTGCATTATTACGCCCAAGTGGACTTTAATACCTTTATCGAGATGATTGATACCATCGGCGGCATTGACGTGGTGGTGAAAGAACGCCTCATCCTGGACCCTGTGGGGACTGGCAAGGATAAATCGGTCCTCACCCCGGGCGAGCGCCATTTGGTGGGCTGGAAGGCGCTGGCCTACGCGCGTACCCGCAAGACCCAGGGTGGCGACGTGGACCGCGCCGGCCGTCAGCAGGACGTGATCTTTGCCATCATGCAGAAGGTGTTCAGCCCCGATTATTTCCCCACCTTCGTGAAACAGGCGCCAGAGCTGTATGCCAGAATGTCGGTGGGTATTCACACCAACCTGGGATTTGAAGATGGTTTGCGTTTGGCCGTTTTACTGCGTGACGTGCAGAGCAAAGAGAACAGCATCAAGACGGGCGTGATTAACTACGACATGGTCTCGTTTGCAGGCACCACGCTAAACGGACAGGATGCCAGCGTCTTCAAGCCCAAGCCTGACCAAATCCGCATTTTGCGCGATGACATCTTCGGCGGGGGAGCGGTTAGCCCGTTGGCGGCTGGCGCGGACCCTGTGCAATCGGCCAAGCAGGAGGCCGCCCGCATCCGCCTGACGAACGGGTCGGCCGCGCCCGACTTCGGTCAACGCACCGCCACCTATTTGCAGGGTCTCGGCCTCAACGTGACCGAACTGGCTGGCGGTAACGCCACCGACCGCACGGTCATCATTCTGTATTCGTCCAAACTGTACACGGCGCGCTTCATCCTCTTCCTATTTGGCCTGAATGGGAATTCAGGCACATCGCAGATCAAGTTCGATCCAAACTCCGCCTCCCCTGTGGATGTGGAGATCATCCTGGGCAACGATGCCTTGAATGCAAATAGAATACCGTAGAAAAAGTCACCGCCCCCGTTTTCGAGATGAGAACGGGGGCGGCGGTTTTAGAGGAGGAGAGAGCAGTTGGAGGTTTTGTGACTTTTGTCATGTTGACTATGTTTTGAATTGTTGTATAGTTAGCCTAATGAAGACAACAGCGGGAAAATTTTCCGCAATGGGTCTCTTGCCCAGGGAACAAGAGAAAGGATTAAAAAATGAATCGCAAACCGAACTTTCTGAATGTGTTGGTATCCGTGTTGGTTGGGATGACGCTTTTGCTTTCCGCGGCGCAACCCAACCTGGTTTCCGCGTCTACTGAACTTGGGGGCGGGGATGGCGTTCGGACGAGTGTCCACCCGCAGACGGGGAAGTTGAGTTTCCTCGGGACCGACCCGTCCAGCCCGATCCGCGTGGATACGGCGATGCGCGCCGACCTTTCGACAGAGGGCCGCGGCATGGCGATTCTGGATGTGTATGGCCCTCAGTTTGGATTGAAGAATCCGCAGGAGGAACTCCGCCTGACGTCGACGCGTGAGGCGGAAGGCCGCGGGATGACGAAGTATCAGCAGTTGTATCAGGGCATCCCGGTGATGGCGGGCGAGTTGATCGTCAACACGAACGCGCAAGGTGGGTTGTTGTCTATCAATGGCGAAGTGTCGCCTGATTTGAATATCTCGATCGCGCCGAGTATTGACGCGGCGCTGGCGCAGAGTGTGGCTCTGCAAGAGATCGCGAGCGCGTATGGACTTTCTCTCAGTGAAGTCGTTGCGTCAGAACCTGAACTGTGGGTCTACGATGCGCGCCTGATGAACGGAGAAGACACGACGCCCGCGCACCTGGTCTGGCGGATGGAGGTCACGTCTGAGAACGCGCCTTTGCGCGAGTTGGTGTTGGTGAACGCGCAGACGGGGAAGGTTAGTTTGCGTTTCAATCAGATTGATACGGCGTGGGGAGGAAGCCCGTTTGAGCGCGTGGATGGCGATGCCAAGGCTCTTGGGTTTTCTGCGCCTGTAGACGCGGCTCAAACTTATCGCGCGCCCGCAGGCGGAATTGATGTTCCTCCCGCCGCGCCTGATCCCAGCCTGGATCGGTTTGTGGCGACCACGGGTGTTGATATTGGTGATTGTTCCGATTATTTAAACCCGTGCGCGACGATTGATTACGCAATTGGCCAATCGGCTGTTGGCGAAAAGATTGGAGTGGCGGAGGGAACTTACACTGGCAACGGTTTTCATGTTGTGACTCTGGAAAAAGGCGTCCAATTGTTTGGAGGGTGGGATGTTGATTTTTCTGTGCAAACTGGTTACAGCATTATTGATGGAGAAAATGAGCGAAGGGGTATGTATGTTCAAAACACGTGGGCTAAAGAGGCGCGAATTGACCGTTTTATCGTTCAAAATGGCAATACAGTTTACAACATTAGCGACCCAGGAAGCGGGAACGGAGGAGGGATTAATACGTATCCGTCCGTGACCCTTAGAATTACAAACAGTATCATTCGCAACAACGTGGCTCCGCGCATTTATCAAAGCGGGGGCGGAATTTATTCCTGGGGCGGCACAATCACAA
The DNA here is from genome assembly GCA_016234485.1 of Chloroflexota bacterium. Classification (GTDB taxonomy): domain Bacteria; phylum Chloroflexota; class Anaerolineae; order Anaerolineales; family Villigracilaceae; genus Denitrolinea. The sequence goes on from JACRBL010000045.1 coordinate 57,359, forward strand.
TAGAAAATAGCGCGATAATTCGTAATGAAGCCTATTCGGGTGGCGGGCTTGATATTCACGGCTCGACTGTCCAACTTAAAAATGTCACTATTAGCGAAAATACAGCCTTGCAATCCTCGGGTGGTTTTTACAATGGGGGCTATCTTACTGTTCTCAACTCTACGATCAGTAATAATCACGCGCCCATGACAAATGCTTTTGGCGGGGGTCTTACGATCGAGAACAGCATTGTTGATGCATCAGGTCCTGCCGCGTGTAGTTTGGCAGGCTATGTAAATGCGGGCGTTAAGTCCAATGGACATAACCTCTTTGATGGTAATTGCACTATGAATTACCATGCTACTGATATTGTGTCTGCTTATTTGGGACTTGGCGCAACGCTAACCAAGGGGTATCAACCGCTCCTTGCAGACAGTCCGGCAATTGATAGCGGCAAACCATCCACCTGTACGAAAACCGACGCACGCGGATTACCACGCGTCGCTTGTGATATTGGGGCGTATGAGTATGCTATCCCTGGGAAACCCACCGCCTTATGGGTAAATTCAGGAGACAATCAAGTAGAGGGCTTGGGACAGCCTTTTTCATTGCCGCTTAGTATCGTTGTTTTAGATGCAAAGGGAACTCCCATCCCCAAGACCAGCGTCACATTTACCGCACCGCTGAGCGGAGCAAGCATCGTCTTTGATGAAAGCGGAACCAATGAAATTTCACGAATAACGGATTCTTCTGGCGTAGCGACTACGCCTGTTTTCTCGGCCAATACCAGATTTGGTTCTTATCTTGTCACCGCGCGCACACCTTCTATTGCCGAGCCAGCGCATTTTAGTCTAACCAATTTTTTCTGGGTTGTTGCCCCCGCCATCAATGGAGGGGATGATGCCAATGACTGCCTTTCTCCTGCAACGCCCTGTGCAACCATTCAGGGAGCGCTTAATAAACCTGATTTTGAACCCGGCGATAAGATCGGAATTTCAATAGGTGTCTTTAATGGCGATGCCCTGACCTTTACCCAAGATGCAATCTTGCTGGGTGGATGGAATACATCGTTCACGAAGCGCAATGGCGCGACCACTCTTAAATACCCGCTTACGATCGCGGAGAAATCAAATGTTCACATCCAAAATTTTTCGATCACAGGCATAGATGGAACAGCGATCACGAATCATGGTGATTTGCTGGTTGAAAAAACCTCCATTTATGGCAACAAGGAGGGAATTTACAATGATGGCGATCTAACTGTGGTCAACAGCACGATCTATGGAAACAAAAACACGGTTAAAAATCCGCCGAGAGCTGGGGGAATCACTGACGCAGGAAAGGCATGGCTGATCAACACGACCATTACGGGTAATCGCGGCGGCACCGGCGGTCTGTTTTCCCAGTATGGAACTTACCTTGCAAATACCATTGTTGTAGGTAATTCATCCATTCTTACAAACCAACTTGGCGCGGATTGTCGAGCGGCCAATGCTTTTGCCCTCATATCCCTTGACCATAATCTTATCGGGCGTACATCCAGTTTATGTGAGTCGGATTGGGGCAGCCATGATATTTTGGGGACCAATGCCAGTCCAATTCCAGTATCCCGTGTTCTTGGGGCGCGCCTAAATTCTGCCAATGGAGTGTCTGTTTATCCTTTGAAATTAGGAAGTCTCGCCCTTGATGCGGGAAGCGAAGCGGTTATTGGAAGCGGCCTTAATTCATGCGCAGTATCTGACCAGTTGGGCGCTGCCCGTCCGCAAGGAACGGCCTGCGATATTGGCGCTTCTGAATTTGTGTTCGACATTTACCCATCCGAAGACCTGTTGACCACTTATACGGCCAGGCACGATCGAACCTTGCCAGGGACTCTCATTTGCTCCGACAGCAATGGCGTCTGTGCA
>JACRBL010000047.1 GCA_016234485.1 Chloroflexota bacterium
CGATTCGAGGGAATGAGGTGAAGGTTGGAATGGTCCGTGTCGATTATGAGGTGGTCAAGTTCGGGGTCTTCGACAATGAGACCGTCGCCGATGTTAGCGGAAGCATAGTCGTCTGGGTTGAGGCCTGCGGCGGTGGTGGCGTTGGCTTGGGGGTCCATATCAATCAGAAGAACCGGGTACCGGAGCCTGGCCAGGCCAAAGGCGAGATTGACGGCGATGGTGGTTTTACCGACACCACCTTTTTCGTTAATCACAGCGATGATGTTCATACGAGTACTTTTCCTTCGCTGAATGATTCGGTATTGAGGGTCTTGTCCCACTGCCAGAAGTCGAGGATGTCCGCTGAGAAGTATTCGAGGAACCCCAAGAGGCGTTGACGGTTTGAGTCAAATCGGCGCAGAGCATCTGTGCGCTGTTCTTCGTCGCGATACCAACGGCCCTGTTCAATCGACTGCCGTGTACTGGCACGGCCAATTTCGAAGGCTGCGTAGTCCTCCGGTCGTTCTGAGCGAAGCCTTTCTTCCTGGCCCTCAACATAAGACCGGTATGCGTGCATGAACGCTCGGTGATGCTGCTGGCGCGCCTGCTTGATGAGTTCTTCGTCGCGCCGGGACCGCTCAGACTTAACGCGAGTCATGAATGTGTCACCGTAGTTCCTGAGGGCATAGACAAGGGTAACCGTGAAGTCACGTTTGCCACGTGTTTCAGCGGCTACCATAGAGCCAAAGTCTCGGCCCCATTCCTCAACGCGATTTTCTTCGGGGCAAATCTTGAAAAGATTCTCAAGGAACGCATTGCAAAGATTTACTTCGTTGCCGGAAGGAGACGCAATGGGTAGCTCGTCATTGCCGGCTTTGCCCGCGTAAAAGAAGGCGGCGAATCTGGAACCCAAGGACGTGTCGGAATTTCGACCGTCTTGGTTTACTGGGGTTGGCCAGTTCTGTTCGATGGCTCGGCGCAAGAGGCCAAGCGGGTTCACGCCTGGCTTCCGCAGTGGAAGCCATTCAACTTGCTGGCGAACGCCTTCAGGGCAGTTAGTTGCTGCGATGACTTGGGCGTCTCGTGCTGAAAAGCCGTTTTGAATTAAAAAGTCAATACTTTCTTTCTGCTCAGCAGCAAGGGGGTCGTCCTGTTGCTGTTTAAGAGTTTCATTTATTTGTTTCATTTGTATACTGGTGTCTTTTTTGAACCGATCCTCTGGTGTCCTTTTTGAACCGATCCTGGTGTCCTTTTTGAACCGTTCTTCTGGTGTCTTTTTTGAACCGATCAGGTCTAGCTTGTCTGGTGTCTTTTTTGAACCGATGTACGGATAAGGTCCTTTGTCAAGCCACTTTACGGCATAGGTTGTGCTGATTTGCCGGTCTTTATCGTGGGTAAACAGGCCCTGGCTAATTCGGACAACGTAGTTTTGCTCGAGAGCTTGCTGCAGGGCATCGGCGAGATGGCGGCGAACGCTGATTTTGGCGTACCGTTGGATGTCGGTGTACGACATGGCCACCTGCTGGCGACGGCTGCCGCGATGGGCCTGAAAACCGATGGAAAAGCGGATGATGGAGCCGACGACTTTAATGACGGCTAAGGACTCATTCCTGACGCAGATGTCGAAGAACTGGTTGGGGATGTCGGTGCGGTTACCCTCTCCTTCAAAAAAACCCTGGAAACGAGTGGGGTCCTTGACGTACTCGGACGTGGTGTGCCACTTGAGCTCATAGAGTGGAGAGACGGCAGTTGTGTTGGCGGCCTTCGACCGACCGCGGCGGAGGCACGTGATGAAATTAGCGCGGATAGCTTCTTCGACGGAGTCGGCAATAGCGCCACGGCTGATGCCGGCGTTTTGAACCAAGTCGTTGTAAGAAATGACGAGCTGGTCCTCTTGTGGGTTGCCGTCCGCGTCACACCAGCCGAGCGACCGGCGAAGCATATAGGCTACCAAGCGGACACAACCGCGGGAGTAATGGGGGAGACACACATCGAAAAACTGGTTGGGCGTGTAGGTGGTGTTACTGGTCGGTGGAGCAAACCCGAAGAACTGGCGGCTTTCGACCGTCACTTGTGGGGTGATTCGCGTATTTTCCTTGGGATTGCTCATCAAATCCATATCTAGTAATAGTGTAGCATAAATCTAGTAATGTTTACATATTCACCGCGGTTAATGCGGGCTGTTCAGACAAAAGAGGGCAGCCGTTTCGCTGCGCGTGCTCCTCGATGATCAGGTTGACGATTTCGGAACGCGAACGACGCTGGTAGAACGGCGCTCCCGTTCGGCTTAGCTCGTCGATGTAATCCATAATGGCCGGCTGGAAGCTGACCCCGGTTTGTATTTTTCGCATTTTCGTCATGGGAGAACTCCTTTCCCGTCTCGGGTTTTCGGGAGAGTATGCACTGTATGCACGGTTTGTCAAGGAAAAAATGGATGCCTAATACAAAATAGGGCAGTAATTGATCGGATGACCCCAATATGTGGGCCTAGAAGGATCAATTCGTGAGGGGTCACATAGGGGTGTATCTTTCGCCTTCTGGTCCGGCGCGAGTCGGGTGTCGTCCGAGTGGGTGGCTGAACCCGCACTTGGCGCGCGCCAGCGTCGGCACTTATAATCTGGCATGGACACCTGATGGATGAGCCGTTTGCGTCACTAGATTCTTAGACTCGCGTCCTGCTTGACGGTTGATCGACTCGAGCCGAACGCCAACGTTTGCCGAAAACAATTGAACGCAGACTGCGGTTTGGAACGAAGGGATGGTAAGGAGAAACAGAAAATACTCGTAACACTCAGCGCTTCATTAAGTTATGCCCAATTAGGCACCTACTTACGGAAATACATGATCTCGTGCGAGGGGTGGTGCGCACGAAGAGTAGTAAGGAGGAGGGGAAGTACAATGCAAACATTTCGACTTGGCTTTGTCGGCGCGGGGTTTATTTCCAAATTCCATGCCAAGGCGCTTACCCAAGTGCGCGGCGTGGACCTCGTGGGCGTTCATGCGCTGAAGGGCGCGGAAGAACTGGCTCAATATGCGAGCAACCACAATCTTGGCGACTGTAAGGTCGATCCACCGGTTGCGGAGCTCTGCAAGAATTGCAATGCCATGGCGGTATTTACTCCAAAGTTCGTGCGCATTGACATCGTTAGCGAAATCTGTGATGCGGCCAAGGTCGGCACCGCGCTCAAGGGTGTGATTTGTGAGAAGCCGCTGGGTCGCACGCCTTGCGAGGCGCGTAAACCTCTCGAACCCACGAAGTCGGCTGGGTTGCACATGGCATACTTCGAGAATCAGACCGACATGAAGGCCGGTCAAGGCCGCGCTTGCCCAGTTGAGTCCGCAACAGAAAACGATGGGGCCGCACAAAGGCTGGCTATGGGAGGGTATACTAATTCCGTACGTAGAAAACGCGTTACCATCGCAAGCCTGGCTGGACCTTGCGCACTATGCGAACACTAACGGTTATCACATCGACAACGGTCGCTAAAGGCGAAAAGGGCAGGGATCAAGTGTTGAGTTGTTCGGGCAACAGGTTGGTGAAGAACCTAGCGAGTCTTATGATAAAAGCCGCGGCTGTAACCGCGGCTAGATAATGGGTGAGGGCGCTCCGGGCCTAAATGCCGAGACCTCGGAGAGCAACCCCCAACCGTCCACTTGGAATGGTAGCACATCCTCACCCTTTATTAAAAGAAAAATAGGCGGACAAAGGGCGTTTTATGCATTCTTTTGGCGAAAACCTCACACTTTTTCTGGTAACGATTACTTGTGCGGCGGACGTTATTATCGCAGTGATTGCCGTCCACGAGTTCTGGCGAAAACACAGTAAGAACCGCTCACCAAGAGTTCAACCACGACATCCATCCGATCCTCACAAATAACCCTACGCGTCGCCATCCAATACGCCACGTCCGCGTTCAACTCGGAGTCAAGTTCGCTTCCAGGCACCTGGGCCACATGTGGCCCTTCATCAACGGTGTGGCCAAGGCCAATCCCGATCAAGTGGTGGTGATGTTAGGCAGCGACGGGTCGTAACAAGAAGGAAACGACGCCGAAGCCGCCCGATTTGCAGTTGCGGACAAGCTCAACGTCAAACTAATACTTGACGACAATAACGTCACCATCGCCGGCTGTCCCCACGACTACCTCCCCGGCTACGATTTTGGAAAAATCCTGGCGAGCGAGGATGTTGCGGAACTGATAAATCAAGGCTGGCGTTGAGCATTGCTGTGTATGTCGCCTTGATTGGGGGGATGGCGGTTTATTTTGGTATTGAGCAGGATTAGTACGAAACCTTGAATGTCGGTGAGTCCTCAGGCCGGGTTCGACGCTTGTCGTAAAGGCGGGTCGTCGAAATATTTGAGTGGCCAAGCCACTCCTGGACCTTCGCGATATCGGCTTCGTGCTCGAGCGCGTTCGTCGCGGCCGTGGCACGGAGCGAGTGGGGGGAGAAATGGTCCACGTCGATTCCCACCGCCTGGGCGTAGCCCTTCAGAATCTTGTACACGCTATCCGTATCCAGGGCCTTGTCCAGAACCTTCGTCAGATTGTTCTTTACCGGCCGGAAGAGGGGACCCTTGATGTCGGCGGCGTGTCCGGCCGCTTCGAGGTACTCGTGGATGAGCCGCTGGGCCTTTGGGTGCGCCGGCACATAGCGCAGCTTGCTGCGCTTACCGTGGATCCGGAAGTGCATCACGTCCCGCCGCGCGTGGTAGTCCTGCACGCGTAGGCCGCACAACTCCTGTCTTCTTAACCCGTGGTAGAGCAGCGTGGCCAAAATAGCGCGGTCGCGTTTGGCCTTGAGGGTTTCGCCTTGGGGCGCTTCCATCAAGCTGCGGGCCTGGGCGTCGCCGATCGCGGGCGTCTTACCCTCGTTGGTGTCCGCGGCCGGCCGCTTCACCCCCTTGACCGGATTGTGGGTGATGGAATTCTTTTCACACAGGTACTCGAAGAGCGAAGACAGCGCGGAGAGCTTGGCGCGGATCGTCGCCGGCGAATGAGCGCGGCGCTTCAACTCATCGCGCCAGGCGATGACGTGGGCGCGGGTCACGGTCCGGAACTCGTCCGGATTCCGGATCCCGACAAAGCCGGCAAAATCCTCGACGTGCATTTTATACGCGCGCCGGGTCCAGGGGTTGGCGGTGTTGGCCAGCCACTCGAGGACGGCGGGCACGTCGGCCAGGCGGTGGAACTGGGCGGCGCTGAGCATCCGGGATCCGATGGGAACCAGGTCCTTGGGCTCGTCCCGGGCGGGGCGGGGGAGAGGTTTGTTCATGCCTTTACTTTACTCTTGATAATGGTTTTTATCAAGAGTAAAGTGAGGCAGAAAGTGATTTGTAGGACCGGGTTCTTGTGGCGAGAGTTGGGGCGCTTTGACAGAACGTAGTTAGCTGTCGAGGAACTGTCGAATGGAGGACGTGAGAGACGGAAGATGGCGTCCGGTAGTTTGGCATTCCCAGATAAGGAGAACTTCCCATCCGGCTCCGCAAAGCGCTACGACGTTTTGACGGTCGCGCTGCTCGTTGCGGGCGAATTTTTCATTCCAAAACTTTCGGCGGGTCTTGGGTACGCGGTGGCCTGAGGGACAGTCGTGTCGGTGCCAGAAGCAACCATGAACAAAAATGATTTTGTGGCGGGATGGAAAAACGAGGTCGGGCCTCCCAGGAAGATGGTTAATGTGGAGGCGATACCGGTAACCGAGATGGTGAATTAGCTTACGCACGACGATTTCGGGTTTGGTATCGCGATTCTTTACGAGTGCCATGACCCGACTGCGTTCTTGTTTCGTGAGCGTGTCCATGAACTTCAGTATAGGGGCCTACTATGGGGTAGCGAAAACGGAGTGTGGTGTGAGCCGGAGAAGGGTAGCGATATTAATCTGGAGCTGATTCTCGGCCATGGGCATGTCCGTAGAGCTTAGGTTGATCCGTGCAATGCTGACCTGGATGCCGCTCGTGGTTCGACCAAGGGTCGTAGTCAAAGACGTATCAGGGAGCCAAGGGCAAATAAATACCGCATCGTGGACGTTAAGAGCGTTACAAAAAGCTAAGAGCTCGTAGTGATCTTGGGCCTTGGGCGTGGGTTTGTACTTAACGTCGGCGACGGCGAGCATTTGAGACCCTCGGGAAAAATAGATGTCTGGTTTTGCGGGAGTGGATGACGCGACAAAGAGGGGAATCGGCGACTTATTACCGTCGAGAACGTTTGCGTTTCCGAAATGTGTTTGGGAAGCCTCTCGGCAGAGTTGACGCACATAAGCTTCAAAAACCTCGGCAACGTTAATGATTACGGTTTCAAATTTTGCCCTGCCAAATGACTCTAGGGCGATACTGCTTCGAGAAACGATGAGATACGCGAGCCAGAGGGCAGGTTCATAAAATGAATGGTCCTTTGGGAGAGCCCGCACCAAGGGCGCAATCAAACGAGCGATCATTGCCGGGTGGACGGCGTCCTGACGGACTTGGGATAAGAGTTGGAGAAACCCCAAGGCATCGCGCGCGATCGGTTTGTTATAGGCAGTGGGCTCCTTCTGGAAATAGGAGTAGAGTCGTTGTGCGGTGTACTTGATGACGCGGTTCTCGGGATTATCGACGGTGAAATCGTTGATTTCGAAGACGTGTTTATGGCGATTACCTTTGGCGGCAAATTGAGAAACGGTCTTACTGAGAAGAAGGCGGCCGCGCTTGGCTTCGGTACTTTGACGAGGTGCGTAACGCTTTATGGGGCCGTGTTGGTGAATCTGACGCAAGGTCGATAGGAACGTGTCTGCATATAGTTCCTCCGGGGAGTCGATTGTCGCCGCGTCGGCTCGGTAGGTGCGAAGAAAGTTCTGGATTCGTTGGGGCGTCACACGTGCGCGCCAAACCATGTAGAGAAGATTAGAAATGGGTGCGCGGCTGTGAACGTGTATTGCGACTTCATCTGAAATGGGAATGAGGCCGACCCATCCCCTCGTGCGCATGACCAGCTGGCCCTTCAGATACGTGATGTCGAAATAACCTCTGGCGGCGATCTCCGGGTAAATCTGGAGCTCTCCGTTTTTCATTAGTTCTCGAACGGGCACAGCGATCTGCTCGTATTCTTTGCAAGAGTAGATTTTTCGCGTTCCCCCGATCACGTCGTGTCGGCATTTTCGTTTACGTGTGACTCCGACGCTTGAGCAGAAACACGTTCATAGAGGGATTGGAACATCTTTTCGAGGTTGGCGAGAGCTTCGGGTTCAAGTTCCAGGATAGATGCGCAGTAGGGGTGTATCCGATAGCGCCAGATGGCCGCAAGGTGTTCAAGCTTACGGACGTCCTTGAAGTAGGTATGGCCGACGCCCGTTTCGACGATGCGTTGAATCGACTCAAACCAGGTAACGATCAAGTCTATTTGAGTCTGCGTGAACTGCGTGGATGCTTCCAAGAATTTCCCGACCATGGAACCATCGGGTTGTAGGTCAATGTGGTCAAATCTTCGCAAGAACGCCTGGTCAAGTTGTGCAATGCTTTTGTCGTGATGATTCATAGTCCCGAGTACAATGAGATTGCTGGGGATGGACGCTCTCCCTCGACTGTAGGGTAGGCTAAACTCGACCCCGCGGTAGTCGTGCTCGAGATATGTGAGGAGTTCGCCAAAAATTCGGGCGGGATCCCCTCTGTTGATCTCGTCGATGATGAAAACGACTGTCGAGGCGGATGATGCCGCGTCGGCAGCGGTTTTGCAGGCCTCCAGGAAAGTCTTCTCGACAACCATGAATCCAGATTTAGAGTCTTCGGCGGGCTTGTATCCTTCGATGAAGTCCTCATATCCGTAGGATGGATGAAACTGGACCCGGTAGATATATTCCGCTTTGCCTTTGGTTAAGGCGCGGGCTATCTGTGCTGCGTACCACGTTTTTCCGGTGCCCGGACAGCCACGTAAAATTATTCCAGAGGAGCCCAATGCAATGATTTCCATGACCTCCAAAAGAAGGGGGTGATCATCGTCTAACAAGCACTGTCCAGGTTGGCTCTGCGTAGTTGGTCTTAGCTGTTCTTGTGTCTCGTAAGTCAAAGGACGTAAAGCCTGTTCGATCTCTTCACGATATACGCTTGGCTTCGGATCCTCGGGGCTGAAGATGTTGTCCGATTCTTCGTTGTGAAACGCAAAAAGTCGTTCGTAATCCGCATCATCGAGGGGAAACTGTTTTCTGAATCGTTGTTCGAGGGTATGGGCGTCGGCGTTGTCCGGAAAGGTCTGCCCGTGGAAGAGAAAGATAGCGAGATCTACGACTGGGACGCGCGTACTGAATCCCGCTTTGGAGAGCACCTTTCGTTCAAATATCTCGCTGAATTTGGGCGAAAGTTTCCATAGCGTTTTACCGTTTTCAATTTTGTATTCTGAAGCGCGCCACGAATTGGCGAAGGTCCGCTTTCGGAACGTGCTTGGACTTCGATGCGGATGGTCCGCGCTCCTCGTGACGCGGGTTAATGGATCTACGTAATAGTTATCGGTCCAGTCCTGCGCTTCCTTTGGAGCTCGAGGATCGCCCGGTAGGCGAGTGTAACGATCCCAGAAAACGAAGTCATCCGCTTCCTCAAATTGCGAAAAAGAAGAGGAGTTGACGCCTTTTTCGATGAGAGCCAGAAACGGGAAGAGATGTTGTGAATATTGGGTCTTGACCGTTTGGCTCCAACTGTAAAGGGCGTTGATCGAGGCGCGTACACGAGAGGGCTTTATGTGCTTGTCCATAATCTCCAAAGACGAGACCTAAGCGACGGCCGTATTTTTTGTTTTTCGCAGGTCACGACCATTCGCCGAGGCGATGAGTGAAATGAGGTGTTGCCCGACCGCTTTTGCGAACAACGGTGGAACCGCGTTCCCAATTTGTCTAGCTATGCCCGGACCAATGAAAGAATACCCATCTTGGAAAGACATGATTCGAGCAGCCTCGCGAAATGAGAGAGACCGGTCCTCGATCGGGTGGACAAACGGCCCGGAAGCAACGTTTCGGAAGTTGCACGTAATCGTGTAAGCAGGTGAGTGGCGATCTAGTCTATAATATAGTGTGGTACAGTCTTTCCTTAGCTGTCCGTTTTTGATGCGGCGCATTTTGTTAAAGCGTTCCGGAAGGAGCTCGGGAGGGATGCTGCGAATACCCCCACCCTCGGCTACTAGCCTAATAGTTTCTAACGCGATCGGCGAAGGCGGGTTCGCTTGGTGGAGGGTGACGTACTTTCGCGAACCAGACCCACGCGCGTAGCGCTGGAAACCAGTACGTGCACGCGAGGCATACTCCATGCGTTCTGCCGGGCTCTGTCCGTGGAGTAACGGTAGATCCCCGATGGCTTCATGGACAGTCACGTATGGCTTGCGGTGGTTCAATAACTCGTTGGCTGGAGCGTGGGTTGGATTCGGAAACGAAATTTCTACGTCTTGCAGCCGGGTCGCGATAAAGAGAATGCGTTCGCGTAGCTGTGGGACGCCATAATCAGCGGCGCAAAGAACCTTGCATTCGACACGATAGCCAATCTTCTCAAACGATTTCCGTATTGCGTCGGCGAAGTAACCACGTCGGTAGGTTAATAATCCTTTGACATTTTCGAGCAGCGCGAATTTTGGCTGGAGTTCGTCCACCATGCGGATGAAGTGCTTGAAGAGGAAGTTGCGGGGATCGTCTTCGATTCGCTTCCCGTGCGTACTATAGCCTTGACAACTAGGTCCGCCGGCAACGAGGTCAATCTCTCGTCCGCAGATGGCCTTCTGGATATCAGTTCCATGGAGCGTACTAATATCGACGTCAATGGTCGCGGCTTGCGGGTGGTTCTCCTGATACGTTCGGAGGGCGTACCGATCACAATCAACACCACAAAGAACATCGAAACCAGCTTGAGTTAGGCCGTTTGATAGCCCCCCGGCACCGCAGAACAAGTCCACAACGACCGGTGAGCCAGACGATGAACCTTCAGACACTCCGACTCCCTCCCGCGCGTACAACACCCTGATTCGTTCGCTCGATTATATAGATGAACACGAAATACTGCAAATTTATTCAGTGTCTAGTCGGCTTGGCATCTTCCGAGCGTGGCAGAGGTTAGAATACAACGGGGCTTTTGTCAAGGGAGGGGTCAAGCGGGGAGTTTTCGGGGCATATCCGGTACGGCGCTTCCGCGCCGTACGAGTCAGTCAAACCAACTGAAGCCTGGTTTCATGTATGACGTAAGCATTGATTTTGAGTATATCACTATCTATAAGCGCAACAGGTACTTACGTCGTTAATCGGAAAGCGTCTGTCTCATTCCGCGGGACGGGGTGCAGTGCTTCCATGGGGTCGCAGAAAATGAAAAAAAACCGGCTGGCAAGCATCCAACCGGAAGAACCAGATCCGCTTAGTAGTCCTCGGGCAAGAGGACGGTGGTGTAAGAGTGGTCGCACTCCGTGATGATGTAGAACCTCGTACCGTTGCGGTCCTGGTATACCGAGAAGAGCCTTCCTCCGAGTATGAGGGCACGTTCATTGGCCTGGCGGTCTTGCTCGCAAAGGTCGCCCCAGTCCCCCGAGTGGTGCCGTGTCATGGCAATGAGCACATCCTCCGGATACAGCGTGTCAGCGGCATTGCGCGTTGAGACGGTTTGCCCCAACAAGAATTTTTCGGTCATCACTTTGTTCCCGTTGCGGCCGGTTGCGGTTGTTTCGGGGCGGTTGTGGCCAGAATCCAACTGTGCGCCCGATCTAGGACCTTGCTGGCAAGGAGCAAGTCATCGCGGCCGAAGCTCGAGGAATTCTTCCACGTTTCGCCGTCTTTGTAAAGGCGGCTGATCGTGGCGTTGTACCGAACGCCCTTCTCGCTCGGGTTGGCCCAGATTGCCGCTTTGATTCTACCCATACGAATCTCATGAACTGGTTTCTGTTTTTCAACTTTCTTTGGCACGGTAATCCCTCCTTTCGTGGGTTGCTGATTGACCTTCCAAGGGGTCATAAGCCGAAGTCCTCGAGAGTTCCGGCCAGGCCGTCCTCGTCGTCCCCGAGCAAGCGCGCAATCTCCTCGACAGCGGCCGCCCGGTCCTGCGCATCGGGCAAATGGTCGCCGTCCTTGGGACAGGCCGGACAGTGAAGCACGACAAGCCGGTTCCGGCCGAATTTCCAGCGCTCGGCGGTTAAGGACTCCGGCGTCTCATCAGCGAGCTCGTGGCGCAAAAAGTACTGGTCCCACGGCTCGCCGCAATTGCAGCAATGTACGTCCATAGCGGTTTCCTCCTTTCATTGGGCTGTGCTGCGGTTGGCTATATGAACTCGGTCCACCGATTGGGCATCTGGCAACCGCTCGGTGATGGCGGCAATGATTTCGCCAGCGGTGGTCCGGATGGTCTCGAACCGTTCCAAGAGCACTTTCGGCGTTGCGTCATAGAGCAAGAGATAGTCGGCCGTGTCGGACTGCAGGCCGAAATGCCGGCAGACCACAAACGCGGTCGCATCCGCCTCAGTTTCACGAATGGTTTTGGACTCCTTGGCGGCTTGCCAGTGGAGTTTCTCGTGGGCAAATTCATGAACCATCGTGCGAAACCCTTCGGCGGTGTCGAGGCCGGCCCGGACGACAATGCGTCCCCCATAAGAAGCGCCGTCAGCGCCCGGAACGCCGGGGATTTGGCCGGCAAGCTCGAGGGTAATGTTCGCTTGCCGGATTGCTTCCTCCACGGCCGGAAACAGGCTGGTGGCGTCCCCCGAGGTGTGAATGAGCGGCGGCACGGGTTCACCTTCCGTCTGTGAAATATCGAAGACGTAGACCGGTTTGAAAAGGGTGATGACCGCGGCCTCGCTTTCCGGGTCCTCGGTGTTCTCACGGGTTGGCTTTTTACGAACCGTCATCGGTGCGAGAATCATGATCCCTTTCTCGCCTGGCTGGACACGGCGGCCGACCTGGTTCCACTGCTTGATGCCGGCGAGATGAGTGATGTTCGCGCGCTGTGAAAGAGCAAGAAGGATGTTGCGAAACGAGTACTGGTGGAACTGGGCCGTGAATTCCAGGTACCGCACGAGTTGTTCTGACTTCCCTTGGCGCATCTGTTCGGCAAGCTCGTGAAGGTGCTTGTCGATGGTCTGACAGGCGTGCTTGATTTTCTCGGCCGGGTTCGGTGATTGACGCGTCTGATACATGAACAGTCCCTCCTGGGTTGGGTTGGGGTGATGATTCGCGGCCCTGGGGTTCAGGGCAGCAAAGACACCCGGCAGGAAGGGCGGACCGGAAGCGCGTCGAGAACAGCTACGCTGCGGGCTCCGCCGCGGACGCCGGCACAAAGATGGGAGCGCGGGCAATGAGCACGCGGCCGCTTCTGCGGTCAGCGTAGAGGACCACGTCGCCCTTGTTGAGGGGGGCGTCGGGGATCCGGGCTACGTCGAGGGTGAAGCCATTTTCGAGCAGTTGGTCTGGGGTAGGGAGGTCTCGCATAGGGGTCTGATTTGGCCTCACCTTAGCACACCCTGGGGATTAGTCAAGATGAGGAAGGGTTTCCGCCTTGCCCACCTCCCGATCGCGGCTCCTGGGGCATTCTAGGCGGTGTGAAAACTGTGAGCCGTGCCCACAACCCTGTTTTCCTTCCCTAACGGGTTGAATTGGTTCGCTTCGGATTGGCTGGAGGGAGGGCGAGAGCCCCCCGGAGGACAATCGGAAGCGCTTGGCGGCCGTTTTCGATGATGCAATGCGCGTCATGGTAAACGGCCAACTCGTAAGAGAGCGGCGGTTGCGGAAAATTTACCAAAGCGCTTACAGGCTAAGGGGTGTTGATACTGTTGTGTGCAGTCTAAGGAGCCGTGCGCGGCCCAACAGTGCTCGGCATCTGTTTATTTTCGCCTCGGTGCTCCCTTGTGTCGAGCTTCTCTTGCTTTGATCTCCGCACGTTTCTTCTCCGCAGTACTACCCGGGTTGGGCAGCGAAGGTGGGTCTGACTCGTGGCATGTGTCGCAAAAGGCGTTGATCCCAATTTTCGCTATGATTAAGGCCAAAACAACTGCCACGCCAGCAGCAGAGGAAGGCAGACCAAGTTGCGACATGATTATCGGCACAAGCATGATAATTATGCCCCTGCCTTTTTGCTTCAGCTGGTTTCGTTCCTTCATGTATTTGCGAGATTTTCCGCAGAGCACCTCGAAGAGATTGCGTTTGACTTGGCCCCAGTAACGTCGGCCTATCTTCTCGTAGTCGGCAGAGAAGCGTTCACCAGGCTTTGCATCTGCATAGAGACGAACTATGCCCAATTGAAAGAGTAAGTTCTTTTCAGTGGTCGCTTTCGACCTAAGAATGGCACGTACTTCTCCGGGCATGGCTTCATTCTTGGCGTTCATGAGAAGACTCTCAACAAAGGCTTTTTCTTCTTTGCTAGGAACATACATGGCCTTACCTCCCACCCATGATCATGAACGCTTCAAACAAACAAATCAAACACAATACCCCAGTATTTCCAGACAACAGCACACGCTGCAATGTAAGAACCATTTCGAAATAGAAAAGCCCTCAGAAGGCTTAAAACGCTCTCTGAGGGGGTGTTTTCTGCGTAACTTAACCGTACGGGCGGTCCCCGCGTCCCGGTTGCTTGGTCTACCCCTTCCGGCTCCAGACGTATTCGGATGACCAAACATCGTCAAGAAGACTTTCATACCAGATGCAGTGGCCAGTCATGCGGTGGGAATTGGCACTGATTTTCAGGACAAAGGTTCCGGTGCCGGCGACGACGTGCGCGTCTGTTCTCTTGAAGGTTCCATAAAATACATTACGTGTGATGATGCCTCGGTATTCAAAAGGGTCGCCGGGTTCACCCTGGAGATGGCCAGTTCCGCTGAGAAACCGTCCGAATTGGTGAAGGGTCGCGTCAATCGCGTTAGGGCGTGAACCGCAGGGCAAGCAAGGTTCGGCGAAGTGGACAACCCACGCGGTCCCGAGTTGGGGAACATCAGCGACCAGGTGGACGCACAAACGGGCAAGCTGACGCTGAAAAGACGGGGTCAGAACACGAGCGACCAAAGCGAGAAGATAGGTGGTGGCGTCCTGAAAGGAAAATTTCATGCATCGATGGTTAGGTCCTTAGAAAAAACGACCATGTTCCCGCCGTCCGGAAGATAGGAGTGAATAGACCCTGCTTGGGTAAAGCCCTGGGCCTGGTAGAAAGCCCGAGCCCGGGCGAATGCCGGCGTGGAGTAGGTTTCAATAAAGAACTTCGTAAAACCGAGGCCTCGCGCTTTGGTGGCGACGGCCTCGAGAAGAAATTTTCCGAGGCCCTGGCCGTGAAGGGATGGGTCGAGGGCGAACCACGCAAGCCAGACATTCTCTTGAGGCCCCCAGTGATAGTGGTGGAGGCCGGCGATTCCTTTGAGTGCGGCGGGTCCTGGCAGGACGTAGTAGGTTCGTCCATCGTCAATCCCGTACCGTTTGCAGGAGAAGTGGAAAGCGAACGTGTCGCGGGCCTGGTTGCCTTCGTCCAAGTTCATTGCGCGGGCAATGAGGTTGACGACGGAGTCTATATCGCTCTCCACCATGGGTCGAAGGCAGGGGACCAGAGAGATCCCTCCGGACAAGGACTGGTCAAAGGCGGCTGGAGACCTCTGTTTTTGCGCGGGACGCAAGGCCCGTGGCCCTCCATCAAATTTCCCACATATGGGAAATTATACGCGCTAAGATGGTTTCCCACAAGCGGGAAATTAATGGATACGTTAGCGGTACGACTGGGAAAACGGTTGCGGGAACTGCGCGGGGAGGAGTCTCAGCTTCAGTTTTGCCGGCGACTGGGCATTTCAGACTCTTCACTCAATCGCATGGAGCAAGGGGAGCAGAACGTGTCTCTGAAGACGCTGGAAATCCTTTGCAAGCGCCTGAAGTGTGATGTGGGGGACCTATTTTCAAAATAGCTGTGAGAGCGGCAGCGGAGTTAGAAACACCGGGCTAAACATGTTTTCGGGGCGGCAGGTAGGGCAAAAGCGCCGTCTCTAGGGCTGTTCGGAACTGTTGCATTGCTGGATCCGGCGATATAAGCGCATCCTCGATCAATTTCTTGTACTTGAGTGGAGTCATGCCCAGCTTGTTAGCCGCGATCGGGAGAAAGGGCTTGCCAGGGAAAATTCTTAACAGGTCTCCCTCGTTACCTTTTGCCGCCGCCAGAACCCGGTCTTTCTCTTCGTTATATACGGTTGTAAAATCCACACTCCATGTTGCTGGGTCCAGTTGTTGCAGAGCGGCGGCCTCAAATGCTGTCAGCGAGGCCGCCCCCTTGAGCGAATTAAGGCCCTGCTGCAATATGGGTTCGAGGCGAGTTTTACATCGTTCCGCGATCTGCTTAGTCACCAGGGAATCCAAGAGATGGGTGCGCAGGTCGAGCAAGAGCTCGTCATACATCGTATTGGCGTGGTCGGGGGTATTCGCGAAATGTTCCGCCGTCGCAACGAAAACACCTCGGATTACGTAGAGATTCTCGATTTCATGCACTTTCAGAGGGTTGATATGGGCATCCAAAGCGCCCAGAACGGTGTCAGGCCAGTAGTCCCTATCAATAATTCCGATGCAGGTAACTCCAGCTACCAACTTCGAGGACCCAAAGCTTTGGGCGCAACGCAGGACATCCCGATGTGAGCCTACCGGGATAACCGCAGTCAAGCGGTCATTAAACCAAGCCCTGTACAGTGTCACATCGCCGGTGGATCCCTCAGTTCCCTCGCAAAATACAATGCGCCGGGCATAGATGCTGAAGGATGCCGCACCGAGAATTGCACTTGCTACCGCTTCGGGAAGCTGGTCGTCAACGGAGAGAATCACCGGCCCGGTGGACGGTTGGAGAAGGATAAACTGCGCACCAACACGGGACAGACCGAAAGGTAGATCGTGGGTAATGTAGACGAACCTGACATCTGGCCTCTCCTGCTCAAGCTCGTCCCAAAAGCGCACGGCAAGGCGCGAATGAAAGTAGAGCTCGGGTTCGTCGACGATGAGAATGGCGGAGCGGGCGTTGAGAACGCGGCCGGCTAAGTACAAAGCGACACGTTCACCATCGCTCATACGGTCAGCGGTGTACGTGCTACCAGCCCCCGAATATTCCGACGCGACAACCGGTGAATAGGAATCGAAACTGATTTTACGACCGGGAAAGATCCGCGCCCACAATCGCCGGGTCCTCTGAAGCACAGTATCATCGGGCTTTGCGTCCGCCTGAGTCGCGGCAAGGTCACGATAACGCATCGCCGAAGTAGCGTCTTCGGCGAGAAGCTTGGCGAAGAGCCAGTCGATCTCATTTGACATTTGCCAGTAGTTCGCTCCGCGACTATCTATTTGCTGCTGGAGGTTATTACGGGCTTGATTGAGAGAGTGACCTTGCAATTCCGGTTGCAATTGGATGTTGCGAAGGGCACTAACTAACTCGGCTTTATTCGCTGACGCCATTTCTATGGAGAAGCGTGTCTTACCTGAGCCGTTGGGGCCTATGATCACGACGGGGCATTGGCCTTCAAGAGGCTCAAGAGGCGTTGCCCTAGGTACTATTAAGGGAATGGAAGCCGTCAGCGTGCTCCTCAAGGGTCGTGTGGACCACCGTCGAAAATGGTTGCCAGCTAGGCACATTTTTCATCTTGGTTTCCAAATAGTACGCCAGGAGAATGGTCTATATCTATCTTGTGTCAAGCTGGGCTGTTTGAGTCCATTGCAGGCAGCGTTATGATACATTGTCCGGATGCTGAAGTTCCGCGGGCGGGGGAGGAGCCGGCGACCGCGGCAGAATTTTGGGGACTTTCCGAGCCTAAGAAAAACCCCCGCACGATCGATGCGGGGGTAGAGCCTAATCAGGCGACTTTCATACCGAGCTTGCGCTCGACGGCGCGAAGCCGCTTCTCGAGCTCCGGATGTTCATTGTGAAGGTGAACCGCCCACTCTTGCGTGAGGTAAGAGTTGACTTTTTGCGCTAGTCCGTCGACCGACGTGGTGAGCACGTCAAGCTTGATTCTGAAGTCGCCGAACCGCTTGTCGACGTCCGCAAAACCCGTGGTGAGCACAGCGAGGATATCATTGAGCGTGGGGTCGTTTTTGTTCATACGGTTGAAGTGATGAGTAAGACGGGTACGACAAGCGTACCACGATTGACTGGAGCCGGAAAGGGCCGACTGGTGGAGCCGACCCTCGCCGTACACTGCTAGGCTGCTTTGCCTGACTTAGGCTGAATCGGCCGAGCTTTTCGTGCGCCCGCTTCGATGCCGTTCTTCCAGCTTTCAAGCGCGGTTTGCTTGAGTGTCTGGTAGATGACTTCGGTAGCCTGGTCGCTGTCCTGCAAATTGCAGAACGTCTCGAATAGCTTGGTGGCGCGGGCTTTCAAAATGGCTTGATAGTCCGGCCGGCCGGCTTTCTGATTGGTTGCCATACCGTTTCGTGCTTTCTCCCTCCGGTGATGATTTAGGTTGTGAGCGAAGGTCGACCGTTGCTTCCCTCGCTGACGGTCTTCTGAGAGCCAGCGGTGGCCCCGCGCGGTCAAGGTGTATCGCTCGGTGGAACGTGTGACCGGATCTAGAAAAGATGTGATCATTATCGTCCTTGACGGCGTGGGGTGCTGGCTACAATGGAAAGACCAGGAAGGGAAGCAATGTGAAATAAACGCCGGCCACTGGACAGCAGGTTCCGACTCACGTCGGGTTCCAGCGGCCGGCAACCATATGGGAAAAACGGGTTAGGCGAGGAAAGGTTTGTCGGGGGATAATTCTTTGGTCGCGGGCCGGGTGTCCGCAGCTACCACTCGGAGTGGGCATGCTAGTCCGTTGCGGTTCGCAAGAAATATCTGGGTTATTGCGTTACAGGGAAGATTTTCGAGCACTAAATAAGAGCCAGGGAAAGGCACGGGGCCACGGTTCCCTGTCTACATCGGGCAGTTCCGTAATCTCCTGGACCGTAAACCCTGTTTCATGGAGTTGGCGGGACATTTCACCGAGACTCCAATGAAAATCGGTGAATTTGATGACTTCTTCACCGTCGAATAATGAGACCTCAAAGGGTGAGCCTTCCCTGGTATAATCATCCATGTCAAAGGATGTTCGAAAGGTGGAGAATTGACGGTCTCGGAAACAGGGGTGGGTCACAGAAGCAAAAAATGCGCCTTTGTCGGCGAGCAGATTGTGTACATCTGAGAGGCAGTTCAAACATGTTGCTCGTGAAGGAAGGCACATCCAGACGGCGTGGAAGGTCACTGCGTCAAATCTTTGGTTGACAGCCTTCAGAGTGTCAACTATTTGTACGCGATCACCAAAGCGGGATAGGCGAGTTGCGGCGATGCGGAGCATTTGGGGAGCAGGATCATAAGCAACGGCGGTGCCGTCCGTGGAGTCGAGCCAAGCTTCAAGGAATCGACCGTCCCCGGCACCATAGTCCAAGAGTGTGGCACAAGGCAACTCTCGCAAAAGCCGGAGAGTCGCGGGAAAGACGCTTACAAGTCGGGAGTCGCGTATAACGGAATACGAGGCCGCTAGTGAGTTCCAATCGGTAGGGTTCATTTTGGCGGAACTAGGGATGCAAACACCTGCTCGGTAGTCAAGGACTTACTGACTGATCCGCCGTCCTGGAGAGCGCGCAGTGTTATGCTCCACATGCCCGCCGAATCAAGGTCCATTTGACCAGGAACGGCCCCATCAGCAAAGACAAAATCCAGCGTCCGTTGTACCTGTTTGACGACTGTATCGTGAGAAACTCCGGTGTACCTTATGGCTACTTCTTTCGCGGCCTGGTCTGGATTGGCCTTAACAGCTAACCACGCCTTACGAAGGGCTTGCTGGAATTTCTCAATGAGCGCAACATTATTGGTGGCATAGTCGCGACGTGCAACGATAACGTTACCGTAGAGACGCACTCCGTCAAGCACTGGGTCGATTACAAGGATTTCGCCCTTTCCCTCTTGAGCCGTTTTTTCGGAAAGTCTGAACGGTTGCTCATTGAGATATACGGGGTAAAGCATTTTGGGAGCAGACAAGACTATCCCCGGGTCATAACCGACTGGCTCGAGCACTATGTCTGCGCCAAGCGATTGATGATCACGCCACTGGAGCCAGACTGCCGTACTCTCTGTGCCCCGTTTGTCTCCCACTTTGAGTTTCTTGGTGCGAATCTGGTCGGCCACCCACTTATTGAATTCCTTCGAGGGGTTCGTAGGCAGTACGTCAAGTCCTAGGTTTTTGACTACATCCGGATGGAGTACCCACCCAACTGGATTTCGTTGAAAATCAATGAAAACGCAGACGAGATCTGACGTTGCCGAGGGAGTGACGTGTTCTCCAAGGTATTTAAGGAAAATATCCGCGCCAGCGATGGCAAACTGGGCACGACCAGCCAAAACTTCCCCGAGAGGCACGGTGTTAGGCCCGCCTGGGTGTATGTTTACCGCCAAATCATCAGAAGCGGTGAGCAAGTACTGCGCAACAAAGGTTGGATCATGGAGCCAGTTAAGCTGGACGATAACGCGCGGCTTTGTGACATCGCTCGGCGAACTGGTGGACGCGGTCTGCTGCTGTTGATTGCAAGCGGCATGGGTCAGAAAAAACAGTCCGAGGAAAGCTACCAGCATCGTAGATAAAGAGACTTTCTTCATGCTACCTCCTTGTCACGGCGTTGATAATGTCGGTGCCAAACGCGGACGGTAATCCAACGAATAAGGGCGGCCACAATACCATCAAAGATCAAGATCAGCCATAGGATACCGAATATCTGGCGGGGGTTCAAAGATTGCTGGGCAATAACGATCATGTGACCAACCCCGCCGACGTAGTCTTGGGCCCCGCGGGTACTCGGGAAAAACTTTTCGTAAATCACGGATAGCACCGCCTCAAGGATCATAATAGCAACGATACTCAGGTGAAAAGCTTCGTCGAGGGATCGGGAAAAAAGAGTGATTTCGCAGTCCCTGAGTCGCAAGACAAGACGTAATTTCTGATAAAAAGGAAGACGGCGTGGCAAAAATAGGGTGGCCCCGCAGAACAGGCTTCGACTGAGGGCAATTGAGTCAAGTTTGGCATCCGCAACAGCTCCATAGAGAGCCATGAATACGCGATAGCCACCTAAGGCGATGCCGGCAACGGCAATCATGATAAGTCCAGTGCCCCAACGCGGAAGGTAGCCGCTCTGTTCACCGGAGTAAGCAAGATTGTAAGTTATCGTTGCGGTAAGGACAAACGGGATTAAGTATAGGATGCGGTAAAGACTGTGAATTGAGGTGCCTATCAGCTGATGAATCTTAAGTTCAGGACCGGTAGACAGTCGGGCTACAGCCGAAATAAGCCCGATGATATAACCAAAGAAGAGCGCAAAGAACCAAGCAAGCAAGGATGCGGACACTGTAAAAGCAAAAGCTCGCCACCAATTGGCATCTAAAGCCATTATGGATGTGGGCAAAAAGTTGAAATACCAATCCTTTATGAAGTCCGTGTACTTTCCTACAACGCAACCCACCGCCAACGTAATGCCCCATAGCACGACGTCAAGGTAGGGGTTTTTTTGTCGGCGCTCTTTAATAAACGCGAAGAAGCTAGTCATCATGTGTTTTGGACCGAGACTTGAATCTCATGATCGCGTACACGGCTGATCACGTTCAGTGAGAGCAAGAGAGAGTCTGGGATTGCAAGACCACGTTCTCCTACTTGCTTATGCGAGACAATCATCATGTGAAGGTGTTTATGGGCATGTCTTTCGGTCCATAACGCTTTGATTTTGTTAACGCATTGACTAACGTGGTCTTCCTCCCCGATGCCCTCAAAGGTTTCGTCAAGCAAAAGGAAAGCAGCATGGGTGGGGGAGGCCGAAAGCTGCTCAAGAGCACTGCTAGCGTAGAGCCTAGCGCATTCGCCGCCGCTCAACTCGCCCACGCGCATTTTGTTTCGAGAAAGCACTGGATGCTGCGGAAGTAAAGCGTCAGCGAAAGCAGATGAGTCCGGGAGTAAGCTACGGACTTTCCAATGTGCGATGGTTGGAGCCTTCTGGGCTAGGAACGCTACCGCGATATTCTTGGGTTCGTTCATGTCGGGGTCAAAGTGGATGTTCACCGGACTTGAGGAACGGCTGCGGAGATAGCGATATATTTGGAGCAAAAGGCTCGATTTCCCCCCTCCCGTATCTGCTTTGACTACGGTAATGTGAACGACATTACCCTTCGTTGGACTCCAGAGAAAGACTGCGTCGTTTTCCGGAATGTATTCGATGTGAAACTGGCCAAAATCGATGGTGCTTTTGCGGAGCGTAACTTGGTAACCAGAGCTGATGTGAGGCAGAGGTGGTTTTGGGTGACTGATAAAAACGCGCTTCGATAGTAGCACCAACTTTCCGCGCGCGAGGCTGGTCCAGTTTGTGGACTCTGTATTGGGCTTCAGTCGCAAAACACACCCCTATCGGTTCCATAATTCTGTTGAAAACGAAACAACTGATAATACAGCGCGTTAATGAGTAATTCAAGCTCCACGGGTATGAGATGCGTTATTGAACGCAAGAGGACGCGTTGTGGCTGGTGAGAGGGTTTTGGTCGCACACGTTGCCATCACGGAGTCCTCTTGACAGCCCCTCCATTTGGGTGTTGGGTGAAAGTAATCCCCAGACCCAAGAAAGGAGGGTATGCTCATGGGTGACGGCAGCGAAATGGCGGATATTGGCCGCTTCATGCGGTCCGTGGAAGGGCACGCGCACCTTGAAAAGATCCGGCAAGGCCTCCGTGGACGTGGTATCACGGATGTCGGGTTCAAGAACGGCGGGCAGTGGATTTGCACCGTTCTTTATCTCGATGATGGAAGCACGTTGGAGACGGCGCAGCCGGAACACGAGATTGGCGCCTTGCAAGGAAAGTTCGGAAACGTGATGGAACGGGAATACTACGTGGACTATCCCGAAAGGAGAACGTGATGGAAGCGAAGTGTTGGGCATATAACGATGCTGAGCGCAATCTGCGGCAAGTCCGCGACGGCTGTGGATACCGCACGGGGCTGCACCGTGTGCGATAAACACAAGTCGAAGGAGACGCACGATGAGCAAGTGGGTGAATTTCAAGAAACTTCGTGAAGCACTCGACTTCAATCAGGTGCTTCTAGACTATGGCGTGGAAGTAAGCGTGAAAAGGGATCAGGCAACGGCGTTTTGTCCGCTGCCTGGACACAAAGAGCGCAGCAAGCGGAAATCAAAGTCTTTTTCCGTGAACCTCAAGAGGGGAATCTTCCAATGTTTCGGGTGCCAAGCTAAGGGCAACGTGCTGGACTTCGCCGTGCTGATGGACGGCCGGGATCCGGACGACATAGAGAGCTTCCGCCGATCGGCAGTGCAACTGCAGACACGGTACTTCGGTGCGGCCACGGCGGCGGAGAAAGCGGACCGGGGAAAGGAAACCGTTGAAGAGTACTCGGACGGAGAAGAAGACTTAGAGCACGTCGTGAACGCGCCCCTGGACTTTGAACTAAAAAGGCTCGATGCGGAGCACGCCTACTTGCGTGAACGCGGCCTGACACCGGAAACGATAGCGCATTTCGGTCTTGGGTACTGCAGCCGGGGGATGATGACCGGGCGGGTAGTGATCCCACTTCATGACCAGACAGGACAGCTCATCGGATACGCGGGGCGACTGGTGGACGAAAGCGCCGTTAGCGATGAAAACCCGAAGTACAAGCTCCCAGGTAACCGCAGAAAAGACGACGTTGTACATGAGTTCCGGAAGTCGGCATTCGTGTACAACGGCCATCGCTTGGCGGGTCCGCTAGCGGATCTGATCGTAGTGGAGGGCTTTTTCGGAGCGATGTGGTTATACCAGTGTGGATACGCTAACGTGGTGGCACTGATGGGTTCATCGTGCAGTGAGAGACAAGGCGAGGTGCTCGTGGACTTGCTCTTGCCGGATGGGCGGCTCTGGGTAATGTCGGACGGTGACGACGCCGGCGAAAAGTGCGGGTTGAGCGTGCTGGCGGCGGTAGCGCCACACCGGTTTGTACGATGGGCGCGTTTGGAAACGGGCCAGCAACCGGATAACCTGTCCATGGAAGCTTTGGCGGCGGTCCTGGGAAACCATTTGTTGGCGTAAAGTCCAAACTAAAACGGAAGGACGTGAGTGTGATGACAACGGCAAAGCACACTATGACCGTGTTTGACGGGAAGATAGGTTATCTGCAAGGGAAGATCGAGCTCGTCGGGCAGAACCGTGATGGTCTTGCCGTTACACTTGACGGCAATAGGTGGTCCTTTACTCCAGCAATGGCGCGGGCCTGGGGCGCTCAACTCCTGATAGTTGCGGACCGGGCTGAGGGAAAGCGATCGGAAGAGTGAAGCACGGTTGGGAGAAAAACGGGGCGGCAAAAACACAAGAGCGATCCAAACATGGACCGCTCTTTTTTCTAGACGTAGAACTGATCGTCCTGAGTGCGAGGCAGCCGAAGTACAGGGAGGAAGAGAAATAAAAAATGAGATGCCGGGAGGGGGCGCCCGACATCTCGGTGAGGTGCTTCACTCTAATTTGCATTAGAGATCGGCAGAGGCTATTGGGCACATCTTCCGAAGAAGATGTTGCGCTAAGGCTTTGGCTGAAGCCAATTGTTAAGGAATCGAGTTGGCGTTGTCAAGAGCCGCCGGTAATGGACGGAGACGGCGCTCTTGGGCGGCCGCCGGTGCGACGGTTAAGAGGCTACGGACGATCCCGATCCCTTAACAAAGAACGCAACCCCCTGATGGGATCGCGCTCTTCGGTCAGGATTCCAGCAACAAGTTAAAAACCCACGTCGCTCACCGGTTTTGCACCTGCAATGGCGGGCCGACTTCGCGGAGCGACGCGTTAACCCACCATTCGCGGCGTCGGCCCCTGCTGGAGGCACAGATTAAGACGACGCGGCCGGGATATGTCATCATCGACGATTCTATCAGTGTAGCAAGATTCCTAAGAACTTGGAACGGGTGTAGCTGTGGAAAACGCTGGAGACAAGGAAACCAAGGTCGGCGCACCGGCGCAATCGGCTTGCACCCATTCACGGTGAGCCTTTGGCGTGGTCCAGATTGGACCCAAGGGGTTGGCAACGAGTTCGGCCAGGGTAGTGACAGGGGTAAACGTCGTAATGCCGGCGTCCGCAAGCTTTTCACAGATGTTGTCCCGCCGCTTGACAGCGTCCTTGGTATCAATGACGAAGAGTACGCGAAATGGATGGTCGTCGGGAGAGGCGTCGGAGAACCCCAGCCAGCGAACGAAACCGCCTTTGGTTCGGTGGTGTTTGTAGGCTTTAACCTTGGCGAGGATCCGGTCAAGGTCTTCGGTGCGCTGATGATCAAATTCCAAATAGAAATAGTGATCTTGGGGCGTGTCGGAACCCGGAGTGAATTCCAGGACATGGATAAATCCGTCCGGTTTTTGGGGCTTCAGGCGACCGTCGAGTGGGGCTTTAAACACGTACGCAAGGGGCCAGACACCAAACTTTTCCACTCGGAGGTGGGCCTGGGATTTTAGGGCCGGTAGGAGTGCGGCCTTAACGTTGAGCACGCCTACTTCGTGTTTGATGGTCAAGCTGCTGTCAAGGTCGAACCGCTTGCGGAGTGAATCCCACTGTTCACCCTTAGCGTCGCGGAAGTCGCGCCGGTTCACGAGAAGATCTAGCGCTTTCTTGGTAAAGGTGTAAATGAGTTTGACCTCTTGGAGCTTTCCGTCGACGTGGGCGTAGCCGAAATGCCCGGGCGTGCGGCCGAGCACGAGAGCCTTGCGAAGGTCGCTGAGGCGGCGCTTGGCGACAGCGTGGGAACCATAATGAAGAGCGGCGGCATGCGGAATAGTGATGAAGCGGCTATCGTACACGTCTGCGAGGAGTTCCCAGTCGCGAGGTTGTAGCTCGACGCCATCTACGTAATCGGAGTGTTCGGAGGTTTCGGTATTGTGGGGCATAGTAGGTTGGACTTGTATTGTAGCACGGGGAAGGCGCGGTTGCCGAGAAGGCAGTTTGTGGTTTTCCAGGTATTGCTCGATGGCATGTCGGCGTTGGTCCACCAGATGGGTGGCTTCGGCGGCCGGCAAAACGAGGTCCGGCCAGTTGGCGTAGCTTTCGGCGATGTAAAGTTCGCAACTCTTCTCGGAGGAAAAACCGTTATCAACAAACGGTGCAAAAATGCTGACGGGCTCGTGCATCCCCACCAGGCGGACGACACACTGGCGCTGTTCCTGGTCGAAAAGGGTGGCCATGGCCCGGTACCGTTGCTCATTGAGATCGCGGAACTGAACCGATGTGATCTCTTTGCCGAGAATTGGCTTGAGCATGGGCACGTCCGCGACGCTGGAGCTGTCGCTGTCAGCCCAGTTCGTCGTTTGGCCAGAACTCTGCTGGAGACTAGACGTGAATGCCTCCATCTGAGGCGTCGAATAGGACGTGCCCAAGATGTTGCCGCCGCTGTCATACGTAGTCCCGGAAACGTTGCCGGCAGAGCGCATCGAGGCCGTTCCAGAAGCCGTGCCGGTAGAAGCGGATCCGCCGCTAGTGGTGCCGGTGGTTTGGGTATAAGCGCGTTCGTAATCCAGTCGATAGTCGAGAACCTTGGTACCGTACAAAGTATGTTTGATTTCATCGGGATTCAGAGCGCCGCGGTACATGACCTCGACCAAAGGGGTCAGATCTTCGTCGGAGCCGATGCCGCCGAAGATGACCTTGTTGCGCGCGTTGGTGAGTAGGGATTTTAAGAGCAGCTTGCCGTGCTTTTCGTGCCGCGGATCATCGGTCAATTGGCCGGGATATTGGTGGGCTAGGATTAGTCGCAACCCAAACCCGCTGGCTTCTGCCAAGTTCTGAGCGATGGTGGGCGTAATAAAGTTTTGAACTTCGTCAATGGCCACCACGAACGGCCGCTGCGCGGCAATGCCGCGACCGGCGGCCTTGCCGCGGTCTTCAGCCGTGGCCCAAAGGTCGGCCAAAAGCAGCGTGCCGAGTAGGCGGGCGTCATCTTCATCGATTTGGCTGTCCTTGGTAGAGAGGTTGCACAAAATGATCCAACCTTCATCGATGGCGCGATGCAGGTCGAGAGAACGGTCGGGGTGGCCGAACATACGGGTGAGTAGCGGTTGCGCCACCAACGGCTCGAAGCGGTTCAGGGTGCTCTCCACCACTTCCATAAAGTCGCGGGGCGTCATGGCGTTGACCTGTTCCCAATGGGCTGCGACAGTCGGCAAGTCGATATCCTCGGTCAACGCACGGCGAAGATCCCGGTTAAAAGCGTGTAGGTAATGATAGGCCTCGTTGGTGGTGTAGCCCTTGATATACAGGGTCAGCAAAAGGTTGCTCGCCATTCGGTGAAAGCGGGGCGTTGCCTGGGTACCATGTTCACCCCAAACGTAGGACATGGTTCGCAAGACTTGGCGGGCCACGACGCTGGGCTCGGCCGGTCGACCAGCAGCGCTGGTACGCCGGCGTAGGATGTTGTACGGCACGACGAAATCGTCGCGACTTGGGTCGATGAAGAGCACTGGGCGTTTCAAGGCAATTGCGCGGTCGGCCAGGTAACGCGTCAGGTCGTTGTAGAGGGTTCCGTGCGGGTCCAACAGCAGAAGGCCAGGTCCTTTGTGGCGCTGACCCACAATAATCTGGCGCAGGATATTTTCCATGAACTTGGTCTTGCCGGTCCGGGTAGCACCCAGGATATAGAGATGGGTTTGGAGATCCTGGTCGTCAAGGGTTAGAAGGCGACGGGTATTGACGATACGCCCAAGCTTGAGGGTTTGGGCACGATAAGTCATGTGTGGGGATCTTCTTCAAATAATTGTGTGAGCTTGTCGAGGTAAATTTGGAGGAATTGAGGCTTGTCTTTGAACTGTTCCTTAGCCTCTCGCTCGAGGTCTTCGAAAACCTCTTGGCGACCCACCACAGATCTGGCGAGCGCTGCTCGCCAGCGATCCTTTAATTGCTTTATCGGGTCATCAGGTTCGCGCAATGAGGTAGAAACTTCCGGGGAGGGCTTATTTGTATCGCGAATTTTGCTTTCGGCTTCAGCAACGCGCAATTGGTTTTCGGTAATAGTGGCCAATAAATCCGTCAATTCCTTGAGTTGTTCGAAGGGAAGAAGCGTGCTTTGGTTTTGTAGCCGTTGAATGTCATTTTGGTTTTCAAGAACGGTCTTAATCTGGTGACCTTGGGCCTCGAGGACGCCTGTCTCGGCCCTGATGACCTTTTCGGTATACTGAGCGGTGGAAACGGTCTTCTTAGTTTCCCACGCACGTCCTATAGTTCCTTTGGACTGAAGGTCTCGCCGAAAGCTAGTAGCGTCCGTTGGAACGAGTTGGGTATGGTCGGCTTGCCGGGTTTGCACGGCAGTGCTCGGTTCGCTATCGGAGGTGTCGGGTGTCGGTCGGAGAAGTAATACGACACCAACGCCGATCGCTGCGATGCCAATAAAAGTGAGGAAAAGTTCCACGACGTATCACCGTGTCCGTGTTGTGGTGAAAAATCCCAGGCCAAAACAAGCGATACTAAACGAGAATAAGGCCCCTGGCAGAACCCAATATGTGCGCGGAATGGAAAAATCACAGTCGGTGATGTCCCCATAGAGTGCAGCGCCGGGTGAAAGTAAGCGAACCTCTTTGTGTAGCAAGTCGTTTATTCGCTGGGGAGGCGGCAATGTCCCGCTCCGCACTTCCATAAAATAGGGAGCCTTCAGCGGAACTTCGTTGACATCAAGTGGTGGGATATTGGGGTCGGTGCGCAGAGCGGCATTGCGGTCTTCGACATGCTTTTTGCGAAGCTCGATGAGGTCGACGGGGTTCCCTTTCCAATCAACAACGCGACGAAACTCAGCGAAGGTGGTGTCCTTGCTCAATCTTCCGGTAGGAGGCACCGGCAGTGAATCGCCTAAATCACCTGCGACCGTACCGCTGGGTAGCCTGATTCTTGAGTCGGGCGGATAACCAACGAGCGCTACCTTGGTGTGGTAATCGGGGACGCCCTCATCAGGTTGAAGAGTACGAATCATGTGCCACGGGTAAGCGGGAGCATCAAGATCGGCGGGGCCGAACTTAAGAGAATCATGGTTTGGGTAAAGCATGCCGGTAGACGACCAGGAAACACCATGCTGAGTAACGTCGTCCCGGCATTCCTTTTCTAGTTGCGTAAGCTGCTTGCGATAGCTCTCGCTGATGTCCTTATAAGGACCGTCGGGTGGTGAAAGATCGTCTATTCGCTTCCCCAGTTTGGCTTCTGCTTCCTTACGTGCTTTCTCCCATTCGGCGCGGACTGCTTCTATTTTATCTTCGTAGCTCTTCCATTCATTAGCAACGGAACTGTCCACGATGGTCTCAACCCACCAGATGTAAAATCCCGATTGGCTGGCGTTCTGGCGTCTAATTGGTTCTAGGAAGGCGGCGCAAAGTACGGTTAGACCGAGGCAAATAAATCCCGCTGCAAGTAAGCGCTTCCTCATGCGGTTCATGAACCATCCTCCTGGTGCTTCTGGACAGAATCGAAGATCTATGCTAGGAATAAAGCAACCTTCTTTGCGGACAAGAGCTGGTTTGTTGGCAAAGGCTCAATCGGCTCAGCTCGTTGGCCGGAAAGGAGGATTCTAATGTTCCGAAAGTTTGCGGTTCCTTCCCAGGAGTTGCGGGAAGTACTCGTGATAGTCCGCAACCCCACATTTTGGCTCGTGGTCATCTGTGTTTGGATTCCAGTATGCACTATCAACCCCATCGCGCTAGTCGCGAAGTTTGGGCTATGCCCAATACAAGCGACAGCGCACACCTGGACCGCCGACGGGAAAGAATACCGTTTCGACGGCCGGCAGCATTATAAGCTAGAGACGGCCGGATGGGTAGCTTGTCCGGCGTCCGTGACGGACTGTCCCAACCAGCGCAGCAGGTTGGGAGTGGTCCAGCCAGAGCGTTGACTGCGTGGCCGCCGCAACGGACCATCTTTGAACTTTGTAAGCACCCCACCAAAGAGAAGTCTCTTGGTGGGGTTTTCTTATTCCAAAAACAGCGCTGAATAGGCCGTGAAGCCCACTTGACCCCTTACAGGAAACTGGAGGGGTCTTTTTTGCGCAAAAACTGGACCGCCGTGAGGCGATGGGGCGGATAAGCCCCCAAACCCGTTAGAGGGCCGTACGGCCGCGCTTTGGGGGCATTTTACGCGCGTGGCAGCGCGCTGTGTCTTGGTTGCTTAACTCGTTATTCCTTCCCGGAACGGATTGTATTCTTGCGCAGGGTTGTCGGGGGGCCAAATTCCCCCAAGAGGTCAAGCCTTCGGGCGCAGACCGATTGGATGGGAATTTGTCGCCCCCGACTTCGACCCTTTAGTCGAGCACCCGACGGTAGGAAGGGAGCGCAGACCGGAGCCGTGCCTGATAAGGACGGCGGAGCCCAGGCGTCAACGGAACCCGGTCAGTAAAGAACGGGTGAAGTAGCCTGGGGAAAGGGTCGAAGTCGGGGGCGAAAGCTCCCCGACAACCCTGCGCAACTTATTTAATTCAAGCCATTTCCACCAAGTAACGGGTGTTCCCTCGGGGTAATACCCCAGGGAACACCTGCAAGGGAGCACCTTGGGCGACCGGGAGAGGGGGAAATGGCGCTGTGCGATAGCACAAAACCCCCTCTTGAGAGGGGGTCAGGCTGGCAATGTCAGCGTGCTGACATTGGTGAGCAAGCTAACTGGCTTCGGCCTCTTTGAGGGCCTCTTTGAGACCGTCAATTCGACGCTCTTTGGTGAGCGTCGAATTGTGAGATTGGACCACGACGGTGACTTTGTGGTCGGTAGAGGAATATGCCCACTTGGGCTTTTTCGGGGTGGTAGTTTCGCGGGCCTCACCCTTCCGGGCCTTGGCCCGGCGCTGGTCTCGGGGAACCCCATTCTGAGCATCGCGTAAAACGGCCAACATCTTGTCGAGGGCCGGTTGTTTGGCAATGAGGTACAGAGTATCTCGGGACAAGGCTATGTCAGCGCGCTGACATAGGGCGCGAACCTCATCAGGAATCTTGCCTAAGGAAAGGGTCTGGGTGACGTGTGTCCGGGACTTGGCCATTTTCTTAGCAATGGTCTCGTCGGTGTAGTTGTGCTCGGTTTTGAGGCGAGCATAGCCGTAGGCTTCTTCGAACGCGTCCAAATCCTTTCGGTGAAGATTTTCCACGAGCTGAAGCTCGATAGTTTGCTGCTGGTTGGGAGTACGAACGATACACTGGACAACGTCAAGACCTACCCGCTTACAGGCATGGTAGCGGCGTTCGCCGGCGACGATGCAGTAGCGGTTAGTGGCGATGGGCCGCACGACCAGAGCGTTGAGCAAGCCGTGTTCGGTAATGCTCGTCACCAAGTCTGAGACATCGCCGAT
Organism: Chloroflexota bacterium; assembly: GCA_016234485.1. Classification (GTDB taxonomy): domain Bacteria; phylum Chloroflexota; class Anaerolineae; order Anaerolineales; family Villigracilaceae; genus Denitrolinea. The sequence goes on from JACRBL010000047.1 coordinate 30,236, forward strand.
GTCTTTCCTCGGCTGGTCAGGGTCAAGTTCGATATTCGCCAGACGAATGAGCTTGGGTGTAGCACGGTCGGGCAACACGAATGCAGGTTGTCCCGGGGTGTTCGTGTTTCCCTTAAGAGCGTTGGCGGCTTTTTTTAAGACGCTTGCAGGGCTGTTGTTGGCCATAGTGTTTCGATGTCCTTACATAGGTGACGAAAGTCGCGAGCGCCGCGGCTTAGGGGCGCAAAGGTGAAAATATCCTTTCCCGCTGTCTGAGACAGGGGAATCTTGCCGTTGTACCGAATGGCCGTTGGTAAGATGTACCGTTTCAGGTCGCGGAGATCCTTGGTTGCCTGCTCATTCGATAGCTTGTTATATCCCTCAACTCGGGAGAGGACGATCCGAAACTGCCATTGCGTGTCCGTAGGCTTACGAGTCATGAGGTGAAGGACAACTTTGCCCAAACCGTCGAGCGAAAAACGGGCAAGCTCGACGGGTATCACGAAGCGATCAGCAGCCTCAATGGCCATTTCCTGCAGAATCTCGATGGTGGGCGGTAAGTCGATGATGACGTACTGGTAGCGGCCTTCGAGCTTTTGCAAGCCTTCGGAAAGACGCTCGAGTGGTTCACCTTGGGCCACCAACTCGTGCGCCGCATCGCGAAGCGTTCGATTCGAGGGAATGAGGTGAAGGTTGGAATGGTCCGTGTCGATTATGAGGTGGTCAAGTTCGGGGTCTTCGACAATGAGACCGTCGCCGATGTTAGCGGAAGCATAGTCGTCTGGGTTGAGGCCTGCGGCGGTGGTGGCG
>JACRBL010000046.1 GCA_016234485.1 Chloroflexota bacterium
CGCTTCGCTTTAGCCACTACTTCTGTGTTGGGCATTTCTTCCTTGACCTTGTCGTTCGCATCCTGTGACATGTTTTTTCTCCTCCGCCTTGCACTCTAAATTATCGGCTGGAGTTGTCTCGCCATTATAGTCACAGAGGGGACTCCAAAATAACCCAATTCAAGATTCTTGTTATCTAGAGAAGTCACAATAAATGCAACTTCTCCAGCCCCACTCCCATCATATGAAGCGCTTGGCGTCATACGCTTATTAACCAACACCTTTCGCAAGTCAACATTCTTAATGGTTAGGGTTCCTAAAATCGGTTCCCCACCATGATACGATGTTTTATCCAATTCCAAGATGAGGACAAGTCCATTTTGTCCTTTTGGCGTGGAAGGAATGAAGGCTGGCGTCTCGAAATGATTTTCTGAAAGCGTAAAAAAACAACCCGCCAACATAATGGAAAGGAGGACAAACCCCAAAATGATTGTTGCTATCCGCTTTTTCATTGCGCGCCTCCTGTGACAAATCATCTTTCTTCAAATCGCGGTATCTGAACTGTCTTGTTCGGTGGAGTAAATTCCCATTCCTGAAACGATCTCACCGACCAAGGGTTTTTCGCCAAAAGGCTTGTAGCTTTCGGAGATTATTCCCATCAAAAGTCGTTCTCCCGTCAGCGTAAATTTGAACCTTTAAACCACACCATTCTTCAACTGGATCTTCCCCTTTACAGAAAACCTTTTCTTCAGGTGTACGGTAAGTAAGCAAGACATGTGCGGCTACGAATTTATTTTCATCGCGTAACGCTTCGATTAAGTATTGGGTAATATCCTCAGGCGCTTCCACCAGAGAGAGGGTCGCGCCAGTAAGTTCTGGAATCAGGCCAACAAAAGTGTCATACCAGATAATATCCTCGTTTTTCATTTTGACTAAAAGGTCGTTTGTGGAGGCGCTAAATTGTGTCCCATCCAGCCGATTTTCGATGGGTCGGCATGAAGTTACGAGAACACAAAAAACGAGAATTAAAATCTTGATTTTCATGGCTTCGATCCTATTCTGCGATTCGCTCTTTCTTCCTCTCATGCGCCTGCTTGCGGACAAAAAAGATTCTCTGCAAGGCGGTGAAGTTGGCGAAGATGGCGATGAACCACACTGCCCAGATGGGACGGTTGAACAGCAACAGCGGACCGAGAACGAGGTAACGCTCCACGCGCGTCAGGAAGCCGACTTTGGCCGAGAATCCCACCGCTTCGGCGCGGGCTTTCACGTACGAGACCAGCACCGTCCCTGCCGCGGCGGCAAAGGTCGCGACAGCCGAAACCGAATCGCCTGTGGTGGAAAAGTAATAAGACAAGCCGCCAAGGATGGCTAATTCCGTGTAACGATCGGTGACCGAGTCCACGAAGGCGCCCCAGTCGCTGGCATCGCCGCGCAGGCGCGCCATCGTCCCGTCCAGCGCGTCGAAAGGGGTGGTGATGAGCATGATCAAGCCGCCGAGCGTCATCCGTCCCGTCGCGACGAAATAAGCCGCCACGAAATTCCCCGCCAGCCCCATCAACGTCATCATGTTGGGGGTCAGGCCGATGCGGTTGAAGAACGCGGCTACGGGGTCGAGAAACCACTTGAACCAAATTCGCAGAAGATCGCTGAACGCGATCTTGGGGTTGGGGTTTGAATTCTCCAAGTCAAATCCTTTACACACTACCATACGCCCGTCATTGCGAGGAGGGCGATCTTCCCGACGAAGCAATCCCCCTCCCAGGGCGCGGAGATTGCTTCGCAAAGAGCGCTCGCAATGACGATAAACTTGTGATTTACTGAAATTAACCTTTGCGCTCTTCGCGTGCTTTGCGGTTAAAACTATTCTTCTTCGTCCATTTCGTCTTCGGGACCGACCAGCACATCGCGCTCGCGGCCGCCGCCCTGCGATTCGCTGACGATGCCCATCTCTTCGAGTTGATCGAGCAGACGCGCCGCGCGCGGATAGCCGATCCGCAGGCGCCTCTGCAACAACGAGGCCGAGGCTCGGTTCGTGCCGCGGACGATGGAGATGGCCTGCTCGATGAGGCCGTCGTCTTCGCCCTCGCTTTGTTCATCCGAAAGCAGTTTCTCCCACGGCGGAAGTTCCTCCGAGTAGGTGGTGGTCTTCTGCCAGTGGCCGATGAGCCGCTCGATCTCCTGGTCGGTGATGAGCACGCCCTGCGCGCGGATAGGACTGCCGACCTCCGGATTCAGGAAGAGCATGTCGCCGCGTCCGAGCAAGCTTTCCGCGCCGACGGTATCGAGGATGACGCGCGAATCTATGCCCGAGGCCATCGAGAAGGAAATGCGGGCGGGGAAGTTGGCCTTGATGAGACCCGTCACCACGTCGGTGGATGGACGCTGTGTCGCGACCACGAGGTGGATGCCTGTGGCGCGCGCCATCTGCGCCAGGCGGACGAGGTTATGTTCCGTCACGTCGGGCGCGGACATCATCAGGTCGGCCAGCTCGTCAATGATGACGACGATGCGCGGGAGCGGGGTCACGCCGTCTTTGCGGCGCGAGAGTTTGCGGTTGTACGCGTTCAAGTCGCGGGCATGGACGGATTCGAGCAGGCGGTAGCGATGCTCCATCTCCACCACCACCCAGCGCAACACGCCGAGGATGCGTTGGATGTCCGTCTCCACTTTGCCATAGAGATGTGGCAGGCCGTTGAAGCGGATCAACTCCACCATCTTGGAATCGATCAGCACCAGGCGCAGGTCTTCGGGCGCGTTGTTGATCGCGAGACAAGCCGCGATGGATGTGATGCAGACCGACTTGCCCGAGCCAGTCGCGCCCGCCACGAGCAGATGCGGCATCCGCGCCAGATCCGCCACGAGTGGCTGGCCTGAGACGTCGCGTCCGAGCGCGATCGCCAGCGGAGACGTGACTTTGTTAAACGTCTCCGTCTCCAAAATGGGACGCAGACGCACGACCGAGGTGCGCGAGTTCGGCACTTCGATGCCCACGTAGGGTTTGCCAGGCACGGGCGCTTCAATACGCAGACGTTCCGCCGATAGCGCCAGCGTTAGGTCTTTTTGCAGGGCGGCGATCTGCGCCACGCGCACTTTCATTTGTTGCGCGTCGTCTTCGTTCGTGCCAGGCTTTTTGATGAAGCCCGGCTGGACGGCAAACTGCGTCACCGAGGGGCCGACGCGGTAGCCGATCACCTGCGCGGGGATGCCAAACTCGGAGAGCGTCTTCATAATGAGGCCCGCGGTCTGGTTGATCGTCTGCTCGTTGGGACGGGAGGATTGCTCGCCAGGGAAAAGGTTCAGCGGAGGCAGGCGTTCGCCGCGCGGCAACGGTTTGGCGGGTTTCTCGTCTTTCGTTTCTTGTGCGCGCAACGATGTGCGAAATTCAGGAGGGATGGCGGGCGCGCGCTTCTTCTGCTCGCGCGGTTTTGATTCTTCGTGCTTAGGTTCCTCCTGTTGCGGTTGCGCTTCCGCGACGGGTAGGGCGGACTGTTCCTCCGCGAGATGGAGCAGGCGTTTTTCCACCCACGCCCAAACGTTGAACGCGCCCAGCGTGAAGAACAGCCAGAGGAACGCCAAAAGGACGATGCCCCAAACGGGGCCAGCGATGATAGTGAAGAACGTCCCCACGCCCCAGCCGATCTTGCCGCCGTCCAGGCCGAGCTCCGCGCGGACGAGGTCAAAGCCTCCGATGGCCGCGAACAGGCCCAAGGTCAGGAGCGAAGCGATTTCAAAGGCGATGACCCAGCCAAATTGAATCGGTCGGTCGTCGCGTCGCAGGAGGTAAAGTCCGCCGAAGATCATCCCCAACACAAAGAGGTGCGCGCCGAAACCCATCCAATGCTCGAGGAAGGTTTTCCAGGGCGTGAGCAAAATGCCATCGGAGATACCCCAAAGCGCGAGCAGGGTCATGGCCGCGAGGGCCAGGACGCCCACGCCAAAGGCATCGCGCAAAAAACGCCCAAAGCGCGCGTTGAAACGCGAAAGGCGGTCGAGCCAATCGTTTTTGGGTTCTTCTGGATGGGTGGGTGTTTGTTCAGGCATGAGGCAAAAGAGTATCGCAAGATTTGCTACGGTACTCCGTCATTGCGAGGAGGGCGCTCTTCCCGACGAAGCAATCTCCGCGCCGTGGGAGGGGATTGCTCACCTGCACTGCACCACATCTGCCCTGGCGGGCGATGCCAGGGAACGCAGTGCGGTGCAAGTGTCGCAAAGAGCGCTCGCAATGACGGGTTTACAGGGGGGGTATTTACAGGCCGTTAATGAACAGGCTCCATATTAACTTGCAGACTCAACCCAAGCCGCTGGCGCGAGGCATCCACGTGCAAAATGCGGACGGTGATGCGCTGGCCTTCCTGCAAAACATCCTTCACGGTATGGCCTTCCACGAGCGGGATTTCGGAGGAGTGAATGAGACCCTCCACGCCGATATCGAGTTTGGCGAACGCGCCATATGAAAGCACCGCCGTGACGGTGGCCGGCAAAATCTGATCCACGGCGTAATCGCGCCCGACCAAAACCCACGGGTTATCGTGAAGACGTTTAAGGCTGAGCGCCACGCGGCAACGTTCGGCGGCCACATCCATCACCAGCGCTTCCACGCTCTGGCCGAGTTTCACGATCACGCTCGGATGCGTCACGCGGCCCCACGAAAGTTCGGAGATGTGGATGAGTCCCTCCACGCCGCCGAGATCCACGAACACGCCGAAGTCGGTGATGTTAGTGACTTGTCCCGTCACCCTTTGCCCCGAATGTAAACTGCCAAAAATCTTCGAGCGCCGACCCGGCTCGGCCTGCGCGGCGCGCTCCGAAAAAACCACGCGTCCATCTTCTGGCACGCACTCGATCACTTTCAAATGCAGGTCACGCCCCACGTAACCGCCCAGCGCTTTTTCGCGGTCGGCTGGCTCGCGTCCCGCCAACTCCACAAGATGCGAGAACGGCACGAAGCCAAATAAACCACGGCCCTCCACCAGCAGGCCGCCGCGGTTGAATCCTGTAACGGTCAATGCGACGATCTCATCGCCATGATACAGACTCTTAATCTGATTCCAGTCCGCGGGCGGCTTCTCCGTGGACTCGACCCTCGCAACCTTTTCCTGGACGTGGTCCGCGGCGCGGCTCTTCGGCGCCTCCACCGGGACAGCGGGTCGCTCCGCGCTCGCCCGCGCGGGACGCGGCGGAATGGCGGTGCGATGCCGCTCCTCCTCGGCCAGCACGGACTCCCACCATCCGTCATCCAGCGTGGCTGGGGCTTCTACTAAATTCTTTTGATTGTTCATAACGGCCTCCTACCTCAATAATTGTTTTTCAGATTCCATTTCCAAAATCGCGCGGGCAACCGCTTCCACTGCCACGCGTTGTTTGCGATACAAATCGGCCTCCGACATCGCCAGCCGCGAAGCCACTTCGCGCACCTTGCGCCCCTCGATGAATTTCATCTCGAGGATGTTGAACAAAATCCATTCGCTGGTAAATCGGCGCTCGCCCTCGGGCCGCACCTGATCCACAGCTTTCCGCAGGAGGGCGCGCAGGGCGTTGGCCGCGTTGCCTTCGTGATCGTCGGCCAGTTCCTGCACCACCTGCAATTTGATGAGCGGACTCTGCGTCAATTTCGGGCCGCCCCAATAGTGCGTGAGCGCGTCCTTCACCCAGTTGGCGAGGTCCGATTCGGGCGGCAGTTCCTCGGCCAGCAGGTTGACGCGCGTGTCGTAGCGGCCAAAAGCGCGCAGGCGTTGGAGCATGTCCATTTTCGGTTGCAGGGTTTCGAGCGAGCGGAAGAGTTGTCCCTGCAACTGACGATCTTCCAGCGCGAGGCCGGCGCGTTCTGCCAGCAACCAGAGCGAGTCGCGCTGGTCCGAGTCGAGCGGCTTGTCGGAGCGACGCGCCACGCCAAGCAGGCCCAACAGCGCGGGGACTTCGTCCGCGTCGCTGTCGGCGCGCATGCGCTTGCGGATGGGCAAAATCCAGAAATCGCCCCAGATGAATTCATGCCGTCCGTTGCCGTTTTCGCGTCCCGCTTCGTGCAGGGCCTCGTCGAGAGTTTCCTGCTCGAGCAGGTTGCGATTCCCCGCGCTGACGATGAGCGACAACTCCTCCCCGTCCAGCGCGGCAACGAAGGCCGCGGGCGATTGCATGTGGTCGCGCACGGCGGCCAGCACGGTTTCGAGAAATTGTTGCAAGTCGCCGCGCGTCAACATGCGTTCTTCGATATTTTGTAAAAGCGTCAATTCGGCGCGGTCGCGTCCAAAGAAGAGCCAGCGCTCCCAGAGAGGCGAGGTCAATGTGATGGCGTGTTCAAAGAGAAGCACGATCGCCACCACCGAAAGAGGCACGAAGGCGTTGTATTCCTCCCCACCGAAGAGCACGCCGCCGCGTCGGACGACGGTCATCACGCCCAACGCCGCCGATGCTGTGACAGGTCCGCGCATGATCCATTTGACGAGGCGGCTCTTGATCACGCGGTCGGGCCACGAAACGCCGAAGAAGGCCACTGCGTAGGCCATCACCACCACCAGCGCTCCAACCAGCAGGTTGATGACGGTGGCGGCGATCCAGAATAAATAGGGATGTTGCGCGGCGATATTGAATCCAAACAACAGGAAGGGATAGGAACCCAGCGCGGGCGCGGTGGCTCCCGCCATCAGGTAGAACATGCGGCGGCGGCCCGAGCGCGTCAACATGCGGCCATAGGCGCGCGCAAAGTTGACCCAGGCCCACACCATCGCGCCAACGTAGTAGATGGTAAAGACGTCGGTCCAAAGCGTGCGCTCGAGGTGCGGGGCGGGTTGGCCATCTGGCACAAAATCGCCGAGCAGGTAGCCCATCCCCAGCAGTAGGAGGAAAATAGCCGAGAGCAGATACGTCAAACGGACGGCGACCCGCCTGCGTCCACGCGAGGGGCGGCCGGCCGTCACCAGCAGGGCATCGGAGAGGTGCAAATACGCGGCGGGCAGGAAGACGATCCCGACCCACTGCAATTGCAACAGCAACTCCACGATCTGGTCTGAAACGGCTCTGGTTTGGATGGCATCGGTGGTGAAGACGATCACGACCCCCAAAAGAATCAGTGCAAATGAACGAGCCACCCGATCGCGCAAATTGAACGAAAGGGCGTATAGAAACAACGAAAAGGCCGTAATGGCGATACCGGCCGTTAAGATCTGGTTTACCGTCTGGATCCCCGCCAGCAGGCTTTCCGTCCAACCGTTAAACATACACCTTCCCGAAACTAAAAGTTCTATGCAGTGACAATCTCAATCGTCTGGAACGACTGAAATTATTACTACATGGTTTTGTATTATTTCAATGTTCGTCCAAAAAATAAGGCTACATCCTGGTTGGCGTAGTAGTGGTCATTATACCCGCAGAATTCCAGGCCAGCCTTCATTGCAAGGCGAATGGCGGGCTGGTTTTTGGCCTGCGCTTCAAACATGAACATGCGACTGCCGCGCTCGCGTGCCCAATCTTCGGCGGATTTGAGAAGGAGCATGCCGATGCCGCGGCGGCGCTGACGGGCATCCACCACCAGGTCGGTCACCCACGCGACGGTGGCCGCGCTCTGCTCGAAGATGCAGGCGTAGCCGATAAGGTGCGCGTCCACCGCCACCAGGACAGCGGCCTTGCGTTGCCATTCGTCGGCCAACGCGAACGGGTTGCGCGGATACGGCACGGTGACGGGGCGCGGCAATCGCACCTCGCGCAGGCTGGCCGAGACCTGCCCTGTTTCGCGGCGCAAATCCAATTGCCAGACGTAATCGCTGGAGACGGAGTGATCCATGCCCATCAAGCGCGGCAGGTCGGCGGCAACGGCGGGACGAATTTCAAGCGGCATCGGGGTTAATTTCCTTTAATCCGAATCGAGATGACGCAGGTTCCGATCACCTGCGCGGAATTATCCAACACGACCACGCGCAGGAGATAATCTCCGGGGGTGAGGATGCTGGTGTTCAGTTCTCCCAAATCCGCGTTCTTTTTCACTTCACTGCTCGCGGAGATGGTGCTCCAAACGTCCGTGCCGCGCACAGACACTTCATATTTATAGAAACCAAAGTTTGGCACATCCACCGTGCCAACCAGCGTGACGATGCCGCTAATGTCGGTATTCGGACGCGGGGAGGTGATCTCTAACTTCCCTGGCAGGCATCCCTCGGAGCCTGGCGCGGTGGGAAGGGGCGTGGCGGCGGAGGTCAAAGCGGCTTCGCCCACTTGCGCCGCGCCGGGCGTAGCGAGGATGTCTATGGTGGGCGTGGCGAGCAACGCGTCGGCAGGCATGGCGGGGACAACGAAGGTGGAGATGAAGAAGACGCCGCACATCAGAACCAAGATGACCACCGTCCCTGCGCTGGCCTGCGCCAGTTTACGCATGGCGATCTCGCGCTCGAGTCCAAAGAAGGCATTACGCCATTCCTTTAATGCCAGCCACAACCAGCGCGCAAAGGAGAAGCCCGTCAGCGCGAGGATGAGATAGAGAATTGGCTGATTTTTTTCGAGAAAGAGGAAGATTTGTTGCATTCTTACATCGAGCGCAAAAAGCCGCGGATGATCTTTTCCATTTTGGGCGTGATGACGCGGCCGGCTTCCATCACTTCATCGTGGGTGGTGATGGTGGAGCCGTCGAGGTTGGCCTTGTTGCTGATGCCAGAGAATCCGAGCGCTCGCATCCCGCCGTGACGCGCCACCGTCACTTCGGGGACGGTGGACATGCCCACCGAGTCGGCGCCAGCCACGCGCAGGAAGCGCAGGTCGGCGGGCGTCTCGAAGGAGGGACCGCTGAGGCCCGCGTAGACTCCCTCGCGCAGGAGAATCCCCTCGCGCTTGGCCGCGGCCCGCGCGAGGTCCAGATAGGCGCGATCATAGGCCTGGCTCATGTCGGGGAAGCGCGGCCCGATCTCGTCCAGATTGGGGCCGATGAGAGGATTAAGTCCCGCCATGCCCGCCAGGTTGAGGTGGTCGGTGATGAGCATCACGTCGCCCGGCGTGAAATCGGGATTGATACCGCCCGCCGCGTTGGTGACGATGAGGGTTTCCATTTTCAGCGCCTGCATCACGCGCACGGGCAACGTGACCTGCGACATGCTGTAGCCTTCATAATAATGGACGCGTCCCTGCATCACGAGAACGGGCTGGCCTTCCAACTGGCCGACGACCAATTGCCCGCTATGGCCCATCACAGTTGAAAGGGGCCAATGAGGGAGTTCGCGAAAGGGTATAATCTGTGCGTTTTCCACAGACTCGGCCAACGCGTTAAGACCCGAACCAAGAATGAGTCCAACGCGCGGCGCAATGGCAAGACGGGCGCGCAAAGCGGAGGCCGTCTCTTTGATCTGATCGAGAGTGATTTGTGCGTGCATTGTGAATCCTAGTGAAAGACTTTACCTGCAAAGGCCCTGGAAAGCAAGCGCCCCGTCAGGCATTTTTCCAGCGGCAAAAATTATATCAGAGAAATCCATCGGCCAAAATTCGCCAAACCCTCCATGAATCGTCGCGCATCAGATCCTCTTATCACGTTCACAGCCCTGCTCCTGTTGGCGCTGGGGCAGAGCGCCCTGCTCATCCCCCAGCGCCTCGCGACCTTGCTGGAACGATTCCCTGATTGGGTTATTGTAATGGGGGGATTTTTCTTTCACTTGATCGCAATTGTGGCAGTTTCGCAAATTCCCATTCCCACTAAAACATGGAAAATATTCCTCGCCTATGCGGCCCTGGCGCTGGGATTATTGGCGCTTTGCGCGGCATACGTTTTGGACGGCCGCATTGTGGAAGCATCCATTTTTAGCGGATGCGCCCTGCTCATTCCCGTTTCGGTGATTCAGGAGGAACGCGCCACGCGTCCAGATCGTGACTATTTGATCGCGGCCGCGGCGGTCTTGAACCTCGCGGCCGGTCTTGGACTTTTGGCGTGGCCGGCCCTTCTGACCGTTGAGGCCTATCAGCCGATCACACCCTATCGCCCAACCCTGGCTGCGCTTTTCCTGATCACCGCGTTGCTCGGTGGGGCCGGCGTGGGACAGAAAAATCCCAACTTGAAAGGCATCTTCGGCAAGTCCATGACGATTCCCTGGTTGGGGTGGGCTTTGGTCTTTGGGTTCGCCCGCGATCTGGCGGGCATCATTCCTGCCCTGGGGTTTTCCCTCTGCATCCTCATCACCGATATGATTCCCTGGTCGCGATTGAAATTAACGACCATGGATATTTTGGGGAAACGCATCATCGTTCTTACCGCCATTCTTCAAACCGCATTTTTGGTGGCGGTGGTTTTTCTGCTCGAAAATGCAAAAATAGAAAACATCTCAAGCGTCAGCGGCTGGGGTTTCTTTCAACTCAACAACAGCGAGCTTGCCTTTCTGCTCATTATGAGCGTCGAAATCCTATTGCTTTACAGCATCATATCGTTTTTGATGATCCTCCATGGGCCGGCGCGCAAAGCGGAAGGCGAAGAAGCCGCGAAAACACCGGGCGACGACAGCGACGAACGCCTCCACTGGACGCGCCGCATCGAACGACTGATCGGCCCTTTGGCAACCGCCGAACCCGACACGCGCCGACGGGCCGAGCTGAATGCGCAACAGATCCAAAACCTGAGCGATCAACTCGCCGCCGAAAAGAGACGAACCGCCCAATTGACCCTGCTCTCGGAATTGAGCCAGCAACTGGAGAGTCAGTTGGACGTGCCAGTGGCCTCGCAACTGGCAGTGAACACATTACAGCGTTCGCTCAATTGCACGCTGGTCGCGCTCTACATCCACGACCAGGATCGACGCGAGTTGGTGGCGCTCGCGTCGGCAGGGACGCGTCTCAGCGGCCTCCCTCCTGGCTACCGTCAGGGAATGAACGCAGGCGTCCTGGGGCGCGCGGCCCGATTGCGTAAAACGCAGGTGATTTCCGACTCGCGTCTCGAAACCGAATTTGTAAAATTAAACGATGAAAAAACTCATTCCATCGTAGCCATCCCGCTTGTGGATCATGGGCATCTTAAAGCCATGTTGGAGATCAGCGACGATCGCGTGAATGCCTTCGGCAGTTCCGACGTGCAGATCGCGGAGGCGGTGGCGGCGGAACTTTTGCGAGCCTGGGAACGCTCAGAATATCATCAGCGGTTGACCGAGTTGATCCAGGCGGGCATCTCGCTCACCACACAACCCGACCCGCAAGCCGCCGTGCAGGAGGTGGCCTCCATCACGCGGCAGACCCTGCGAGCCCGCTTTGCCTTCGTCACATTGCTCGACCAGGAGGGGAACTTCACCCGCACCGCCTGGGCAGGGCAGGCGCCGCGCCTGTTGAAATCTTTGCGACAGAATCCCAACAACGAACCGTTGATGCAAGCCGCGCTCAATTCCATGCAGACCTTCCGCGTGCGCGACATCCGCAAATACAAATACGCCTCGCACATTGACCTGGATATGTCTTCGCTCCGAAGCATGATCGCCATCCCCATCCGTATGCACCGCCTAAGCGTTGGCGCCATGCTGGCCTTTGGCAAACAGGGCGAAGTCTTCTTCACGGAAAACGATGAATCGCTGGCGAGTTTACTTTCCTCGCAGGCCGCGGCCGCCATTGAAAGCGCCTGGCTCTCGCATGAATTGAGAAGCAATTTAGCCAGCGCCACGCAGTTGTATCAACTCAGTTTCCACATCATCCAGGCGCAGGAGTTGACCGAAGGCGCGCGCTACATTGCCGAGACCGCGCAAAAAGTGAGCGGGGCCAGGTCGGCGGGCATCATCCTTTTAACGCCCGATAAAAAAGTGGAAGCGGAAGTGCAACTGGACGAGAAGGGAGAGCACACTGCAACCGCGCACCCAATGGAGTTGGTCCAGCGCGCCATGGATAGCGGGCAAAGCATCTTCCTTTCCTCCGAGGAGGAATCGTCCAACGTCTGCTTCCCATTGAAGACCGCCGTACGGTCGTATGGCGCGCTGTGGCTTTCGATCCCCGACCGCAACAACGCGCGTTACGCCACCAACCTGCAAACGCTCGCCAACCAGGCCGCCGTCGCGCTGGAACGCTCCATCCTGCTGGTGGAATCGCGGGCGCAGGCGCGCGAATTGGAAGCCGCCTATCGCGAGTTGGAAACCACCTACGACCACACCTTGATCGCGCTCATGTCCGCGTTGGACGCGCGCGACCGCGAGACGGAAGGTCACAGCCTGCGGGTGGCGCGTATCGCAGGTTTGCTGGGCAAGCATCTTGAGTTGAATCCCATGCAACGGAAAGCGTTGGAACGCGGCTCGCTCCTGCACGACATCGGCAAGATCGGCATCAGCGACACCATCTTGCACAAACCTGGGCCACTCGATGTGGCAGAGTGGAAGATCATGCGCCTGCATCCCGATATCGGCGCTCGCATCGTGGAGGGAATTCCCTTCCTGCAAGATACGCTGTCGGTGGTGCGCTACCACCAGGAACGTTGGGACGGAAGCGGGTATCCCGTCGGCTTGAGCGGCAAAGACATCCCCTATCTGGCGCGCATCTTCGCAGTAGCCGACGCGTTCGACGCGCTCACCAGCAATCGCCCCTATCGCACGCGCGTGGAGCCAGAGGAGGCCGTCCAATATTTGCGCGAACAGGCGGGCATTCTCTTCGACCCGCTCGTTGTTCAAACCCTGGAAGAACTCTCTGCTCTAGGATCATTGGAAGGCCTGGACGGACAATGACCAAAACGCGCCCAACGCTCCGCGACCTGACATCGCAGGAATATCGCGCCTTCCTGTTCCCAAACGCGCTGGCTGGCTTGACCGTGATCGCGGCCCTGCTTCTGAACATCGCCATTGACCCAAGTTTTTTTTCCGCCGAGCGCGAGGCGGTGATTGTCATCGCGCTCGGGGCGGCAATCTACATCGTTGTCTTTAGTTTTTACATTATTCCGATCCGAAAAAATAAAGACCTGCTGATTTGGATGAACTCCGTGTTCAGCGGCGCGGGCTTTTGGGCCTTGGCATATTTTTTACAAGATAACTTGATGGTTTATCAAAACCTCTTATTGTTCGTTTCCGTCACCTCTGTTTCCACTTTTGCGGGGCGGCCTGCAACATGGACGATGATCCTGCTGGCGTCTTCATCGCATTTCTTTTTTCACCCTGAAGTCCTTGCAACCATTATCGAGTGGGTGCGCCATTTGGGGGCTCCTTTTGTCGCAATCTTGATCGCCGAAACCGCCGTCCGCATTCAGAACATTTCTCGCCAACAGATTCACCGCCTCGAGACCGTCAATCAATTCAGCCGCGAGATCGCGTCCATTCTCGACAGGGAAACGATCATCGAGCAGATGAAGGTTGCCATCCCGCGCGCGGTACACGCCGACTCATATTACATTTCCGTCGTTGAAAATAATGACGCACATCTGCTCCTCTGTTATGACGACGGCGAATATTTCCCGCGGCGCGTCATCCCCGCGGGCGGCACGCTGACCAACTGGGTGGTGCAAAACCAAAAGGAATTGTTCCTGCCCGACCTGCGCCAACCCATCAACCTGGAAGGCGTGCAACACATTCTCGTCGGCAAGGAGAAGACCAGCCTCTCGTGGATCGGCGTGCCGATGATCAGCCCGTCGTTCAAGGGAGTGATCGCGCTGGCCTCCTACCAGCCCAACGCATTTAATCGCGGCGACCTGGAATTACTTTCCAGCCTGGCGAGTCACGCATCCATGGCGTTCGAGAACGCGGCGCGCCACGCCGAAGTGGAAGAACGCGCCCGCCTCGACAGTTTGACGGGCGTTTTCAATCACGGGCATTTTCTCACTGTCCTGCAAAAACACGCGGCCGATTCGCTGGCATATCAATCTCCCCTCAGCCTCATCATGCTCGACGTGGATTTCTTCAAACGATACAACGACACCTACGGACATCTCGCGGGCGACGCCATTCTGACCCTGCTCTGCCAGACCATCCGTCGTCACATCAAAAACGCCGACGCGGTGGGACGCTGGGGCGGCGAAGAGTTCATCATTTCCCTTCGCAACACGAACGCGGCACAGGCGTTTGTGGTGGCGCAGCGCATCAGCGTCTCCATGCGAAAAGTGATCATTCCAGGCAGGGACGGGACAGAAATCCCCTCGCCCACCGTGAGCCAGGGCATCGCGGTCTTTCCGTCCGAAGCGGGGGAGATTTACAAACTGATTGATCTCGCCGACCAGCGGCTATATGTGGCAAAACAGCGCGGACGCGACCAGATCGAATCCGTTACATCGGACGGCGCGGACGCGATCCAAATTCAACATTAATTCTGCAAACCAAAAGCGAGGCAACATGGAAAACTTTATCAACGGCGTATTTAAATTCGTGGCGGCGGTACTCGTCTTCCTGTTCATGTTTTCCGCGGGCGCCGCGCTGGTTTTCTTCAACGCAGAGAAGAGACTCTTCGACGAAAGACTCTACGCCCAGGCGCTGGAGAAACAGAATTTTTACGAACGCCTGCCCGCCATCGCGGCCGAAGCGCTGACCGCCCCGCCGCAGGAAGGCGAAAGTTTCAGCGCTGTCCGTTCAGCGCTAATCATTGTCCCCACGGAACATTGGGAGTCAGCCTTGCGCGCCCTCCTGCCCGCCGAAGTGAGCAAGCCGATGACGGAGGAAGCCCTGGCTTCGATCTTCGCCTACCTGGATGGCAAAAACGAGACCGCCTCCATTTCGCTCGCGGGATTCAAAACGCGCATGAGCGACCCCGCCAGCGCGCAAGCCTTCGTGGATATTCTGCGCATCCAACCCGCCTGCACCCTCGATCAATTGGCCGAGATGACCTTCAGCGCCATCGCGGGAAATCCCAAGCTCATCTTTTGCAATCCACCTGATGACGCGCTGGGGCTGATCCAACCGCTCATCCAATCGGGGCTGGCGAGCGCCGCCACAGGCGTGCCAGATTCCGTCACGCTCATCGAGCCAGGCGACGCGAATAGCCAGAGCGCGCTCGAAAGCCTACGCGCGGCGCGTTCGTTGATGCAATTCAGCCCCATCGTTCCCGCGCTGCTCCTCGTCTTCATCGCCATCTTCGCGGCGCGCAGTTGGAAGGACTTGCTGGCTTGGTGGGGATTGTCCCTCCTGCTAGGCGGCATTTTCGGCGCAGTCGCGGTCGCGCCCATCGCGCCCATCTTCGAGCAGGGCTTCGCGGAACGCATCCTGCCGCGCCTGCCCGCTTCGATGCCCGATTCGCTGCGCGAGATTCTACGCGGCATAGTCGGCGCGGTGATGGAAGGCGTCGTCACGCCGATCATGATCCATTCGGCGGTTATGGCCGGGGTCGGGATCATCCTGCTCATCGCCGCCGGTATTGTTGGCAAAAAGCAGGCCACATAGGAGAAGCCTGACTTGACGAACGACAGCAGAAAAGGATTCCCTCCATGCACCCCGACTCCTCCGAACTCTTTCGCATCGACTCGCTGACCGGCTGTAAAAACTATCTGGGGTTTCTCGAACACCTTGCCAACCTGTCGCCCGCGGATCTGCCTGCGGCCAACGTTGAGTTCGAGCCGCAAACCTTGTGGGAGCAGGATACGTCCCTCCTGTTCTTTGAAGTCATCAACATGAAATCTGTCAACGCCACGCGTGGACATGTGTACGGCGATTCCGTCATCAATTGGCTGGCGATCCTGCTCGCCGAGGAAAGCGAAGCGGCAGTCTACAGGGTGGGAGGCGTCGAATTTGCGGTCATCCTCTCCGCAGGGACGTTTGCGCGTCACGAAGAGATAATGAAGCATATCCTTGCCCGCATCGCCAACGAAGCGGGCAAGATGGGTCTGTCCGATCCCGCCGTCCATGTCGTCATCATCCATTATCCAAAAATGTCATACGCCAGCCCCACGTCTGTGTTGCTCCAAATGACAGAGGCCATGCTGGCGCTCAAGACCGATCGGCAAAATTCATCCAAAGTCTTCCTGGCAGATGATTTACAGGTGGCAACGGCGCTCTACAACAATTGGAGTCCCGACAACGAAACTGACGCCGTCTACAAGAGCAGGTGGATCGCCCGCCGAAACGTCCACTCCACGCTGGCGATGGGAAAAAAACTCGATCAAGTTCAAAGGGAAGCTTACACAGATTTGATTTCGGGTATCCCCAATCTTAAGGCGGCGCTGCTCAATCTTGAAAAGGTCTTGAATAACTCCCTGGCAGATCAAAGACCATTCTCCTTGATGATGATAGACGGCGACAACATCCGCGCCTATAACAATATCAACTATGCCGCAGGCGATGAAATGATCCGCGACCTTTGCGCGGTGTTCAATGACAACATACGCCCCAACGATTTTGTTGCCCGCTGGCGCAGTGGCGATGAATTTATGCTGATCCTGCCCGACACGCCCTGCGAAGGCGCGCAAATTCTCGGTGAGCGGATTCGGCTGGCTGTCAAAGAGGCGTCGAAAGCCTGGCGATTTCCCGTCACCATTTCGATTGGGCTTGCCAGCTACCCACTGCATGGAGATACCGTCAATGCGTTGATAGACAAGGCCGAGGCGGCCAATAAACACGCAAAAGAGCGGGGCAAAGATCAGGTGTCTCTGCCTGATTAATTTTACAGAAGAAAATCAAGTCGCCGCTTCCCCATCATCCCGATCCTTCCCCTTTACGAGTCTAGACTCGTCGCCTTATGAGTCTAGACTCGTTGCCCGATGAGTCTAGACTCGTTTGAGCAAGAGCCTCAGACCTTTTTGGAAGCGGCAATTACTGTCTATACGAAAAAAAGAGACGGTCGCCTTGAAGCGACCGTCTCTTTTTTTGTACAAACTACTTCACCAACCCCACATCCGTATTGAACGCCACGATCAACTCATCAATTTCATCGGCTTGACCTTGAACGTCCGTCCAGTAATTCGGCTGATACCACTGCTGTTGGATCTCTTCGTACGTGCGACCCTGCTGTTCGACCCAGGTGTAGTACTTCAAATTGTGGACGCGGCGTCGATCGGGGTAGCGCAGTTCGAGCATGTTGTCGGTGGACTGTTGCAAAATCCAGCGGGCGTAATCGGCGGCGGCGTTGGTGTCGGTGTAATCGCCCATCTCGCCGCGCATCTCTCCGATGCGGGAGTGATACAGTTCCATCGAGTCGGTCAACACGGTGATGATGACATCGTTCTCGTCCATCTCGTAATACTTTGCCATCTTGACCGCCGTCAACACGTTGGAGATGCCCGAGAATCCGAGCAGATCGAGTTGTCCGACCAATTTTTCGGGGACGCCGCGCTCGACCAGGTAGGCGCGTCCCGCCTCTTCGTTGAAGAGACGCGAGACGTTGACCACCGCGTTGTCGTCCACTGCCACCACGAGGTCGGTGTTCTTCGAATTGTGAATCCACGGGACGTGTTTATCGCCGATGCCCTCGATGCGATGCGAACCGAATCCGTTTTCCAAAAGCGTCGGACATTGCAGGGCTTCGCTGGCCGCGATCTTGCTATCGGGGAAGATTTTCTTCATGTAATCGCCGCTGGCAATCGTCCCCGCCGAACCCGTCGCGGACGTGATGCCGCGGAATCGGTCGCCTGGGCGCGCGGCGTGTTTGAAGACTTCTTCCATGGCGTGGCCGGTCACTTCAAAGTGCCACAGGTAGTTGCCGAACTCCTCGAACTGGTTGAAGATCATCAAATCCTGACCGGACTTGCGAAGTTCCCAGCACTTATCGAAAATTTCCTTTACGTTCGATTCCGAGCCGGGGGTTTTGATCGTCTCGCCCGCCACTTTCGAGAGCCATTCAAATCTTTCTTTCGACATGCCTTCGGGCAGAATGGCGATGGATTCGCATCCAAGCAAAGCGGAGTCGTACGCGCCGCCGCGACAGTAATTTCCCGTCGAAGGCCAAACGGCCTTCTGTGTGGTCGGGTCGAACTGACCTGTGACGAGCCGCGGCACCAGGCACGAAAAGGCCGCGCCCACTTTATGCGCGCCCGTCGGGAACCACTTGCCCACGATGGCGAGAATGCGCGCTGGCACGCCCGTCAGCGAGGAGGGAAGCTCGAGGTAGTTGACTCCGCCGAACGTCCCGCCTGAAGCGAGGGGCTGGTTGTGCCAGTTGATGCGGAAAAGGTTCCGCGGGTGAATGTCCCAGAGTCCGATGCCCTTCAATTCATCCTTCACGTTCGAGGGAATCTTCGAGGGGTCTTTCATCTGGGCGTAGGTGGGGATGACAATGTTGCGCTCGCGGGCGCGTTTAACAGCCCGGGCGCGTCGGTCTTTATCAATGGCAAGGTCAATTGTGGTCATAGGTTTCTCCGGGGAAGTTGTCTGACAAATTTATTATAACGCAAGTAGCGCAATTTGCTAAATTGCGCTTGTAAGCAAATTGGCAATTTGTCCAACACGTTGATAGAATGGAACATATCTCCCATATCGTCGTCTCATCAATGAGGTGAATCATGGACAACTCCAACCAGCCGCGCCCCGCCGTTAATTACACGCCCGCCTTTTTGATCGGAATTTTGGGGACAGGATTGCTCGGCCTGCTTTGCATCATCATCGTCGGCGGACTAGCCTACTTTCGTGGATTTTCGCCGACCGCGCCCACACAGACGTTCACCCCCGCCCCGCTGACGATCACGCCTCTTTCCACAGGGACTGCGGGCGCGTCCACCCTCACACCGACCGCCACTTCGACCGCGATTCCATCTGCCACCTTCACCTTCGCGCCGACGCTCACGCCCTCGGCCACTTTCGTTTATTACACGCCCACCTTCCTGCCCACTCGTACACGCACGCCCACCTCCGCGCCAACGAAAACCTTCACGCCAACGCCCACGCGCACACCCACGCTCGACACTATCCACGATACAAGCTACGCGATCACATACGACTCCTGGGTCGGCCTGCCCGATAGCCAAGCGCTTGGCAGGGGTCTGCGATGCTCCGGCCGCAAAGGCGAAGTGTTGGCGTTCGACGTTCCGGCAAACACAATGAAACTATCGCTGTTCTTTTATCGCGGACCGAATCAAGGCAAAGCCAGAATCATCCTTGATGACACCGCCGTGGACACGCTCGATTTATACAAGGATAACGAGCAATATCAATTTGTTTACGATGTTTCTCTAGCTCCCCCACGGCAGAAGCACGAATTAAGGATCGTTGCGTTGCACGAAAAACGGAATGCGTCTTCGGGGTATCAAGTCTGCTTTGACGGGCTTCGGGTCAACAACAAGCCCGTGGACGATAATCACTTCGGCGTCCGTTACGACGCGTGGACGGGAATCGCGAACGGCCACGCGGTTGGGGGAACCTATCGTATCGCGTCCATCGCCAATTCCGTTGTCACCTTCGATATCAGCGGAAGCCAATTCGACTGGGTCACCGCCCGTGGCCCCAACTTTGGGCTGGCCGAAATCTACGTGGATGACCGACTCGTGATGACGGTTGATCTCTACTTCCGCGCCATGAAATGGAATCACGCCGTCCATATTCAAAATCTTGGCGGCGGGGGGCACACGGTCAAGATCGTGGTCAAAGGCGAACACAATCCGCAATCGGGAGGAGATGGGGTTGTGTTCGATGGATTCCGCGTGCCGTAACACCCTCAGCCTAACCCTCTCCCAAAGGGAGAGAGCAACTCCCTTCCCCCGTTGTGCGGGGAAGGGCTGGGGTTGATGGAATTTTCCCTGTTACCTTTTCCCCGCCTCCTGCAACTTAACTATGCGCGCAAAAATCACACAGGAGGCTTATGGTTTCCACAGCCCTTCATACGGAAAGCCCACCCATGAATGAACTCGAACTCGCCCGCGCGGCGCTCGACGACGCGCAGGCCTTTGCCGAACTCTATCGCCGCCACGTGACGCGCGTCTATCGCTATCACATGGCGCGCACAGGCAACGAAAAAGACGCCGAAGACCTGACATCGCAGACCTTTATGGCCGCGCTGGAAGGCATCCGCTCCTTTCGCGGCGAGGGCGTCTTCGCGGCCTGGTTGATGGGCATCGCTTCTAAAAAGCTGGCCCTCTTCTATCGCGGACGCCGCCCCGAAGTCCCACTTGAAGCGGCGCTGAACGTCCCCGCGACGGGCGCGCCCACCGAAAAGTCCGCGGCGATGCGGATACAGGTCGAATCGGTGGCGCGGGCGCTGAACCAACTCAGCCCCGACCGCGCCGAGTCTGTGGCGCTCGTCCACTTCAGCGAGTTGACGTATGCCGAAGCCGCAAGTGCGCTCGGCAAAAGCGAAGCCGCCGTCAAAATGCTCGTCTCGCGCGGGTTGCAAGATTTGCGCGAGCGTACCTCCCTTGCATTGGAGGTGGAACAATGACTCACGAAAATATGAATCCCCGCGACGATGAGATGCAGGAAAAACTGGAGCGCATCGCAGAAGGCATCCAGCCCAGCCCAGCCTTCGTCGCAGAATTGGAACGAAAATTGAAAAACGTACACCAACCCAAGCGTGGGTTTTCCCTGCCCAGCTTGCGCGAGATGTTCCCCGCGCTGGGGCTTGCGCTCGCGTTGATCGCGCTGGGTTTCGGCTTGAATTACATCCTGCGGACTCTGGCTCCCGTCCAGCCACAGCCGTCGGTGGAAGAAACGCTGGCGCCCGTCCCTGAAGAGATATCCCCAACACCCACAGGCGAGGAATATAACCGCTACGGGACGACAATGTACATGCAGACCGCGTTGCCCGCCAGCCCTGCGGAGGCTTTCGTCTACAACTACCTGCCTGAGCAGAAGGCCACGCTCGAAAGCGCCCGCTCGCTTGCCGCGCAATTTGGCTTTAACGGCGCGGCGTATCAACCTCCCAGCATTTTGCCCGACCAAAGCGACTTCCTTATCGTGGACGGGAACCAATGGTTGAGCGTGCACTCGGATCAACACTTTGAGTTCTTTCCCGATTTTCCGCGCTATACCTCCGCGATCAACGGAGGAAGCCTGCCTCAAAACACGAACGCGATTGACGAGTTTCTCCAATCGCACGGATTTGGCTTCGATTACGAAATCCTTCCAAGCGAAATGTACGGCGGATTCCTGGCCGCGCCACTCACGCCCGATGGACGCGTGATTTGTTACGAATACTTCAAGTGTGCGGGCCTGCGCTTCACATTTGACGACAACGACATTCTATCTGTGAGCGGCGATCTGCCCAAGTATGAACCCATCGGCCAATACGGAATCATCAGCGCGGAGGCGGCCTTTCAGTTGCTCCTGCACCCTGAAAACATCACCTACGATCTGGGCGCGACTGGCACACTGGAAGGACAGCACGCCTATAGCCCGCCGATTCAAACCTGGCTCCGTCCGCACCCCATTGAAGAGGCCATCACGCTCTTCGGCTGGATGAAATCCGTCCCCTCGGCGGAGGGAGGCGCGCCGCTCGTCACATTGGACGGTTACGCGGTGACTGGAAACATCGCTGACATCGCGCCTTCGATGGAAAATACTTTCGTCGAAGCGGTGGGACAATTCCGCGAAGAAAATGGCGCGAAGACCTTTGCGCTCGAATCACAGAAAACCTGCGAGAGGTGCGAAGAAGGCCTGCTCGGCTCGATCAGCCAGGCGGGAGACCGCGTCATCCTGACCACGCTGGAGGGCGAGACTCTTGTCCTGCCCGACGCGTCTGACCTGCCCCTGCCGCTGGATAACGTTTACGTCATCGGCGCACGCGTCGGCGAGACCTTCGAATGGAAGTCCATTGACAGCCGCAACATGTCGGGCGGAGGCGGAGGCGGAGGCGGTTTCGGCTTCTTCAAACTCAACCTCACGGGCATCCCCGTCCCGTTCCCCACGCCCAAACCCGTATCCGAGTTGGGCAGCGGCGAGCCGTTTGCCTATACTGTTGTTTCGGGCGACACCTGTCAAAGTATCGCATACGCGTTCGGCGTCTCCACCGAGGAAATAATCGCGGCCAACAACATGCCCGCGGATTGCTCCACGCTCACTATCGGCCAGGTTTTGAACATCCCCGCTCCGGCCTCGTTATCCACCGAAACAGTCGAAGGCCTGCGCGGGATGATAAACGTCACCATTTACAAACAGGCCAACGGCAGTCAGCGCGTAGGTTACGGCTTCATGGGCGCCACCGACCCGTATCCCTACTATTTACTGCAAGGCGAAAACCTCGAGGAATTGCAAGCGTACCAGAACAGGCCAGTGGACGTGTGGGGAACAGTGGAATACAAAGAGGAAGGCGCCATTCTCACCGTAGAACGCTACGAAATTCCCTTCCCCGATTTGCAATTCCAAATCTTGCGCGGCTCGCAATCCCTGACCACGCTCGAAGGCCAGCCCGCCGCGCTCTTCACCACTGACGACGGGCAAACCTACGTCCAGTTCTACCCCGGCGGCGGAGTGGACGGCAATCTGATGAGCAAACCAGGCGATGCAATGCTGATCGAAGCCCTGCTGATTCCAGGCGAAACCTTCGGCGGCTATCCCGTCGTGCGGGCGTATGGCGCGTCCATGGCAGTTAACCCCAAGAATGGAGAAGCGGCGGAACTGCAAATTACGGCAAGCCAGATCAACGTCATAGACGAAACGGTGGAGCCAGAATTCACCCCGCCCACGCTCACCATCGAACGCGTCATGCTCGTCTACTACATGCCCGATCCGATCTTCGTCACTGGCGAATTCCAACCCGACCAGCGCTATATCCAACCCGCCTGGCTGTTCATCGGTCACTACAGCAATGGGAGCGAGTTCTTCTTCCTCGTGCAGGCGCTCCAGCGTCCATTCCTTTTGCCTGAACCCGCGCCGCTCACCCAGCCGGGGTAAACATAGACGGGTAACCAAGTACACACGGAAACATGTCGCTGTTGAAAAATAGCGACATGTTTTTTTAACTGTATAATTGGCGACGAAAAGGAGTTCCCATGATTACGGACTACTTCCGCCCGCAGACTCTCGACGAAGCCCTCGCGCTCCTCTCCCGCCCAAACACCCTGCCCCTCGGAGGCGGCACGCTTCTTTCCCACCTTCAAGCGGACTCTGTCTCCGTGGTGGACCTCCAACGCCTCGGCCTGGACTCGCTCCGCGCCAAGGGAAATGAGTTGGAGATCGGCGCGACCGTCACGCTCCAACAACTTCTCGAATCCGAGCATTGCCCCGCCGCGTTGAAATCCGCGCTCAAATTGGAAGCGCCGTTAAATCTGCGAAATTCCGCGACAGTCGCTGGGACACTCGTCTCTTGCGATGGACGATCCAGTTTTGCAACTGCACTGCTCGCGCTGGATGCGAAGATCGAGCAGGCGATATACGATAATTCGATAATCGTATATCGAGTATCGAATATCGGGGAATACATGCCTTTACGTTCGACAAAACTCATTACCAAAATCACAATTCCGCTCAATGCCAAACTTGCCTTTGAATACGTCGCGCGGACGCCGTCCGATAAGCCAATTGTCTGCGCAGCGCTCGCGCAGTGGGGCGGAAAACGCGCCCGTCTCGCGGTGGGCGGCTGGGGAAAATCGCCGTCCCTCGCGATGGACGGAACCGAGGCCGAGGGTCTCGAATCCGCCGCGCAGAACGCCTGTCACGAAGCGACGGATGATTGGGCCTCCGCCGAATATCGCATGGATGTCGCGTCCACGCTGGCGAAGAGATGTTTGGTAGCGCTTCAATAAAAGGACAACCATGACTGAAGAAAAGAAACCCTCGCAGGAAAATAAAAGTAAAAACGATTCGATGGGATTTTGGATCATCATCGGCATAACAATTGGGGTTGCGGGAGGCGGCGCGTTCGATAACATCGCCATAGGCGTAGCCCTCGGCATCGCGCTCGGCGTCGCGATGGGCGCGTCGGTGCAAAAGCAGAAGAAGCAGGAATAGTGTAACAGTTGGGTAAACCATGATCAAAATCACATCCTTCTATCCATTTGCAGGCTGGCTGAGAGTAACTCAGGAATTTTATGAGGATAAATTTATCGTCAAATCGAAATCCTTGACCTTCGAGCAGGAAACAGAATTTTCGTATGATCAAGTGGCTGAAATTTCCGATGCATACCAATCAACAAGCAGCCAAATGACTTTTGGGTTTTGGATTGTGCTCATGGTTAGCGTCGCATTCCTTGTTGCCTGCAATCCGATATGCGCCAACATCGCCCTTCTCCGAAGTGTCCAAATAATTTATATGTGTGGGGTTTTGTTGTTCCTCACTGGCTACATCAAAGGTTGGTATATTCTTTTAATAGACAACGACGGCAGCATTCTGACCACCATCAAACAGACATCACGTAATCACGAATCAATTTCTCAAATCACAGAGTTGATTAAAAACAAGTCAAATAAGGTTGAGGAAATATCAGTGACGGCGCCATTTCCCAATGAAAAGCCAGTGTTCGAGTATATTTATTATGATGCTTCCAATTTAACCAAGACAACCGATAGATTCTACGAAAAGGAAATGGTCGGTTTCGAAAAGGGCATTTTTTACGAGAGGGCTTACACAATTAAATATTCCGAGTTAGGTGGAAAACAAATTAAAGGAGCAAAGGGAATTAATTTTTTTGGAGGGTTCTTTACCATATTTGCTTTTGTCTTTTTTTCCGCGGCTGGTCTATACCGAGCATTTAACATCCTGCCTCGATTTATATTTGACCATACCTATTATGCGTTTCTAGCTTTATTAGCCCTCACTTTTTTACTGCAATTCGTAAAACGAGAAACAATTGGGCTATACAGCAAAAATGAAAAACTAAAATATTGGGCGTATGTCAATCGGGGAGAGAAAGAAAAAGTCAACAAGATCGTCGATTTCATCCAATCGCGCGTCCCCGCAGAAAACAAAGAAGCCTCTCCCAAGGAGACACAATGAACCTCACCCTCCACATCAACGGCATTGACCACCAAATCGAGACTCCCGTCCACACCACGCTCCTTTCCGCCCTGCGCGGACTGGGTTTCCACGGCGTGAAATTTGGCGACGAACACGGACTGACCGGCGTGGACACTGTCCTGCTGGATGGCCGTCCCGTTAACGCGGGGTCGTTGCTGGCCGCACAGGCCGAAGGTCACAAGGTCGCGACCATCGAAGCGCTCGGCGAGCATCCCGAACAAGGATGGAAAAAAACCGACGGACTCCATCCATTGCAAAAAGCGTTTGTAGAGAACGGCGCAATCCAGTGCGGATACTGCACGCCCGCGCAAATTCTGGCGGCGAAGGCGCTGCTGGAAAAGAATCCGAATCCGAGCGAGGCCGATGTCCGCGAGGCCATCTCTGGCGTGTTGTGTCGTTGCACGGGGTATCTTAAACCTGTGCAGGCGGTGTTGAGGGCCGCGGCGGAGATGCGCGGAGAAGAACAGGTCAATTGGGAATCGGTACATTGGGACTTGGGAAATCGGGGCGATCAGCCGACCAATTTACCCACCGACCAATTTACCAATGTTATGACCCGTCCAAAAGTGGTGGTCACGCCCGATAAGCAAACTTGGCAGACAGTGGGCAAGCCAGAAATTAAAGTGGACGCGGTGAAACTCGTGCAGGGCAAACCTGCTTTTGCCGCTGACTTGGAAAAGCGCGGACTGCTCCACGCCAAAGTTTTACACTCGCCGCACGCGCACGCTCGCATCAAGCGGATAGACGCCCGCCGCGCGCGTGACCTGGAGGGGGTCGCGGCGGTACTGACGTGGTTGGACATCCCGCGCGTCGTCTACTCCACGGCGGGGCAGTCCGACCCGATCCCTGGGCCGCTGGATACGTTTTCGCTGGACCACAAAGTCCGCTTCGTGGGCGACCGCGTGGCGTTCGTCGCGGCGGAGACTCCTGAGATCGCGGAGAAGGCTTTATCGCTGATCGAAGTCGAATACGAAATCCTGCCCGCCATTTTGGATTTGCGCGAGGCGCTTAATAATCCGACCATTATCCACGACGAAACAGAATATGTGAACTTCGCGGATTCGCACCCCGCTAAAAATCTGGCCGCGGAGATCCGCATCGACATCGGCAACGTGGACAAAGGATTCGCGGAAGCAGATGAAATTTTTGAGGCCGAGTATATTGTGCCGAAGGTTCAACAGGCGCATATTGAGCCGCACGTGGCGGTGACGTATTGGGACGAGGACGACCGTCTCGTGATTCGCACGTCCACGCAGGTTCCGTTCCACGTGCGGAGAATGCTCGCGCCCGTGCTGGGACTACCCATCAAACGCATCCGCGTCATCAAGCCGCGCATCGGCGGCGGATTCGGTGGCAAACAGGAAGTGTTGATGGAAGACGTGGCCGCGCATCTCACCATCGCGACCAAGCGGCCTGTCATCTACGAATACACGCGCGAGGAAGAATTTATCGCGGCGCGTTCGCGTCATCCCATGCGCGTCAAAATGAAGACGGGCGTGAAGAAAGACGGCACGATCACCGCCAATGAGATGTACGCACTTTCAGACACGGGCGCGTACGGCTGTCACGCGTTGACCGTGACGGGCAACACTGGGCACAAGTCCATGGCGTTGTACGTCGGCGATGGCGAATATCGGAAGAGTCCCAACATCCGTTTTTACGCGGACGTGGTCTACACCAACACGCCGCCCGCGGGCGCGTTCCGTGGCTACGGCGTGCCGCAGGGATATTGGCCGCTGGATCGTCACCTGGAAAAGATCGCCCGCGCGATGGGTTTCGACCCGATTGACTTCCGTTTGAAGAATGCCATCCACGCAGGCGAATATCATCCGTTCTCGACGGCGTGGAACGAAGGCCGCGAGCCGCGTCCCGAAATTATTCACACGGTTGGATTGGAACAATGTGTCGCGCAGGGCAAAGCCGCCATAGATTGGGATTCCAAATTCGGAAATGAAGCCTGGCATTCCACGCAATCGAAAATCCGAAGAGGCATCGGCATCGCGCTCGTCATGCAGGGAACGGCGATTCCGTATCTCGACATGGGCGGCGCGTCCATTAAGATGAACGATGACGGCTCGTTCAATCTGCTCGTCGGCGCGACGGATTTGGGGACGGGCTCCGACACCGTCCTTGCCCAGATGGCCGCGGAAGTGTTGGGCGTCCCCGTGGATGACATCCTGTGCTACTCATCCGACACCGATTTCACGCCGTTCGATGTTGGCGCGTACGCGTCCTCGACAACGTACATCTCAGGAACGGCCGCGACGAAGGCCGCGCAGATTTGCGCCGAGCGAATCAAGATTCGGGCGGCTAAAATGCTAAGTCGAAAGCCTGCCCTGAGCAACGTCGAAGGGTCGAAAGTCCAAGGTCAGGAAGGAGACCTTCGACCTGATGACATTCGACTTGCCAACCGAAAAGCATTTGCTCCCGATGGAAGTTTTGTGACTCTAGCCGAAATCGCGCTGGATACATTGCACAAGAGCGAGCAGGAACAGATCATGGGCGTCGCGAGTTACGTTTCGCCATCGTCGCCTCCTCCCTTTGCGGCACAGTTCGCCGAAGTGACGGTGGATACCGAGACGGGCGCGGTGACGGTGGACAAACTCGTCATGGCCGTCGACTCCGGCATCATCGTGAATCCGGCCACAGCGTCCGGACAGATCGAGGGCGGGATGACGCAAGCGCTCGGCTACGCGGTTTGCGAGGAGATGCGCTACGACGAGAAAGGTCAAGCCATTGAGCGCGATTTCGATCGCTATCACATCTTCCGCGCAGACGAGATGCCCGAATTGGAAACCATCTTTGTGGAAACGTTCGAGCCGACGCACCCGTTCGGGGTCAAGGCTGTGGCGGAAATCCCAATGGACGGGGTCGCGCCCGCGGTCGGCAACGCGATTCTCGATGCGGTTGGGGTCAATGTGGACGAGAATCCAGTCACGCCTGAGAGGGTGTGGCGCGCAATGCGAGCATAAACCCAAATCAGCATGGATCAAAAAATTGACGCGGAAAACTCCGCGTCAATTTTTTGGTAGTGGGTCGCGCTACATGATGAGCAAAATGAAAAAACGCTTGCCATCATTTATCCAAACCCACTACCAATTTTTTCTCAGACGCGTAGAGAAAGTCAAAATCTGAAATTTTGCGCGCACAAAAATAATTTTCGGGTATCATCCAGCAAGAACATTTTCCCCTTTTATTTCTGACCGAATACTTGGAGATTGACAGTGCCACTATCGAGCGCAGAGATAGCATATCTAATTCCATACCTGCTCTCCCTCGGCCTGTCGTGGGGAATTTTGATTTACGCCTGGCGCTTCAAAAAAACAAAAGGAGCAAAGGCATACAGTCTCTACCTTTTGGGACAATCGATGATGAATCTAGGATTCATCATCGAACTCACCAGCGCAGGCTTGCAGGCAAAAATCTTTTGGGACTCTTTCCAATGGCTGGCAAGCGTTTTGGCGATCATTGGCTTTCCAATCTTTGCGGTTCAATATTCAGAAAGAAAACTAAGGCGGCCGCGCGCGACGCTGGCTTTCTTTCTACTCATCCCCGCGCTGTTTAGCATGCTTCTCATCACTGACGGTTGGCATCGCCTGATCTATGCCGAGCCGTCGCTAAATTCCGCCGCTCCATTTCCCGAATTGATCTACCCTTTCACGCCTGTCGTTTACGCGTTTTCAATCTTTGTATACGCGTCAACAATTTGGGGTATCGTCCAGCTTGTCCGCCGCGCCATCCACGCCCAAAGATTTTACAGCGCACAAGTCTGGATCATCGTCGTCGGCTTTTTAATTCCCATGGTCGGAACCATGCTCACCATCCTGGGAGTCCAATTCGCGCCGCAAAGGGACGCGACCCCGTTCACGTTTGCGATTGGAAACCTGATCGTGGCCTGGGGACTTTTCCGCTTCCGCATCTTCGCTCTGACCCCCGTCGGGCGCGACAGCGTTTTTGAAGCGATGGTGGACCCCGTGGTCATCCTCGACGCGAAGCACGCCATAGTTGACATCAACCCAGCCATGCTGGATCTGCTCGGCCTGCGCTTCGATGAGACCGTCGGACAATCTGCAAAAAAGGTCTTCGCCGATTTTCCCATTCCCATCAAACTCTACACCGATGTGACCTACGCCCGCGCCGAGGCATCCTTCCCGATTCGCGACAAAACGGTCTTTTATGAACTCAGCGTCTGGCCGCTGATTGATATGGACAGGAACGTGACGGGACGCGTCTACGTCTCGCACGATATCACCGCCTTGAAGGAACTGGAAAACGACCTGCGCGGCCTCAATCAACTGCTCGAACAACGCGTCGTCGCGCGGACTCGCGAGCTGGCCGAGGCCTACGACACGACCCTCGAAGGGTGGGCGCTGGCGCTCGAACTGCGCGACAAGGAAACCGAGGGGCATTCGCGTCGGGTGACAGAGACCACCATAAAGGTCGCGCGCGCGCTCGACATCCCCGAAGAGCAGATCGTCCACATCCGCCGCGGCGCCATCCTGCACGATATCGGCAAGATGGCCATCCCCGACGACATCTTGCACAAGAATGGGTCGTTATCCGAATCGGACAGGAAGATCGTCATTGATCACCCACTCACCGCGCACCGACTTCTATCGCGCATCCCGTTCCTACAAAAGGCGCTCGATATCCCCTACTGTCATCACGAAAAATGGGACGGCACAGGCTACCCGCGCGGCCTGAAGGGCAGGGAAATTCCGCTGGCGGCGCGCATCTTTGCGGTGGTGGACGTGTGGGACGCGGTGCAATCGGAACGACCGTATAAAAAAGCCTGGTCTCGTGAAGAGGCGCTCGCCTATCTCGAATCGCAGGTGGGTTTGCACTTCGACCCGCAAATTGTGGATCTCTTCCTGCGCCTGGCGCGGGACGGCAGGATATAATTGCCCCATGACAGATTCCATCCACGTAATTGGACACGTTAATCCCGACACCGATTCGATTGCCGCCGCCATGGGCTACGCCTGGCTGTTACGAGCGCGCGACGGAGCCAATACCATCGCGGCCCGCGCAGGCGCGCTCAACCCGCAAACTGCCTGGGTCTTGAAAACTTTAGGGTTGGACGCGCCCGTTCTCCTCACCGACGCGTCGCCGCGCTTTGAGTCGGTGATGCGCCGCCTCGACACGCTCGCGCCCGATGCCCAACTTGGCGCGGCGTGGACGCTCGCCAGCAAAACAGGCGGCCTCGCGCCCGTCGTCAACGAAGACGGCAAACCGTACGGCCTCATCAACGGTCTCAGTCTATTCAGATATTTTTCCGATGTGCTAGGCCCGCGCCCAGGCGATACCACCGTGCGCGAAATGATGTCCGCGCCTTGCAAAGACGCCGCCGACACGACCGTCCCGAAATACGCGGCCAATGCCCACATCCGCGACGCACTGAACAGAATCCTGCGCGGCGAACACGACGACTACTGGGTCGTGGACGAGAACGGGCGTTACCTCGGCATCGCCCACCAGCGCGACGCGCTCAACCCGCCGCGTCTCAAAATCATCCTCGTGGATCACAACGAGCCTCGCCAGGCCATCGCCGCGCTCGAAGAAGCCGAACTGCTCGAAATTCTCGATCATCATCGCCTCGGCAATCCACACACCCACACGCCCATCCGCTTCACTGTGGACATCGTCGGTTCGACTTCCACGCTCGTGACAGAACAGACCGCCGAGGCGGGACTCTCCATGCCCCCCGCCCTCGCAGGCACGCTTCTCGCGGGGCTGTTGGCCGATACGCTCATCTTCACCTCCCCCACCTGCACGCCGCGCGACAAAGCCGCGGGCGAACGCTTGGCGCGCTGGGCCTTCGTGGGCGGAAGTCCGCTTCAAGGCGAGACGTTGCAATCCTACGGACAAAAGATCCTCTCCGCAGGCGCCGGACTCTCGAACCGCAAACCCGAAGAAGTGGTCAGCACAGACATCAAGCCCTTCGAGGCCGGCGGATTCAAATTCGCCGTCGCCCAGGCCGAAGTGACCGACCTCGTGCAAATCGGGGAACACCTCGCCCCCCTCACGTCCGCGCTTGACGCGCTTAGAGACAAGCGCGGCCTCGATTTCGCCGTCCTCCTCATCACCGACGTGGTGCGCGGGACGAGTCGCCTGCTCCTCACCTCGTCCGCCCCGCCCGTCCTAAACGACCTGCCCTACCCGCCCCTCCCCGACGGCACGCGCGACGCGCAAGGCGTGGTCTCGCGCAAGAAACAATTGTTGCCGGTGGTGCTGGGATTGTTGGAGAGATAACAAATACGAGCATTTATGGACACACAGATCGCCGCCTTTTTCACATCCTACGACGCGACCTGGAGCCGCCACGACGCCGCTGCGTTCACCAATCATTTTCTGGAAAACGCCTCCGCCCAATTCCACGCGCTGGATGGAAAGAAGACCGAACTAAACAGCCGCGCCGAAATGCCGGCATTCTACACGCCCAGTTTTAAAAGCCTCCAATCCAGGCCGACTGTCGGCCATATCACAGAAATCAACCGAATGCAGAATCTATTGTCCAATCTAATGCTTGCAGATGGAGACGCGCTCATCACCGAACAAAATGCTGAAGGCGCAACCGTGACGATACGGAAATGGGCGGTGTCATTCGTTTTGCAACAGCTCGAATCTGGGTGGAAAATTTTATCCTTGCGGGCTAGCGATAGACCGTTGACATAACTCATGTCCCTCCCCAACCTCGACGGCAAATACACCTCAGGCAAGCGCCGCAAAAAACTGTTCAGCGATTCGCCGCGGCGCAAAGTTGCCATTCCCGCCAGCATCGTCATCATCGGCATTCTGCTTCTGCTGTTTTGGCTGGTTCCCGTTTACACCATCGAGCCCGTCCTTCCCATCCAACCCGAAGACCTGCCCACCACCACGCCCGTCCCCACCCTCACGCCAACGCCCACAGCCACATCCGTTTTCGCCAGTTTCGGCGGACGCATCGTCTTCACCTGCACGCGCGGCGAGATCAACCAAATCTGCGCCGTCAACGCAGACGGGACTAACTACAAACAGATCACCGAGAGCGAGCGCAACAACTACTACCCCACCTTCACGCCCGATATGAAAGGCGTCGTCTTCGCGACCAACGAGGGCGACTACTTCGACCTCTTCCTGCTCAACTTCGACGACTCCAAACTCACCCGTCTCACCACCTACATCGGTAACGCCTTCTCGCCCAAATTCTCGCCCGACGGTTCCCAAATCCTCTTCCTCAATTTGACAAAAGACACACACGCCTCTCTCTGGAGCATGGGCGGGCGCGGCGAAAACCCGCGCCTCCTCTACCTCGGGCCGCGCAAGATCGTCGGCGCCGATTGGTCGCCCGACGGGAAGACGATTGCTTTCGCGATGGCCGCGGAGCAGGTCAACGCCTACGAGATTTTCCTCCTCAACGCCTCCGACCCGACCGCGCCGCCGCGCCGCGTCACCCAGGCCATTGAGGGCGTGACGGGCAGCCTCGACTGGGCGCTGGACGGCAAGTCCCTGCTCCTGTGCATGGGACCCGCCGGCGACAAGGACGTCTTCCGCCTCGACCTCGCCACGGGCAACGCCATCCAACTGACCTTTGGCGGCAACAACGCCTCCGCCTCCTACTCCCCCGATGGACAATACATCGTCTACAACTCACTCCGCAATGACGGCCAGGCCGACCTCTTCATCGTCCGTGCGGACGGACACTCCACACGCCTGCTCCTCGACAATCCCGAACCCGATTGGCAACCTGTGTGGGGGCCGTGAAATCGGATAGAATCAAACCAATGAAATCCATCTACCTCGCCCTCTCCGAACTCGAATCAAACAATGGCTCCGCCGCTTTATGCACGGTCGTCAAAAGCGAAGGCTCCACGCCGCGGCATGTGGGCAGTAAAATGCTGGTCTATCCCGATGGAAAATTCATCGGCACAGTCGGTGGCGGGGAATTGGAGAATCGCGTCATCAAGGCCGCGAAAGAATCGCTGACAGATGAACAGCCGCGCCATCTGCACTACAACATGAACGATCCCTCGCGCGGCGACCCAGGCGTGTGCGGCGGACAAGTGGAGGTATTTGTGGAACCGATCCTTCCTGCCCCAATGGTGATCGTCATCGGCGCGGGACACGTGGGCAAGGCCGTGGCGCATCTCGCCAAGTGGATGGGATTTCGCGTGGCCGTCAGCGATGACCGCGCCGAATTTTGCAGCGCGGAGACCGTCCCCGATGCGGACGCATATTACCCCGTCGCAATGGACAAGTTGATGGAACACGTTAAAGTGACGCGGCAGACTTATTTGGTCCTCACCACGCGCGGGTCGAATGTGGACGCGGCAGGGCTAGGTCCGCTCCTCGAAACAGAGGCCGCCTACATCGGAGTCATCGGGTCGAAGCGGCGGTGGCTGGAGACGGTCAAAGCGCTGAAAAAGCAGGGAGTGTCCGAAGCGAAGATCGCGAAAGTCCATTCCCCCATCGGGTTGGAGTTGCAAGCCGAAACGCCCGAAGAGATTGCCGTCAGCATCATGGCGGAGGTGTTGATGGTGAGGAACAAGGGGACGGGAAAAGTGATGAGCAAGTGAGCAGTGACCAGTAATCAGTTTTCAGTAGCCCGAAGGGCTTCGTGTGTGAGCGCGGGGATGGAATCCCCGCCGCGGCGCCCACCGAAGCAGAGTCCCGCGAAAGGCTTGCGCTGAGCGAAGTCGAAGCATCGGGAGTGAGGCGCAACGTCCTCGGAAATTTTGCGTAATAGAAATGGTTCTTGTAACCGAAAGTCGGTTCGACTATAATGCAAGTGTTAATTCACAAAGGAGAAAATCATGGCTAGAATTTTTGATGTCATCGAGTATCCGAATGAGATGGCGAATGAGATCGTCCATCGCTTCCCCGAAACGGGCATCGGCGATTTTCGCATTGGCTCGCAATTGATCGTACGCGAAAGCCAATGGGCGGTGTTCTTCCGCGATGGGAATGCGCTGGACGTGTTCAAAGCGGGACGCCATACCATTTCCACCGCGAACGTCCCGCTCTTGATTGACCTGATCGGCAAAGCCTTTAACGACCGCACGCCGTTCCCCGCCGAAGTTTACTTTGTGGCTCGCAAAGAATTCGCGAGCATGAAGTGGGGCACGTCGAACCCGATCCTTGTTCGCAACCCAGGCATGGGACTCGGCGCGGTGTTGATGCAGGGCTACGGCACGTATTCCTTCCAGGTGAAAGATCCGCAACAGTTCGTGACGCAGGTCGTCGGCACGCGCGGCGCCTACGGCACGAACGAGATCGAAGACCGTCTGCGCGACATGTTGCTCTCGAAGGTGCAGGATGTATTGACCGAAGCCGCCATTAAAAACGCGGCGGACGTGATGGGCGCGATGAACGAGGAGATCGGCGCGGCGGTGCGTGCCAAGGCGCAGGATGATTTCGAAGCCCTCGGCCTCACGCTCAAGACGTTCTACATCGGCAACATGCGCCCCTCCAGCAAGACCGCGCAGGAACTTCGCGACATGGGCGTGCTTGACCCCGCCACCTACGCCCAACTGCAAGCCGCCGACGCGATGCGCGAAGCGGCCAGCAACCCCAGCGGCGGCGCTGGCCTCACGGCTGGCATCGGCGCAGGCATGGGCATTGGCAATCTGATGCAACAGGCCACCTCTGGCATGGCGCAACAACAGCAAGGCGCGGCGGGCGGCGGCGCGGCCAAAGTCTGGCCGGACGTGATGACCCCAGGCGAGGCGGCCTCATACATGAAAGTGACCGAAGAAGATGTGATGGCCGCGATCAAAGACAAAAGCCTGAAGGCCAAGAAAGTCGGTAACGCGTATCGCATCAGCAAGGCTGTGATTGACGAGTATTTGGCGAGCTAAAACGCATTGCATAGTGAAAGCGAAGGAGTCTGGTTGAAGCCAGACTCCTTTTTGATTCAAAACGTTGAACGTTTAACGTTAAACGTTGAGTTCCGCCATCACATCATTGACGCAATCGAGGACATCGCCCGCCAGCACGGACGCGGCGCTTCCGACCTCGCTGAGGGCGGACAGCCCAGCCTGCGCGTGGATCCACGCCCCGGCCGCGGCGGCCTCGAACGCGTCCACGCCCTGGGCGCGCAGGCCGACGATGAGCCCCGCGAGAACATCACCCGTCCCTGCGCGGGCAAGCGCGGGAGAGGCAAACGGCAGGACGGCGGTTCTTCCATCGGGAGAGGCAATCACGGTGAACGCGCCTTTTAGCACGACGATGTGTCCCCAATCTTGCGCGTATTTTTCCGCGATGAACTCGCGGTTGTTTTGGATGTCGTCTTTCGAGAGTCCCGTCAGCACGGACATTTCGCCTGGGTGCGGAGTGAGAACGGTGAGCGCGGGGAGTTTGTTATGCCAGTCGGGAATCTGTGCGAGGAGTTTCAGGCCGTCGGCGTCAATCACGAGCGGCGGCATCTTCGGTGCTTCGAGAAGTTTGGCAAGGAAATCGCGAGTGGTCTCTTCGAGGCCGAGTCCACAACCGACGAGGAGGGCGGTGGCGCGTCCGAGATTCTGCGCGACAGAGATGGCGCTCGCGTGGGCGATGAATCCGTTTTCGTGCGGGAGAGGAATCCAGGTCACTTCGGGGAGGTGACCCGCGAGAGCCGCGTGCAGTGGCGCAGGCGCGGCCAGCGTCACCAGTCCCGCGCCGACGCGGTAGGCGGCTTTGGCAGAGAGGTAGGCCGCGCCTGTGTAAGCGATTGATCCCGCCGCGACGAGGGCGGTACCAAACGTCCCTTTGTGCGCGTCGGAGGGACGCGGCGGCAGATGGTCAGCGACCCACTCCACGTCGGGGACGAAGCGAGGGATGTCCGCGAGCGCGGGGAGGTCGTCGGGGAGTCCGATATCCACCACGTCGAGTTCGCCCACGAGGTCGAAGGCGGGGAAGCAGAGCAGTCCCTGTTTGACGCAGGCCATCGTGACGGTGAGGTCGGCGGGCAGGGTTTCATCGGCGGCCGCGCCAGTGTCGCAATCCACGCCTGAGGGACAGTCCACGGCGACGATGAAGGGAGGCTCGTCGAGGGAGGCGAGGATGGATTGCACGCTGAAAAGCAGGTTGGCGATTTCGGGTTTGAGCGGGAGTTGGATGCCCGTGCCGAGCAGACCGTCGAGGAGCAGGTCGGCGGTTTCGAGGCAGGCCGCGAGGGAATCGAATTCGTCATCTTCTTCGGCGAGGAGGATTTCGCCGCCCGCGTCGAGGAGGCGTTGAACGAGTTCATCATCTTTCGTTTTACGTTTTACGCAATACGCTTTCGCTCTCCATCCCGCGCTCGCAAGATACGCCAGGGCAACCAGCGTATCGCCGCCATTGTTGCCCGAGCCAACGAGACCGAGGACTTCGTCCCAGCCGTTTTCTTCGCCCACCGCGTAGACGATGTCCGCCATGCCGCGGCCCGCGTTTTCCATCATTTGAGAGTAGGCGAGGCCGCTGGCGTCGGCTTCGCGTTCGATGGCTTTCATTTGGGAGACAGTGACGAGTTTCATGGGAGCCTCTTTTCTGAGGGTATTATAGTGCGAATGGGACGCGGAGAACGCGGATGGACGCGGAAAAATTTGCTGGTTCTTATTGGCAAGGTCTGGAATATAATTCAGAAACACTATCTAAAACTTGAGGAGATCGTCAGCATGTTACTCATTATAGAACTTCTCTTTTTTGGCGCAGGTCTATGGGCGGTTATTTCGGGTAAATTACCAACGGCGCTTTTTTCCATTCTGTTCGGGAGGGGAAACTACGAATTGTCACCTGCTAAAACGCGACTCTTCGCATTATTTCTCCTTTCTCCACTTCCCTTAACTTACCTGGTCTCATTCCTGCTTACTGTATTACTAGGGACAAAAGGCACGGGATATGCAATACTATTTGAGATTGTTTACGTCCTTTCGACGATCTTCGCGTCAGTCATCGTAGCCCGAAAAATTCGTCAGCCAGAAATTCAAACGACGGATAAACAACCAGATTCAACAGCCTCAGAACATAAAACCGTCAACTATGGCGCTAAGCTGGGGATTATATTTGGCATTGTTGTATTTATCTGCATAACGGCAACCACTGGCTTATCGCTGATAGGATTAATCATCTCGGCTTTAACTGGTGGAACTCGCTTGGTGGGAAATTTCATGGCAGATATATTCCCGTTTATCCTTTTGGCTGTCATCACAGGCGTTGGCGCATTTGGCATTTACAAACTTGTCATTATCCTTCGTAAATAGATCAGGCTATTATTTCCCAAATTCCACGCCCACCTATTCAAATTTGAATCAGGGATGCGCGAGCAATGACCAGCGGATGCCTTCGGCAAAGGGACACCTGCACCGACCGCAGGTGCGGTGTAAGCGGATGAAAGTCACCAAGGCAAAGAGTCGCCCCATCCGTTTATCCGCTTCAATCCGCTGACCATCACCTTCACGCCGCGTTGGGGTCTGGGGACGAATGGAAGTCACACCAACATAAAAAATACGGACTCCGAAGGCTGAGCCTTCGGAGTCCGTTCTTCATTACTTCTTGTTTTTCCCCTTCCCCCATTTCCGATCTTCGAAATGGGGGAAGGACGGGATGGGGGTTTTACGGCCTCACCACAAACACCGTTCCATCGCCTCTGCCATACACATCAGGGAAGTAGAACTCGTACGCTGTGGTCGGGATGACGTTGAACGTTCCCGCCGTGCTGGCGCGGGCGAGGTACGTGAAGACATATGTCCCTGCGGGCAGGTAATCGGCAGAGAGGACGACCTTCTCGTCGCGGAGTTCGGTGTGGGTGAAGTACCACCAGCCCCAGCCGCGGCGGGCAAAGTCGAGCGCTGTGTAGGTGTACGGGACTTGCACATCCGTCAGCAGGGACGAGTCCACGGCCTCGAGGCCAGCGGGAAGCGGATCGTTGACCACCACATAATGCAACGCGGCGGGCGCGACGATGGTGACGCGCACGTTGACCAGGTCGCCGCGCTGGACTTCGGCGATCGGTTTCTTGGCGTCATCAATGCTGAAGTATTGCCGCGAGACGATGATGCCACGATCCAACGCTTTGACATCCTTCACGGGCAACTCGGCGTTGAGATAGGCGGTGTAGTACAGGTTGCCTGTCCCTGCGCCACGCGCGATGACGAGATAATTCACCTGCTCGGAGAGTTGTTCGTCTGTGATCGCCACGTTGATTGACGTGGTCAGGTTCTCAACAGAGGCCTGTCCCTGCGCGAGCGAGTCGCCGTTGATGCCGACCGCGTAGGAGTAACTCGATTCAAATTCCTTCGAGTAGTTCAGCCAATCGGTGAGGGCAAGTAGAGTCCACGCGGTTTCCTGGGTGGAGCCCCAGCCGTCGGAGCCGCGGTGCGCCATCAGCCAGCGGACGGCGTCGGTGGTGTGAGCCGCCTCGGGGTTGATCCGAACGAACGCGTCCAGCACGATGGCCGTCGAGCGCAAGTCCGTGTTCCAGTTCCAGTAGTCCGTCTCGGCTTCTTCCCAGTGCGCGCCCGCGGCGGAGAGAACGGCCGCGGAGGTCAGGTCAGACATCAGCGTTTTGACGCGCGTGGATTTTTCGTCGTCCATGAAGAAGGCTTGCGCGAGGTAGGCCTTGCCATAGTTGCCGAGGCGCAGGCGGTTGTCGTAGAGGAAGTTGGCGGGGGTGTAGGGCAGTTCGCCCGCGCGGGTGAGCGCGTAAACGATGAAGGCCTGACGGTTGTATTGCCAGGTCGCGTCGTTGCGGTCGAGGCGCGGCATGTTTTCGAGCAGATAACCGATGGCATTGCCGAACACGTCCGCGTCGATGTCGTAGCCCGTGGCCTTCGCTTCCACGAGGCCGAGCAAAATGTAGGCGCTGGTCTGCGGGTCGCTTTCCTGTCCATCCCACCAACTCCAGCCGCCGTCGGCCATTTGCTTGGCGTAGATGCGTTGGAGCGCGGCGCTCACTTGCCCATCCAGTTTCGCGCGCAATTCTTCGGAGGGTTGTCCCGCGAGTTCGAGCGCGCGCAACGCCGCCAGGTTCGGCAGGATGCGCGAGACGGTCTGCTCCATGCAGAGGTATTCAAAATCTTCGAGCGCTTGCAGGCCGTCGAGCATCGAAGCCGCGAGTGAGGGCGAGAGTTCCACGTTGACCGCCGCGGATTTATACGGGATGGACGTGGGGATGGCGATTGCCTCGGTGACGGAGTTCGCGTCTCGCAACACGCCCGACGTCCCGACAGTCTCTTCGACGTGGAAGGTGTACACGGGGATGCCCTGCGCGTCCAATGTGCCGACGGCGGGTTTGCTGGCATCCGAATATTTTCCACCCTTCGCGCTGACGGTGAGATCAACCCGCATCGCGTCGCGATTCACCTTCACGTCCCACGTGACATATTCCTGCTGACCCGCGCCGACTTCGACAGTCTGCTCGACATCGGATTGGATTTCAACTCCCTCCGCTTCGAGCCTGACCTTGACGGTGAGCGGCTCCTTCGTGTTGTTGTGCACGCTCGCGCCGACCCGCGCGCTATCTTCGACGATGAAGAAGCGCGGCGCCTGCGCGTTGACGAGCAACGGCTTGCTACTCACGATCTCGTGGATCTCCTCGCCGACGAGGGAATCCTTGGTAACCACGCGCGCCTTCATTTGCCACGTGGTCAAATTTTCGGGCAACGTGACGGTGACTTTCGCCTGCCCGCTTCGGTCGGTTTGGACTTGCGCTTCGTAGAAGGCGGTGTCGCGGAAATCCTGGCGAATGGTCATCACGCCGAAATCGCCGCCGCCTTTTCCGCCGCCGCTTCCGCCGCCCTGACCGTCCATGACGGCCTCGCGGTACTTATCGTTGTAATCGTCCGCGTTCAAGACGATGCCCAGCGCGGTTTGGACGCTGAGCCAGCGTTCGGGATAGAAGGCCGAGAGGATGGGCGGCGTGTTTGTCGGGGCGAGGGCCAGCACGGCTTTATCCACCAGCGCCAGCGAGACTTCGGCCTGCACGGGTTTGCCCGCGTAGTCTTTGACGGTGACGGTGTACGTCACCTTGTCGCGCGGCCCCGCGGACTCTTTGTCCGCTTCGATGGACACGCTCAATTCCTGTTGTTTCAAATCCACGTCCAGCCGCGCCATGCCAACTTTGAAATCGGGGCCAGAGGTTTCGTCCGCGCCTTTGATGACGACGACGGAGACGTAGGCAACGGGAGCCATGTCTTTGGTAATTGGCAATTCGTAAATGGTCGAGTTGCCGTCGAGTTTGACAACTTCTTGTTTGTAGATGTGGCCGCGCTCGTACGTGACCAGCGCATAATGCTCGCCTTCAAACGGTTGGGCGATGAGCAGTTTGGCGGTATCGCCGACCGAATAGAAATCCTTGTCCTTCACGAGTTGGAAGGAGCGGTCGTTCGTCTGTTGCCACGGGATATATTCCTTGCCCGCGACCCAGATAAATTGCGACGATTTCTGCTGATTGCCCTTTTCATCCTGCACGTGGACAACGGCCTTGTAGACGCCGCCTTGCGTGGGCGTGAACGAGACCTGGGCGAGGCCATCCTTGTCGGTGGTCACTTTCAAGCCAGTTTCCGCGGGGACGTCTTTCACCGTCGTCACCCAGCGGAGCGTGCCTTGCGCGTCCTCTTCCTGCACGCTGTACCACTCGCGGCGGACGATATCGATCATCAGTTCCTGATTGGCGATGGGATTCGATTCCCAATCCAACACGACAAGCTCGAACACAGATGGCAGATTCTCGATGCCGACATAACTCTGCGAGCGGATGCCCGCGTAGATGAGGCTGGGATGTACGTGGACGCTCGTCCCCCCGCTAACGAGATTCCCCGAAACGTCGGTCACGTTCGCGGCGAATTGAACTTCGCTACCGTTAGTGTGCTTGCCGAGGGTAGATGTCTCGGTGATTTCAAGATGGCCGTTCGCGTCCAGTTTGTCCTTGCCCTCGTCGAGGGTGGCGGTTGGGGCATATTCTTCAGGCTTATCGAAGTCGAAATCAGAGAAGGAGAAATTCTGGTATTCCGCGGCAGGCGTGAAAGACGAGGAGAAGGCCGAGAGAAACCAATCCACGGCCGCGCCGCCAACGAAGCCGCCAGAGTAGTAGGTCGCGTCCACCGCGAGGGTGAACGGGTCGCCCGCCAGCACGTCCGTGATATTGGGTGTGGCGGTCACTTCAAATTCAGGTTTGCGATATTCGGCCACGCGGAAGGTGTGATAGGCAAACGAGGCTTCATCCGCTTTCTCGAATCGGACGGAGACGTCGTACGTGCCAAGCGAAACGTCCGCGCCAAGTTTGTAATCAATGGCGAAGGTTCCCATCTCATTGAGCGATACTTCCTGTTCGTAGAGAGTCTCGCCTTCAAATTGAATCGTCACCCAAACCGATTCCTGCTTCGGCAGGCTGTAATGCAGATCGTCATTCTGGCGGACAATGCCCTTGATGAACACATCCTGATTCGGGCGGTAAATGGGACGTTCGGTGTAGACGAACGCGAAAGGTTGATTGGGCGATGACCAGTAATCCTGATTGATGCCAAAGTCGCCCGCCGAGACGCCGCTGCCCCAATGTTGCGCGGCAAACGCGAGACGTTCTTTATCGTCGGTGCGGGCGTAGTAGGGCTTGGCGAGGTCTTCGGCGTAGGCGAGGCCATTTCGGTCGGTGGTGGCCGTGCCGAGGCGCTTGCCGTCCATGTCGTAGAAGACCACGTCCACGTTCTTCACGGGCGCGCCCGTTTCAAGGTCCGTGAGCCAGGCGAGGCCTTCGCTCTCGGTCATCTTGAAGGTCAGGTTATCGGTCGCGACGACGGCGACCGCGCCTTGCAGGAAGTTCGTATTCGATTCAAATGGCTCGGCCTTCACGCCAATGAAATAATATCCAGGCGCGAGCGGCTTGCCATCGGCGCCTTGCAAATTAAATTCTGCCACTTGTGATTCATTGCGCGGAACATTCATGTCGGGAGTCCACGCGCGGAGCGGCTTGGCTTCGGGCGCGAAATTTTCAAACGAAAGGTCGCCGCGCTGGAGGCTGATGAAGATGTCGGCGTCAATTGGGTAAAGTTGGAGTTCCGCCGAATCGAGATTGGTGTATTCAAAGAAGAAACTCTGATCGCCGCCCACGCGATAGATGAGCGCGTTCGGAATCGAAAGCCACGCGCTGGGGAACACATCGCCCGTGCGGAATTCCCACGAGTATTCGGTCTTGATCGTGTTACCGTAAATATCGGCCATGCCAGGCAGAACGCGCACGATGTAATCGGTGGACGGATCGAGGCCGATGATATTCAAGTCCCACGTATATTCGTTGTAGTAATAACGCAATTCCTTTTTCGGCGCGGGCGTAATGACGACGCGATTTTTCAACGAGTCGAAATCCATCGGCGAAGTGAAACCGATCGTCATCCACGCGTCGTAGTAATCGGCAATAGCGTTTGGCACAGGGTTCACGCTTCGGATGCGCGGCAAAGACAAAGTGGAAAAGCGGAAATTCAAACCATCCGCCAGCGGCGCGCCATCTTCGGCCAGCGCGGTCTTTGCAACTTCAAGTTGATAATAGCCAGACAAATTATAAAAGGCTTCAGGCGAGATCAAAATGGAGGTGTTGTCGTCCGCCCACTTAAATTTCAAGGGGAAGGGCTTGCCCGATTCGCGGTCGGTCAATTTCACCGCGGCTTCGGTGGAGGCCTTGTCCATCGGCTGGAGGAAGTTGACGAGAAAGCCCTGGTCAAGCAGGACGTTTTCGATATCCGTCGGTGGGTTGCTCTCGCCGTTGATGAGCGAGAAGAAGGCGATGCCGGGCGCGCGCGTGTTGAACTTCCAGACGTACGACTCGC
Organism: Chloroflexota bacterium; assembly: GCA_016234485.1. Lineage (GTDB taxonomy): Bacteria > Chloroflexota > Anaerolineae > Anaerolineales > Villigracilaceae > Denitrolinea. The sequence goes on from JACRBL010000046.1 coordinate 42,447, forward strand.
CGAGCGCCATGCCCAACGTGTCGGTGAGTCCCGCGTCCACGCTGACCAGATATGCGGCGCCGCTATCGAGACCTTTCTCTGGCTGAAACACATACACCGACGAGCTGACCCACTGCCCGGTCCCCGCCACTTCGGGTTGGATCGTGAGCGGCTGGGGCAGATCTTTCTGCTCCTCGGCGATCGTCACAGGGATGATGGGACGGTTGAAGATGACCGTGATGGTCGAATCCAAATCCACTTCGGACGTATCGGGCGCGGGGAAGACTTGTCCCACGGCGAGCGACTCCACCGTCCGAAACTCGGCGCGGACTCCCTCGGCCAGCGCGACGCCGTCGGCGCTTTTCGCGGCGGCCGAAACGGACGCGAAATACGTTGCCGACGCGGCCAGCGCGAGGTTCGGGGTGAAGCGCAGGGTGCGCGCGTCGGGCCAGGTAAACGTCCCCGCGACTTTGTCGCCTTTGGAGTCAGTCAACGCGAAGGCGGATTCGGTCGAGGCGGAATCCATATCGCGGTCAAAGATCAGGTCGAAGGAGGAATCCAGCATGAGACGCTCGCCCGCTACGGGAAGTTGTCCCGCGAGCCGCGGCGTCTGGCTGACGGTGGGGACGACCGGCGGAGGCTGAAGCGTGGGCGTCACCTGTCCGCAAGAGGTCAGGATGAAGGAAGCGAGGAGAAGGATAGAGAGGAATTTTTTCATGGCACACCTTTATTTGTAGTATGCACCTTGTCGGAGGTGGTGTCAAGTTGGGGATTAGCGGTTGGCGGTTGGCGGTTGGCGGTTGGCGGTTGGCGGTTAGCTGTTAGCGGTTGGCAATTGGTAATTGGTAATTGAGGGCTGAGTAATGAACGAGGGAGAGGGGGGTTGTGTTCCGCGTTTTAATGAAAAAGCCCGCTCTGCGAGAGAACGGGACTTTTAGGACGCCAAGTCGAAAGTCGCGCGACCTTTGATTTTTGACCTTCGACTCGAGACTTTCCATGTTTCGCTACGCGGATGATTCTTTCTTCTCCCGTCGCGCTTTCCACCATTCGACGCCGATGGGGATGACCGAGAGGAGGATGATGGCGATGATGACGAACTCGAAGTTTTGCTTCATAAAGGGGATGTTGCCGAAGAAGTAACCCGCCAGGGTGAACAAGACCACCCAGGTGATGCCGCCGATAATGTTCCAGCGGAAGAAAAAGCCATAGGACATGCGTCCGATGCCGGCGACGAAAGGCGCGAAGGTGCGGACGATGGGAACGAAGCGGGCGAGGAAGATGGTCTTGCCGCCGTGCTTCTCGAAGAAGGCGTGAGTCTTGTCGAGGTATTCCTTCTTGATCCATTTGATGTTGTAGGCGCGGTCGCCGAGATAGTGACCGATCCAATAGTTGACGGTGTCGCCGAGGATGGCCGCGACCATGAGCAGGACGAGCAGGACGATGATGTTGAGTCCGCTATCGAGAGCGGCGAACGTGCCCGCCGCGAAGAGGAGGGAATCGCCTGGGAGGAAGGGCGTGACGACGAAGCCCGTCTCCATGAAGATGACGAAGAAAAGGATGGCGTACGTCCACAGGCCATAATCCGCGATGATCTGCGCGAGATATTCGTCGAGGTGGAGGAAGAGGTTGATCAGAAATTGAATGGTTTCCATTGGTTTCTCTCTGGTTATAAATTGACAGTCACTTGCGAAGTGACTGTCAATTCGGTTTGCAGGCGGGCATTATAACCAGTTTTCGGATTAATTTCCCGTTTTCACCAACACCCCGCTACTCTCGCCGTAACTCGGATGCCGGCTTCGATACATCAACGTGCCGGCGGGGAGCAGTTCAAGGGAATCAGTTGCGCCTTCGGTGCAGGAGCCGTCAAAGTTGCCGCCTTCGACGCGATAGATTTTCCCGTCCACGCCCGTCAGTTTGTAGGTTCCAGAGCAGGGCATACTTGGGATTTCAAACGTAGCGCAAACGACGCCGACCACGCATCCCCAATTGACCGTGATGGTGATCTCGAACGAAAAACTCCCGTTGCTGGCTGTCCCCTTCCACGTGCCAGCGATGGCATTGGTGTTGGCGATGGCCTTCGGGGGTTCCCACGTCGGGGGGACGTTGGAGGCGGGCGGATTCTCGCCAGAATTCGCGGGCGCGTCGGCTCCTTCCAGCGGAATCAATTGATTCTCTGGGAAGATCATCGTCAGCGATTTGGATATCTTTTTGATGGGGAAAATCCATTCCGCTTTTCCCGTTGCCAATATGGTGGAAATGCTGGGAAAAACAAAGTTGCCGCTATCATCCACCACGGAAACGGTCAGTTCGGAGACAGCCTGAAGATCGCCCGCGAGCATGTCTGCTTGAACGAATAGGAAGGTCGTGGACGGGTCGGCGGGCGTGTAGGTCTGCTTGGCGATGGGAGAGGTGTACGAATCCACCTTTGACACATTCGTGATCTGCAACTGAATATCCTGAACCAGGATGGGCGGGTAATCTGCCTGGACGGGCGCGGGCGGTACAGTCGCCTCGTTTGCCGCTGTTGGAGAGGGCGAGCTGATTGGAGACGTCCCCGCCACAAAATTACACGCCAGGGTAAGGACAAGAATCAAGGCCAGCAGAGATGAACCAAAGACTGGGTTTTGCTTTTTCATGGGATGAACCTTTCTACAATGATGGGAAGCCGAGGAAAAACAAGCCCACCTTCCCGAAAGAATTCGTCAGCGAGTGTCTGCGCGGCTGGCGCGGCGGATTATTAAAACGCCTCCCACAACCATAAGTGAGCCAAGCATAAAGAGTGGCGCTCCGCAAACCAATAGTGCAATCCGTAATTGCCCCATTTGGTTCGAGAGTACGGGATCAGACAAATACGCCACCAACAGAATTGAACTCAAGCAGATGGCAACAATTGCAGTCAGGATGCCCAAAATTAGCAGGATAAATCCTGCTATTGGCCGCCGAGGCTTTTTGCTTTCATTTGCAGACTTCCCTGTTGGAACGCTTGGTGTCTTCTGCGCAGGTTGGGGAGGTTGGACATAGGAAGGCGCCGACGGCACGGAATATTTTAGAATGCCCTTTGCTTCCAGGGGCAATAAAGAATCTTTCAAACCAGGGACGTGGTAAATCACCTCTCTCATCTTGCAATAGGGACTACCCAGCACCTCCTCCAATTCTTCGATGGTACGGCAACACCCAAAGTAAGCGCCCATGCTCTCGAACTGAACAATGGCTATATAACCATCTTGTTTTGCCAGATGATTAGCAATTTCAAATCTATCCTTGCCAACATATTCGGGTAGCCCCTGCAAAAATTCCAATCGGAGTGTGGACGCCATGAAGACCTCTCTTCAGTAATGGTCGGGATGAGTAACAACGAATCCACTATACCCAGTTTCCCAGCCCAATTCATCTGTCATTTGTCACTTAATTCGAGGGAAATGACGGCGGGAGGCGAAAAAGGGGTCTGCGGATGCCCGGGAGAGGGTTAAACCGATGGGTAGGGATGGCAGATCGGTTGGAAGGAACGGCAAATCAATGCCGATGATTGGGTTAATCAACGCCGATGATTCAGTCAATCAACGCCGATGATTCGAGCAATTGACGCCGATGATTTGGGCAAACATTGGGGATTATTAATTTTTTGAAGCCTGTTTTGAAGCCTGCCAACCATAGAATGGGGGATAACATCCTCAAAGGATGAAATCCATTTTCCACAGGAGTACCCTATGGCGTCCCGTATCCAAGCAATTGGCGCCCTGCGCCCCCGTATCGAACTCGACAAGACCGCCCAAAAGGCCGAGTTGGTGCGCGTGCTCGCCCGCGCTACTTCTCTGACCGAAGGCTCGGTGGATTTGGTCATTAAGGAATTGCGCGACCAGATCATCGAATATTTCCGCACCGGACGGGCGGTCAAGATCGAAGGCCTCGGCACCTGGACGCCCAACATTGAATTGGATGGTAGGCTGGATGTGCAATACCGCGCTGATACGGCCCTGATCAACGGCATCAACATGGAGGGCACATTCACCGGCAACGTGATCAACCGCGAGAATATCGGCAAGACCGGCGAGCAGTTAGTGGCGCTCTGGAACGAACGTAATCCACAAGATCAGGTGGAGTAGGATCAGGATACATCGGAACGAAGGCCTCCGGGGATTGTTTCTCCGGGGGCTTTTGTGTGTAATGATGAAAATCGTGACAAATGCCTATTGAATTTAGCGGTTGTTTTTCCTATAATAATTTCAGCGTGTAAATGAATAAGGAAACCTCATACAATAATGCGTTAGAGAGTGCGCACTCCGTCTTTTTGTAGGGAGATGTTCTCCATCTCTGACGTCGCTTGACTTACTCGATAGGTCAAGGAATAAAACACAGGTGAAGATTATGAAATCAAAAATGCAGACACATATTTCAAGAATTTGGTCAGTTATGATAGTGACATCCATGCTTGTTAGCATATTAAGCATGGTCTTGCCAACTCCCGCTTTGGCCGCTGGGGTAATAGGAACGATTACACATTCAGGTTTTTTTCCCAGAGCCATAGCCCTCGATGAGACCAGAAATCGTTTGTTTGTTTTTGCTTCAGGGCATGTGTTTTTTTATGACGCTACCACATTCCAAGAGATTGGAAGCGTCACAACAAGTCTGGGCGATTCTTTATCAATGGTAGTAGATAAAAGCGAGGGAAAGTTGTATGTGGGTTATTTTGGATCAGGCGTAACTATAAACGAGGGAATTGCTGTCATTGATATCCCCTCAGTAACGCTGACCACATACCTTCCATCGGGAGGCTACACCTATCTTGTTAACGACGAAGATCTTGATGTTGTTTACGCGTCCAGTAATATGGGCATTACACAAATTGGTGTAACATCCGACTCACAAACTCAAATTGCAGGAATTATTGGCAATTTGTATACCAGTATGGCCGTTAACCCAGTGACCCACGAGCTTTTTGTTGCAAACTGGTCGCAGAATAATGGAAATTTGTTCATCGTTGATCCAACGACTCTGGATACCACAGCGATCCCTGAAATGAATGGTTTTGGCGTGGCAGTTAATTGGACGGAGAACAAGGTGTATGTGTCTTATTGCCAACCTGCGGGGTGGGAAGCAGTGTGTATCCTTGATCGCGACACTAATACAAAGACCCCAATTCACACAGGAAACGACTCAACACAACCGCTGGTATTCAACCCATCAGTTAATCGCTTATATTCAAACACAGAGGTAAATGCCATTGCAACCATCATGGATGGCGCCGCCGATACCTTTACCAACATCCCCCTAACTGGTGGTTTGGCAACAGTTGGAGTACGCTATTCAACAGATAATGTGTATCTTATCGATGAATCAGGTACTTACGTAATGAAAGGTAGCACCGGCGAAATTGTAGCAGAATTTCCGACAGGAGGATCCTGTAGTGTATGCACTGGCGCCGTGGTTATAAACCAAACTTCCGGGATGGTCTACATAATCAATGAAACTTCATTAGGGTCGGTAACGATCGTTCAGGATGGGATATTTCTCCCAACAGCCTTCAACAAGAGTAGTCCTGCGAACGGCATAACAGATCAAACTACGAGTCCCACATTGAATTGGGAAAGGAGCACAGGAGCTTCATCATATGAGTACTGTTACGACACATCCAATGACAACGACTGCTCGAATTGGATCAGCAATGGCAACTCCACCGGTAAAGCGCTGAGTGGCTTGGAAACTGGAGCAACCTACTATTGGCAAGTGCGTGCCATCAACTCAGACGGAGTCGCCTACGCCGATAGTGGCCCAACGGCTTTCTGGTCGTTCTCAACTAAACCCGTTCCACCCGGCCCTTTCAATAAATCATCGCCTGCCAACAATGCGATCAACCAACCCATTAATCCCACCCTTTCGTGGGGAGCCAGCACAAATGCAACGTTCTACGAATACTGCTACGATACATCGGGGAATGACGCCTGCGATAGCGATTGGACTTCCACAGGCACAATCAAATCAGCCGACTTCGCTGGCCTAGCCTACAACACCACCTACTATTGGCAGGTTCGCGCAACCAATACAGATGGAACTACTTATGCAAATAGTGGCGATTGGTGGTCATTCAGCACACAAAACGCCCCCCCAAGCAATGATGATTTCAATAATGCGATCACTGTCATCGCGCCGTATAGCGATACTCAAAACGTGGCGTATGCGACTACGGCGGTTGACGATCCATTGACATGTTCGTTCAACCAACAGAAGTACATGACTGTTTGGTATAAATATACTCCTTCAGCGAATGGAGAATTGACCGTCAGCACAACCGGCAGCGACTATAGTACTATATTGGCTATTTGGACAGGGACTCGCGGCAATCTCCAAAGTCTGGGATGTGATCAGTTTGGTTATGATGTTACTGTTGATGTAACTGCTGGAGCAACCTATTTCATTGAAGTGGCAAATTTCTTTTCAAGCGTTCTTTACGGCGAAACACTGAATATCGCTGTTAGTCAAGTGGATTTGCCGGGTGCATTTAACAAGACCGCGCCTGCAAACGGCGCGACCAACCAGCCGCTCAATCCAACCATCCTGTGGGGTACAAGTACCGGTGCGACCAGTTACGAATACTGCTACGACACCACCAACGATAACGCCTGCTCCACGTGGATAAATAATGGCGCGTCCACCAGCAAGTCTTTGTCTGGATTGGCATCCAATACCACATATTATTGGCACGTTCGAGCAATCAACGCGGTCGGGGCAACCTATTCAAATAGCTCTGCATCCACATTTTGGTCATTCAAAACTAAAACCCAAACTCTTACTTTTCCCTCTGCCTCTGGGCAGGATGGTTGGATTCTCGAATCCTCCGAAACCAGCGCCGTGGGCGGAACAATGAACTCCTCCGCCACTACCTTCCGCCTCGGCGATGACGTGGCGAAGAAGCAGTATCGCTCCATCCTCTCCTTCAATACATCCGCATTGCCCGACACCGCCGTCATCACCAAAGTCACACTCAAGGTGAAACAACAGGCAATCATTGGCGGCGGCAATCCTGTTACCACATTCCAAGGCTTCATCGTGGACATGCGGAAAGGCACGTTTGGCACATCCGCTCTGCAAGTTGCCGATTGGCAGGCAAACGCCAACAAAACCTACGGCCCGTTCACGCCCGCGCTGACGGGTGGATGGTACACCTTCAACCTCACCAGCGCCAAAGCCTACATCAACAAACTCGCGACTGGTAGCGGTTTGACCCAAATCCGTCTACGCTTCAAGCTGGATGACAACAATAACGCTGTCGCCAACTACCTGAGCCTGTACAGCGGAAACGCGGGCGCGGCCAGTCGTCCGCAACTCATCATCGAATACTACGTGCCGTAATCTCGTTCAACCTGTTTTCGAAGCCTCGCGGAAACGCGAGGCTTTTTTTGCGAATCTGTAAGAAAAAGCGGACGGTTTTTGCTGATTTGCTGTAAAATCAACCAAAGGGATAACGCTCATGCCACTCACACCGCAGGATTTCGTCAGCAAGTGGAAACGCGCCGAAGCGCGCGCTGGCGAATTATCGTACCACCTGGTTGGAGTTGGCGCACAAGAAACTTGATGAAGCCGTCTTCGCCGCGTATCGCGTAGCAATTAAGGCAAGCGTCAGCTTGATACCCGTTGCGCGATGCCCCTCACCGCCAGTTTGCGGAACATCTCATCCATCTGTTCGGGGGAATAGATCATCTTGTTATCCAGCCACCACTTGAGCAGGGAAAGCAAACCGCCCGCGATGAAATTTGCCGCGACGAGAGGCGGCACATCCAGATTGCGTCCGCTCGCCAAAAGCCGCGCTTCGATCTTGGCGCTGATGGATTTTTGCAGATGTTGGGTGTGCAGGCTGTTCGATTCCCACGAGAGAATTTTATAGAGTTTCCACTGTTGTTGGACATGTTGAAACAACCCAAGGCTGGGAAAGAACGGGTTCTCCTCCGAGACCTCCTGCGAGGTGTGCTGGATGAGCATCTCCAACATGAAGTCCAGCTGGCTAGCAAACAGGTCGTCCTTGTCCGCGAAATGGGCGTAGAATGTGGAGCGCCCCACATTGGCGCGGTCAATGATGTCTTTGATGGATACGGCTTCGTAGCCCTTTTCCATCATCAGGTGATGGAAGGCTTCCCCAATCGCCTGGCGCGTGCGCTGACTGCGGCGGTCACTCTTATCGTTCATGCGAATCTCCATTGCTGAACACTTTGGCGATTTTGTCCATTACGGGACATTCTACCCGCATTGATGATTGATTTCCAAAGCCGCACCCGATAAAATCCCTGCAAACAAAAAGATGTAAAAATGCACACACATTCTCATCCGCACGCATCGCCCACCCTAACCGAGGGACGCCTGATCCGCTGGGCATCCTTCTACGACACGTTCACAAATATCCTGACGCTCGGCCACATCGGCATGTTGCGCTCCATGACCGTGGACCTTTCCCAACTCAAGCCTGGCGAAAAAGTTCTGGATGTCGGTTGCGGCACGGGCGGCGTGACCATCCCCGCCAAACAGCGCGTCGGCCCCAACGGAACGGCGACGGGCGTGGACCCCGCGCCCGAGATGATCGCCGTTGCCAAAAAGAAAGCGGCTCGCGCGGGGCTGGAAGTGGACTTCCGCATCGGCGTGATCGAATCCCTGCCTTATCCTGACTCTTCGTTCGACGTGGTCACCTCAAGTTTGATGATGCACCACCTGCCGCACGAAGTGCAGGTTCGGGGGCTGACAGAAATTCGGCGCGTACTCAAACCAGGCGGGCGCATCTTCATCGCGGATATGCTCCGCCTGAGCAAATCCCTGCACGACCGGCTGTTTGCCACGTTGACCTTGCACGGCGGGCGCATAGAGCGCTTAGGGATTCAAGATTTGCCGAAAATAATGGAAGATGCTGGATTCGAAAATGTCCAATTGCTAAAGGAAAGTTTCTTGACGATTGGATTCCTGCGGGCAAACAAACCAGCCGCATAACCGGGTAGTGCGACTTAAAGGAATGATCAATATGAGCGATTCGGAACGAAAGAAAACCATCTGGCGAGTTGTGATCTTCTTAGCCGTAGTTATGATCCTGACGTGGGTCAGTCCGTTGCTGGGAGGAAGTCCAGCCAATATGGGGCCAGGATTCATCCTGTGGGGAATGACTCCCTTGCTGGCGGCTGTGGGGATGCGCCTCGCCACACGCGACTGGGCGGACTTCGGAATCAAGCCTGGATTCAAAAAGAACGCGCTGTGGTATGTCGTCAGTTTTATCGCCATTCCTATCTTGATGCTTCTGGCGTTATGGAAAGGCGTTTTGACTTCGATCACCTCCATCTCAGGATTCTCGCTTGGAGAATTCCTCTCAACCATGCTGATCGCACTGCCCATCTTCTTCATCTTTGCCATCTTTGAAGAAGTCGGCTGGAGGGATTATCTGTCTCCCAAACTGGATTCGCTTGGCGTCAATCGTTTTACGGCATCTGCGATTGTTGCGGCAATTTGGGCGACATGGCATCTGCCTTACATCACCGAACTGACGTGGGCATTTAGTTCGGGAGATTTAGCCGTCTTTCTTCCCAGGTTCTATCTGGTTTGTTTTGCCCTGTCCATCCTTTACGGCGAACTCCGAAGCGTATCTGGTACGTTCTGGACCGCAGTCCTGATGCACGCAGTCAGTAATTCCTTCGGTCATCCACTGGCGGCAGAGTATGTTACGTACGCGGCTGGCAGGGAGTTGTTTGCAGATATTGGCAATGGTCTTATCTTTATCGTTCTTGTGAGCATTCTGGGGATGGCCTTTAACCGATGGCGGTCAACAAGAACAACGTCGCGCACGCCAGGTTGAACGCCGGGTGTTCGTTCCTGTAGTTGTACTCCTTTCAACCGTGTGATGTTTGTCACTGGCAACAAAACACACCATCGGCTAGAATAGCGTCCGCATCCCCCCTGGGGGGATGCGGACGCTATCACTTTCACCGCTGAAAGATACAGGCTGACATGAACAAAACAGAAACTCCTCACGCGCACGAAAACAATGAAGCCGTGCTCAAACGGCTTGCGCGCATCGAAGGGCATGTGCGCGGCATCAAACGCATGGTCGAGGAGGACACTCCCTGCCCCGATGTGCTGGTGCAGATTGCGGCGGTGCGCTCCGCGCTTAACAACGTCGGGCAAATCATCCTTGAGGATCATCTACGCAACTGCATGGTCCGCGCGGTCGAGGATGGGGATTTCGAACACGCGATGAGCGACCTGAAACTTTCGCTGGATCGCTTCATTCGATAAAGATGCGATGCGTTGGCGGATAAAAACCAAGCGTCTCGCGGCGCTAAACAATTCAATCGGAGAGAGACATGAAACATTCAGAAGAACACAACCATCCCCACCCTCATGAACATGATCACAACGAACACGACCATGACCATCCTCACGAGCATGACCACGAAGAAGGTCACGACCACGATCATGGACACGACCGCTCGCACTCCTCCAATCCGGTGATCGCCTGGCTGCAACATTTATTTGCGCCGCACAGCCACGGACACCAGCAAGCCGCGCTCGACCCCACTTTGGCGACAGATCGCGGAATTTGGGCGTTGAAAGTTTCACTGGTCGGCTTGCTCGTGACAGCCACCTTCCAGGTGGTAATTGTTGCAATCAGCGGCAGTGTGGCGTTGCTGGCAGATACCATCCACAACTTTTCAGACGCGCTAACCGCCATTCCGCTTGGGCTGGCATTCTGGCTTTCGCGCCGCCCGCGCAATCGCCGCTACACCTATGGTTACGGGCGCGCAGAGGATATTGCGGGCGTCATCATCGTGATCATGATCGCTTTCAGCGCAGGGATTGCGATCTATCAATCCATTTTGAAGATCATCGATCCCCAGCCGCTTAGTAATCTTGGTTGGGTGGCCGCCGCGGCCATTATCGGATTCTTCGGGAACGAACTGGTGGCGGTTTTCCGAATTCGTATCGGCAAAGAGATCGGTTCCGCCGCGTTGATCGCGGACGGGTATCATGCCCGCACGGATGGGCTGACCTCGCTGGCAGTGTTGGCTGGCGCAATTGGCGTCTGGCTGGGCTTCCCGCTCTTCGACCCCATCGTCGGTTTGGGAATCGGCATCGCCATCCTCGGCATCGTCTGGAAGACCGCGCAAGATATGTGGCATCGCATGATGGACGCGGTGGACCCCGAAATCCATGAGGAGTTCAAACATACCGCCTCGCATATCCCTGGCGTATTGGATGTTCACAATACGGCCATTCGCTGGCTGGGTCATCGTCTATATGGCGAGATGCACATCACCGTGAATTGCCAGCAAACCACCCTGCAGAGTCACTTCATCGCCGAGGAGGTCCGTCACAGCCTGTTCCATAAACTGCCTGCGTTGGTGGAGGTGGTCGTCCACACCGACCCGTGCGAATGTGACGAGGCAATGGAATACCATCCGACCAAACACCATCAATTCCTGTCCGCCGCAGATTAAGCGCAGGCATTTCTTCAAGGAGATTCCCATGAAATGGATCACCCGTTCCCACGTCCACGTTGACCGAGTCGCCTGTCCGTGGCTCATCACCCGCTTCATAGATAGCGAAGCCGAATTTCTATTCGTCCCTGCCAACCAGATCGAAACAGTCGTCAAAGAGACCGGCGCGATTCCCTACGATGCGCCAAACGTGGAACTCGGTCACGTGGACGGGCGCTGTTCCTTCGAGTCCATCATCCTGAAATATGGATTGAAGGAACCAGGTCTCTTGCGTTTGGCGAAAATCGTCCATGCCGCGGATGTAGACAAAGATATTGACACCGATCCCATCGCGCGCGGTCTCGAAGCCATCGCCAGCGGATACAGCCTGCGCTTCCCCGATGACCTGGAAAATATCGAAAACCAGTTCGAGGTCTACGACGCGCTCTACGCCTGGTGCCGATTGGACGTGGCGCGCGGAAACAAATAACCGAACTCCGCTCAAAAGGAATCGAAAATGACTGATTTATCGGTAAACAACTACAACATCCCGCGCGAATCGTACATTCGAATCTTCCTGCGCTTTCTCAAATTCGGCTTGCTTGCCTGGGGCGGACCCGTCGCGCAAATCGCGATGATTCGGCAGGAATTGGTGGAAGACGAAAAGTGGATCCCCCCTGAACGATTCAATCGAGCGCTGGCGGTGTATCAAGTGTTGCCTGGCCCCGAGGCGCATGAGTTGTGCGTGTATTTCGGAATGCTCGCAGGCGGGCGCATCGGAGCATTCCTCGCAGGGTTGGGCTTTATGTTGCCAGGCTTTGCGTTGATGTTCCTGCTCTCCTGGTTCTATGTGACGGTGGGAATTTCATCGCCGTTATTTCAAGCCGTGTTTCTGGGAATGCAACCCGCCGTCGCGGCATTGGTCGTACGCGCCGCGCATCGCATCGGCGGTCACGCCTTGCACGATCATCGCTGGCTATGGGGCATCGCCCTGGGCGCGGCGCTGGCGCAATTGTTGGGAGTCAATTTCCTGATCATCCTGCTCGCGGCGGGAATAATTTATGCCCTGTGGGAAATCAAACTGACCAAGGCGGCGTTTGGCGTCAGCGCGTTGTTTGCCGTGGGATTGGCGTTGACCGCGTTTGGCGTCCTTCCCCTCCCCGGCCTGCAAAGCGGCATAACCGCGCAGGCATCCACGGGCTCGCCATCTGTGATGCAATTGCTGTTCTATGGTTTGCGCGCGGGGTTGCTCACTTTTGGCGGTGCGTACACTGTGATCCCGTTTTTACAGCACGACGCAGTCAACGTGGGCGGCTGGATGACCAACGCGCAATTTCTGGACGGAATCGCGCTCTCGGGATTGTTGCCTGCCCCACTAATCATCTTTTCAACCTTCGTCGGTTACATCGGCGCGGGCGCGTGGGGCGCAATCGCCATGACCTTGGGAATCTTTGCGCCTGCGTTTTTGTTTACAATGGTCGGCCATGATTATCTGGAACGCCTCGTGGAGAAAAAATCAGCGCACGCCTTCCTGGACGGCGTGACATCTGGCGTGGTAGGCTTGATCGGCGCGACCGCCCTCGGCATCCTCAACCAGACTATCATCGGAATCCAGGCCTGGGCGATCTTCGCACTGGCGCTCGTCATCCTCTTCCGTTCCAGCGCCAAATGGACGGTTGTCGCCATCGTTCTCGGCGCGGGACTCTATGGCATCCTCTTTTTGCAATGAAAACAAAAACAGACCTCGCCCTGCTCTTTTCCACGCGCATCATCCGCCTGTTTTGTTACGGATTTCTCTCCGTCATCCTGGCGCTCTACCTCACTGAAACTGGCCTCAACGAAAAACAGATCGGCCTATTATTTAGTTTCACATTGGGCGGCGACGCGGCCATCTCGCTCTGGCTGACCTCCTCTGCAGACCGCTTTGGCCGCAAGCGGACTCTCATCATCGGCGCGGCCCTCATGCTCGGCGCAGGCATCGCCTTCCTGCTCACGAACAACATCGTTCTCCTCATGGCCGCCGCCATCATCGGCGTCATCAGCCCCAGCGGAAACGAGATCGGCCCGTTCCTATCCGTTGAACAGGCGGGGCTGTCGCAATTGATCCCAGACGAGAAGCGCACAAAAATCTTCGCGTGGTACAACCTGGTCGGGTCCTTCGCCACCGCAACGGGCGCGCTATCGGGCGGATGGCTGGCGCAAATTTTGCAAAGCGCTGGCTGGACCGAGCTGGCATCCTACCGCTTCGTCTTGACGGGCTACGGTCTCGGCGGTCTAGCGCTGATGCTTTTATTTTTGGGGCTTTCTCCCGCCATCGAAGTAAAGTCTTCCACCGAAACCAAACATATCCTCGGCCTGCACCGTTCGCAAAAAATCGTCCTGAAACTCAGCGCGCTCTTCGCGCTCGATGCCTTCGCGGGCGGCCTGCTCGTCCAAAGCATGATCGCCTACTGGTTTCACGTCCGCTTCGGAATCGAGTCGGGCCTGCTCGGAAGCATCTTCTTTTTCGCGAACGTCCTGGCGGGCATCTCCGCGCTTCTGGCAGTGTGCCTCGCCGCGCAATTCGGCCTCATCAACACGATGGTCTTCACGCACATTCCCTCCAACATTTTATTGCTGCTCGTACCGCTGATGCCCAACCTTCCGCTCGCGATTGGACTGTTACTCGCTCGTTTCAGCATTTCCCAGATGGACGTGCCAACGCGTCAATCCTACGTGATGGCGGTTGTGGCCCCCGACGAGCGATCGGCCGCCTCGGGCGTCACCGCCATCGCGCGTTCGGTGGGCGCTTCCCTCTCCCCCGCGCTGACAGGCGTCCTGTTTGGGATTCCCGCGTTGTTCAACGCTCCCTTCCTGCTCGCGGGAGGCTTGAAGATCGTTTACGATTTGCTTTTATACAGAAGCTTTGTCACAGTAAAACCACCCGAAGAAAAGGCATAAAAAGCCAGAGGCTATTCTTCCCCCGCCCGCGGCGGCAGGTGGATCAGCCAATCGGTCAGCGCGAGGAAGAGCAAAGAGCCGACGATGCCCATCCCCGCGTTGAACGCGCCGATCTTGAAGAAGTCCCATCCCCGCCACTCGCCGATGAAATGTCCCGCGGCAAATCCAAGCGTGGACATCACCAAATACGCCAGCAGGTGCGACCAGTCTCCGCCACGGATGAGGTGATAGAGCGCGCCGAGGACCAGGGCGATGAGCAGGGCGAAGAGGATGGAGGGGATGGTCATTGATTTTTTACCACAAAGGGCACAAAGGTTCACAAAGTTTTTAAAGCATTTCCTTCGTGATCCTCAACTGCACTGCACCACATCTGCCCTGGCGGGCGATGCCAGGGAACGCACTGCGGTGCAAGTGTTGTGACCTTTGTGGTTGAATCCGTATTATGGCTTGAGATACTTCGCGAAGAAGTCGGCGATGGCGTTGTAGCAGGTGACGCGGTTTTCGTATTTCAACACGTCGTGGCCTTCATCTTCAAAGAGCAGGAGTTCGATGTCCTTGCCATCGGCCTTGAGTTGCTTCACCAGGTCTTCCGATTCCGCCGCGACGACGCGCGGGTCGTTGCGTCCCTGAATGACGAGCATCGGGCAGGCCATCTTCGGGAGGTGTGTCTTCGGCGAACGCTCGATCAGGAATTTTTTCTCTTCGGGCTTTTCGGGGTCGCCGAGCGCGATTTTGAAATACGGCTTCCACGTCTGCGGGATGCGATCGAGGAAGGTCAACAGATCATAAGGGCCGAACATATCGCAGGCGGCTTTCCACAGGTCAGTGTGCATCGCGGCTTGCATCAGGGTCATGTAACCGCCGTAGGAACGTCCCACCACTGCGGCGCGGTTCACGTCGAGGCGCTTGTCTTTGGGCAGAACCTTCGTCATCGCGTGGACGTGGTCGAGGCGATCCTGTCCGCCCCAGTCGCGGTCCACGTGCTTGACGTAGGAGAGTCCGTAACCCGTCGAGCCGCGCACGTTTGGCACGAAGACCGCGAAACCGCGCAAGGTCAGGAATTGAATCAACGGCATCGAGAACCAGGCGAAGTCGGGACGCTCCTGTCCCTGCGGCCCGCCGTGGATGTAGTAGACGATGGGACGCGGCCCTTTGAATCCGAGCGACTTGGCCGGCAGGTAGAGACGCGCCGAAACGCGCAACCCGTCGAAGGAAGTGAACGACGCGTCCTCTCCCGACGAGAGGCGGGCCGCGAGAATCCCCAGCACTCTCTCGCCCGTGTGCTGGACGTATTGGTCGCGGCGCTTGCCCTCGATGGTGTAGATCTGCGTCGGCGACGTGGCGGTGGAGAACGACAGCGCGAACAGGTCGTCTTCTTTGTTGTAGTCCATGTGTTCGAGCATCCCGCCTTCGAGCGGCGCGGCCCCCGTCAGTTCATTCTTGACCGTCATCGTCAGGCGCGCTTCGTCAAAAGCCATCTCGTAGACCCACGAGCATCCGTCAATGTTGTATTCCACCAGATAGCGATTGCCCGTGAGGTGCGCGATGCCGTTCATCTCGCCCGCGCCTTCGTGGAGCAATCCCTTCGTCTTGACAGGTTGCATCACGCCAGGTTTCTTGAAATCAATGTAGCCAAAACTGAACGTGTCCTCAAACACCGCCGAAACGAGAACAACTCCCTTCTCGCTCGGTGAGAACGCGCCATTCACCAAACCGTTCAGCGGGACACGCTCACCCTCGGCGCGCTCTTCGATGGGCTTGCCATACAGGACGGTCTTCTTGCCGTTCTGCCAGAGGAACATCACGCTATCACCCACTTCGTAGCCAGTTCCCATAATCAACTTTTTATGATCGGCCGAATGAGCCTCCACGCCAATGCCAAACTCGCTCTCGGCGATCTTGGTGAGCTTGCCTGTTTTCAGGTCGGCGCGGTAGGTCTCTTCGAGGGGCTTGTCGCGGCGTTCCGCGCGCAAATAAGCGATGTTCTTTTCCTTGTCGCACACACCCAAATGGACGCGATAACTGGCGAAGAAATTATTGAACGCTGGTTCGGGGAAACCGCCATCCAGGGGAATGAACATGGGCTGGTAGTTTTCGTCGCCATTGTTGTCAATCATCACCAGAATTTTATCGAGATCGGGGAAGACGTAAAACGAATGCCCGCCGATCAGGTGCGGATTCTGCAAGGCGATCTGCGGCGGCAAAAGCGGCTCAGGGACGCTTCCGCCATAGAACATCGCGTACAGACTCAAGCGTCCCGTGATGTTGCTGAGAAAATACAACCGTCCCCTTTCGTACTGCGGGACAACAAACAGACGTGCGGTCATGAAGGATTCAACGCGTGGGGTCATGGGATTACTCCTTGATTTGAGGGTATCTTATCACTGGTAATTGGTAAGTTTGGTAGATTGGCGATTGGTAAAGGTTCTAATCCACAAATTGACTTGCATGGCAACGATAAAGGCCATTCTGGCTACACGCATTCATTATTCGATGATGCCGCCGCCGAGGACTTCCTCCCCGACGTAGAATACCGCGGCTTGACCGGCTGTCACATCCCGCGCAGGAGCGTCAAACCTGACGTGGGCGCGGGCGCCGCCTGCGAGGGGCGTCACCTCCGCTGGGACGGGCTTCGCCGTGTAGCGGATCTTCACCATCGCACGAAACGCCGCGGGCGGCGCCTCGCCGCTGATCCAATTGACATCGCGCGCGGTGAGTTCGGAAAAGCCGAGTTCATCTTGTGTGCCGACGACAAGCGTGTTGTGTGTCGCGTGTTTTGTAATGACATAAAGAGGGACAGGGGACGCGACGCCCAATCCCTTGCGCTGACCGATGGTATAGCTGGCAAGTCCGTTGTGCTGGCCGAGAACTTTCCCATCCGTCCTGATTATCTCGCCAGGCTGATTGAGTTGCGGCGCGTTTCGTTGCAGGAAATTTCGATAGTCTTCACCCGCGAGGAAGCAAAGGTCTTGACTGTCCGCGCGGGAGGCAGTAGGCAATCCAAATGATTCCGCAATTTTGCGAATCTCTGGCTTGGGATATTCCCCCACTGGAAACAAAGCGCGTTGCAACTTCTCCTGCGTCAACACATGCAACACATACGATTGATCTTTACTCTCGTCCACTGCGCGCAACAAATTCCGAATTCCGAATTCCGAATTCCGAATTCGCGCATAATGTCCCGTCGCCATGAATTCCGCCCCCAACGCCAGCGCGTGATCAAGCAAAAACGTCCAGCGGATTTGACGGTTGCACATCAGGCACGGATTGGGCGTCTCGCCGCGCGCGTATCCATCCAGAAAATATTGGACGACCGTCTCGCGGAAGACGTTCTTCGCGTCCACCACGTAAAAGGGAATATCCAGTTTCGCCGCCACGCGCCGCGCTTGCGCCATCGAGTCGGGTGTGCAACAGCGATTGGAGTCTTCCTTGCCAGGCGCTGACCACAGCCGAAGCATCATGCCAACGACGTCATAGCCCTGCTGTTTGAGCAGGGCCGCGGCGACGGAGGAGTCCACTCCTCCAGACATAGCGACGACGACTTTGGTCATTTGGTCGGATAGTTGGATGGTCTAGTGGTCAGTGGCTGAAAGATGGCGGGTCTTTTCAACCAGTGATGGTAAGGTTGAGAGAAACGAATCGGTCTGCTCAGGCGTGGAATCTTTGCCGAGGGTAATTCGCAACGATCCCAGAGCCCAATCGCGGGAGAGGCCGAGGGCGGTGATGACTTCGCTGGGTTCGGGATTGCCCGTTTTGCAGGCCGAGCCAGAGGAACAGGCGAACCCTGCCGCGTCGAGAAGCTGGAGCAGGAGGTTGCCGTCCACGTCTTTGAATACGAAGGAGGCGTGATTTGGCAAACGGTTTTCGGGGTGACCCGTCAGTTGCGAGTCGGGAATTTCTTCCAGCACGCGGCCGATGATCTGGTCGCGCAACGGTTGGACGTGGGCGACGCGTTCTTCGCGCTCCTGCGCGGTCAGACGCAACGCTTCCGCGAAGCCAACGATGTACGGCACGTTCTGCGTCCCCGCGCGCAGACCGAATTCCTGTCCGCCGCCTGTGGTGTGCGGGAGGAGTTGCGTCCCCTTTTTGACGTAGAGCGCTCCAACCCCTTTCGGTCCGTAGAATTTGTGACTGCCGAGCGAGAGCATGTCCACGCCGAGTTTGGTCACGTCCACATCGAGATAGGCGGCGGCCTGCACCGCGTCCGTGTGAAAAAGGATGCCATGCTCGTGACAGATCGCGGCCAACTCCGCGATGGGATTAATCGTGCCGATCTCGTTGTTGGCGAGCATCACGGAAGCCAGCGCGGTTCCATCACAGACGGCATGACGCATCGCATCAGGTGTAACAGCGCCGCGCGCATCCACGGGAAGCCATTCCACTTGCACGCCATAATATTTTTCCAATTGCTCGGCGGTCTTGCTGACGGCATGATGTTCGGTACGGGAGGTCAACAGCCAGGGGCGGTTATTTTTCAGACCGATCATCATCGCGCCGCGCAAGGCAAGATTGTCCGATTCGGAGCCGCAGGAGGTGAAGATGATCTCCTCGGGGCGGCAATGCAACACAGACGCGACCGTCTCACGCGCAGAGTCCAAGGCGGCCTCAGCCCTCTGCCCGTAGCGATGAACCGATGAAGGGTTCCCGAACGAAGCGTTGAAATAGGGCATCATTACGCCGAGCACGCGAGGATCAACGGGAGTCGTGGCGGCATAGTCGAGATAAATAGGGTCAGTCATAAGTAGCAAGATTATACCCTCTGAAATAAAAGGACTCTGGGAAGGTATCCCAGAGTCCCAATCGGGGGAGGCAGCCAACTAATTGGCTGTGAGGATGGTCACGTCTGCTTCGCTGAGGGCTTCAATGAGCACGTTGGCACGATTGCAAACTATCACGCTGTGACCTGGGCGGAGCATGTAATCCTGCAGATCCTTGGATTTGGTCAACCAGACCAGCCCGCTTTCAACTCGGATGGTCGCGCCGGGCTTGACACGATTAAGATGTTGGAAGGCGCGGCGATGCAGGTGAAGTTTTAAATTGGCTTTGGGTTCACGGATGGCGTCCATGCTGTCTCCTTTTGGTATGCTTTCATTATCTCTAAAAAGTAAAATAAATACAGATGCAGAGAATTCAAATTGTAACCATAACAGTTTGGGCTATAATCAACTGTACCGTTCAAATTGGAGCGAAACTGTATTGATTCCATGAGGAAGTATGCCAAGGAAAACATCCAGGTTGTTTCGATATGAAAAAATTGCAAATCGAATCAAGCAACTAATCGAAAAAGGGACGTATCGTCCGGGCGACCGCATCCCGTCCGTCCGGCAAATGAGCGAACAGCAAGTGGTCAGCATCAGTTCGGTGCTACAAGCTTATCTGCAACTCGAGAGCGAAGGTTTGATCGAAGCAAAGCCGCAATCAGGATACTTTGTTTGTGCGCCCGCCGCCTCTCCCCTGCCCGAGCCAGAGATCTCTTCGCCCGGACTCGACCCCAGCCATGTCAATCTGCACGACTTGATGATGATGGTTATGCGTGACACACTTAACCCGAAGTTGATCCAGCTCGGCGCGGCGATGCCCAATCTCGAACTACTCCCCACCGAACGGATGAACCGTATCATGGCAGGACTCGCTCGTAAAGCCAGTAAGGGCACGCACCAATATCAACTCCCGCCGGGGCTCGAAAAGTTACGGGTTCAAATCGCGAAGCGAGCGGTGAACAGTGGATGCCAACTCTCCCCCAGCGATGTTGTCATCACGTCGGGCGGCACAGAAGCAATCGATATTTGTCTCCATGCCGTTTGCAAACCCGGTGACATTGTGGCGATCGAGTCTCCGATGTACTTTGGGACGTTACAAATTATTGAGGTCCATGGCCTGCGTGCGCTGGAAATTCCCACGAATCCGCGCGATGGGATCAGCCTCGAGGCTCTTCAATTTGCGATCGAGCACAATCCCATCAAGGCGGTGTTGACGATCTCGAATTTCAGCAATCCGCTAGGGAGTTGCATTCCCGATGAAAAGAAAAAGGAGCTCGTTGAACTCCTAACCAAATATGATATTCCACTCATTGACAACGATGTGTCGGGCGAAATCTATTTCACCGAGAAACGTCCGCTCGTGACCAAGGCCTTCGACACGAAGGGGCTTGTGATGTTGTGTTCCTCCTTCTCGAAAGATATCAGCCCGTCACTGCGTGTGGGCTGGGTGACGCCGGGACGATATCAAAATGCCGTCGAGTGGTTGAAGTTTACCTTGAGCGCGTCAGCCCCGACACTTGCACAAATGGCAATTGCGGAATTTATGGAAAGCGGCGGGTATGATCACCAACTCCGGCGTCTTCGGCGCGAATATGCCGGCAATGTGTCCATGCTCTCTCAAGTCGTCACGCGAGGTTTCCCGGCTGGCACGCGTGTCACGCGCCCCTTGGGGGGATTTGTCCTGTGGGTTCAATTGCCCGAGAACGTCGATTCGCTTGACTTGTATTCGATGGCGCTCAAAGGCGGGATCACTATTACGCCCGGCCATCTCTTCTCGCCGACGAATCAATTCCACAACTTCATCCGTTTGAATGCCGCGGCATGGAATCTGCCCATAGAACGCGCCGTTGAGAGACTCGGCAGGATGGTCAGTGAGTTGGTTGAACGGGGATAAAACACGAACGAAATTGCTTTCTTAAAGAGGAGATCGCTACCAATGTCGCCATCCAAACCCCTCATCAACAGCAACCTGCGCTGGTTTCTGGTTGCGATGATCCTAGCCAACATCGCGGGGCAAATGGTTTACACCAACCTCTCTCTTTACATGCTCGATCTCGGCGCAGAGATCACGCAGATCGGACTGGTGTTCACGCTGGCGTCGTTCGTGCCACTGGCATTGCAAATTTTTGGCGGCTGGCTTTCCGACACGATCGGCCGCCTGCGCGTGATCGCGTTCGGCAGCTCGGTGGCTGTTTTTGGATACTTCATTTTTTCCGTCGCGCCGAGTTGGATCTGGGTGCTGATCGGCCTGAGCGTGGAGTATGTTTCCAACTCCATGGTCGGCCCAAGTTTCAACTCCTACGTTTCCGAGCAGACCGACGACACACAGCGCGGCCGCGTCTTCGGGACGGTCTCCAGCCTCTACATGGTCGTCACCGTCATCGGCCCTGCGCTGGGCGGAGCGCTCGCGTACCGCTTCGACTTTCAACCGATGATGCGCGTGGCGTTCTTCTTTTATCTCGCCGCGACCATTTTGCGAATCTGGATGGCGACCCGTGAACGTTTCGAAGCGAAGAAGGACGCGGCCAAGCCGACCTTTTCCTCCTTCGCACGCGAACTCGCATCCATGCTTGGACTTTTGGTGGGCGGCGGCATCTTGACTTGGATCTGGCTGACGGACGCGCTCGGCGACATGTCTTTCAACATGATTGACCAGCTCACCCCCATCTTCCTCTCCGACCTGGGCGGTCTCAACGTGGCGCAGATCGGCTACATCAACGCGGCGCGCGGCATCGCGGTCATTTTCTCCGCGCCGCTGGCGGGCTGGCTCGTGGACAAGTTCAGCGAAAAGGCGACGATCGCGCTCGGCTTCGCGCTCACGTCCGCCGCGCTGATTCAACTCGTGTCGGCGCAAAACTTTGCTGGCTTTGCTCTGGCGATGGCGTTGTTCGGACTTGGCACAGGCGCGATGATGCCTGGCTATAACTCGCTCATCTCGAGGGTCGTCCCCGAAAACAAGCGCGGGCTGGCATTCGGTCTCTTCGGCACCACGCTGGGAATCCTATCTCTGCCCTTCCCGTGGATCGGCGGTCAATTATGGGAGCGCGTTGCGCCGCAGGCTCCGTTCTATTTTGTGATTGGAGCCTGCCTGCTATCCATCCCGATCGTGTGGGCGAAGTTTGGTATTAAGAACAGCGTCAGCATGATTGGCGGGTGATAAAATACTAGAAAAAGATCCGCTATCGTACAAACAAGACTAATTTCCGTCACTGCGAGGAGGGCGGTCTCCCCGACGAAGCAGTCCCCATGCCACATGAGGGGATTGCTTCGGGAAGACCGCCCTCGCAATGACGGATGTACGGTAGAAAGAAAAGAAGAGGCAAACCCTATGACCGACCTTTTGACATTTCTCAACTCGGCTGAATTGGACACGCTTACCAAGGTGTCTGGCATTTCGCGCACGCTGGCGGGGAACATCATCACGGCGCGGCCGTTCGAGACGGAGGATGACTGCTTGAAAGTGCGCGGCGTGGGTCACGCGCTGCTCGAACGGGCGCGCGGATTCGCCGAAGCGCAGGAAAACGCGTCCGAAAACAGAGCGCTGATTCAGGTCAAGGAAGAGGCGAGTCCGTCGGTGGAAAAATTCCAGCCGAAGGAAGAACCCGCGCGGGAGCCGCGTCCGTCGTTTTGGTCACGCGTTAGCGCAGTCCTCCTCAGCATTTTCCGTGGGCTGATTCGGTTGGTGGCTCTGCTTATCATCCTTGGCGCGATCGCCGCGCTTGCGATCTATGGCCTGCCGATTTTGAGAGACTACCTGCTCGCGCCCGTGGAGCAGAACAGCGCCGAGATCGCCGAACTCCGCTCGGAGTTGAACACTCTGCAAACTCAGGTGATCGACCTGCAGGCACAACTCGCTGAGACGCAAGGCCGTGTGGAAACGGTGGAACAATCCATCGAGGCCTATGGCGCGTCAATCACCAAACTTGAAGAGATGCAATCCACGCTCGAAACGACGGTGGCCGCGGGCGACGAAAAACTCGCGGCGGATTTGAAGCGCGAGATCCTGCTGACCCGCGCGATCCAATATCTTTCGCGGGCGCGGCTATATCTTTCGCAGAGCAACTTCGGGCTGGCGCGCGATGACATCCGCGCGGCGCGTGCCTTGCTGGCGGAAGTGCAAACGAACGAACCCGATTTCAAAACCGAAGCGCTCACACAGACCATCCTGCGACTCGACCTGGCAATCGCCAACCTGCCCGCCTTCCCCGTGGTCGCGGTCGGCGATGTGGACATTGCCCTGCAGTTGCTAATGAGCGACCTGCCCGATGGCCTCACTTTCCCCACCGCCACACCCAGCCCCACGCTCGCGCCCACTGAAACGCCGACGCCTGAAGAGACCGTCACACCAACGCTCGAAGCGACAGCGACGCCGTAACCCGCAACGGACTCCAACGTCTCTGACGTTGGAGCGAAAGTCAGAGACGTTCGACTCCGAGATTACGATCTCGGAGTTTTTTGCGGATGATATAATCCGCCCGTCATTATTTTTCAAGGAGCAATCACATGGCTTTCAAAATCAAATTCGGCACCGACGGCTGGCGCGGCGTGATCGCCGAAGATTACACCTTCGACAACGTGCGCCGCTGCGCGCAGGGATTTGCGAACTACCTGTTGAAACAAGGCAAACAGGGACAGTGGGTCGTGGTCGGACACGACAAACGCTTCAGCAGTGAACATTTTGCGGCCGCGGTGGCCGAGGTGCTGGCTGGCAATGGACTGCGCGTCTACCTCACGGACGGCGCGACGCCCACCCCCGTCATTGCCTACGCGGTGGTGGATAAAAAGGCCGCGGGCGCGGTCAACGTCACCGCGAGTCACAACCCGCCCACAGACAACGGATTCAAAGTCCGCAACGAGACGGGAGGGGCGATTGACCCGGAGGGGTTGATGGAGATTGAGGCGGGGATTCCCGATGATGTGTTGAACGTTAAACGTTTAACGTTCAACGATGGCGTGGCGCAAGGCGTAATTGTTAAATTTGACGCGGCGACTCCCTACATTGCGCATTTGACGCGCGATGGACTGATTGACCTGCAACCCATCAAAGACGCGGGTCTGACCGTGATGGTGGACGCGATGTGGGGCAACGGCGCGGGCTGGTTTACGCGACTGCTGGCGGGTGGAAAGACGCGCATCATCGAAATCCACAACACGCGCAACCCATCCTTCCCTGAAATGAAGCGTCCCGAACCGATCCAGCCGAACATTGACGTCGGCCTGAAAGCCACCGTGGATAACAAAGCGGACGTCCTGCTCATCACCGACGGAGACGCGGATCGTTGCGGCATCGGCGACGAGAACGGACAGTTCATCAATCAGTTGCGCGTCTACGCTTTGCTGGCGTATTATCTGCTCGAAGTGCGCGGCGAACGCGGCGACATCGTCAAGACGCTCTCGACGACGGGCATGTTGAATAAACTCGGCGAGATTTACGGCGTCCCCGTCCACGAGACGGGTGTGGGGTTCAAATTCGTCGCCCCGAAGATGACCGAGACGAACGCGCTGATCGGCGGCGAGGAAAGCGGCGGCTATGCCTTCCGCGGCAACGTCCCCGAGCGCGATGGGATTTTGGCTGGCCTGTACATGCTCGATTTCATGGTGAAGACGGGCAAGAAACCGACCGAACTGCTCAAAGACCTGTTCGCCAAAGTGGGCGGAGAATATTTCTACGACCGCGTGGACAGTCCCTTCAGCGGCGAGCAGTCCGCGCGCAAGCAGATGATCCTGGATGCAAAACCCGCCACCCTCGGCGGACTGAAAGTCACCGAACTCGTCACTGTGGACGGCTTCCAATTTCGTCTCGAAGACGGCGGCTGGATGCTCATCCGTTTCAGCGGCACAGAACCCATCCTGCGCGTCTACTGCGAGACGCGGCACGGGGATAAGGTGCAAGGAATCCTGCAAGATGGGTTGAAGGTGGCAGGAATCAAGTAACCGTTCAATCGTTGGCAGGTTGGAATGTTCGAATGTTCCAACCTGCCAACTTTTTAACTTGCCAACATGCTAACCGATACCCACTGCCACCTCTACTGGAACAAATTCGACGCTGACCGCGCCGAGGTAATTCAACGCGCGGTGGACGCGGGCGTGACGCGGATGCTCGTCCCTGGCGTGGACATCAAAACCAGCCGCGAGGCCATCCAGTTGACGGAAAGATACGAGCAGGTCTACGCCGCGGTGGGATTTCATCCCACTGATTTGGATGACTGGAACGCCAGTTCAATAGAAAACCTACGAGACCTTCTCCCATCCCCCTCTCCCGTACTCGGGAGAGGGGCTAGGGGTGAGGGCGGAAGCAAAATCGTGGCAATCGGCGAGATCGGCCTCGACCACTACTGGGTCAAAGAAGAGGCGAAGCGGGCATTTCAGCGGGAAAAGCTCAAAGCGCAACTCGCGCTCGCGCAGGAGGTCGGCCTGCCCGTCGTCATCCACATGCGCGAGGAGAAAGATGCGTGGTTCGGGAGCGCGTCGGAGCAGTTGCTGGCGATTCTGTCCGAGTGGAGCGCGGGGCTGAAATCCAAAGGCCATCCGCTGGCAGAACGGCCTGGCGTGTTGCACTCCTTCAACGGAACGCTCGAAACCGCCCAAAAAGCCATCGCCATGAATTTCTTCATCGGCGTCACGGGTCCCGTCACCTACAAAACCGCCGAGCAAAAGCGCGCCATCATTTCCCAATTACCAGCGACCCGCTTGCTGATTGAAACCGACGCCCCTTTCCTCGCCCCCGTCCCCCATCGGGGTAAAAGAAACGAACCTGCCTTCGTCGGTGAAATTGCTGATAAAATTGCCGAAGTAAAATCCATAAGCAAGGAGGAGGTAGCCGCCGTGACCACACAAAACGCCGCCCGCCTCTTCCTTTGGTGAGACTTGAATAACGTAACCTTCTACACCCCCATTCAGGAACAAATTTTGCAGGTCGAAGATCGGATGCGCGCCCAGGGCGCAGATTGCCATCCCGACCTGCGCGCCGCCCTCGACCATCTGCTGGCCGCGGGTGGAAAACGGATTCGCCCCACGCTGGGACTGCTCGTCGGCAACATGCTGGGCGGCGCGTCTGAAACGCTCGTCACGCTGGGCGCGGCCGTGGAATTGTTGCACACCGCCACCCTCGTCCACGATGACTTGATTGATGGCGCGCTCCTGCGTCGCGGCTCCGAGACGTTGAACGCGCGCTGGTCCTCCGCGGCCACCGTGCTGACAGGCGACTTCCTCTTCGCCCGCGCGGCCAAACTCGCCGCCGACGTGGACTACCTGCCCGTGATGCAACTTTTCGCCGAGACGCTGGCCGTCATTGTCAACGGCGAATTGACGCAATTATTCTCCGCGCGCGGCGTCATCAACCGCGACAATTATTTCCAGCGCATTTACGCCAAGACCGCCTCGCTCTTCGAGATGACCACCCGCGCCGCGGCCATGGTCAGCGTGGACAATGCCGCCGCCATCGAATCGTTCCGCAAGTTTGGCTACGAACTCGGCATGGCCTTCCAAATCGTAGACGACCTGCTCGACTTCACGGGCGAGCAATCCGCGGTCGGCAAGCCGCTCGGCTCGGACCTCTTGCAGGGACTCGTCACCCTGCCCGCCATTTACTACGCCGAAATGAATCCCGACAACCCCGATGTCCGCTCGCTGGCCGCGGGCGGTTGGGGCGATCACGAACGGATGGAACGCCTCGTGCAAGCCATCCGCGCCAGCGACGCTCCCCGCAAAGCCATGCGCGAAGCGGAGCAATGCGTCGAACGCGCGCTCGCGAATCTACTCCCGTTTGAAGACCGCGAAGAACGCGCCGCGCTCGAAAACCTGGCGCGGTATGTGGTGGATCGAAAAATTTAAGTACCGCAACACATCCTCCCCGAATGGGGATTCATGTTGCCACTCGCAAAATAAATTTTACGGTACTGAATACAAACCCATGACTCTCCGCAAACCCTTCCGCCTCAACGTTGGTTTCATCGTCAATGCCGACGTTGGCTTCAGCAACGAATTTCCCTTCGACTACGAAAAAATTCAAGTGGACGAAGAATTTTCTCTGCGCCACTTCCGCGGCTCGGCCATCGTTGGCCGCACGCCGCAGGGTCTCCTCCTCACGGGCGGCTTCGAAGCCACGATCTCCGCGCAATGCGTGCGATGCCTGCGCGACTTCGATCAAATCATCCGCTGGGAAATGACCGAGCTATACGCCTTCAACGAAAAATCCGTCACCGACTCGGGCCTCATCCTTTCCGACGACGCGCAAATTGACCTCGCGCCCATCGTCCGCGATTACGCCATCACCGAAATTCCCATCAACCCAGTCTGCAAACCCGATTGCCAGGGCCTGTGCGTCGAATGCGGCCAGGATCTCAACCAAAAAGATTGCGGCCACCACCCCTCGCAAGACGACCACCCCTTCGCCTCCCTCAAAGACCTGCTAAAAAACTGACCGTCGGAGTCAACATGCCCACCCGTCCCTCACGCCAGCAAAACGCGCTCGAACTGTTGCTCGAAAAGGCTGGCGCGCAGGGCTATCTTTCGATGGACGACATCTTCGAAAGTTTCCCCGATGCGGCGCGGGACTCTGGCCGACTTAGCGCGCTGCTCGCGTCCCTCAAGCGACGCGGCATAGACGCGCTCGACCCCGATGACGACGACGCCTCCCGCAACCCCGCGGCGGACTCTGCCTCTGATCGGCCGCGGCCCGTGGAGGATGTCATCTCCAGCGAAGACCCGATCAGCATCTACCTGAAAGAGATGTCGCATGTCCCCCTGCTCTGCATGGAGGAGGAGTTCGCGCTGGCCGTCCGCATCGAGGAGGGACGGGCGGCGCGCACGCGTCTCGAACGGCGCGGCCCGCGTAACGTCAAGGAAAGACGCGCTCTCGAAGCGTTGATCGCGGACGGGCAGGACGCGCGCGATCGTCTCATTAAGTCCAACACGCGTTTGGTCGTCAGCATTGCCAAGCGTTACATGGGCAATGGCATCGCGTTTCTCGATTTGATCCAGGAGGGGAATCTTGGTTTGATGAAGGCCGTGGAAAAATATGATTACCATCGCGGCTTTCGATTTTCGACGTACGCGACGTGGTGGATCAGACAGTCCATCACCCGCGCCATCGCCGACCAATCGCGGACGATTCGCCTGCCTGTGCATATGGCCGACCGTCTGCGCGTTTTGTTCAAGAAGCAACGCGAGTTGGAGCAAACGCTGGGCAGGCAACCCACCATCGAAGAACTCGCCGCGGCGCTCGATCTGCCCGTCCGCAAAGTGCAATGGACGTTGAAGGTTTCGTGGCAACCGCTCTCGCTGGAAAGCCCCGTCAACGACGAAGAGGAAGCCGAGTTTGGACAGTTCATCGAAGACGAGAGCGCCACCGCTCCGATGCAGAGCGCGTACCTGTCCATGTTACGGAGTAAACTTTCAAAATTGCTGGATGAACTGCCATTGCGCGAGGCGCAGGTGTTGCGCTGGCGATTCGGATTGAATGACGGTAACGAATACACGCTCGAAGAGGTGGGACAAAAGTTTGGGCTGACGCGCGAGCGCATCCGCCAGATCGAGAGCAATGCCCTGCGGCATTTGAGGCATCCGCGCAAGACGAGGGAGTTGAAGGAGTATTTGTAATTGACGGTATGCAATTTTCAGTGTCGCAAGATTTATCTTGCCAGTGACGGGCAAGATAAATCTTGCGACACTACGTAAGGGTAAGTTTGTAATTTTTTCAAAGTGAATCTTCCCCACCTAATGGAGGGGGTTGCTTCGGGCGGAAGTTCACCGCCCTCGCAACGGCAATCACTCTTTCTGTAGATGAGCTAAAACAAAACAGTCGGGCTGGAGTTTTCCAGCCCGACTGTTTTGTTGTTTCACGTCGCTGTTACGGAGTCTGGTTTTGCCAGCCGCCGCGTCCGCCCATCATGCCCTGGCCGCGTCCGTAGCCAGTCGCGCCACCCATCGGGCAGTTTCCGTAGTTGTAACCATTCTGCGCCATGCGCTGGAGCATGAAGTCGGCCTGTGCCTGCGTCATCACGCCATCTTTGACCGCGGCCGCGAACGCCGTCTTGTGGACTTCGGCCATGAAGGTGGCGAGGTCTTCCTGCTTGATGCCGTGGTCGAGCGCGATCTGGGACATGGGCTTGCCCGCCGCGAGTTCTTCTTCCACCTGCGCTTCGGTCAGGTCGAGTTCGGCGGCGAGGGCTTTTTCCACATAATCGTGGACGGGGCTGTAACCGCCATAGCCGCCGCGTCCGCCCATCATGCCGCCCATGCCTCTATATCCATTGGCGGGCGGGTTGCCGCCCTGGGCGAAGGCCACGCCCGCGCTCAATGCGGCGATAGCCAAAACTGCAATTGCAACGATCAAAAGTGTCTTTTTCATTTTTGCTCCTTTGAGTGAAAGTTCAGGGTTTGTACCTGTTTACGCCCCAAAGGATAGCAATTCTGTGTAAAGGATTCGTGAAGATTAGCGGAAGAGTAGGAAAAGAAATCCCACCGATGATTTCATGTATAATCTTTTTCATAAATCCGTTTTCAAGTTTTGAAGAGGTATGCCATGCGACCCATGCGAATTTTGATCGTTTCCCTGATCCTTGCCCTCCTTGCCGCGACGCTTCAGTCTGTCGCGTCCGTAAAGGCGGTCAACCGACTGACGATCTCCACCAATCCAAGCTATCTATATTATGGAAATCAAATCGTCGGGACGACCAGTCCCAATCAAAATGTGACGATCGCGAACAATTCCAGCGCCAATGTCACATTGGGGAAACTGACCGTCACCAGCGAATTTGTTTTACGCGCTGCGAACTGTAATGGCAAGACTCTCCTGCCTGGGCAATCCTGTGTGTTTGCGGTTGCCTTTAAACCGCTTACAGCCACCTACAAGAACGGCTCGGTGACCATTCCCGTCGTGGGTGAGACGTCAGTTCTCGTCACCTTGACAGGGTACGGCATCACTGGCACAAACATACTCCGCTCTGCGAACTTTGAATTGCCAATTCCCAATCCCATACCCTGGAAAGGAAATTCATTATCGTTTACATTGACCAAGTCTTTGGATTGCAGCGTTGGGCTTAGCCCGCGTTGTTCCGCCAAAATGATGGGAAATTCATCCAACAATCCGCTCTCGCTGACTCAAAGCATCGGTCTCTCAGGATTCATTGGCGACAAGTATATTTTCCGTCTGTCGAGTCGCGCGGACGACATCCCCGCTGGCGGACAGTACAAAGTGGAATTAATATTGATGAATATGTACAACCAAATCGTTGGGACGCGCACCCTTCGATTCACCAACGGGACGCATGGTTTTGAAACGCTGATGGGAACGATCGAGGCGACCGAGGAATACAGTTGGATCCTTTTCCGCTTTACGCTTCAAAAAACCAGCGGGACAGCGTGGTTCGACAACGCGGAGTTGATCAAACTTCCGTAACTGCCAAAATTCAATCAACGTAAAACGCCAGTGGTTCACAAAACCACTGGCGTTTTTTGATGAACATTCAAGTTCACGCGGCGAAGGGATTGAAGTTCGTCGTCGTATCGAAGTAATCCTCGCCCTCGACTCTCTTCAAGCGATTGACGATCATGTAGGTGGCGGGCGTCATCAGCGCCTCAATCGTCACTTTGAAGAGATAGTTGGTGAGGACGAGCGAGGCAAACAAACTCCACGGGAAGATGCCGAAGAGGCAGGCTACGACCACAAAGACGGATGAGTCTACCAACTCGCCAACAAGGGTACTGCCGATTGTGCGCGCCCAGAGGTGACGTCCGCGCGTCCACACTTTCATTTTGGCGAGGGTGAACGAGTTGGTGAATTCGCCGCTCCAGTAGCCCGCCAGCGAGCCGAGCACGATTCCGCCGCTGGACATGCCGCCGAGAATGGCCGCGTAAGCCGCGTCCCCGGCGTATCCCTGCCAGGTGGCCTCGCCCGCCAAACGTCCGACCAGAGCGAAGACAGCAGAGGCCAGCGCGAGGCAGAAGAATCCCATCCAGATCACGCGGCGGGATTTTTTGTATCCGTACACTTCGGTCAGGATGTCGCCGAAGATGTAGGAAAGCGGGAAGAGCAGAGTCCCCGCGTCGAAGGCCATCGGCACGCCGCCGAGGTTGAATCCCAAATCCACGATTTTCGCGGAGGAGGCGACGTTGCTGACGACCAGCACGGTCACGAAGACCGCCATGATTAAGTCGAAATACCGATAAGGTTTTTGTTCCATTTATTCCATTCCGTCGGATAAAGAGGTTCCGTAGCGATAGATCAGGAACATCGCCGCGAGCCAGGTGGTGGCGAGGGGAACCATGAATTGTTTTTCGGTGTCCTGCCCAACCAGGAAGACTTGCAACCAGGTGTTGAACACGGCATAAAGGACTGTGGTGAGGATGACGCTATTGGTGCGCAAGAACAGCCAGGTAAGGATCACTGAGATCGCCACCAGAAAGGCGAAATTCAACGCCGCGAAGAAGGGACGATGTAAATTGAGCGCGATATGAAACGCGCCCCAGACCGCTCCGAGGATGAGGCTGGCCGTCACCGCGTTGTAGCGTTGCAGGAGACGCGGCAGGGCGAACCCGCGCCAGCCAATCTCTTCGCCGAAGTAGATGAGTAGCGCGAGGGGGAAAAAGCCGAGGGCCGCGTAGGAGGCAGGCCAATCCTGTCCTTGAACGAGAAAGACCGCGCCTGAAATGAGCCAAACCAAAGTGGGAAATAAAAATGCAAACGCCCACCAAAGCCAACCCACGCGCAAAGTGAAGATGCGGAGGCGGAATGCCGCTGATTCTTTTTTATCTTTTTCAATTGCAACAAAGATCACTGCAAGAATCGCGGGAATATAACTGCCGATGAAAAACGTCCCCAACAAACTCGCGGTCGGAGCGTCGGGAGGCGTGGAGAGAAAAATGGGAACAGAGAGCGCCAATGAAAGCGCAATGAAAATCCAGAGGTTCTTTTGTCGCGCGGCAGGCGTTAGCGCGGCAGATTGTTTTGATGCGGATTTTTTGGACATGGATTCAATTTTCCTTTTCCATTTTTAGATTGATCGTCTCGATCATGCGACAGAACGAACAGAGATCATCGGTGGAGGTGGGCTGTCCACATTTGGGACAGGGATGCAGGACAATCTGCTTTTCGGGCGCGGGCGCGAAAAGGCCAGACTCGCGGGCGTCGAGAAAGCGCAAGTAAAAAATGAGTTTCGCGCCTGGCTTGTCCGTTTCGAGGCGGTTGAGCAATTCTTTGTAATAGATCGAAGTGGCGCCATCGGCAAACGGACATTCCTCATAAATATATTCGATCCCGCGCAACAGCGCGTAGGCCGCCATCTCGCGTTCGTAAAAACGGCACAGCGGTTTCACCTTGCGCGCCAGCCCAGGCGACTCGCGCAACACGGGACTTTGCCGAGCCAGAAAACTTCCCGCCCACTGCAAGGTGTTGCCAAACAGCACCGCGGCTTCGTCGTCAAGATTGTGACCCGTCGCGAGTACGTCGTAACCGAGGTCGCGCGCGATGCGATTCATAATGTGACGTTTGGCGAGCCCGCAGACCGCGCACGGACGTCCCTGCCCGCGATGCGAGACTTCGGCCATCACGGGGATCGGCTGTCCGTACTCCTTCGCCACATCCACGACGTGGAGGCGGAGTCCGCGTTCAGACGCGAATTTCTCGCTGAGGCGATGCGACTCGTCCGAATAGCCTATTCCCACGTCAATGCCAAGGCCGATGTAAAGCCCGTCGGCCTGATATCCGAGTCGGACGAGGATGTCCCACAACGAAAGAGAATCCTTGCCGCCCGAAACAGCGACAAGGATTTTTTCTCCGCGATGGAACATCTCATATTTTTTGATGAAGCGCTCGGTCTGTTCGGGAATCCACTCGAGGTAGTGTTCCTTGCACAAGGCCAGTTTATGCTGGCGCATGTGGACGGAGGCTTTTGTGCCGCACTTTTTGCATTTCATGGAATTTCCGATATTCGATACTCGATATTCGATACCCGACTATCGAATATCGAGTATCGAATCGCTTTTCATCATCCGCCTGAAATCACCGAGACGAGTTTAATCACTTCCCCATCGCGCAGTATCTCGTCTTCGAGAATCATCTCGCCCTCGCGCGTGGCAAGGACAGCCTCTGGCATGACGTTGATCTTTTCGAGCGTGGAGAGCAACGTCATGCCTGGGCGGACTTCAAATTCTTTCTCGCGCAGAATCAACTTGACGGTCATGCCTCTCCGCGGGTGGTCTTCAAGCCATCAATCAACTCGCTGACGTGGTCGAGCATGCCCTGTCCACGGACGGAGCCATAAAGCAGGCGCGCCGCGGCCTGTTTGTTGATCTTCTTCGGCGAGCCGAGCGAACGCGCCAATTTGTGGAGCAGTCCTTTGTCGCATTTATCGAGCAGGTCGAGTGATTTCTCCACACCCGCCGCGATCGAAACCCGGCGATCCCACAAGCGCACGTCCGCGGCCTGCTCGCTTTGATCGAACTCGAAGCAATAGGTGTGGAACAACTGATGCGCGGCCTCGTGGACGTATTGCCATTTCACGTGCGGCGCGCTTTCCTGATAGAAGGCGTGAACCTGTTCCTTGAGGCTGGTGAGGCTCAACTCGGGGGTAGCCAGGCAAATATCATAGAAACGGAAGATGATCTGCGGGCGGTATTCGTTCGGCGTCATGCGGACTTTCTGCTCAGCCAAAATCTTGAGATACTCGTCCAGCAGGGCTTCGGGGATCTGCGCGGCCTCGGTGGTGGTCAGCGCCACTTCAATCTGGTTGTTCTCGTTCAACTGCGATTCGGCAATGTCCTTCGCGGCGGTGATGAATTCCTTGAAGTTGGCAAAGCCATAGTTGCGCTCACTGAAGGCAGGGTCAAGACGGAGCATGGCGTTCTTCAACTCCGCGGCCAGCACCCACTCGCCCTGTCGAGACTGGAGCACGCGTCGCAGAAGTTGACGCGCCTCGCTGATGTCGAAGGATGGAGACGCCCCTTCCTCGGTCTCGGATGCGGGCTGTTCCGCGCCGACAAGTCGGTCATAAAAGATAAATTCGTCGCAGGCGTTGATGAGGTATTCCGCGCTGGCGCCGCTCACGCCCAAGCCGATCACTTTGAGTCCGCGCGAGCGCAGGCGATGGACCAGCTCTGTAAAGTCGCCATCGCCAGAAACCAGCATGATATGAGTGATATTCCCAAGGCCCTCGTTGAGCAGTTCCAGCGCGTCAATCACAATGCGGATGTCCGCCGCGTTCTTGCCGCGCTTGCTCGAAACGTGCACCAACTCCACGCCCGAGCCGAGCAATTCGCGCTGACGGTCGCCGCCGTACGAGGACCAGTCCGCGTAGGCGCGGCGCACCACCACCCGTCCGATTTGAGTCGCGGCTTCCAACACCAGCGACCATTCCACGTCCACATCCTTGCCTAATTTGTCGGATGCGCTAATTTCGATGTTATCATAGTCAATGAAGACTGCAATTTGGGCATTGTCGTTCATGCTTCTTCCCTTTCAAAATTTCTATGGAATATGATTTGAAAACACAGGTATCCATCATTTTTTTATTCGGATACGCCTGTCGGACGAGAGTATAACCGACATTCAAAGTTTTTTGCCACAAAATAAACTCACGCGAAATCGCCCAAAAGTTCCAAAAGATGAAAGGCGCATGAGAGTTTTCCGTCCATTGCCCATCCCTGCCCGCCCTCTGCTACCCCCCCTGCAACAGAACCTCCAAACGCCCGTAAATAGCCATGTCCAACCCAAATCATAAACAAAACACTGGAGCGACCCCATGCGCATTGGCATGATGGCAGACACCTATAAACCGCACGTCAGCGGCATCACCAATTACATTGACCTGAACAAACGCTATCTCGAACGCGCGGGTCACGATGTCTTCGTCTTCACGTTTGGCGATCTCGATTATCGCGACAACGAGGCGCGCGTCATTCGCTCGCCTGGGCTTCCGCTTCAAAATACGGGGTACTATCTCTCCTTCCGTTATCGGCGCGAAGCCAAACGCCTGCTCCAAAGCATGGACATCATCCACGCGCACCACCCCTTCCTCAGCGGAAGGTTGGCTCTGCGCTACGCTCGTCCGCTTCAAATCCCCGTCGTCTTCACCAACCACACCCGTTACGATCTCTACGCCCAGGCCTACATGCCGCTCATGCCCGAAGAGATCAGCGACGGCCTCCTGCGTGCCTACATGCCCAACTTCTGCGAGGCCGTTGACCTCGTTGTCTCGCCCTCGGCGGGCATGGAAAAAGTCTTGCGCGGCCTCGACGTGAAAAGCAAGATCGCGGTCGTCCCCAACGGCGTGGAACTCGAACGCTATCTCGACGCCCAGCCTCTCGTCCGTGCCGATTTTGGATTTCAAACCGACGACGTTCTCTTCATCTACGTTGGACGTCTCGGCCCCGAAAAAAATCTGGACTTCCTCCTGCGCGCCTTCAACGCCGTCGCCGACTCGTTCGACCGCGTTCGCCTGCTGATTTTGGGGGATGGCCCCGCCCGCGCCGATCTCGAATCTCTCGCCTCCTCTCTTGGACTTTCAGCGCGCGTCCGTTTCGAGGGCATGGTCCCCTACGACAAGTTACCCTCCTACCTCGCCATGTCCGACGCCTTCGTCACCGCCTCTGTGACGGAGGTCCACCCGCTCTCGGTGATCGAAGCCATGGGCGCAGGCCTGCCCGTGATCGGGATCCACTCTCCAGGCGTGGGCGACACCGTCATAGACGGGGAGACGGGCTTCCTCGCCCCCGAAGACACCGCCGCCTTCGCCGTCAAAATGACGCGCCTCGTCCTCGAACGCGACCTCCGCAAGCAAATGGGAATCGCCGCCCGCGAAGAATCCACCAACTACGCCATCGCGCGCACCACCCGCATGATGCTCCGCTACTACGAAAAACTGGTCGAAGAGGCCCGTCCGCGCCACCGCGGACTGCGCTTCCAAGTCCGCAGTTTTCTGGAGCGGTTCAATCAATGAAAATCCAACAACGCGTGGGACACTGGGGCGAGCAGGCCGCGGCGGGCTATCTCGAAAAGCAGGGCTACCAAATCCTGGCGCGCAACTTCCGCACCGCCCACGGCGAAGTGGACATCATCGCCCGCCAGGAAAATGTTCTGGTCTTCGTGGAAGTCAAAACCCGCAGTTCCAACCGCTACGGCTACCCCGAATACTCCGTCTCCCCTAAAAAGAGACTCCATCTGCTATCTTCGGCAGAGAAATACATTCTCGAGCATCCCGAATACACCACCTGGCGCGTAGACGTCATCGCCGTGGAGGGAGAGTCGGGCGAGGCGAAGGTGGTGCATTTTGAGAATGTAATCAGATAGAATTAGGAAGCGAGTCTCATTCCCACCGTTACTCATCCCCCGCATCTGGGTTATAGGCTATGCAAAGACGGCCTTATGGCTGTCATTTTTGAATCATTGGAGGCTTCATGGAAAAAATTGTCATCACAGGCATGGGGACGGTCAACTCGCTGGGCTTGTCCGTAAATGAATCGTGGCAGGCCGCCGTCAACGGCGTTTCGGGTGTGGGCGTCATCACACAGTTCGACACGACCGAATATCTGGTCAAGATCGCCTGCGAAGTGAAAAACTTCGTCCCCGAAAACTACATCGAGGCAAAGGAAGCGCGTCGCCGCGACCGATACCAGCAATTGACCGCCGCGGCCGTCCAAGAGGCGATGGCGCAGTCCGCGCTGACCGTCACCGAGCAGAACGCGTCGCGCATCGGCGTGGTCATCTCGGCGGCCATCGGCGGACTCAAATCGCTCGAGGAAGCCATCTTCACCGTCCGCGATTCGGGGCCGCGCCGCGTCAGCCCGTTTCTGATTCCCATGCTCATGCCCAACGGCGCATCGGGACTGACCGCCATTGACCACGGCATCAAAGGCCCGTGCATCTCCGTCGCTTCGGCCTGCGCTTCGGGCGCGGACGGGATCGGGACGGCCTGGATGATGCTCCGCAACGGGACGATTGACGCGGCCCTCGCGGGCGCGTCCGAGGCGACCATCTGCCGCGCGGGCATCGCGTCCTTCGACCGTCTCGGCGCGATGTCGCGCCGCAACGACGACTACTCGATGACGCCCCAGCCCTTCGACAAAAACCGCGATGGCCTGGTGATGGGCGAAGGCTCGGCGGTGATTGTCCTCGAAACCGAATCGCATGCGAAGCAACGCGGCGCGCACATTTTGGCCGAACTGGCCGGTTACGCGTCCACGGCAGACGCGTTCCACGTCACGGCCCCGCACGAGGAAGGCGCGGGCGGCGCACAAGCCATCCGTCAGGCGCTGGCGTCGGCGCAGGTCAATCCAGAGGATGTCGGCTACATCTCCGCGCACGGCACTGGTACGCAACTCAACGATCTCTCCGAGACGAAGGCCGTCAAGGCCGCGTTCGGCGCGCAGGCCTACAAAACGCCCATGTCGTCCACCAAGTCCATGACGGGACACATGATGGGCGCAACGGGCGCGCTCGAAGCCATCTTCTGCGTGCAGGCCATCCGCGAGGGATTGCTCCCGCCCACCATCCACTACGAAACGCCCGATCCCGATTGCGATCTCGATTACATTCCCAACAAGGCGCGCGAGAAAAAAATCGAAGTCGCCATCAGCAACGCCTTCGGTTTCGGTGGGCATAATGCGGTCTTGGTGGTTCGTAAATATCAGTAACGCAAATTTTTGCCGCGAATTACACGAATTTTCGCGAATGATTTAAATTCGTGTAATTCGCGGCTGAAATTGGGGGATATAATTAAGCCATGATCTTCCCCGATCTTCCCCTCATTGATCTCCACCGTCACCTCGACGGGAACGTGCGCTTGCAAACCGTGCTTGATCTTGGGCGCAAGCACAATATCGCGTTGCCCGCCTGGGACGTGGAATCCCTGCGTCCGCACGTGCAGATCACCGAGCCGAAGCCAACCATCATGGACTTCATCGCCAAGTTCCACTGGCCGATGGCTGTCCTCGTAAATTATGACGCCTGTCGCCGCATCGCCTACGAAAACATCGAAGACGCCCGCAACGAGGGCATTGACTACATCGAATTGCGCTTCAGCCCGATGTTCATGGCCGACGCGCACAAACTGAATCCCGACGGCGTGACCGAAGCGGTCGTGGACGGGACGCAGGCGGGCGCGCGTGACTTTGGCGTGCGCGCCAACCTGATCGGGATCATCAGTCGGACGTTTGGCCCCGCCGCCTGTGCCCGCGAAATGGACGCGCTCCTGACCCAACGCGAACGCATCGCCGCCCTCGACCTGGCGGGCGATGAGGCCAACTTCCCAGGCGGACTCTTCCGCGAGCATTTCAAGCGCGCCCGTGAGGCGGGCTGGCAGTTCACCGTCCACGCGGGCGAAGCGGACGGCGCGCACAGCATCTGGCAGGCCCTCCGCGAACTGGGGACAAAACGTCTCGGCCACGCCATCCGCGCCGTGGACGATCCCGCGCTCATGGATTTCATGGCCGAAAATAGAATCGGCGTGGAAAGCAATCTCACCAGCAACGTGCAGACCAGTTGCGTCCCCGATTATCCCAGCCACCCGCTGAAAACCTTCCTCGAACGCGGCATGCTCGCCACCATCAACACCGACGACCCTGGCATCTCTGGCATCGACCTGCCTTACGAGTACAACATTGCCGCGCCCAAAGCGGGCCTCAGCGCCGAGCAGATTCGGCAGGCACAGCAAAACGCGCTGACGATCGCGTTTTTGTCGGACGAAGAAAAACGACTCCTGGTTACACAAAAGGGAAATAAATAATGTTGAGGAATTCTTATCTACTTCGCGTCAGCGCATTTTTTCTAATCCTTTTTTGCAATGCTTGTGAACCATTCCAGAGCCCAACTCCTTCCATTGAAGTTGAAGATGCTTCATCGAATTTATTGGGCGCAATCAACTGTCAAGAAATCTTTAAACGAAGAGTTGATTGGGCATGGACTATTACAAAAATAGAACAAGGGTACGAAAATGCCGGTGGCGATCCAAAGAACAAAATCGAATACGCCCAATGCTATGCCTATACCAACTATAAAGCCTACCAGGAGGGCTTAGGTAAAGTTGCGATTGTGTATATTATACTTAACAGATACTCCCAGGAAATTTCTCTAAGTGAAGTTGGCAATACACTAACGGATTTTTCGGGGGAAGAGACACAAATTTCCATTGAATCAAATGTCGGCGACGAGATGATTACAGAGTGCCTGGCCGATCAACAGTATATGAATTGCATGATTGAGGCTAGGTTTAGGAATGTTGTTCTTCATTTGCGGATTAATACGGACAAGAGAATTCCGAAATATGAAATTGAGGCATTGATAAATTTTCTCCTTTCTAACCTGGCTGAGGGAATTGGGAAATCAATTTTTTAATGAGACTCGATCATCGCGATAGGCTACCCCGGGCATGATGCAAATATCAATCGAAATTGTAACGATCATAGAAAATCAACTTCTTGAGGCTTTCGCGCGCCTAATCCCTCAACTAAAAATCTCTTCGCCCCAACTGACACAGGAAATATTAGTATCCCTGCTCGCGTCCGACGCGTCCACGCTGTTGACCGCGCGGGACGAGGCCACTGGTCAGATCGTCGGGATGCTGACGCTCATCGTCTACCGCGTCCCAACAGGGGTCCGCGCGCGGATCGAAGACGTCGTCGTGGACGAGTCCATGCGCGGGCGCGGGATCGCCATCCAACTCGTAGAACGAGCGTTGGAGATCGCCCGCGAAAAAGGCGCGGACGGGGTCGCGCTCACGTCCAACCCCAAGCGCGAGGCGGCCAATCGGTTGTATCAAAAGGTGGGATTTAAGAAGTGGGAAACGAACGTGTATTTTTATAAATTCTAGTGTTACAGAGCAAAATCTGTTCGCGAGCAGTTGCACTGCGAGCAGGATGCAGGGCAACTGCATCCAAAACCAGAGAAAAACTGGCAATTTTGCGTTGTGATGCTAATATTTCTCTTTCAACTCGGCCACAGGCAAAACCACAAAGCCTTCTTCTTTCGCCCCCAATTGCATGGTTTCGCTGGGACGTTTCACCGACATCCATGCGGTGAAGGCGGCGGCGAGAGCGTCGAGTTGTTCGGGCGGGTAGATCAAGTCCATGGGCAGGATGCCGAGGCGCAGACGATGACGGGTGATCTCCTCGAAGAAATCCATCGGGTCTTTCACGCGCAAGCCCGCGTCGTGCAGGACGATCTGGCGTTGGAGGCGGCCTTCGAGCGTGGGCTTCGGGAGGGGAATTTGTCCCAGCAGGGCGGTGAAGCAGGCGTGTGGATGCGTCTCGAGCCAGAGGAGTTCTGCGCCTTCGTGGGGATGTTGTTTAAATCCCATTTTTAGCAAACGCTTGTAGAGCGAAAATCCCAACTGCACCCAACTGGCGCAAGTCTTCTCACGGGAGGGCGTCGCGCTGACCGAGATGCCGCGCCCGCGCAGGTCGGCCTCAGCCAGCCGAAGGTCCGCGCCGCGCAGCGAGTGGGGAGTCAACGTCTGCTTTTCGAGTCGCTTGCGGACGAGTCCCGCGTTCACTTTTGACGGCGCGTTCACAGCCACCGTCGCGGCGGGGAAGTTTCCCACGAAGGTCAACACATCTTCGAGTTCGCCCTCAGAGAGCGCGAGCAGGTTGCGCTCGTCGTCGAGCGCGGCGAAGGTGAAGGGACTGCGCCCTGCGGTGGGGTCAATGCCGATGAAGGCGTGATGGGTGAACAGCATGGTAAGATGAGAAATTGATGTCGCGTCGAAACTCGGGGTCGGAGTCCAAAGTCTCTGACTTTGGACAGCAAAATCGGAGATTTTGCAATCCGCAAAAAGAAGTGTAGCCCAAAAAGGATTTTTATGCAATCGAAACAAAGGATTTTTTTTGCCGCGATTTTGGCGCTCGGCTTGGTCTGGATCTTTTTGAGCGCAGACCAAGACGGCGCTTCGACGAACGGACTCATCCCCGCGCCGCGAGCGGGATTTCTCGCGCCTGATTTCACGCTGGAAACAATGGATGGCGACAC
Organism: Chloroflexota bacterium; assembly: GCA_016234485.1. Lineage (GTDB taxonomy): Bacteria > Chloroflexota > Anaerolineae > Anaerolineales > Villigracilaceae > Denitrolinea. The sequence continues at coordinate 83,525 of JACRBL010000046.1, forward strand.
GGTGAAATTATCCGACTTGCGCGGGCAGGCGGTGATCGTCAATTTGTGGGCGACGTGGTGTCCGCCTTGCAAAGCCGAGATGCCCGCCCTGCAAAAAGTGTACGAGGAATACAAGGCGCGCGGGCTGGTGGTGTTGGCGGTCAATTCCACTGCGCAGGATGATCCGCAAGCCATCCCCGCGTTCATCGCGGAATATGGCCTGACCTTCCCCGTGCTGTTGGACACGAACAACGAAGCGGGCAGACTCTATGAACTGCGCTCGTTGCCTTCCACTTTTTTCATCGGCCGCGACGGAATTATTTATGAAGTGGTGATCGGCGGCCCGATGGCTGAAGCCCTGCTTCGGACACGCGTGGAGGAAATTCTGAAATGATCGAGGCTATTCAAAATTGGTTCGCGCCGCCGCGCCATTTAATCCTGCTCGTGATCGCGCTTTGGTTTGGTTGGTGGCTGGCGGAAAGAATCGTCAAGCGCGAAGGGAAGGTCCACGAAGCCGCCTTCAGCAATCTGACGTTTTACGGCCTACTGGCCTTTGTGATTGGTGGGCGCGTCCTTTACGCGCTCGATAATTTGGCGGTTTTTTCTCTTTCACCCCTGAGCATTTTCTCGCCCAATCCGCAACTCTTCGATCCGTTCTTCGCCGGTACGGCGGCCATCGTCACGATGCTGGTTTACGGCCAGCGCGCCAAGCTTCCCTTTTGGCAGACCCTCGACGCGCTGACTCCCCTGCTGGCGGCGCTGATGCTCGGCCTCGGCGCGGCGCACCTGGCGGAAGGTTCGGCGTTTGGCCGCGAGACGTCCCTGCCTTGGGGCATCGCGGTGGATGGCGTGACGCGGCATCCCAGCCAGGTCTACGAAACCGTCTTCGCCTTTTTCATCCTGAACTTGATCGGGACGCGCGGACCTCTCCCCCACGCGGGCGCGCAATTCCTGACGTTTCTCGCGTGGACCTCGGCCGCGCGCCTGTTCCTCGAAGCCTTCCGCGGCGACAGCGTCCTCATCTTTGGCAGTTTGAGGCTGGGACAGATTCTGGCGTGGGCTGTGTTGGCGGTCGCGTTTCTGGCGCTGAACAGGTTACAATCCAAAGAGCAACTCGCCAATTAATCCCCTCTCTATTCTGGCTACACGCTATGGACAAAATCTTCATCAAAGACCTGAAAGTTCGCGGCATCCTCGGCATCCACGATTGGGAACGGGTGACGCCGCGCGATATTGTCATCAACGTCACTGTCTACGCGGATACGCGGAAAGCCGCCCGCTCCGACGACATTGCCGATTGCGTGGATTACAGCGCTCTGGCAAAAAAAATCCGCGCTCACGCGGAATACGCGGCGCGGATGACGGTGGAAGCGCTTGCCAACGATCTGGCAGAGATCTGTCTGCACGAGCCGAGGGTACGCAAGGCGCTCGTTCGTGTGGAGAAGCCTGGAGCTGTCCCTGAGGCTGAATCGGTTGGCGTGGAAGTGGAACGGAAGCGAAAGTAGGTTTATATCCGCAACGGAGCGGAGCCGCGCGAGATGTTCGCGAGAAATTCTTCGCGCGTGGCGAGGTTGGCACGGAAAGCTCCGTGCATGGCCGAGGTGGTCATGCGCGCGTCGTGCTTCTGTACGCCGCGCATCATCATGCAAAGATGCACAGCCTCCACCACGACGGCAACGCCCTGGGGTTTGAGCAAGTCCCGCAAAAAGTCCGCGATCTGACGCGTCATGCGTTCCTGCACTTGCAGGCGGCGCGCGTACATGTCCACGATGCGGGGAATTTTCGAGATGCCCAGCACCTTGCCATCGGGGATATATGCCACGTGGACGCGTCCCATAAACGGAAGCATGTGGTGTTCGCACAGGCTATAAAACTCGATGTCGCGCACGATCACCATTTCGTCATATTTGACTTCAAAGAGCGCGCCATTAATCATGGCGACGGGGTCAATGGAATAACCCGCCAACAATTCGTTATACATGCGCGCCACGCGGCGCGGCGTATTTTTCAATCCTTCGCGTTTGGGGTCCTCGCCCAGCGCCAATAACAATTCCGTAACCGTTCCCTCGATCTGCGGGGCGTTGATGGGGCTTGCGGCAATTTTATCGTCGGTCAGTTCGTCGTCAAAATCCAGCATATCCATTAATCTCATCCAATAGGCGGCAAAAAGCGCAGGGGATTTCTCCCCTGCGCTCTTCGCGGTCTGCGTAAGATGTTAGCCGATCTCAGGTTCGATCAGGCCGTAACTTCCGTTGCGCCTGCGATAAAGCACGTTGATCTTGCTTGTCTCTGCGTTGTAGAAGACAAAGAAGTTGTCGTGTTCCAGTTCGCGCATCTGCACGACGGCCTCTTCCTCGTTCATCGGGTAGAGGACGAACTTCTTACGGCGCGCCACCAGCGGGGACAGCTCGCCCGTCTCGTCGTCGAGGATCTGCTCGGCGGCATCGGCGGCGGAACGCCCGTCTCCGCGGCCGTGATAATGTTTGCCTTTGTGCCGCTCGATCTGGCGATCCATTTTATCGAGGGCAGAATCGTAAGCAACGCGCAGGTCATCGGCGCGCTCCTCCGCGCGCAAGAGCAGACCTTTGCCGCGCACGGTAATTTCGGCGTTGTAACGATCGGATGCGTTGCGCGCAGATTTCAGGTGTGTAATTTCCACACGCACATCTTCGATCTGCGGCAGGTGTCGGCTTAGGCGTTCGGCCTTTTCGGTCACGTACTCGTTGATGCGGTCGGTCAATTCCATGTTGCGAGTGAGAACGTCTACTTGATGGTGGGACATGGGACCTCCTTAGAGATGGGTGGATTAGACTTGCTTCAAACCGTGGTGCGGCAACGCCCGCGCCACGGTTAATGCAAACACATCTTTTGCGCCCGATTGATAGAGCGCTTCAGCGCTGGACGAGAGGGTGGATCCTGTGGTGGAGACATCGTCCATCACGAGGACAGTTTTCCCCCGCACGAGAGAGGCTGTGGCAACAAAGGCATTTTGCATGTTTGCGCGACGCTCCATTGCAGAGAGGCCAACCTGCGAGTTCGTCTCGCGATGGCGTTTCAGCGCGGCAGGTTTGTAATCCAAACCAAGAGCGAGCGATAATGGGCGTGCAATCAAGTCAACTTGATTATACCCTCGTTCCCTCCTTCGTTTTCGTCCAAGCGGAATGGGCACAACCACGTCCAGTGGCCAATTCAGCGATTCGGCAAAGCGGGTAAGCGGAACTGCCAGGGCATCTCCCAGTCCCATATCGCGGCGATATTTGAGTTTATGCAAGGCTTGCCGAATAGGGAAATCAAAAGCCGCCCAGGCGCGCAACGCGCGATAAGGCGGCGGGTTAGATTGACAATGCTGGCAGAGTCCCGCGTGAGCAACGGGCAGTCCACATTTCTCGCACAAATTCCCTGTGAGCATTGGGACTTTCCCCTGACATTCATCGCACCAGCGGGCTCCAACGTTTCCGCACCCACCACAGCGAGGCGGAAACACCCAGTCGAGCCCGCTCCATGCCAGTCGGTAAAGCGGATACGACCAATGGGGTCTCGTCACTAGTTTGCCTTTATCGGAAGGCGTTCCCAAATACATCTGTGATCTGAAGAAGAGCAGGCGTCATTAAGATGATCAGGATCGAGGGGAAGATTAGAAGACCCATTGGGAAGATCATCTTGACTGGGGCCTTATGCGCTTCCTCTTCCGCTCGTTGACGGCGCTTCATACGCATCTGCTCGGACTGGATACGCAACACCTTGGACATGCTCACGCCCAATTGCTGGCTTTGTATCACCGCGGCCACAAAACTGGTCATCTCGTTGATCCCCAGACGCTCTGACATATCGCGCAAAGCCTCGCGCTGGAGTTTGCCAAGTTGAATTTCACGGATGACGCGCGCGAAGGCGAGCGAAAGCTGGTTTTCCCATTTTTCGCTCACTTTCGACATGGCCGAGTCGAAGCTCAAACCGGCTTCCACGCAGATGGTCAGCAGGTCGAGCGCGTCTGGCATGGCCTTGCGGATTTCCTTTTGCCGGGCTTGAATTTTGCTGGTTAACCAGAGTTGCGGGAAGGCAAATCCAAGCAAGCCAAAGACAAGCAGAACCATGAACATCGTGCCAAACGACCAAGGTTTGGGAGCCAGGCGGGCAATGATCAGGATAAACCCATCGAAAAAAACGGGGACGATGAAACGGGTTGCCAGAAAAGTGGAGGCTTCCAAGCGCCCCGGGTTGCCCGCTAATTCAAGTTTACGATTGGTTTCGAGCAAAACCTTTTGAGGCGTAAACCTCGCCGAAAGTTCGCCGAGTCGCCGCATGAAAGGAACGATGACGCGCTCGCTGAACGGCTGGGAAAGTTCGATCTGCTCGAGGGAGACCAACTCGCCGCGCTCGCTAAACTCAGCCAGGCGCGCCATCAACGGATCGTCATTTTCGTCCTGTTGCCTCATGGCGCGATTGCCCACGATCACCATATAAATGGCTCCGCCAACGACAAGAAACGCTAGAAAAATTCCGATTACCCATTGCATATCACACCTCGATATCCGCGATTTTCATCATGATGAAATAGCCAATCGTGATCAGGAAACCCGCCGCCCCAAATGCGCCAAATCCACAGAGAGGGCCTTTGAGGAAAAACGAACCCATGTATTCGGGATTGAGGAACCAAAGGAATGCGGTCAGGAAAATGGGGATCAACGCCATCGCCGTGCCAGAAGTACGCACCTGGGAAGTAAGAACGCGGATCTCGCCTTTGATACGGACGCGCTCGCGAATGGTAAACGAAATCACGTCCAAAATCTCAGAAAGATTACCGCCGACTTCGCGTTGAACGTTGACGGCTGTAATCACGAAGTCCAGGTCATCGCTGGGAATGCGTCGAAGGAGATTATCCAGCGCGGTCTCCATCGGAATGCCCAACTGCATTTCCTGCACCACGCGGCGGAATTCGTCTGAAATCGGGGATGGCAATTCCTTGCTCACCGCCTCCATAGCCTGCATGGTGGAATAACCCGCCCGCAAGCCATTGACCATCAGGTTGAGCATATCGGAAAGTTGTTCGTTGAAGCGTTGAAGCCGCTTGGCTTGTTGCCGCTTGACATAAAAACCGGGCAGGAAGCCCCCGACAACGCCGCCGATCAGCGCGCTGATTCCGCCGCGCAATTCTGTTCCCCCGCCCCCCAGAAACCAGGCAACGGCGGCCGTGCCAATGACAGCAATGACGATCAGCGCGAAATACTCGCCCACATGGAATTTCATGTCTGCACGGGCCAGTTGCCGCGCAATGCGATCGCCGTAGGACGATTTTTCAACGCGTTTGTTGACCCAATCGGTCAGCGCGGACGCGTCGCCTTTTTTGTCCGCAGACTTTCCGTCGTCCAAATACTGCCCAAGGCGGCGTTCCACGATCGAGCGCTCACTGTTCATGGAAACGAAAATACCCACCCCAAACAATATCAAGACAAGGATGCCGCCGATGATAAGAAATGGAGTCATGGTTTAGTAGCGTCGCCGCTCTCCAATTCCAAAGATGGACGGGGGCAGGTGAATGCCCGCCGCTTCAATCTGATCCATGAATTTGGGTCGCAAGCCCGTCGGGCGCAGGCGGCCAACGATTTTTCCGTTTTCGATTCCGCTTTGCTCAAAGACGAAGATGTCGGTCATGGTAATCACGTCGCCTTCCATGCCGCTTACTTCGGTGATGTACACAACCTTGCGCGTGCCGTCGCGCATACGTTCCTGATGCACTACCAGGTCAATGGCGGATGAAATTTGTTCACGGATCGCGCGCGAGGGAAGGTCCATGCCCGCCATCAATGTCATCGTTTCAAGACGGGAAAGGGTATCGCGCGGCCCGTTGGAGTGAAGCGTGGTCATCGAGCCATCGTGACCCGTGTTCATGGCCTGCAACATGTCCAACGCGGCCTCGTCGCGGATTTCACCCACGATCACGCGATCGGGACGCATACGCAACGAGTTGATGACGAGGTGACGGATGGTAATTTCGCCGCGTCCCTCGATGTTGGGCGGGCGCGACTCCAGCGTCACAACATGCTCCTGGCGAAGTTGTAACTCTGCCGCGTTTTCAATGGTAACAATGCGTTCATCATCCGGGATGAAACTGGACAAAATATTCAACAGCGTTGTTTTACCAGAACCAGTACCGCCGGAAATAACAACATTCAGGCGGGCTTCCACACATGCCTTCAAAAATTGCAAAGACTCGGCAGAGACCGATCCAAATTGAACCAGTTGATCCACGGTGATCGGGTTTTTGGAAAACTTACGGATGGTCAGCGTGGGCCCCACCAGCGAAATCGGCGGAATGACGGCATTCACGCGCGAGCCATCCTGCAAGCGGGCATCCACGTATGGGCTGGCCTCGTCAATGCGACGGCCAAGCGGGGCAACGATGCGGTCAATGATTCGCATCACGTGCTCGTTGTTCTCGAACGTCACAGGCACGCGATGGATTTTACCTTTGCGCTCAATATAAATATTCTTGGCGCCGTTCACCATGATTTCGGTGATGCTTTCATCTTCCAACAACGGCTGGAGCGGGCCGAGGCCCAGAATTTCCGCGGCGATCTGTTCAAACAGACGCGCCCGCTCAGGCCGCGAAAGGACGATGTTCTCCTCGGAAAGAATCTGCTCAAAGAGATCCTGGATGGTCTTGCGGACTTCCTCGAGCCGCGAAATGTCCATCGAAGGGTCGAGCTCGGCCAACAGTCGGTTTTGGACGCGGGTCTTGAGGTCAAAATATGTCCCTGCCTGGGGCGCGGTGATGGGAGCGTTCGTGCGACGCGTCTGCAAGGACGAGAGACGCGAACTGTCCCCGCCGCCTCCTCCTGGCCCGGCTGGCGCGCCTCCCCCCGCCCCCACAGCGGGTTGCTGCGGCGACGAAGAGGATCCACTCTGGCCTTGCTCAATTCGCTTCAAAAGAGACATTTTCAACTCCTAAAAAACACAGCGCAGAAAACAGGCTATCGTTTTGCGGTCCGTTCCACGGGTTCGGCTTCGAGAGCGGCGATTTTTCCTCGCACGCTTTCCGCCAACCCAAAAACGGCGCGTCCCACAGGTTGGGCTTTGTTGTCCATCATAAAGGGAACGCCGCGGTTGACGGCGGGGATCACCACGCGATCGTCCAGCGGAATGACCGCCGCGACTTCGTGCTTGAGGTTTTCGCCGACGCGTTCCGCAGTGATTGCGATGCGCTTGTCAAAACGGTTCATCACAAAGGCAACGCGATTACGGTCAATACGGAGGGTCTGCAAAAGATCCAGGAAAAGGCGGGCGTTCTTGATGGCGGGGATATCCTGGGTCGTGACCAACACGATTACGTCGCTAACATCTACGGCGGCAATGGTTACGTCGCTGAGATATGGAGAGGTGTCCACCACAACGTAAGCGTACATCTGCCGAAGATAATCAATGATCTTGAGGAATTGATCGGCAGAGACTTTATCGGCGTGTTCCGGGCGTGAGGGCGAAGCGAGGATGGCAACTCCCGAGCTCGCATGTTTCAGGAGAACGCCATCCACAATTTCGGGGTCAAGTTCATCGGCCATTGGCGCCAGGTCCGCGATCGTGTTTTTTCCCTGTTCGTTGAAAAACACAGCCACATCGCCATATTGCAGATTGGAATCTACGATCACGACGCGCGTATCATCATTGTGCAAAGCCAGCGCCAGGTTTACCGAGATCGTGGTGCATCCTGTGCCGCCTTTGGGGCTATACACAGTGACGATTTTGCCGCGGGTCAATCCGAACCCAACAGGGGCGGCAGACCCAAGCCCGGGGATGGCAACAGGAGCGGCCGAGCGTAGAGACGCTGTCTTTGCCCGCTCCAATCGCGCATTCTCGCCCGCGCGACGAATGGCCGAAATCAACTCGTCGCCCATCGGCGGCTTGGTGAGGAAATCCCTGGCGCCCGCGAGCATGGCGCGCCGCATGTAGTTCTGATCGCCCTGAACCGACAGGATGACTACCTGAATATGAGGCGATTTCTGGCGAATGGTTTCGGTCGCGGTGATGCCGTCCACGTCAGGCATGTTAATGTCCATCAGAACAACATCGGGATCCAACTCGAACGATTGCTGAATGCCCTCTCTGCCCGAACGCGCCGCGCCGACAACTTCAACGTCACCTTCAAACTGAAGAAGCTTTCGGACATTCTCGCGGGTTTCCGCGACATCATCCACGATCAAAACACGAATTTTTTCGCCTGCCATATTACCTGTTCGCTTTCAAGGGAAGAATTGTTATTGCTCAGGCGTTACCGTCACAATGTCGTTCGGGAGGAAGGGCAGGCTGAGCACATCCACGCGAGGAGTAAGCGAGTAAGCCAGTTTCACCGGGATGGTGATGTTGAATTGGCTGAGCAGGAATTGCAGAGTCGCCGACTCGGTACCAATTCGCCCGTCATCGCCTCCGTTGCGCAGGGTCAAGTAGAGAGGCGTGTTGGTGTAGACCATATAAGTCAACACAACGGCTTCCTGCGGAGAAACGACCAACGTGACAATATCAGGCGCGGGCGTGGATGTCGTTTGCGGCTGTTCGCCTCCCGCTTGGGGAGTGGGCGTCGCGGCATTCGAGGCAACCGATTCGACGTTGAGCGGGAAGTTCCCGAGCTTCAACACCGGAATATTCTGCATAATCATCTGGCAGACCGGGCGCGGGCGTTGAGGCTCGGAGGCCACAATGTAAATCCCCTGTTGGAAAGCCGATTCCACTTCGGTGCGTCCCTGGAATGGAGAAACTTGTGGGGCGACGCCGCTATTATTGAGCCCTACCGTGATTCCTGGCATCACAGGCGGTGGAACACCCGCAGGGCCAACTAACGCGCTGACATAATTAGGCAAAGCGCTCTGGTACGACGGGTCAACATCCACAACCAGCATACAAGCAATGACATTGACGTGCGCCCCATCCGCCACGCCAAAACCAACCGACGCGAGGCGCGAGGTTGGAATGGTGATGGCGGTCTGGCCCTTACCAATCACATTTGCCCAAGGAGGCCCGCTACTAATTGCTGTCCCAGACCCAGGACTGGCCTCGCCAACCAATTCTTTGAAAATCGCTTTACCCTGGGCAATATCAATCAAGGCTGTTTTGCCAAGCAAATCTGCTTTTTCGTCAACTGTAAACAGCGCCTCCACCAGGGAGGCGTCAGTCGGCGACTGTGCGAGCAAAAGGTCTTCTGAAATGACCATTCCCTTCGCGATCGGTTGTCCGGCATAGTAGACCTGAATTGCCGTCTCTGTCGGTGTGGACGGTTGAAGCGCGGGCAATACCCTGGTCACTACAAACCAGGCTCCAACCAGGACAATCAGCAATACCAATGCTAGAACTATGAAAAGGCGTCCGCCACGCATAGTTTCTCCTCTCCGAATGATGCCGCCGAATACGGCGAGTTTTTTATATCATATGAATTATACAAGAAAAATTGCAATATCCTGCTGGTAAAAAAGTGGGACTCCATCTTGCAATGGAGTCCCACAAGTCGTAATGGGCGAGAAAATTTACACGCCAGAGAGACTATCATTGACCGTCGAGAAGACGTCGCCGATGATCGGGCCGAGCAGCATCAGGACAGCAATGACAACGATGGCAACCAAAACAAGAATCAACGCATACTCAACCAAACCTTGACCTTTTTCCTTCGGTGCGAATAACATGGGGTTTCACCTCCTTTCTAGTTTGAGATTCTCCATACCTACTGGAGTGACTCTTATTATAAAAGATAACTGGGTTTGAAACCCAGTTATAGTACAAAAGAGGGACTCCCTTTCGGAAGTCCCATCAGATCGGACAAGCGGAGAACTACACGCCAGACAGGCTGGAGTTGATCGTCGAGAAGACATCGCCGATGATCGGGCCGAGCAACATCAGGACGGCAATGACAACGATGGCAACCAAAACGAGAATCAGCGCGTACTCAACCAAGCCTTGACCTTTTTCTTTCGGTGAGAACAACATGGGATTTTTCTCCTTTCTTCAGAATTTTGTTGAGGATTGTTCCTCAATCTTGTTTAGATTATATGCCGTTCAATAGAAATGGCAAGAGATGACAAGAGAGTTTCAATTACAATAATGTTAGTCTAACAATTATGCAATCAAAACAATTTTCCCATTGACAATCGCAAAAAAGAGTTATAAACCGCTCCGCGCTGGAACAGAAAAACTCACCCGCGTTCCCTTGCCGACCGCGCTATCAATTTCAAACGAACCACTGAGCATCTCTGCTCTCTCTTTAATCAACTTCAGCCCAAGGCTATTGCTCTGTTCCAAAATTTCAGTATCCACGCCTTTACCGTTATCGTCCACAGTGACGCGCACAAGTTGATCGCCCATATCCAACAATACTTTGACGGACGTCGCTTGGCTGTGGCGCGAAGCGTTGCCGATCAATTCCTGAATGGCGCGGAACATCATCACTTCAATGTAGGGTTCGAGACGGCGCTCCGCTCCAGTGACGGTAATGGCGACATCCAAACCTGCCTGCTCGCGGAACGCGTCGGCATATTTACGGATGGTGGGAACCAGCCCCAGATCATCCAGCATCATGGGGCGCAATTCAAAGATGAAATTCCGCACCTTCTGAAATGTCCCCATCGCCGAGACCTTCAAGCTGGAGAGTTCCTCGCGCGCCTGAACGGGATCCACTTCCAACAGGCGCATCGCGATTTCCGTCTGCAAAATAAAATTGGACAGCGCCTGCGCGGGGCCATCGTGCATTTGCCGCGAAAGCCGCTGACGTTCCGCCTCCTGCGCGTTCACCAGCATCTCCACGCTCGCCATCTGGCTCTTATTCGTGGGCGCGGCCGTCGCGCCTCCAGCCGATGCGGTGCGCTCCAAAACGGCCTTCATCCTTTCGAGATGGCTCTTATCGTTCTGCAATTTCTCCAATTGACCACGCATCACCAGTAAACGCTGTTGTGCATCCAACGCCGAGTCGTAGGCCATACGCAATTCTTCAGGCGTGATCTTGTTGATCTGGCCTTGCGCTTGCTGAAGGTGGGCCGTAATCGCGGCGTTGCGCTGCGCGAGCTTGGTTAATTCACCCTGACTTTGCTCGATCATCAAGGTTACTTCCCGCAAAGCACGCTGGGTCTCGGTCAATTCCGTCTGCAAATCCACAGCCGCGTTATCCGAAATCGCGGTCCGAAGGTCATCCATGCTCATTTTCTACTCCTGCTTCGTCGTATCTTTTAAAGTGATCCAGCCGCGCTTAAGCGCATAAACCACAGCCTGCGTCCGATCATCCACGCCGAATTTTCGCAGGATCGCCGTGATGTGATTTTTTACCGTCTGATGGCTGATATTCAACTCGGTCGCGATCTCCTTGTTGCTCATCCCTTTTACCAGCCAATTCAACACTTGCATCTCACGGTCCGAAAGCGGATGGAACGGGTTGCCCGGTTCGCTATAAGAACGCCTTGCCCCGTTGGTCTGGCTCGATAACCAGGTCTGCAATTCGGTTGAGGTAAAAGACCGCCCTGCAAAAACATACTTGCCATTCGCCACATCGCGAATAGATTGAACGAGCCTTTCCGGATTCACATCCTTTGCCAGATACCCCGCCGCGCCCGCCAAAGCGGCAGGCACCACCTGCTCAGTTTCATCATACCCCGTCAGCAAAATCACACGCGTCGGCAATTTACTCTGCACAACCAAATGCGTCACCTGCTGGCCGTTCATCCCTGGCATGTTGATATCCATCAAAGCCACTTGCGGTTTGAGCGAGCGAATCAACTCCAGCCCATCCTCCCCGCTGGATGCCTGGGCAACCACATTCATATCTTCTTCGAGCGCGAGCGAATCAGCAACGCCCTGTCGAAACAGGGGATGGTCGTCCACAACAATGATCGAAATTTTATTCATGGCAAGTTTCATCCCAGATTCTTTTTTGGATTTTAACACAGAATGTTTTAAGAGGCGTCAACGCGCCCAGCGATACACCGCCATGTTTTCCCCGCCCAACAGGGGAGCATACTTCGCGTTCGTGATAAACGCCATTTCCGAACGCCCCGCCAACGTCGGGTAAAGCCGCGGGAACGCGATGAAATATTCCACGCCACGCTGGTTAAGATAATCAGTCAGTTGTGCCTCATCACGCAAAAACGGAATCACCTCCGGCGAAACCAGCCCCGCAAGGTCAATCAACTCGTGATGATCGAAATACCCCAGCGCGCCGATATCGTGTGCGGCGATCAACGCCTCGGGCGGGATGTTCGCGTCCACCCATTTGGCAGTGTCCACCATCTCTGATTCAATGAATGCAACGTCCAACGCGTAGGACCTCGCCCCCAGCCCGACAAACCCCAGCGTGACCAACGCGATGACGCCCGCCCACCCCACTCGCATCAACCCGACCATTGGGCGGGCCGCGGCCAGCGCGAACGTTCGCGCCACCCCAAGCAGACTCCAGAAAAAGAGAATCGGCATGGCAGGGATGAGGTAACGTCCGTGCTGATAGGGAGGCAGGCGCAGCGCGTAGATCAACACAAAGCCCGCCAGCCAGGTCATCCCCGCCAGCGTCCCCCAATCGCGCGCACGGATGGATTTGACCAACCAAATGACCGCGCCAGGAAAAATGACAAAGGAAGGACCTGTCAGCAATTGCACAAAACTTAAGCCGAGTTTTTCCACCAATGGCTTGGCCTGCCAAACGCCATACTCGGCCTGTTTTGCATAAAATGTATTCGGGAACGGATTGCCCGACAACATTAAATTGAACAGCAAATACAAGCCAAACAAAAATCCGAAGCCGATCACAAAACGCACGAGCAAAGACGCGGGCTTGGGACGCAGGGCCAGAGTCAACGCGGCGGGGCCGAGCAGGGTCAAACCGTCGGGGCGGACCCAGACCGCCAGAGCCGCGAGCAGGCCCAAAGTCAAGGGGCGAGGCGAAGGTTCGTTGAGGAGGAACAGGATCATCGTCACGAGCGTGGCGTGAAGCAGGGTCTCCATCCCCGACCCAGAGGCCCAAACGAGATGCCACTCGAAGGCGAAGAAGAGTCCAATGAGCGGAAGGCGCGGACGGTAGGAGGTCAGGAAGCGGCGCGCTGAAAATTCAGCCAGGGAGGAAAGGAGGAAGAGGAGCGCGGCCCCAAGGAGGTACGACCAAACGTATGGCGCGAGGCGGAGGAGAAAACCGATGGCGAGCAGAACCGACCAAAGCGGAGAGGTGGAGCCAGCGGACGGCACGCCAGGGAGAAATGCCCATTCGCCGCGCAGGGCCAGGTTGCGCGCATAGGTAAAATGAATCCATGAATCGTCGAGGGGGAAGCCGACGCGGAAGGTGAGCGCGCTGGCCGCGAGGTAGATGCACAGGCTGAGGACGGACGCGGCCGCCAGCGTGAGGAGGTCGCGGCGATTCATTTCAACGGATGATTTCGTAGACGCGGTTGCCATCAGTTTCTCCGAGATAGCGGAATGTGGGAAATTGATATGGATTGTCGTAAAGTTCGCGCAGTTGACCCGAGGCGCCTTCGGGTTCGAGGACGAGGTAACGGGCGTTATATTTCGCCGCGACCAAGAGGACAGAGGGAATACCGCTGGTTGGAATGGCAATCGCGACGCGGCCCGTGACGATGTGATAACCAGGCGGGTTGCGCGCGATGACAATCGCTTCGGGCGGCGCGCCATTTTCGACGAGGAAGGATTCCACTTGAACGTAATGTCCGTCTTCGCGCTCCCAGCCTGGGAGGACGCGCATGGCAAGGACGACGAGGGTCATCAAAATGGAAATGCCGACCAGTGCGCCGCGAAATATGACGAAGGCGCGGTCATCAAGCCAGCCGCGGTGACGGATGGCCGCGACGGTTTTTTCGAGGCCGATGGGCGCGAGGACCCACCACATCGGTTGGAGAGCCGCGCCAGAGTGGAAGAACGCGCCACGCGGTCCCGCGAACGGAAACACGATCGTCATCGCGACGAGGAGCAAAATCCACGCGAACGCGGCAAATCGGACGCGCACGTCGCGGCGGAGAGACCACATGCCGACGAGAATGAACGGGAAGAGGAAAATGCCTCCCTGCGCGCCGAACGCGTTGAGCAGGTTGATCCGCAACGCGTCGAGGCGGGCTTGCAAGATCGCGTCCCAGCCCGAGGCGAGCCAGGATTGGAGAGTCAGTTGTGAGGCGGGGAAGGCGAAGGTGTCGTTGTAACTGGTGAGCCAGAGGGCGCGGGAACCGCCAGGAGCCATGAGCGAGCCGAAGACTTGGAGGTTGCGCGCGTACCAGGGGGAGGCGAGGAGGAGGAAGGCAAGCAGAATGCAGAAGGCAGAAAGCAGGAGGCGCGGGGCGCGGGATAGAAGATGCGAGATAGGAGATGCGGAGTGCGTATTGCGTACTTCGTATTCCGTGTCTACCTGTTTACCTGTCCACCAAATCGCTACAAAGAATGAAAGCCCCAACCAAAGCAATCCATCGGAACGGGCAAGCGCCGCGAGGGCTGAAATAGATCCAAAACCGAAGAACACGATGTAAGGTTTTCTTGCATCGGGCAGAGAGGAAAGAAGCAGGAAAAAAGAGATGCCGAGAAGCATATAAATCCCGTAGTTATCCGTGACGGGAAGGAAGGGGGCGTAGAAGATGGGGAAGCAGGCTAGAAGTCCAGAAAGGAGCGAGGAGGCGCGGTTGGAGGTGACGCGAAAGGCGAGGACAGACGTCAACGGGGGAACGAGGGCGGCGAGCAGGATGAATCCGAGGCGGGCCGCGGCGAAGGTGGACTCTCCCGTCAACCACATGCTGAGCGCGGCGAGGATGGACGCGAGCGGAAGCCAGTAGGCGTGCGAGGGCGTCGGGACGGATGATGGGTCGGCGAGATAATTCCAGAGGTAGGGTTCGTTGAAGCCGTTCCCGCGGACAAGTTGAAGACCGCCGCCAAAGTAATAATCCGCGTCCATGTAGCCAGGCAGGGATTGGAACTGCGCGATGGCGAAGAGGACGAGGAGGCTGATGATGAAGAGGAGGAGAAGGTCGCGTCGGTTCATTTTTGCAACTCTCTCCTTACGCCATCCAGCCACGTCATCGGCGGACGGATGACGTACCAGCGAATCCAGTAGAGGCCGATGATGACGAGGAGCGGCGGGAGGAGGAAGGTCAGGCCGTCGGCGAGGAGGGGCGAGGAGATTGGCGAGAGTTGCAGGGCAAGAGGCAGGATAAAGAATGAGATCAGAATCAGCGAAAGGATGAGGTAGGGATATTTTTTCCAGCGTTCCCAGGCGAAGGGCAAAATGAAAGCAAAGGAAAAAACCAACGGCGCGAGATTGGCGAAGGTGTTGGAAAATCCGAGCAGAGGAGCGACGGCAAACGCGAGCGCGAACGACCAGGCCACGCGGCGGAAGTCTTTGCCACGCAGGGCGCTGAACCATTCCAGGATGAGGATGAGGAGCAAAATGGAAATCGCCAGAAGCAAAATGCCGTTTGGCAAATCGGGAAACCAACTCGAAAGGAAGCGCGCGGGGGTGAAAAAGTCGTCGGCGCGCCAGTTGGATGCGACCGCGCGCGCGTAAGGCCAGAACCAATCGGGATAGAGCAGGAAGCCGATCGCGCCCAGCACGAACCACGTCATGCCGATGCTGATGAAGACGCGCGAGCGGCGGGCAACGAGCGCGGCCAGGATCAACAGAACCCAGGGCAGGAGAGTCGCTTCCCATTTTAGGGCGGAGATGGCAAGCAGAAAGCCAGCCAACTCGTCGTTGAAGTCGCGCATGGCAAACAAAGCGCCGATCAGGATGAGAGCGAGCAAAATGGAAAACGAGCCATCGAGCAACGCCGCGCCCGCGTAGAACCAGGTCAACGCGAAAGCGAGGAGAAGGATCGAGAACCAGCGACGCGGCTCCCAGTCCGCGAGGCGAAGCGAGAAGTAGGCGAGCAGGCCGAGTCCAAATTCGGAGAGGGTCATCCAGAGGGCGCGCATCCAGAGAGTCCACGAGGCATCTGGAATGGGCATGGAAATTTGAATCGGAAATAAAGACAGGAATCCCAAAAATAATTGGTAAAGAAAAAGCGGCAGGACGTAAACGAGGAGCAGAGGAAACGGAATATCGAGCGCGTAGGGAAACTCGGCCTCGCGGGCGGCGCGTTCGTAGACGAGGCGTTGCGTCTGTTGCGAAACGATTTCGCCGTATGGGTCGGCAGATTGAAAGAGGAAGGCGCGGGCGCCGTTCCAAGCGGGGAGGAAATCCGCGCCCGCGCCGAATTGGCGCGCGAGAAACCAATTGGCCGCGACCAACCCTGCGACGAGGAAGATCGCCAGCAGAGTCAGCGCGAGCATGGTTTGAAAATCGCGGAAGGATGTTTTGGGACGGTTCACGATTTAATAGTGAAGCGAACGATGGGGCATGTGGGCGAGTTGCGGGCGACTTCCTCGAACCCCGCCTTTTGGAACGCGGCGAGAGTCCCCGTGTAGATGAAGCATCCACCGTACGCGCCGCACGAACCGAAGAGACGCTCGAAATCGGCGAAACGGTCGGGGGTGAGAGGGTGAAATGTGAGGGAGGGGAGCATGAAAATTGATGAGGTTGGCGCGAACTCGAACGTCTCCGACGTTCAGGCTCCAAAGTCAGAGACTTTGGAGTCCATCTGCACCGTTACGGTGCGAGAACCTTCAACCGTCCAGGCTGGATGGAATATTCCAGATCCCGAATCCACTCGGGGAAGAGTTCGCCGTCGGTGTGGGCGGGCGAGGGACGGTCGAGATGGATCGAGATTTTGGTCGTGTGGACTTCGCGCATCCCATCCATGTAGACGTAACTCTTCTCGCCCTCGTTGAACGCACGCGGCAACGCGCCAAATAGTCCAAGGCGCGTGGCGCGATAGCCAAAGGCAATTGTCAATTTTCCGTCGGTGGGGTCGGCGTGAGGCGTCATAAAGAATCCGCCCGTGCGCCGTCCATTCCCGACTGAGACGAGTGAAAGCGGGCCTTCAAATTCGCCGTCGTCCCACCTCACCGTTCCGTGCCATTCGGGTTTGTCCATGATCGCCCAAACCGCGGCGACCAAATAACGCGCAATCCCCTTAATCACGTGGATACGCTCGTGCTTGGTGGTGACATAGGGTTCCAGCCCGCAGGCCGAGTTGTTGTCGAAGTAGCGGTCGTTGCATTTGCAGAGATCAATGGCGCGAGTTTTCCCCGCCGCAATGACGCGCGCCGCGTCGTTCAAATCTGTGGACATGTTGAGGTTGAAACTGAAATCGTTGGCCGAACCCAGCGGCATGACCCCCAGCGGAACCAGCGGCGCATCCGCGGAACCAGCTGCCCGTGCCAACCCGTTGACGGCGTCGCCGATCGTGCCGTCGCCGCCCGCCGCGATGATGGGAGAGAATCCGTCCCGCACGGCCTGCTCAACGAGTTCCACCACTTGCCCCTTGCGCTCCGAGCGAACCATTTCAAAGTCCACGCCCGCGGCTTTCAGAGCGGCTTCCGCTTGCGGCCAGCGTGCTTCCGAATTCCAACGATTGGAATATGGGTTGAGAACTACTTTTGCGGTCATCGGCTCTCCGATCTGGAAGTGCGTCGCACCTACCCCGACAGATTCATCCGCCTGGAGGGTGCGACGCACTGATTGTACCCGAAGTCCATTCCTTGAATTGCGAGAGAACCACGGCGGCAAAGATCAGCGCGCATCCAACAATTTGAATCGGCGCAAGAAATTCGTCCAGTAGAAGCCATCCCGCCAGCACCGCGAAGACCGATTCGAGGCTGAGGATCAGCGCGGCGTCCGCGGGAGGCGTGTGTCGTTGCGCCCAAATCTGAAGCGTGTAGCACAGTCCCAGCGAGAAGAGCGCGGTGTAGGCGATGGCCGCCGCCAGCGACCAATTGAGCGGCAGGGATTTCTCCACGAACAGGCCAACGACGAGATTGAGAAGCCCGCAGACGATGAGTTGTCCGACCGAGAAGGATTTGGCTTCGAACTGCGCGGCGAACTTTCCCAGCACGACGACGTGGAACGCCCAAAACAGCGCGCTGACCAACTCCAGCGCGTCGCCCGCGCGGACCTCGAAGCGGCCACCCGTTGAGAGGAGGTACGCGCCGCCGACGGCCATCCCCACCGCCGCGAGCGCCAGCCAGTGGAGTCTTTCGCGCCATCCGATGAACAAAACGATCGGCACGAGAACCACATACAGCGCCGTGATGAATCCCGCGTTGCCCGCGGTGGTGTAAACCACGCCGACTTGTTGCAACGCGCTGCCGATGAAGAGAATGAAGCCCGCGATGAACATCCACTTGTATTGTGCGCGGGGCAATCGGTAAGGCGGATTGCCAATCCGCCCCACGAAAGGAAGAACCACCAACGCCGCCAGTAAATAGCGGACGCCATTAAATAAATACACGCTTCCCATCTGCCCCGCGACGCGCTGGGCAACGAAGGCGGATCCCCAAATGATGGAGACGAGGAGGAGGGTAAGGTCGGCTTTGAGGCGCATGGGAATCCAGAGAGCAGTGAGTAGAGAACAGAGAGTGGTGGATAAAAGATGAATCTCGAAGTGTTACAATTGCGGCCATCTTACCAATTACCAATCCACCAATTTATCAATACCAAAAAATGTACAGTCTAACCGAAATTACCGATCATCCCGAAGAGTTCCGCGAGACCGTTTTACATTCGCGTCCGTTCCGTCCATTGTACGCGAAAATCAAGGTAATTTACGGTTGCAATCTCAAGTGCGAAATGTGCAACCACTGGCGCGAGTCACGCGGGCTGGCGATGAAGACCGAGAAATTCAAAGAGATCATCAGCGACCTGGCCGAACTCGGATGCCGCAAAGTCCACTTCACGGGCGGCGAACCGATGCTGCGCGGCGACATTCCTGAATTGACCGCGCATGCGCATGGACTCGGCATCCGCGTCTGCATGACCAGCAATGGGACGTTGATAGACAAAGTAAAGGCGAAGGCGCTGGTCGAGGCGGGGTTGCGCGGCATCAATATTTCGATTGACTCGCCCATCCGAAAGATTCACGAAAAAATCCGCGGCATCGAAGGCTCGTGGAAGTTAACCACGCGCGCCGTGGAGTATTTCCGCAAGTACGCGCGCAAGGGGAAAATAGGTATCCGCATCAACACCGTCGTCAGCCGCGAGAATTTCGACACACTCGAAACGCTTCCCGATGTGGCGCACGCCTTGGGCGCGGACGGAATCAACCTGATCCCCGTGGACGATCATTGCGGCGAACACCTGTCCCTGCGAAAGAAGGACATCGCCTTCTTCAACGAGTCTATCGCGCCGAAAATCGCGGCTCGGGCAATGGAGTTGGGACTGATCGTTTCAGAGGAGGACGCGTTCCCGTTTGGGCATGACGCGGCCGAAGTCCGCTTGGCGCGAGCGGGACGATACGCGCTCGGCTACTACAAGTCGCATCCCTGCTACGCGCCGTGGACGCACACGCTCATTGACCACAAGGGGATGGTCTACGTCTGCTGTATGACGCGCGACCAGATTCCGCCGCTGGGCGACCTGAAAACGTCAACGTTCAAAGAGGTTTGGGAGGGGAGCGCATATCAGCGCATCCGCCTGCAAATGCATCCGCCCACCCTGCCGATGTGCCAGCGCTGTGACGATTTTATTGATGAGAATAAAAAGATTTGGGATGCGATCGGGCCGTATTAGCGTTTGCCCGTCATTGCGAGGGTGATCTCCCCGAAGCAATCCCCTGCTGATAAAAGGAGATTGCTTCGTCGGGAAGATCACCCTCCTCGCAATGACGAAAAATGTTAACTCAAATCCGAAAACATATCGCCCGCGGAGTCATCGCTGTCGAAAGTCGAAGCGCGATTGAAGGTTTCAATATCCGCCTGCGAAAACGTCGCGGCGGTCAGCGGCAACGCAATCGGCAGGTCGAGTCCCTGCTGATCGGCGAGACAAATTTTGCCCTGGGGCGAATCCACTAAATGCTCCTCGCAGAATCCGCGCCCGCACTTACTACACTTCCCCAACGCGGGATGATCACAACGATGCGGCACGAGATAACCGATAATCATTTCGCATTGTTCAGCCATTGAGTTTTCCTCTGTCATTGCGAGCGAAGCGAAGCAATCCCCTCCGCGTACAAGGAGATTGCTTCGTCGCACACCTGCCCTGGCGGGCGGTGCCAGGGACAAACGCTCCTCGCAATGACGTAAAATAAAGATTATGAAAATCGCCTTGCTTTCCGAAAAGTATACACCCGACATCGGCGGACTGGCAATCTCGACAGAGCGACTCGCACGCCTACTTGCATCTTCGGGTCACTCCGTCCGCGTCTTCGCGCCGACGGGGAACCTGCCTCCCTCCGAGAAGCGGACTCTCCCCTCGGGCGGAGTCAGCGTCACGCGCTTCGGCGCGCACAAACGCGTGGACGATACATTGGTAGATTGGTTTGAGGCGCTCGTCGCGGAGCATCGCCGCGAACCATTTGACATCCTACACGCCTACTTCCTCCCCCAGGCGGGATTCGTCGCCGCGTACGCGGGGAAATATCTGAATGTGCCGAGCGTCGTCTCCATCCGCGGCAATGACATCGAACGCGCCGCCTTCGACCCGTCCAAGTTCTCGCACGTGATGTACGCGCTCCAAAACGCATCCGCAGTGACGACAAACACCTCCGAATTGGCGAGGAAGGCAAAGGCATTCGTTGAACGAGAAATCTTTTTGATCCCGAATGGGATTGATACCGAGCGCTTCAAGCCGATGGAGAGGAATGAGCCGTTGGCGGAAATGCTTTTTACCACAAAGGCCACGAAGGGACACGAAGGAAAGAGGAAAGAGGAACGAAGTTTTGTGATTGGGTTTGTAGGCGAATTGCGAGAGAAAAAAGGGATGCGCGCCCTCCTCTCTGGCTACGCGCAGATGACAAAAACGCGGCCCGCCTCCCTGCTCATCGTCGGTGAAGTGCGCGAAGGGGAAGACAAAAAAGCGTTCGAGGAGTTCCGAACATCGAATCCCGAATATCGAATTATCGTCACGGGCGCGGTTCCTCACAAAGACATGCCCGCCTATTACGGTTTGATGGACATCTTCGTCCACCCATCCCTGCGCGATGGGATGCCGAACGCGGTGCTGGAGGCGATGGCCTGCGGCGTCCCCGTGGTGGCGACTCCCGTCGGCGGGGTTTTGGATGTTCTCAAAGATGGAAACAATGGGGTCGCAGTAAACGTCAATGACGCAGAGATGTTGGCCGAGAAAATCCTGGAACTACTGGATGATTCCGAAAAGAGGTCGCGACTCGAAAAAAATGCAAGGGAAACAATCATAGAAAAGTTCACGCCAGAGAAGGAATTGGAAGCGAACTTGCTCGTGTATCAAAAGATTTTGGAGGAGAAGCAAACATGAAGAAAGTTTTCGTCGCAAAACTTTTGGCAATTGTCTTGAGCTCGTGTTCATCAATTGCACCCAGCCCGACAGCGACTCCGACACTCACATCCATCTTCAAAACTCCCACTCCTTTTCCAACCATTACTTCATTTGAAGCGTTCAAAATATTTCCTGCCGACAAGTTCTTATTCGTTGAAGTTGGTAGAGGGGAAATGTGCAGTGAAGAATGCAATTGTCCTGTTTCTGAACCGATTGCCCCTCCTTATAAGTTTATTGATGGAAAACTTTACATTTGGGATGTCTTCCTTGATTTTCGAGAGGAATGGGCTGAAGCAAGATTGGCGCACAAAGCGATTGGATTTTATAGCTATCAAACCATGCACGAAGCGCATTATGCTTTCATCACTTCACTCCCATATCAGTCACCTGACTCTGACTTTATTGTGAACGGCGTAGATATTCAGGGCAATATTTCGGTAACGACGCTTTATGGAAAGGTATTTCTTAAGCCCACCGAGTTTGTTAACATCGAATGGATCGAGACAACAGATGTTCCATATTGCGAAATATCCCACCTTGTCGGAATCCAAAACTATGGATTTATTGAGGATGACCAAGTCATAATTCTTAGGTTTGAAGAGGGGGATGAATACCCTTATTCCCCATAAAATGAAAGTGGTTGGACATCTCCGTCCAACCACTTTTTTTCTACATCACACTCTCCATCGCCGCGCCGAGGCGTTTGACGATCTCGTCCACTTCGTCTTCGTTGATCATCAGCGGCGGGGAGAAGGCCAGCGTGTTGCCGAGCGGACGTGAGCGCAGGCCGCGTTCCTGGGCGGCTTTGAAGATTCGCATCGTCATGGCGGGGTCGGCGGTTTTGGCGGATTTATCGGAGACGATCTCCACGCCGCAGACGAGTCCCAGTCCGCGCACATCGCCGACGAAGGGGAATTCGGTCAGGGATTTCAGCCCATCGAGCAGGCGTTTGCCAAGGGTTTGAGCGCGCTGGGGATAATTCTCGCGCTCCATGATCTCCAGGTTTTTCAGTCCCACCGCGCAGGCCATGGCGTGACCTGAGTAGGTGTAGCCGTGCATATACGCTTCGGACTCCGGTGCGGATTCCATCGTTTCGCGAATTTCGTCCGAGATTTGGATGCCGCCGAGTTGGGCGTATCCGCTGGTGATGGCTTTGGCAAACGAGAGAATGTCAGGCTTCACGCCCCAATGCTTGAGCGCGAACCACTCCCCCGTCCGACCGAAGCCTGTGATGACCTCGTCCGCGATGAAGAGGATTCCGTACTTGTCGCAGATGGCGCGCACGAGCGGGAAGTAGTCCGCGGGCGGGACGATGACTCCGCCGACGCCCATGATCGGTTCCGCGATGAACGCCGCGACCGTGTCCACGCCTTCGCGGCGGATCGCCTCCTCGAGCGCGCGGGACGCGGCCTGCCCGACCGATTCGCCCGGGTCGAGCGACCCCTCAAAACGGTAGGGGTTTGGCGCGGGGATGTGGATGAATCCGTCCACCTTCGGCCCGAACATCGTCTGATATTTTTCGAGTCCCGTTGCGAACGTGGCCGCGAGAGTCACGCCATGATACGAGCCTTTGCGCGCGATTACTTTGTATTTGGTCGGCTGGCCTTTGCGCTTCCAGAAGTAGCGCGCGGTTTTGAAGGCGGTGTCGTTGGCTTCGGAGCCGCCCGAGGTGAACATGGTGGCGTTGAGGCCGTCGTAGGCGAAGCCCGCCAACTTGTCCGCGAGTTGGATCGAGGGGAGGTTGGTCATGCCCGAAAAGTTGGACGTGAACGCCAGCGTCTTCATTTGCTCGTACGCGACTTTGGCGAGTTCCTCGTTGCCGTATCCCGCGTTGACGTTCCACAGCCCCGCCATGCCATCGAGTATTTTTTGTCCATCGGCAGTGTAGAGCCAGACGCCCTCGCCGCGTTCGATGACCAGCGCGTTAGCGTGGGACTTGGGATGATAAACGGGATGAAGTTGTTTGCGATCTTTTTCGAGCCATTCAGAATTTGTGGTCATGTTGCCTCCAGCGTGAATACTTTCTCTTGCTGTATTTTAGCGTTATTCCGCGCAAGTGTAAAATCAGAACGCAGGAATGCAATTGCCCATCGCCGCCATGCGCCAAAAGTGACTGCCACTTTTTAGGCGGGGATGCGTATTTCAATCAGGCCTATTTGAAAAGAGGAAAAAATGGATTCAACCCCGCAACCCCAACCGTCCCGCGTTTGGCGCGTCGTGCGCCTCGTTCCGCTCTCGCTCATGCTCCTCGTTCTGGGCGTTTTGCTGGTCATGTTTCTGATGGGCGGCATGACGAAGATTTCGGCATGGTACGCCCTGCAAATGATCCCTCCCCTGTTTGGGTTGGTTTCGCTGATTTGCATCGTCGTCTACGCCATCGTGAAGCGGAAGTTTAGCAGGCTGATGGCCGCGACATTGATCGTGGCGATTGTCAGTTTGTCCCCCGCCATTTCATTGGTCAAGCCGCTTCCGTTTCCCGCGTCGCTGAAGACGACCGAACCGTCCGTGACCGTGCGCCTGCCCGCGGACGTCCCGCTGATCGTGGCCTGGGGCGGGGACAAAATCGAGACAAACTATCATGTGATCGTGCCAGATCAACGCTGGGCATATGATCTGCTGGTTACGCCCGCCGCGCACGGAAGCGACAAACTGGAAGATTACGGCTGTTACGGCGTTCCTGTCGTCGCGCCCATTAGCGGCCTCGTCGTCAAAGCGCACGATGGCGAGCCGGACGCAATCCCTGGCGTTGTCTCGAATAATTTCACCGCGCCCACTGGCAACCATGTTGTGATCCAAATCCCAGAAACGGGAACATACCTGGTCATCGCGCATTTGAAGCCAGGCAGTGTCACCGTTAAGACAGGCGATACGGTTTCAGAAGGACAGGCGCTCGGCGCTTGTGGAAATTCTGGCAACACCAGCGAGCCGCACATCCATATCCATCACCAACGGCAGGACCCAAATCTTTTCCCGCTGAATTTCGCCGAGGGACTTCCGCTCTATTTCAGGGATCACGACGGCGCGCCCATGCCCGTCGGCGGCTTTGAGATGGACGGCGAGACGGTCATTTTAAAAGGCGACGTTGTGCGACATATTGGCGAGTAGGAAAAGAATTTGGGAGTAAACTTATGCCATGCCTACTTACGCGATCGAAACGAATCAACTCACCAAACGCTTCGGCGACGTGACCGCGGTCAACTCGGTTGATCTGCGCGTGGGCGTCGGCGAAATTTACGGCTTCCTCGGTCTCAACGGCGCGGGGAAGACCACCACCATCCGCGCGCTGTTGGGGATGGTTCGCCCAAGCGAGGGAAATGTGAAAACGCTGGGACAGGCGGTCGGTCCACATGGACGCGGGCCGTGGGCGCGGGTCGGCCACCTCGTCGAGCGTCCGTCGGCCTATCCCGAACTCTCGGTGCGGGATAATCTGGACGCGGCGCGGCGTCTGCATGGAATCCAAAATCCCAATGTTGTGGACGAAGTCATTGAGCGACTCATCCTCGCTTCTTACGCGGACCGAAAGGCTGGCACGCTTTCAAGCGGGAATCTTCAACGCCTCGGCTTGGCGCGTGCCTTGCTCCACAACCCTGAACTTTTGATCCTCGACGAACCCGCCAACGGACTCGACCCCGCGGGCGTGATCGAGATCCGCGAACTGCTCCGCTCGCTCGCGCAGGAAAAAGGCGTGACGGTTTTCATGTCCAGCCATATCCTGACGGAAGTGGACAGGCTCGCGACCCGCATCGGCATCATCCACAAGGGACGACTGATCGAAGAGTTGGAAGCCGAAGCGCTGGAAAAGATGCGCGCCAAACGTCTCGAAATTCGGACGCGCAATTTGGAGGGCGCGCAGATCAGCCTGCAAAGCGCGGGGTACAAACCTTTTGCCGAAGGGGAATCCATTTTTCTCGAAGAAGCCCACGCCATCGAACATCCCGACAAAATCGCGCAGATGCTCGTCAACGCGGGCGCGCCGCCGACTCATCTCTCCGTATATCAGCAGGATTTGGAAGAGCATTTCATGCAGTTAACAAAGGAGGCGCAATGAACAACTTCTCCTCGACCCTCTTTGTTGAAATCCTGAAAATGCGCCGCTCCAAAGTTCCCTATTTCACCGCGCTCGGATTTTGCATCGCGCCATTGGCGGGCGGCCTCTTCATGATCATTCTGAAAGACCCCGAAGCGGCAAAAACAATGGGATTGATCAGCGCCAAGGCGCAACTCATGGTCGGCGTGGCAGATTGGCCTACTTATTTCAACTTCATGGCGCAGGCTGCCGCGGCAGGCGGGATGGTTTTGTTTTCCATCGTCACCATCTGGGTTTTCGGGCGGGAATTTTCCGACCATACCGTCAAGGAATTGCTGGCTCTCCCGACTCCGCGCGAGACCATCGTCGCCGCCAAATTTGTTGTGATCGCCTTATGGTCGTTCGCGGCAACCTTACTCGTCTTTGGTATCAGTCTCGCGGTTGGAAAGGCGTTGTCACTGCCTGGCTGGTCAGCAGACTTGTTGCGAGAATCCTCTATCGGCATCCTCGGCGCGGCGCTGTTGACCATCCCACTGATGTCGTTCGTCGCCTTGCTCGCCAGCAGTGGACGCGGCTACATGTCCGCCTTCGGATGGACGATTCTCACGTTGGTTACGGCGCAGTTCGCGGCGATCCTCGGCTGGGGCGATTGGTTTCCATGGGCAATCCCTGCCCTGTTCAGCGGCGCGGCAGGCCCGCGCTCCGAGCAACTTGGTATGCATAGTTACATCATTTTGACCGTTGCGAGTCTCATCGGTTTCGTCATTACGTTTTGGTGGTGGCGAGACGCCGACCAGACACGTTGATTAATCAAGAAAGGCCAAAGGAACTCATCCATAAAATTCACCGCATAAAAAGCGCCGACCAAACATGCTGGTCGGCGCTTTTCGTTTTTGAGCCTACTCCACGATCAACGTGACTTTAAACAGGACGGTCGGCATCATGCAAGGCGGATTCGATTTGAGGCACTTGGGATTACCGATGGCCGTCAGCAGCGCCGTTCCAGTCTTGAGCGCTTCAAAGGTTCCCTGAACGCCGTCAATTACTTCCACGCCCATTTTGAGGGAGATCACACTCTGCTGGTCAATTGTCACTTCCCAATCATAGATTCCCGCGCCCAGATTCAGCAAGAAGGAATCGCCGACTTTGTAGGTGAATGTCCTGCCATTATCTTCAAACTTGATGATGGCCGCCGCGCCGCCGTTCGCTGGGAGCGGTTCGATGGGGCCGCCCCCGCTTTCGGGTAGGGTGGTCGCGACCTCGGGGCCAGATACTCCGTCGGGCGACACGGAACCGTCCGTTTGCGCGTTCGCCTTTCGAGAAGCGCATCCCGACAAAACCAGGGACAAAACAAGTAAACCGATCATGGCTATCTTCTTCATGTTAATCCTTTCTACTCCATTTGGCTATTTTATTATAGACGCCCGCCCGACGGAAAATGTTTCTGCGGTAAACTTGGCGGATGCCTGTCACCCCAGTCTACTCAAAAAGAATCGTCATTCCGCAATCGGTCATTGACGAGAACGGACACGTCAACAACGTGACCTACGTCCAATGGATGCAGGATATCGCCATTGAGCATTACACCGCCATCGGGGGCATCGGCCCCACGCAACACGTCGGCGCGACGTGGGTGGCGCGCTCGCACCTGATTGAATATTTCCTCCCTGCCTTCGCGGGCGAGGAGATCGAAATCCGCACGTGGATCGAAAACTATCGCCGCGTGCGCTCGCTCCGCAAATATGAATTTGTGCGCGTTTCGGATGGGAAATTGCTCGTTCAGGGCGAGACCGATTGGGTCTTCGTAGACGCGAAAAATGGAAACCCCATCGCCATTCCCCAGGAAGTAATAATTGTGTTTAACCAAATACCAAAAACTCCGAAGGAGTGATTTGATTATTGATTCGCGATTCAAATGGATCGAAAACCCCAAGGGGGGTGGCATAATCCCGCGTCAAACCATTTCATCCCTTCGGGATTATTGTGAGGCGGATAAATCGTTCTACAATCATTCCATCCCTTCGGGATTTTTATTCGTCAGCAATTTTTCGTACACCTTCCCCAACTTCTTCTGCGACTCATGCCAGGTGAATTTCGTCAGCGCGCGCTCCGAAGCAGATGCAGCGATTCGTTTCGATAATTCAAAATCGTTGAGTAGCGCCAACGCTTGGCGCGCTAAATCTTCGGGGTCGTTCGGGGAGAAGAGTAGCGCGTCCACGTCTTCGCGGACGAGTTCGCGCACGATCGGCATGTTGGAGGCCAGCAGGGGACGCGCGGCGGCCATGTATTCCAACACCTTGATCGGACACGCGCCTTGCGTCACGTTGCGGTCGTTGAGTCCCAGCGGCGCGACACAGATGTCGGCGGAGGCCATCAGCGCGGGGACTTCGTGGTGCGGCACGGCGGGCTGGACGATCACGTTCGCTTCAATGCCCAATTTGCGGATGTACTTGGCAAGCAACTTTCTTTGCCGCGAACGTCCACGCCCGACGATCTGCAATTTCACTTCGCGATGTTCAAGAATCTTCGGCAGGGCTTTAATGAGGATGTCCAGTCCCTGCCAATCGGCGAGGGTGCCGATGTAGAGCAACGCGGGGACGCGGCCCTCGCGCACAGGCAGCGGCGTGGCGGAAAAATCCGAAGGGCTGACTCCGTTCGGGATGACGGTCACCCGCTTCGGGTCCAGGCCGAGCGAGGCGATGTAGTCACGCGTCACGCGCGAGGGGCAAATGATCGCGTCCGAAAGATTCAGCGTCGCAATTTCCTGCTCCTTGATTTTGGCGAGCAGGTCGGGTTCGATGGTGGGATAGTGATATTTCAGTTCGACGGATGGAAGTCCGTTCACTTCAAACAGCGTTTTGTAGCCGCGCTCGCGGCGCGCCTGCGCCAGCGGAAGTCCGCACCAGACCGAGCGATAGTGGACGACATCGTACGCCGGCGCGAGCGCCACATGCCGCATCACCGCCCGACCGAAATCGGCGGCGCGCGCCAGAAAGTTTTGCGTCATGTCCTGCGCGACGCGCGTGACTTGCGCGCCTTCGAGCGAATCTTCGAGCGGCAAAATCCCATCGCTGGGCGTGATGAGGCGCACGTCGTACCCGCGCTCGGTTAATCCGCGCAGGTTGTGGACGATGTGCGTGGACGCGCCTTTGGGGCTTGGAACAACGTCGAAGGCGGAATATAAAATTCTTGGCACGAACTTTATTTATTCCACGATATTAATCGGCAACTCGTTACTCCCGCTGAGCGCGGCCACCGAGATTTGCGCCGCGAGCCGTTCCGCGATCTCGCGCAGAGACTTCGCCACGGGCGAATCGGGATACGAAACGACGATCGGTTTGCCGCTATCGCCGCCGATGCGGACGTTTTGGTCAATCGGAATTTGCCCGAGGAAGGGCGCTTGCGTTCCCATCGCGAGTTGCATCCCGCCGCCAGAGCCGAACAAGTCCATGCGTGAGCCGTCGGGCAGATCGAGATACGACATGTTTTCGACCACGCCGAGAATCGGCACTTCCAACTGCTTGAACATATTCAGGCCGCGGGTGGCGTCTTCGAGTGAGACGAGTTGTGGAAGCGTCACCACGACCGCGCCGCTCAACGGTAAGGCTTGCGCGAGCGAGAGGGCCGCGTCGCCTGTCCCTGGCGGGAGGTCAACGATCAGATAGTCGAGCTCGCCCCACTCCACGTCGCTCAAAAATTGACGGATGGCAGAATTCAGCATCGGGCCGCGCCAGATGAGCGGCTGTCCAGGTTTCACCAGCAAGCCCATCGAGATCACTTCCACATCGTAGGCTTTCGCTGGGACAATTTTTGCCTGCGTGGGCGGCGGCAGTTTTTCGATGCCCATCATGGTGGGGATGTTCGGGCCGTAAATGTCCGCGTCCATCAGGCCGACGCGCGCGCCGCTCTGCGCGAGCGCCACCGCGATGTTGACCGAGACGGTGCTTTTTCCAACGCCACCCTTGCCCGAGCCGACGGCGATCGCGTTCTTGATCGTCGTGTTGACCAGCCCGCGCATCCGCCCATCGTTGGGGACGTCGGACGACATCTTGATCTCGACCGCATCCACGCCCGCGACAGACATGACCGCCTGGCGCGATTCTTTCTCGATCTGTCCGCGCAAGGGACAGGCTGGCGTGGTCAACATGACGGTGAATTTCACCTTCGCGCCTTCGATCTCCAAATCGCGAATCATGTTGAGGGTGACGAGGTCGTTATGAAGTTCAGGCTCCTGCACTTTGGAGAGCGCGGCGAGAACGGATTCTTTTGTGATTTTGTTTGTCATTTTTTTCACCACTTAAATTTGAAAGTTGAAGGCTGTAAGTTTACCCTACAACCTTCAACTTGTACTTTGTAACCTGTAACTTGTTACTACGCCGCGGCCGCTTCTGCTTTTGCGGCCTTCGCGGCTTCTTTCGCGCGGCGGGCTTCGTCTTCGCGGGCCGCGTTGGCGGGACGGATGCCCTCGTAATATGAGGCGGGTTTCAGCAGTTTCTCCATGTCATAGAGATTGCGGGTATACGAGGCGATCTCGTAATCGTGATCCATCTTGATCGCGTCGAACGGACAGTATTCCGAGCAGAAGCCGCAGTTCATGCAGATGTCGGCGTCAATGAAGAAATCGCCAGGTTGCGGGCGGGGACGTCCCGTGGCGGGATCGGTGCCGCGCACGATCCAGATGCATTGCGGCGGGCAGACCTTGGCGCAGATGCCGCACGAGGTACAGCGGATTTCCTTCGCGCCCTCCGCGCCCTCGTCAAAAACGAGGAAGGGGATGTAGCGAAATTCTTCGGGGACGGGCAATTTCTCTTCGGGATATTGCACGGTAAAGATGCCGCGCGCGTTCTTGCTGGAGCGGTGCGCGATGCCTTCTGCCGAGCCGTAGTGTTTTTTGCCGGTGGTAAGTCGCCGCCAGGCCCAGATCGCGTCCTGCCAATAGGTATTCCAGAAGCGCATAAAGGTGACGCTCAGACCTTTGAGTATTCCTTTTCCATACATAGTTAAGTTCTCCTTTTAGC
Organism: Chloroflexota bacterium; assembly: GCA_016234485.1. Taxonomy (GTDB): domain Bacteria; phylum Chloroflexota; class Anaerolineae; order Anaerolineales; family Villigracilaceae; genus Denitrolinea. Next base: position 113,877 of record JACRBL010000046.1, read on the forward strand.
GGTCGAGCTCGCCTAGCACGATGTCAATACCGCCGAGGATGGCAACGAAGTCGGCGATCTTTTCGCCGATGCACATCTGTTCCAGCGAGGTCAGGTTGACAAATGACGAGGGGCGCACGTGGTAGCGATAGGGATTGGGCTTGCCGTTCGAGACGACGTAGTAGGCCAGCTCGCCCTTCGGGGACTCGACGCGTCCGTACGATTCGCCCGCAGGGACCTTGACCTGATACTGCGGTTTGCCAGGGAAGATCGGCCCGGCGGGAATCTGCTTGAGGGCCTGTCCAAGGATCTTGAGCGATTCGCGCATTTCGTCAATACGAACCATATAACGGGCCAGCAAATCGCCTTCGGGACGGCAGGCCACGTTGAAGTCGAAGCGGTCGTAGATCGAGTACGGGTCGGCGCGGCGGATGTCGTAGGGGACGCCCGAAGCGCGGAGCATCGGCCCCGTCATTGAGGTGCGGATGGCGTCTTCGGCGCTGAGGTAGCCGATGCCTTTGACACGCGAGACCAGCACTTCGTTCTCGGTGAGCAGGCGATCCATCTCATCCACTTTGCCGGGCAGGCGGTCGAAGACGAGTTCGCGGGCTTTGCGGAGGGCATCTTCGCCCATGTCGCGGGCCACGCCGCCGAAGCGGAAGTAGTTACACATCATGCGCGCGCCGGCCACTTCTTCAAAGATGTCGAGGATGAGTTCGCGTTCCTCAAAGGCGTAGAGCGCGGGTGTGTACATGGCGCCGAGGTCGTTCAGGAACATGCCGAGGAAGATGAGGTGGTTCTGGATTCTCGTCAGTTCCGACATGATGACGCGGATGTAATCGGCGCGTTCGGGAACCTGGATGTTCATCAGTTTTTCCACCGCCAGCGCGTACCCGAAGTTATTGGTCATCGAGCAGAAGTAATCGAGGCGGTCGGTGTAGGGCATGTTTTGCAGGAAGGTGTTGCGCTCGCCGATCTTGTCGTGGTTGCGATGCAGGTAGCCCATCACAGGTTTCAGCGAGACGACGGTCTCGCCATCGAGCATCACCACCGCGCGGAACACGCCATGCGTGGACGGGTGTTGCGGCCCCATGTTGACGAGGATGTGGTCGGTCTCGATGCCGTCTCTGGTTTCGCTGTGATATTTTTTCAGGCTCTTGTAGAGCGCTTCTTCGGGATCGGTGAAGGTGACTTTTTCGGGGTCGAAGTCCGCGGGGAATTGGAGGTTATCGCGGAAGGGATTCTTCACTTCGGCGAAGGTGTGCTTGCCATCGGGCCAGCGGCTCTTGAAGGGTTTGACTTCCTCTTCAAAGAAGGGTTCCTTCCAATCCTTGCGGAGCGGGTGGCCTTCGAATCCTTCCCACATCAAAATGCGACGCAGGTCGGGATGGCCTTCAAATTTGATTCCGAGCAAGTCCCAGGCCTCGCGCTCTTGAAATTCTGCGCCTCTCCAAATGTTGACAACCGAGGGGAGGACGGGATTCTCGCGCGGGACCTGCACTTTGAAAACGAAGGCAGGGCCGCCTGTGGTTTTGAAGGCGTGGTAGACCACTTCCATTTTGTTGTCGGCGATATAGTCCACGCCGGTGACGGCGGAAAGCAGGTCGTAGCCAAATTCGTCGCGGATGGCGGTGGCAACTTCGATGAGTTTTTCGGCGGGGACGATGAAACCGCCGTAGCCGGGGCGGACGTCCGCGGAGACAGCGCCCGGGAAACGCGCGGCCAGGTCAATGGTCAGGGAGGATGCGGGAGCGGTCATGTTAGCCTCCTGCCTGCGCGGGCGTCGTCACGGGTTGCGCGGCGGCGGCCTTAATGTCGGGGATGCGGCGCGGGTCAATCAGGTCGGGGCCAAGGATCGGCACGGGAATTTCCACGCTGTCGTGTCCCTTGCGATACCAACGCACCTGGCTGATCTTTTCTTTGTCAATTTTCTTTTGGAGCATGATCAGGCCGTTCATCAGGGCTTGCGGGGTGGGCGGGCAACCAGGCACGTAAACGTCCACGGGCAGGAATTTGTCAATGCCAGCCACCACGTTGTAACCTTCCTTGAATGGGCCGCCGCTCGAAGCGCACGCGCCCATGGCCATCACGTATTTGGGTTCGGGCATCTGGTTGTAGAGGCGCACGATGGCGGGAACCATTTTCTTTGTGACCGTGCCAGAGACGATCATCAGGTCGGCCTGACGCGGGGTGGGGCGCATCACTTCCATGCCGAAGCGGGCCAGGTCGTAGCGCGAGGCCTGCGCGGCGATCATCTCGATGGCGCAACAGGCCAGGCCAAACATGAGCGGCCAGACCGACGAGCGCCGTCCCCAGTTGTAGACGGGGTTGAGCAGGCGGTCGAGCGTGGTTACGGCCACGACGTTTTTGACGTCTTCGGGTATTTCGTAACCAGGCAGGTTGAGTTCGTTATTTTCCATGAATATTCTCCTCGAACCAGTCTTGAAAAATTGATGAAAGGATGTCGTCGTTCACGAGCGCGGGATCATCCTCAAAGTCCGAAAGCGCGAGCGTCCATTCGCAAATTTGCCCGAGCGAGACAGTTTCCAAATCCGCTTCGGGGTGTTGGCGGCGTAATTCTAAAGCGATGGCGTAGGTGGAGTCCCAGGTGAGCATCAGTTATCAGTTTTCAGTCATCAGTCAACAGTAATCAGTCGGGCGGATTATAGCATTGGGAGGGGATACGTCAACGGAATTATGTAAAGATATGTTTACGAAAATAAGATTGTGAGTATAATCACCCCACAGCCATGACACATTGGCTAAATTCAAGATTGTGACGCTTTGCGTAACCACCCTATGACTGTGACAACTGCCCGACAAAAAATTCTGAACCAGTTGACCAAACTCGGTCCCGCTTCGCCGCGTGACCTTGCGCGGACTCTCCGCCTGTCGGAGGCGACCGTGCGCCATCATTTGCGCGTCCTCGCCTCGGATGGACGCGTTACCCCCCTCCCATCCCCCCAGCAGGGGGGACCGAGGGGGGTAGGAGAGCGCGGCCGCCCCGTCAAAATTTACGCGCTCTCTCCCGCGCTGGCTGGAGACAACCTTCCCGCGTTGACGAGCGCCCTGCTGGCCGAATCCACCGTCCCGATGGAGACGCTCGCCAAACACATCCTCGACGCGAGCGCGATCGGCAATCAGCCGCTGACGAGGCGTCTGACCCTGCTGGTGGAGAAGTTGAACGCCAAACATTATCAAGCCCGCTGGGAGGCCGGCGCGGACGGACCGCGCGTCATCTTTGGCAGATGTCCCTACGCGGCGGTGATCGAGGCGCATCCCGAATTATGTCGAATGGACGCCAGCCTGTTATCCAATTCCCTGCGCATGGACGCGCGCCAATCCGCGAAGATCGAGAAGGGGAGGGGGATGTGTGTGTTTGGGGTGAGGTGAGGAGAGACAACATCCGAATTCAGCGAGCAGAAGGCGGGGCAACATTTAAGTATTTGCCGAGATATCTGAAATTCTATTGACAAACTTTATGGGCAGGGTGTAAAGTGGGAGTAATGTAATGGCTGGCATGTATGATGCCGGGAAATGACTTTGGGTGTGGAAGGAGTTTCGGGCATGGATTTCGTCAATAACTACTACGAGAAAAAAGGCAGTGAAATCACGAAATATTATTTCGCAGGCGCGAGTCAAGTTGCTGTGCGGAAATATACTGTGCCAGAAAGTACAACTTTGCATTACATGATCGGAAACCATCTGGGAAGCGCCAGCGTCGTCATGGACGATGCGGGGACATTTGTCTCCGAAACGCGCTACAAACCCTGGGGCGAAGTACGTTACACCACCGCCAACAAAACCCTCCCCACGCGCTACACCTTCACGGGACAATACTCCTACATGAACGACTCCGCCACCGACCTCGGCGCGGCTGGATTTGGACTCATGTTCTACAACGCCCGCTGGTATGATCCCATGACCGGACGAATGATACAGGCGGATACGATTGTGCCGGGAGGGGCGCAGGGGTTGGATAGGTATGCGTATTCCAACAATTCACCTGTTACTTATATTGATCCGTCAGGGCATTTGCCTGGTAAAAATTGCCTTGGGTGCAGGGGTTGGTTTAGAGGTGGAAACAGGATGAATAAATATTACGAATACACCAATGAATTGCAAGGACTTACTCCTGAAATGGAGAGAACCTTCTGGTATTTTTGGAGCATGAACCCTGCCGCTGCCCTTGCGTGGTTAGCGCATGAATTCGGAATTACGCTTCCTCCAGGAGTCACTTGGGGATATTTGCCCTACCATATTAATGATAGAGGTTTTAGCCCTTTTGACGATGGTCAAAGAACTACGACTGACGGGAAGATTGTTGACGTTGTTGATGATGTTGTTTACATCACTGCTGATGTGTTTTTTTTCGAAAAAGATGGTACGACCATAAGAACTGACGTTAGTACTATTTTAGGTACTATGGTGCATGAAGCTCGTCATGCAATTGTAGAAAAAATTGTTGAAGATGCGATACATCGTGATTTGAGAGCAGAAGACCTTCGTTTAGATGAAAATATTTTTAATGCATATGAAGTTGATGCTGATCTAGCGGTTTATTTAAATAGAAAAGGTATCAAATTTTCCGCTCTAGCGATAGACGTGAGAGATTCGCACCTTAATCAAATTAATCCCTGCGGGAAAGATGCGGGCTCGTCAAACACGGGTTGTTTTTATGCAGATGGGGTATATATGGACGCACCCTCATATATAGAATGGTATGTTGAATATTATTTTGGGAAAACCATAGCTCTTCCTCTCTATTAAGGAGCCAAAAGATGAACAGGTCAAAATTAATATACTTAGTATTTTGTGTGTCAATCGTTGCCTGCACTGACTGGAATGGAAATACTACTTTGAGCCCCGATTCGTTTCCACTGCAAACTAAGGCATTTACTTTAACACCTTCTCCAGAAATTTCAGATACGACATTAAATTTGTCAAGTCAACCGATAATCAACACTAAAGAAAAGTGGAATGCATTGTATAGCTTTGGCGTACAAGTGATTGATAATGATCTCTCATTACACGTCGAAAATTTACAACAGGGTTGTTATATGAAGGTTGGAGTTGATAGCGCTCAGATACCACTATCAGCAAGATTTGTATTTACTAATAACTCATCGCATACTATCGTTATTCCAGATAGTTTTGCATTCTCTTCAGGAGGCGCGAGTGTCTATACGGGTGCAGATTTCAGCACCGTTTTTTTCTCTGATAACGAGGAAGCCATTTTTGCCGATGGAGATAATAGTTTTCACGACTTTAATACAGAGGTTATTAAAATTGTTGAAATTCCCCCTAACGAATCATATCAAGTCATATTACAAGTAAAGATTCCGATAATTTTTACAAAGGAAGGTAATCAGATCACTACAACCCCAGGATTTTATATTAAATTTATCCACTGGACGGCAAAGGTAGAAAGAGCATCTGATCCACCCGCATGGCATGTTGCGCAGGCCATTAGTTCTAATACGATTTTTGTCTGCATTGAATAGAACCCAGATAAACCAATAAACGTTGAATGTTTCGAACCAGGCTTGAAAATCGTCAATCCACTTCTGGAAGATGGGCGCAGGTCAGTACTGGAGATCGCGCGTCAGAAATACTGGTACGACGACAACGGCAACCAAACCACGCGCGTCTACGGGCCGGATACGTACAAGCAAATCTATGATGCCGAGAACCGCCTGGTGGAAGTGAAGAAAAACGACATAACAATGGCACAATTCGTCTATAATGGCGATGGACAGCGCGTGAAATCCGTCGTCAACGGCGAGACCATCCAGTTCGTCAATGGCTACTACGAGAAAAAAGGCGCTGAGATCACGAAGTATTATTATGCAGGCGCGAGTCAAGTTGCTGTGCGGAAATATACTGTGCCAGATGGACGCGCTCCAGTCCGCGAAGATCGAGAAGGGGAGGGGGATGTGCGTGTTTGGGGTGAGGTGAATTTATACCCAAATGGATGGGCGCTTTTTCCCTCATTTCTGTATAATAGCCGCCATCGGGCGGGTGGCCGCCTATTTTACTCAAAGGAGAATGTGATGAACAAGCGAACTCTTCCAATTTTTCTCGCCCTCTTCGCGCTGGTCTTTGCCAGCATGGCCTGCGCCTTCGGCGGCGAACTCGGCCTGACCAATTTACGTATGGCTTTCGATGAAGACGGCAAACAGGTCACGACCTCGTTCAGTCCCAATGACGCGGTCTACGCGGTGGCCGATCTCGCCAACGCCAAGGCGGGCGACGCCGTGTCCACGAAATGGTATGCCGTCAGCGTGGAAGGCGAAGACCCGAACACCTTCATTGACGAGTCGGTCATCAACATTGACCAGGAAACTTTTACTGGCACAGTCCACTTCTTTTTCGACGCAGGTCAAGACTGGCCTGCTGGAACCTATGCCGTCGAGTTTTACCTGAACGGGACGCTGGTCAACACGGTCACGTACACGGTGCAATAATTTTCAAAGTCAAAAACGCGCTTCGAGAGAGGCGCGTTTTTAAATGGAATTCTCTACCATACAAATTCGAGAGAACTTCGTCATTGCGAGGAGGGTGGTCTTCCCGACGAAGCAATCCCCGCAACGTGGAGGAGATTGCTTCGGGAAGATCGCCCTCGCAACACTTGCACCGCACTGCGTTTGGTGCAGTGCAGGTGTGACGGATGTACGGTAGAAAAGAATGGATGGCGACATGACCGAACTCCTCTACCAAACCGACAGTTACCTGCAAGAATTCGACGCGCGCGTGACCTCCGTCCTCGCGGAACAACGCGCCGTGATCCTCGACCAATCCGCGTTCTACCCTGGCGGCGGAGGCCAGCCCTGCGACTTTGGGACTCTCGCGGTGGATGACATCGTCCACGCGGTGACCTCCGTCAAGAAGCAGGGCGCGGACGTGTTGCACTTCCTCGGCGGCGACGCTCCCCTGCCCGCGGTCGGCGCGTCCATGCGCGGACGTTTGGACTGGGCGCGGCGTCACAGCCTGATGCGTACGCACACCGCGCTCCACGTCCTGTGCGGGACGGTTTTCCGCGACTACGGCGCGCTCGTCACGGGCGGAGATATGGAACCGCTCAAAGGCCGCATGGATTTCGAGTTCGCCAGCATGAAGGGCGAGCTGGTTCGGGAGATCGAGTCCGCCGTCAACCGCGAGATCGAAGCGGCGCGCGATGTCCGCGTGAAGATCCTGCCGCGCGATGAAGCCTTCCAAATCCCCGACCTGATCCGCACCAAGATCAATCTCCTGCCCGAGGGCATTCCACTCGTCCGCACCGTGGAGATCGTCGGCCTCGACCTGCAAGCCGATGGCGGCACGCACGTCCGCAACACCCGCGAGGTCGGCCGCGTGCGAGTGACCGATTACAAAAGCAAAGGCGCGATCAACAAGAGGATTTATATTAAGATTGAATAAAAAATCCCAAAGGGATGAAATGATTGTAAAAATGTCTCCGCGAAGAACTAATCCCGAAGGGATGGCATACGCCTCCGATCATGTCACCCCTACGGGGTTATGAAGCGCCGACCCCGCGTTCGATAATCATCCCACCCCTTCGGGGTTTCAGTCCAAATGAAAAAGCGCGCCTCTTTCGGAGACGCGCTTTTCAATTACCAATTACGAAATACGCAGTACGCAATACGCAATACGCATCACGTCAATACCACATGCCCGCAATACTCGCACTTATCCATCCCCAGTTCGAGCATGCCGCCGCAGTTGGGGCATTGGATGGTTTCCACCTTGATGGGGAATTTCTGCTCCTTGAATGCGGTCTCGTTCTCAGCCAAGTCGGCGCGGAGACGTTTCAGCCGCGCCAGATACGCGTCGCCGACCACCTCGCCCGATTGGCGTAGCCGCTCCACGTCCGCGATGGACTCTTTGATCATGCGCCGCTCGGCTTCCAGCGACTCTCGGCTCTTGTCCTGAATCGAAACCTTCATCTCAGGCTTCTTCGGCATCGTCGCCAAAATCCATGCAACCGCAATGATGGCCGCCGAGACGATCAAGCCGACCAGGATCGGCGTGAACTGGAATCCTGGAATCTCGTTGTGCGCCACTTTCTGGACCTCCAGCTGGGCCATGTCCGAGACGACCAAGACACGCTCGTTGCCCAGCCGTCCCTCGTCAATGCGCGTGATGCCAGCGCTGTAATCCTTCAAACTGGCGCGCGTTCCATCGGGCGAGAAGATGATCACTTCGCCCGCGTCGTCGCCGATGACCACTTCCTGCCGACCATCGTCGTCGAAATCCACACCCACGATCTCGGTCACTTTGTCGGCCACAGTATGCGACCACAACTCCTTGCCATTCGCGTCCAATGCCCACAGACCGCCATCCTTCCCGCCGACGATGATCTCGATCGAAGACGGGTCGCCGTTGATCTCCGCGGTGCGAATCTCCGAGACGGGCTGTCCCATCCCGTTGACGAATATCCGCGTCCCCTCGCCGCCGTTCCAAATCGCAAACTCGCCGTACTCGCCGCCCGTCAAAATTTCGCTCGTGCCGTCGCCGAACAGATCGTAGGAACGCATACGGCGCAACTGCTCGGTTTTGTTCATCCACAGGATGGCGCCGTTCCCGTCAATTATGCCGAAGTCGCCGCTGTGCGACGCGACCGCCAGATGGATTTTCCCGTTGATGCGCGCATCGTCCATGCCGCGCAGTTCCTCGGTTCCCATTTGGATCTGCCAGAGCAGCGCTCCCTGCGGACTGAACGATACCACCGTCCCGCCCGTATCGCCGAGAATGATCTGCGTTCCAGATTCGAATTTGATGATCGCATTCCGCGAGGGAAATATGCCGACGTTCGATGAATCAGTATGAATGGGACTGAACTCTCCCTTGCTGATTATCCCTACGCGCGGCGCGTCGGTTTGGAAGATGACCACATCCTCCACGCCGTCGCCGTCCACATCTCCCATCGTGGACTTAACGCCAGAAAAATTCTGCGTGAAGATGGTTTTGCCTGTCTCATCGAAGATGATCACGTTGTTGGGATTCTGGATGAACAGGTCGTTCACGCCGTCGCCTGTCAGGTCAATGATCTTCATGCTCTCCGCGGTAGAGTAGTCCACAGACCAGATGGAATCGGACGAATATTTCTCCGCCGCGGCCGAGCCGTTGAACGCGAACATGGCCGAAACGCCCATCACGAGCGCGACCATGATTACTGCCAGAATGATTGTGACTACCGAACGAGAATTCATAAAAAATACCTTTCCCCCCTCTCCCAAAGTTGGGAGAGGGGCAGGGGGTGAGGGCTAGGCCTTCTTCAACTGCAACAAACCATAGGCCGATTTCAACACTCCCAACACGCTTTCCGCCGAAACCGCCTCGCGCGGACTCGATGCCAGCACCGTGACAATACCGCCCGCCGTGTCCACTGCGTTGATGGTGTATTCGCCGATCTGGCTATCCACCTTGATTTCGCTGTTCGGCACGATTTTATACATTTCGGAATTGACCGCGATCCGCACCTTCAACTCCTGATACGAGCCTTTAAATTTGGCAGGCTTCCACTTGGATTTTCCGCTAACCTTGCCGCGTCCCCAATATCCGTTCCGTTCCTTCAAGCGTTGAATGCCCGAAACGCGCAGGATATTCCCATCGAAAAGTTTGGCTTTGAAATTCAGCCACTGATCGCGGTAATAGTTCGTCGTGCGCCCTCGCGCGTCGTTGGCGGCGCGCGCCACTTTTGAAGATTGCCGAGCGCCCGTCAGATCGAGATTGCCGAGGAAGCCTGAGCCAGGGCGGAGATCGTCGCGCAGGGTTTCGACGATTTTCTCAAACTCGTCAAATTGCGGCGGGAAGGCTTGCACTTGTGAGCGCTTCAAACTGACGCTCAGGACGATTCCGATCACCCACAGCGCGATACCGCCTGTGACGAACGCGCACGAGGGCGTGTACCCAAGCAGGAAGATCAGTCCCTCCACCAGCATCAGGCCGAGTCCCAGCCAGAAGAGCAGGCGCGGCCCCTTGCTCCAACGCGTCTTGGTCGCGTTGACCTTTTCTGCCTGCGCCACCATTGTAGACATATTATCAAGGATGGCACGCGGCTTGTTGCTGAAATTTAAGTAGAGCGGAGTGAAGTCGCCTTTGGCGCCGCTCGAGAGCGTGGGCGTCGCGCGGACGGGGGAAACGCGCGAGGTGGCCGCGCCCGCTTGCGGTCGCGCGGGAGGCGTGGCGGTTGTCGTCGCGCGCGTGATGGACATCGTTCCCGCGGGTTTGCGCATCCGTCGAATCACGAACACCGCGATGCCGACAAACACCAGAGGCATGAAGCAAAAACCAAAGCCTAAAATTGCGTATCCGATCCAGTCTTCCATGCGGCCTCCAAAGTTGCTCGCAATTGTCCACTTTTTTAGGCGATGAGTCAAGTGGGATATCTTTCGGCGTGCGTTGACTGCTCGGATAAAATGCGACGCGCGGGTTTCCAGCCCGCCCATCCAGGCGGACTGGAAACCCATAAGTCAATATTCGAACAGAGTTTACGGCTGACTTCCAACTAGAATTTCGTCAACTTTGTCTTTGCCCAACAAGTGATGTACAAGAGGAATGTTTAAGTAAGGTTCCTTATCTCTAAGGATCATTTTGACAAGATGCAGGTCGTCGAATTTTTCCTTATTGTTCACGTGAGTGTAGTAGTGTTCTTTCATAAAGTCAAACATCCCCCCTTCTTCGCGTTTTACCGACAAAAACAACGGCGACTCGTTGCCTGATTTATGGGAACCGTAGACGCCCCAATATATTTTGTTATCCACTCGATATACGCTCACATAAGGGCAGGCTTTCATGAGGAGAATTTCCACACTACCCATTTGAGATAGTTTACCGATTTTCTTCGAGCGAACGTTGTACTCAGTGAATAGTTTCTTGTAAAATTGGATCGCCAATTTAACGCTGTTCAATTGGCGGTTGCGAAGTTCATCCGCGGAAATATGATCCTCTCCCGCGCGCTGAACAAGAAATTCGGCGTCGGGGTGAACAAAGATCAGCCGCAACCGAAGCCGATGACTAAATATCCGATCAAAAATTTCTTCGCGCGAATCGGTGACAAATTCATTCAACGCTTCGGTAATACTGACTCCAAAAATATCCACTTTTTTGGCGCGATATTTGGAAGCATAAAACAACTGATCTACATCCAGACGTTGTTGGGCAATTAGCTTACTATCTTCTCGTTCTTTTTCCGTAAAAAGTTTGTCTATAAAATTGACCCCGCCCGTGGCTATTAACCCTGTCCCCATCGCTTCCAACAAAATTTTGACGTGGGGTTGAGATATATTGATCGCCCACAGCAGTAAAGCCGCCCCCGCGCAAATCAACACAATATTCACAAGCAAGATTTGTCTTCGATCCAGGTTCATCGTGCCCTCCTTGAGCAGTAGACTGGGATATAAAAATTATACATCCGATACTTGTTTGCTTCCTGCCACTTTTCCATGGTGTAGCGCGGGAAGACGCGGCCGACGTAATAGCCCGATTGCCCGATTTGCAATGTTTCAACGCGCTCCTTCCCTACGGTATAATTGCCCCCATGCAACCACAAATTATCGGTGTCCGATTCTCAAAGATCGGCAAAATTTACCATTTCGACGGCTCCGCCGTCGCGGACGTTCAAGTTGGAGAGCATGTCATCGTGGATACCTCGCGAGGGAAGAATCTCGGCGAGGTGGCGATTCGGCTCAAGGAAACGCCTCCCCCGCCCGAAGATGGCGGGTGGCGTCGGATCGATCGCCGCGCCACCCCGCGCGACCTCGTGCTCCGACAGTCCTGGCAATCCAAACAGACCGCGGCCATGATCGAATGCCGCGCCCGCGCCTCGGAGCTGGAACTGCACGGCGTCAAGATCGTGGCCGCCGAATACAACTACGACGGCACGCGCCTCGTCTTCTTGTTCAGCACAGAGACCGAAGACAAGGTGGATCTCAAGTCGCTCAAGCGCGACATGCAGAAGATGTTCTCCCAGCCGCAAGTGGAACTCCGCCAGATTGGTCCGCGCGATGTAGCGAAACTGCTCGGCGGCATGGGCGCCTGCGGACTCGAGACGCGCTGTTGCTCCAAGTTTCTCACCGATTTCAGCCCCATCTCGATCAAGATGGCCAAAGAGCAGGGCATCTCGCTCACGCCCAACGAAATCACCGGCATGTGCGGACGATTGCGCTGTTGCCTCGTCTACGAATACGAGCAATATGTGGCGGCGCGCAAGGAACTGCCCAAGCGCAACAAACGCGTCGTCACGCCGCGGGGCGAAGGCAAAGTCACGGACGTGATGCCGATGAGCGCCACCATCCTCGTCCTGCTCGATAACGACGAACGCCACTACCCCGTCCCGTTCAACCGCGACGAAATCCAACCCTGGGACGAACTCGAAGCCCTGCGCCGAAAATCCGAAGCGCCCTGCGATCGTCATGAAGGCGGCGGATGCACCTGCGGAAAAGATCGAAAAGAGAAAAGCCAGAAGAGCGTCGAAACGCAGGAGCCGATTCAAGAATCCAAGCCCCAACCCAGGCCGCAACAAAAGCCCCAACAACAGGCCGAGAAGAAAAAGCCCGAGCGTCAGGAACGACGCGGCGATCACAGGCGCAGGCCACCTGGAAGGAAATAAATTCCTTGTTCCGTCAGCAGTTGAACTGCTGACGCAGCAATTCTCAGTACAAAGTGTGTTTCTCCCAAAGGCCATCGGGACGATGTGCGAGGAACGAAGCAGTCTCCTTCTCGGCAGAGGGGATTGCTTCTGCTGACGGGCTCGCATTGCCACTTACTCTGGCGGTCAGCGCCAGGGTACAACTGCTTGGAAACTTTGAAAAATGGAACCTGGAATCTGGGATTCTCCCAAACAAATCCTCGTCATTCTGGCTCATCCCGATGATCCAGAATTTTTTTGCGGCGCCACGCTCGCCAAGTGGTCGCGCGCGGGACACACGATTTCCTACACCCTACTGACCTGCGGCGACAAAGGCTTCAACGACCACACGCCCAAAGACATGACCTCCTCGGACTTGTGCGCGTTGCGGCATGACGAACAACGCGCCGCGGCCAACGTGATCGGCGCGCAGTCGGTTCATTTTCTGGACCTCGAGGACGGGACCCTCGTCCCCAGCCTGGACCTGCGCCGCGAGGTCGTGCGCGTCATCCGCCGCGCGAAACCCGATATCCTCGTCACCTGCGATCCGCAAAATCTCTTCGCCCTTTACGGCCTCAACCATCCCGACCACCGCGCCGCGGGACAGATCGTCCTCGACGCGGTTTTTCCTGCCGCGGGCAACAAGGCCTTCTTCCCCGAACTGCTCGCCGAGGGACTCCAACCGCACATGCCAAAAGAGATCTGGTGCTCGCTCACCAGCCAGCCCAACACCGTGATGGACGTGACCGAGGCATGGCCGATCAAACTCGAAGCCCTGCTGAATCACAAATCCCAAATCGGCGACGTGGACAAATTCAAAGAGCGGATGAAATCGCGCCGCACGGAAGATAGTACCGACGAAAACCCGCGTTACGAAGAAAAATTCCGCGTGGTCAAATACGCGTAAGTCAAAGGCCGAGTTGACTTACGACTTTTAACTTTCAACGTTCAACGAATAGGATTTCCCATGCCCAACTTTACCTCCCTCGCCCAAGAACTCTTTCCCTACACCCAAACCCTCCGCCGCGATTTTCACATGCACCCCGAACTCGGCTTCCGTGAATTTCGCACCAGCGGCATCGTTGCCAAAGAACTGGAAGCCCTCGGACTCGAAGTGACCAAAGGCGTCGGCAAGACGGGCGTGGTCGCCTTGCTCGAAGGCGCGAAACCTGGCCCCACCCTGCTCCTGCGCTTTGACATGGACGCGCTCCCCATTCTGGAAGACACGGGCGCGGAATACGCCTCCCAGACCGCGGGCGTGATGCATGCCTGCGGACACGACGGTCACACCGCCATCGGTCTCACCGTGGCGAAGATGCTCACCGCCCAGCGCGATCAATTGGCGGGCACGGTCAAATTCTGCTTCCAGCCCTCCGAAGAGGGGACGAATGGCGAGGAGATCGGCGGCGCGGGCATGATGATGCGCGACGGCGTACTCGACTCTCCCAAAGTGGACATGGCCCTCTCGCTTCATCTCTGGAACGAACAGCCGCTCGGCTGGGTGAACGTGGCCGCGGGGCCGATCATGTCTGGCGCGGAAATGTTCACCATCAAACTGACGGGCAAAGGCGGACACGGCGCCGCGCCCCACACCACTGTTGACCCCATTTTTGCATCAGCGCAGATCGTCAACGCCTTGCAGAGCATTGTTGCGCGCAACGTGGCCCCGTTGGAAACCGCCGTCGTGAGCGTGACCGCCATCCGGAGCGGCGACGCGTTCAACGTCATCCCGCAAGAGGCGGAGCTGCGCGGCACCATCCGCACATTTGACTTGAAGGTGCGCGAGCGCGTCCTCCAGCGCTTCGAGGAGATCGTCATGGGCGTGGCGCAGAGTTTGGGATGCGTAGCCCAGATCGACCTGAAACGCGTCACGCCCGCGACCGTCAACGACGCGGGGATCGCGGCCAAAGTCCAGGAGACGACGCGGCGCGTCCTGCCCGAGTCCAATCTCAGCACCGCGCCCTTCGTCACGATGGGCTCGGAGGATATGGGCTTCATGCTCGAGCAGGTTCCGGGCTGTTATTTCCTGATCGGCTCCGCCAACCGCGAGCGCGGGCTGAACTACGGGCATCATCATCCCAAGTTCGATTTCGACGAGGCCGCCCTGGAGCGCGGCGCGGCGCTGATGGCCTCCGCCGCGGCGGATCTGTTGAAGTAGGATCGCACAGCGCCAGTCGTTTCGCAAACGGCTGGCGCTGTGTTTTGTGGAAGTCTTGTCGGTTGCGAGGAGTGAGGGTAGGATTGGGTGAAATCGCGAAGGGATTATGAACGAAGCTAATACTTGCCGAGGTAAGTTGAAGGAATACCAGTCCGCGGGCGGGGAGGAGTTGCCTGCGTTGATGGCGTCAACATTGGATAAAACATCAAGGTTGAACTATGATCTTTTTAGGAGGTCAATATGGTTAGACGATATAGTGCGGTTTTTGGAAGTTCAGAAAAAGCATTTGAGAAAGCGGGGGTGTTCAATGGTTTTATCGAAGTAGACACAAAACTTTATATTGATCCTCATCTTCTGGAAGGTTCTTCTGCGCCAGAAATGAAACAGGCAAGTAAAGAGTTCAAGAGATATTTTTCTGAAGTAATAAAGATATTGCGACAAGCACCTAATAAATCTGGCGCATTATGGCGGCAAGCTGTTCAAAAACTCACATTTCGCGAAATTTCTCAATTAAGCTTAGGATATTCATCAAGTAGTGTAAAGGGAAGCGCAATCGGACCAAAGCTAGCCCGGTCCATTACACTAACTGCACATGAAATAATCATGGCAGGTATCAATGACCCCGAAATATTTGAGATAATAGGGCTACTTGAAGACGGTATTGGAGCCGATCGAATTAGCGATATGACGGCCAAGGTTATTCTTGAATACCTATTGGAGTATTCTCAAAGAATTGTGACACAACTCAAATTGTCACAAAGGGAGTACTCATATAGAGGCAAATCATATAAGCTACCATTTGACAAAACCACAACCAGACATGTAATATTGTTACCTGCGGATATTTTGCGCAAACTCCCAGTGGCTCATGACTGGAGTGATATTGATGTCGTTTGTGCTCATAATGATGTATTAAGGCGTGAAGTAAATCAATTGATTGGAAGGACATGGCGAAAAGCGACAACAAAAGTCTCTAAAAGTGATTTGCGAGATGTAGTGCTTGCTCGCCCGCAAGTGTTAATTGATCTTGTGACCCAATATAAAGCTAAGCAAGGTAAACCATATGATTTTAGTGTTGACCCCGCCGGGGAAATAACTTGGCATTCCGTCACACACGACTATGCCGACAAATTTCCTTTAGACTTGTCGAGATACAAAAGGATTACTGCCAATCAAATATTTCCTTTAGTCCAAGAATTGTGTGACCGTTTCAAACAACTTATTGAAAACAATGGTCTTAACGAACTCCTTTATAACGACTCTCGAAAATTGAAGAATGAACGTGCCGCTCAACTTATATTCTTTGGCGTCGCGGATGCATATTGCCAAGCTAATAATGTTGACATAAACCGAGAGTCGAATGCGGGCAGAGGACCTGTTGATTTCAAAATTAGCTACGGATACAACGCTCGAGTCACGGTTGAAATTAAATATTCATCTAACCCTCACTTATTAGATGGATATGCAGAACAACTAAAAACCTATAACAAGGCTGAAAAGACATCCCACAGTATTTTTCTGGTTATTCAGACTGGTATGCATAAAAAGAAACTGGAAAGTTTAGATAATTTGTGCAAAGACGCAAAGTCCAAAGGCGAGCAAATTCCAGAGGTCATAATAGTTGATGGACGAAGGTATTCAAGTGCAAGTAAATTGAGAAGAAAGTGAATTTTGCTATTCATGGATAATCTAATTTCATCGCAGGTTAACGCGTTGTGGGGGTTACAGTCCGCTACGGGGGAGGAGTTGTCCGCGTTGTTACCGTCCGTGCTGGATAGGGCGTTCAAGGGTGAGTTGTAGGAGATGAGTAAATGTGGGAACTAATTAAAGAATTCGCTGTTTGGACTGGTTGGTTTCCGATAACAATCGGCACTGTTGTTGTGATATTCTTGGGTAAGTATTTTTACAGCAGAGAGATTGAGTTCAAGGATTCACAAATTGATAAATTGAAATCTGACTTAGAGGACTCAAAGCAATACCGAGTTGATGTTTTGGTTCAGAGTCTTTCTGAAAGAGTAAAATTTCAAAACGAGGAAATGGAACGATTACGAGAGGATCAAAATTCATCTAAAGCGGAACTAACACAAAAAGAAAAGGAACTAAGAATCACTCTAGAAGAAATTCAGACTCTTAGAACTAGCTTGCGTCAATATGAAGATCAACTTAACGACTTGCTGGACGACGATTCTGATTATTGTCAAATTTGCGATCCTGACGATGAACACCTAATGGCTAATTCGATTGCCTGGGGCTTCGGTGGGGATGAATTAGTCGGTGATGTTCTTCTTGTTGACAAAGAAGGAACCTGTTGCTATTGCGGTTCAACAAGCATAAAATGCAAGTTATGTGGTGCAGTTACAGGCATAAACTATGATTCTTCCGACGAAAGGTTTGAGTGTGAAGGGGGATGTGGAACGATTTTCGAACCGTTATCCTTTTTTGGTGATAAATCCATTGAGCACAAGATAAAAGTGTACAGAAATTATGATGAATGAAATAGTTCACTGTGATATTGGCACCAATCTAGATAGGTTGCTGGCGAAGGTCAATGCGTTGCGGGGGGGGCAGTCGCAAAGTCAAGAGGAATTGGATACTTTGCTGCCGTCCGTGCTGGATAGGGCGTTTCGAGGAGAACTACGATGGTAAAAGTGAATAGGCAATCAAAGTACAGATTGCAAGGATGAGCAAACATGATAGAAATTTTCATTGACCGCTTGGTTGAACTACTTAAAACAAAGCAAGAAAATAAAGAAAAACTTTTTGCAAATTTTGTTCAACCAGCTTACGAATCCTTTGAAAGAGCACATCAAAGGTATATCGAATGTTTTCAAGAATATCAAAAGTTCTTATCTACACAAACCGAACTCAACGCCAATACTATTAGAGAACTTTTGGTGAGATTGAGGCAGGATTCACTATGGGAACAAAATATCCGTCAGTCCGCAATTGCAGAAGCTGAATGGCTGACAGATTCTCATAGGTATAATTTTATTCCCTTTATAAATGCTATAAAAAACTATTTTGAAGAACCCGTCTCTGGAAAAACAAAAATGGTGCAGTCTGCAATTGACGCGTCAATGTTGTCTAATTCGCCAAGAGTTTTTCTTTATAACGTGTTGACAATGTTACTCATATCAACACAAGACGAAAAAATGCGAAAAAGAGTAAGCAAAGCTGGGCTTGATGAGACAATAAAACATCTTCAAAGGAATCGACTTATCGTTCAGAAGGAATATCTTGCCGCAAAAAAGTATTTGCTTCAAAGGTAGGCTAAGATAACTAAGATCAATGTGGTGCAGGAGCTGTGAAAAAAAACTGGCATGTGGCACACTAAGTTTGTCGAAGTGCCTCCGCGAAAACCTGGTGGTTTGTGTGCTTTGTCCACGCGAGCGTCACAATTGACTCACTCCACGATGAGACATGTGAGGTTTACTGGCGCGGTACGAAATATACGAGGGGTCTGAAATCCAATACTTGACACCTCCCCCCAAGCGTACTATACTCCAATCATCCTATTCATCTGATTAATCACAATCATCCGATGTTACGAGACCGCCCACTCTCCGAATTTCTGCAATATCTCGTCGCTCACGAGCAGACCGACCAGCCTCTGCCCGCGTTGACGGCGTTAAGCGCCGAGTTGGGCGTCTCGGTCGCTTCGCTGCGCGAACAGCTGGAGGTGGCGCGCGCCCTCGGTCTCGTCGAAGTGAAGCCGCGCACGGGGATTCGTCGTCAGCCGTATAACTTCCTGCCCGCCGTCCGTCAAAGTCTGCAATACGCCCTCGCCCTCGATAAAAACAATTTCATCGCCTTCGCCGACCTGCGCCGTCACATCGAAACCGCATACTGGCACGAGGCCGTCCAGCTTCTCAGCGCCGAAGATCACGCCGCGCTCCAATCGCTCGTGGCGCGCGCCTGGAAAAAACTGCGCGGCTCGCCTATCGAAATTCCCCACAACGAACATCGCGAATTGCACCTTGTCATCTACCGCCGACTCGACAACCCCTTTGTCCTTGGCATTTTGCAGGCCTATTGGGACGCCTACGAAACTGTCGGCCTCAACGTCTTCACCGACTACAACTACCTCACCGAAGTCTGGACCTACCACCAAAAAATGGTGGACTCCATCTGCAACGGAAAATTCGACGCCGGCTACGAAGCCCTCACCGAACATTCGGACTTGATTAACCAATTGCTCTCGTCTTCAAAATGAACCACGATTTTTCAACCACTCATCGTTTTGATCCGTCATTGCGAGCGCACTTTGCGAAGCAATCCCCTCTGCGACGAGGGGACTGCTTCGTCGGGAAGAACGCCCTCCTCGCAGTGACGGAGGAAAATTTACGAAACACGCAACACGCAACACTCATTCTAGGAGTTCTATGAACCAAAAAGTTGTGAACGATTTTTCGATCACCGTTGGAACCGTGAACGGCTCAGGCTCGTCCACGGCCAACAACACCATCCTGCGCGCCATCTTCAAGATGGGCATCCCTGTTAGCGGCAAGAACCTCTTCCCCTCCAACATTCAGGGACAGCCGACGTGGTACACCATCCGCGTCAGCAAGGATGGATATCTCGGACGCGACGAGTCGCAACAAATCGTCGTCGCCATTAACCCCGCCTCGTTCGCGCGTGACCTCGCCGGGGTCGCGCCAGGCGGAGCCTTTTTCTACGCTGACGACATCAAGCAGCCCGTCACGCGCACCGACATCGCCGTCTACCCGATGCCCGTCAAACAGATCATCCGCGAACAGACGGAGGTTCCCTCCAACTTACGCGACCTGGTGAGCAACATGGTCTACGTGGGCGTTCTCGCACAGATGATCGGCATTGACCTGGAAAAGATCCACGCCGCGCTCGACTTCCACTTCAAACATCGCGAGAAGCCGACCATGATGAACTTCAACGCCGTCAAGGCGGGCGCGGAATGGGCGAAGGCGAATCTCACCAAGACTGATCCCTTCGCGCTCGAACCGATGAGCAAGACCGACGGCATGATCATGGCCGACGGCAACACCGCGGCCGCGCTCGGCGCGATCTACGGCGGCGTGCAGTTCGTCGGCTGGTATCCCATCACGCCCGCCACCAGCCTGGCCGAATCGCTCAACGATTACCTGCCCAAACTCCGCAAGCGCGAAGACGGCAAGCACACCTACGCCGTCGTCCAGGCCGAAGACGAGTTGGCCGCGCTGGGCATGTCCATCGGCGCGGGCTGGGGCGGCCTGCGCGCGATGACCTCCACCTCTGGCCCTGGCCTCTCGCTCATGACCGAATTCGCGGGACTCGCGTACTACGCCGAAATCCCCGTCGTCATCTGGGACGTGCAACGCATCGGCCCGTCCACGGGTTTGCCGACCCGCACCTCGCAGGGCGACCTGACTTTCACCGCGCACATCGGCCACGGCGATTCGCACTCGGTCATCCTGCTTCCTGGGGACGTGTTCGAGTGCTTCGAGTTCGGCTGGAAGGCGCTCGACCTGGCCGAGCGCTTGCAGACTCCCGTCTTCGTGCTCAGCGATCTCGACATGGGCATGAACCAGTGGATGAGCAAGCCGTTTGAATATCCCGACACGCCCATGGATCGCGGCAAGGTCCTCAGCGAAAAAGACCTCGAAGAGTTGAAGGGCAACTGGGGACGTTACCTCGATAAGGATGGCGACGGCATCACATACCGCACCCTGCCTGGCAACCAGCATCCGTTGTCTGCGTATTTTACGCGCGGCACGGGTCACGATGAATACGCCAAATACACCGAAGAAGCGAACGTTTTCTATCGCGTGATGGAACGCCTCAAACTCAAACATGAGACCGCCAAGGATTACGTCCCTGCGCCAATCGTCCACGAGACGCGCGGCGCCGAAGTGGGCATCCTTGCCTACGGCTCGACCGAATCCGCCGTGGAGGAGGCGCGCGACCAGTTGGCCGCGGACGGCCTGAAGTCCAGCGTGATGCGAGTGCGCGCCCTCCCGTTCAGCAAGACCGTCGAGAAGTTCATCCAAAAGTATGAGCAGGTCATCGTCGTCGAAATGAACCGCGATGGACAGATGCATCAGTTGCTGTGCATGGACTTCCCCACGCTCGCGCCGAAGTTGAAATCTGTGGCGTTCCAGGATGGCATGCCCGCCTCGGCCAAATGGATCCGAGAAGGCGTTTTAAAATTTGCCAAGCCCGCTAAGAAAAAAGTTGCGCCGACGAAAAAAATTACCGTTAAAAAATCCAAGACCCCCGCGAAGAAAGGAGCGAAGAAATGACTGAGACACTTCCCATGGCTGGTCCCGCCGTTCAGGTGAACGCAGTTGGATTGGCTCGCAAAGAATATCAGGGCAACCCCAGCACGCTCTGCCAGGGTTGCGGACATAACTCGATCGCCAACCAGATCGTCACAGCCTGCTACGAAATGAACCTGATCCCCGAAAAGGTGCTCAAGTTCAGCGGCATTGGTTGCTCGAGCAAATCGCCTACCTACTTCCTCAATCGTTCCTTCGGCTTCAACGGCCTGCATGGACGCATGCCCTCGGTCGCCACAGGCGCGCTCTTCGCCGACACTTCCATGAACGGCATCGGCGTCTCAGGCGACGGCGACTCGGCCAGCATCGGCATGGGTCAGTTCAAGCATGTCGTCCGCCGCAACGTGGACATGGTGTACATCATCGAGAACAATGGCGTGTACGGCCTCACCAAAGGCCAATTCTCCGCCACCGCCGAAGTTGGGCTTGAGTTGAAGAAGCATGGCATCAATCAGTACATGCCGATTGACATCTGCATGGAATCCATCGCATCGAACGCGACCTTTGTGGCGCGCTCCTTCGCGGGCGACCCCAAGCAGGTGAAGGAATTGCTCAAGGCCGCCATCGCGCACAAGGGCATATCGGTGCTCGACATCATCAGCCCGTGCGTCACCTTCAACAACGAGAGCAATGCCTACCACTCGTATTCGTGGGGCAAGGATCACGAAGCGCCCCTGCACGAACTTTCGTTCATCCCCGCTCGTGACGAGATCATGGTGGAAGACATCGAACCAGGCGGCACAATGGACGTGGAACTGCACGACGGCTCGATCATCAAGATCAAGAAGCTGGGCAACGACTACAATCCCACCCACCGCTGGGAAGCGCTGAAAATGCTCGAAGAAGCCCAACGCGAGAATCAACTGGTGACGGGTCTCATCTACGTGGAACCCGCCAAGCCCAGCTTCACCGAAACCTACAACCTCGTGGACACGCCGCTCAATCGCCTCGCCGAGACGGACTTGCGCCCAGCGCGCGAGACAATTGCAGAATTGAACGCGATGATGTTCTAGGTAGTTAGGTGATTGCGTAGTTTGGTAGTTTAGCCCGTCGAGAAATCGGCGGGCTTTTTCAATCACGGATTGGTGGCAGGAACTAATTGTGCGATGCAGTTATTCATTCCGACTACACGCACGTTGTCTTCCGTTATAATTGCCATATGAGCCAGATAGAAAAAGAAATCTCCTTCGAATATATCCGCGCCTCGGGGCCGGGCGGTCAAAACGTGAACAAGGTTGCCACCGCCGTGCAACTGCGCTTTGACGTGGCAAACTCCCCCTCCCTGCGGGAGGACGTGAAGGCGCGGCTGATGAAACTGGCGGGCAAACGCGTCACTACGGACGGGGTGTTGGTGATCGAAGCGAAGAAGTATCGTACGCAGGAGCAGAATCGCTTCGACGCGTTGGAGCGATTCTACGGTCTGCTCAAAAAAGCCAGCGAACGCCCAAAAACGCGCAAAGCCACCAGGCCGACTCGGGCTTCGAAGGAAAAACGTCTCGAAGAAAAACGAAAGCGCGGCGAAACAAAACGGACGCGACAGAGTCTGGAATAGGCAATCATGAAATCACGCATATAATCGGGGGCTATGCAAAAACACTCCCTCCTCGGCCTTTCGGCAGGCCTCATCGCCGCCTCCATTTGGGGCGGCATGTACGTGGTCAGCAAAGTTGTTCTTGAAGTCATCCCTCCCTTCGCGTTGTTGGCAACGCGCCTCATACTCGGTATCATCTCGCTCGGTATCGTGATCGCTTTTCGCCCGCGCGTGACAATGACCAGGGGACAATTCTGGAGTTCCTTCCTCGTCGGGTTCGTGGGATACGGCATCTCGCTCGGATTCCAATTCGTGGGGACAAAACTCTCCACCGCCTCCAACGGCTCGCTGGTGACCTCCGCCACGCCCGCGTTCGTGCTTCTCTTCGCGCCGTTTCTGCTGGGCGAGAAGACGACCGCCCGCCGACTCATCGCGCTCGCCATTTCAACGCTGGGAGTCGTGGCGGTGATTGACCCGCGCAACGCGGAACTCTCCCCCTCCTTGTTTTGGGGCAACATGTCTTTGCTCGCGGCCGCGTTGACGTGGGCGCTGTACTCGGTCCTCGTGCGCAAAGTCGCGCGGACGGGCGACCTGCTCACGTCGAGCGCGGTGATGCTGGCGGGCGGAATCCCTTCGAGCCTGCTGTTTGGGTTCTTCGAGATTCAATCGCATGGCCTCGGCGAGATCACGCTTGGAATCATCGGTGGGATCCTCTTCCTTGGCATCATCTCCACCGCGATCGCCATGTTCCTGTGGAATTACGCCTTCGCCGAGTTGCCCGCCGCGGTCGCCTCGTTGACGTTTTTCGCGCAGCCCGTCGTTGGGACGATTCTCGGGGCGCTGTTCCTCGGCGAGGAGATCACGCGTCTCTTTTTGATTGGCGGCGCGTTGATTGGCGTTGGGCTGTTCATCGCCAGTTGGCAATCGGACAAGGCTGGGTAAATTTCAGTTTCGCAAGTAGAGGCAATTGAGCGGGCTATTTCGCGGGAACGCATTTAGAATTTTGAAGATCGAAAATCATTCCATGTTGAGGCGATTGAAATGGAAAAAACGCTCCGCACGATGTTCGCCCTGATAATCATGCTCGGATTGGCCGCGCCCGCCCAAAGGTCCGCGCAGGCCGCGAATGAGTATACGCTCACCATTCAGGTCAATCAGGTCGTGACGACGGTCAGCCCGTTGATGTTGGGATCCAACGCGCCGTCCTGGCTTGGCGATCAGCGTTATGCCGATCCGCTTTTTCGCACGCGGACGAGATATTCGGGATTGAAATATCTTCGCCTGCCTGGCGGCAGTTGGAGCAACATGTATGGCTGGCTGGGTTGCGAGATGCGGACGTATTGGGTGGGGACGTCACAGCCTTGCGGCGGCGAGGGCGAAAACTGGAGTTCGTGGATCACGCGCCCGACCGATTACATCAACTATCTGAAGGCCGCGAAGATGCAGGCGGTTTACATTGTGAACATCAATGCCAGCGCGCAGGAATCGGCCGCGCTGGTCGCGTTCTTTAACGGCGACCCTGCGGACACGCGCACGATCGGCGTGGATCGTTACGGGCAGGATTGGAAGACGGTGGGACATTGGGCGCAACTTCGCGTGGATCACGGCAATGCCGCGCCGTTCAAGATCAAATATTGGGAAGTGGGCAATGAGGTGTATGGCGGAAAGCAATCTGCGGGCGGAGCGAATTGCGAGCCGTGGGGCTGGGAGGAAGTGTGGACGTGCGACGGCGCGGAGTACATCAACGGCGACGCGTCGCACGATGGCTACTTACAGATCCGCGCCGCGATGCGCGCGGTAGACTCGACCATCCTTGTCGGCGCAGTGGGGTTGGAAGATATGACCAGTTATGGGAATTGGGGCAGGAAGGTTTTGCAGGAGGCTGGCTCGGTGATGGATTATTACGTGATCCATCCCTATCCGTATGGGACGCCGCCCGCCAACACATCCGCAGGATGGGCGCAGATCCTCGCCAAGCCAAGACAGCAATGGCCCGCGCAAAAGAACGCGCTGAAGAATGCTTTTGACACATACGCGGGCGGACGAAATATCCCCATCGCGGCCAATGAATATAACCTGGTCTATTCGCACGATCTCGACACGCAACAGATGATGAAGCGGGCGGGCAACATGCTGTTCATGGCCGAAAGCATCGGGCAGGCCATCTCCAACAAGTATTTCATGTTCAATCAATGGAGCCTGTCCAACGGATGTTCGTATGTCACTGGGTCATGTTACGACCTGTTACTTGCCGATAATAATTATGCGCGCCAACCTCAATACTATTCCTTCTTCCTTTGGTCGCGGTTCGGGAAGACGATGCTGAAAGTGAACACGGGCGCGCCAACCTCGCGTTTGAGCGTATACGCGGGCAAAAAGGACGCCACGCACTACACCGTTTTGGTGATCAACAAGACCGCACAATCCATTCAGGCAGGCGTGCGCTTCTCGGATGCGCGCACCGTGACAGGCGGCCGCGCCGACGTGATCCGCGCCGCGTCGCTGGATGCCATGTCGGTGACGTTCAACAATCAGACGAACATCCCAAACAATCTCGGGGCGGTCGCGCCGCTGTCCCTGCCGCTGACAAATGGAAAAGTGAATTATTCGTTTCCACCCTATTCGATCACGCTGTTGACGATGACGACGCCGTAATTTTTTCGGGCATGCATCGAAAGCGAACGGCGCAAAGTCGATTCCAACTTTGCGCCGTTTTGATTCGGAGTGCGGACTTTACGACCCGACCGTGTGCAACAAAAGCATGTTGGGCGTGCGCAGAGCGCCAACGGGGAATCCGCACACCAGCGCCACTTGCTGACCCGATTTGACCATCCCGTTTTGCAAGAGAGCCGCGTCCACATGATAGAGCATATCTTCCATGGTGGTCGCGAACGGCACGAGCCGCGGTTGCACGCCCCACAAGAAGGTCAGGCGGCGGCAGGTTTCCTCTTCGGGCGTGAACGCTAAAATGGGGACATTGGGATGCGACTTGGAGATCAACTGCGCGGTGCGTCCCTGCATGGTGAAGACGGCCACCGCGGACACGTCACGGTCACGCGCGACTTCGTAGGCGGCCCGCGCCATCGACGCGGCGTCGCTGTCTCCGAGCGACTCGAGCGAGCGCGCCTTGCCCCACTCAATGAAATGCGACTCGGCTTCAACGATAATGCGCGACATCATCGCCACCGACTCGACGGGATATTTTCCGGAAGCTGATTCTGCCGAGAGCATCACCGCGTCCGTGCCGTCGAAGATGGCGTTTGCCACATCTGAGGCTTCGGCGCGCGTGGGAAGCGGATTCGAGATCATTGATTCGAGCATCTGCGTGGCGGTGATGACCAGTTTGGCGCGCGTGTTGGCGGCCAGGATGATCTTCTTCTGCAACACGGGCACTTTTTCGGGGGGCATTTCCACGCCCAGGTCGCCGCGGGCAACCATCACACCGTCCACCACTTCGAGGATGCGATCCAAATCTTCAAAGACTTCGGGTTTTTCCAACTTGGCGATGACGAGCGGGGCGCGTTTGCCGCTTCCGTTGTAGCCGAATTTCTTCATGGCCGTCCGCACTTTTAGCACGTCATCCGCCGAGCGGACGAAGGAGATGGCGACCGCGTCCACGCCGTGGGCGAGGCCAAATTCCAGGTCGGCTTCGTCTTTTTCGGTGAAGCCCGCGATGCGGAGACGGACGCCAGGCAGGTTGATACCCTTGTGCGAGGTGAGCGGTCCGCCCACGGCGACGGTGGCCGTCAGGCGACGCGGGTGGGGCGATTCCACCGTCATGCGCAGACGACCGTCATCGAGCAGGAGCCGGTCGCCCGTCCGGACCGATTCGAAAAGTTCCTCGAAGGCGACGGGAATCTTTTGTCCATCAAAATCGGGCGGCGCGTCTTCTTCCGCATAAAAAAGAACCCGCTCCCCCACTTTCAGGTTGAGGGGCTGGGGCAGGTTGCCCACGCGGACTTTCGGTCCCTGCAAATCCTGAAGGATGGCGACGGGGCGATCCAACTCGGCGGACACTTTGCGGATGGCCGCAATGCGCGCGGCGTGATCGGCATGAGCGCCGTGGGA
The DNA here is from genome assembly GCA_016234485.1 of Chloroflexota bacterium. Classification (GTDB taxonomy): domain Bacteria; phylum Chloroflexota; class Anaerolineae; order Anaerolineales; family Villigracilaceae; genus Denitrolinea. The sequence continues at coordinate 140,534 of JACRBL010000046.1, forward strand.
AAAATTCAGGCGGGCGACGTTCAACCCAGCGGCGATTAGGTCACGTAAAATTTCTTCGCTCTGGCTGGCCGGCCCAATGGTGGCGACAATTTTTGCTTTTCGTTTGGTAGGCATAGATAATTTCCTCATGCAATAAACACCCGCGCATCGGGAAAAGATGCGCGGGCTGTCGTAAGTCGGATTGGCGATCCGACCTACAGTTACATGTAATGCAATTCTCTCGCCTGCTTCGCCAATTCTTCGCGGAAATCGGGATGGGCCACGTTGATGAGGGCTTGGGCGCGCTGGCGGATGGTCTTGCCATAGAGTTCGGCCACGCCAAATTCGGTGACGACGAAGCGGACGTGGTTGCGGCTGGTGACGACGCCCGCGCCGTGCTTGAGCATCGAAACGATCTTGCTCAGGCGCGTCCCATCGCGCAAGGTGACAACGCTCGGCAGGGCGATAATCGGCACGCCGTTCTTCGAGCGAGAGGCCCCGTAGATGAAGTCTAATTGGCCGCCCACGCCGCTGTAAAGTTTGGGGCCGATGCTGTCGGCGCAGACCTGACCTGTGAGGTCCACTTCAATGGCCGAATTGACCGCCACCATGCGTTCGTTCTGCGCGATGACGAAGGGATCGTTGACGTATTCGGTGCGATGCAATTCGATCATCGGGTTGTCGTCCACCCAATCGTAGAGGCGTTTGCTCCCCATGAGGAAGCCCGCCACGATCTTGCCTGGGTGCAGGGTCTTGCGCGCGTTGGTCAACACGCCCGCGTTGACGAGGTCAATCACGCCGTCGGAAAAGAGCTCGGTGTGGATGCCGAGATCGCGCTTGTCGTATAGATATTTCAGCACCGCGTCGGGGATGGCGCCGATGCCGAGTTGCATGGTCGCGCCGTCGGGAATAAGGCCCGCGATGTGACCGGCGATCTTTTCGATGATCTCCCCTTCGCCCTCATCAGCCATCGCCAGTTCGGGAATCGGATAATTCACTGGCACGATATGATGCAAGCGGCTGACGTGGATGAACGAATCGCCCAGCGTGCGCGGCATCTGTTCGTTCACTTCGGCGATGATGATCTTGGCGGTTTCGGCGGGCGTTTTGGTGGGACCCACTTCAACGCCGAGAGAGCAGAAGCCATGCTCATCGGGCGGCGAGACTTGAATCAGCGCCACGTCCAGAGGCAGGATGCCGCGCTTAAACAGCAGGGGAAATTCCGAGAGCAGGATGGGCGAGAAATCGGCGCGGCCCTCTTGCACGGCCTTGCGGATGTTATGGCTGATGAACATGGAGTTGACGCGCAGGTGTCCTTCCATGGCGGGGCTGACGTAATCGGCCGCGCCAACAGTCAGCACCTGGGCGATCTCAACGTTGGACAGTTCGGGCGCGTACCCCACCAGCGCCGCGAGAACTGTCTGAGGTACCGACACGTTCCCCGTCAGAAAGACGCGGTTGCCCGATTTGATGGCGCGGACGGCATCCTGGGCGGTCTTCACGCGCGATTGATAAAGGCTAGTCCAGTCCATCGTCCACATCCTTACGGGCGGTCAAACGTCCCATGTGCGAGAGTTTGCCGCCGCGTGTATTGACCGCGATCTCGATCGCGGGATTTTCATCAATGGCTGTTTCAACGCCCTTCTCGGCCATCTCCATGATGAAGGGCATGGCCGCGTTGACGAAGGAATGCGTGCAGGTGCGCGCCACCACGCCAGGGATATTTGGCACGCAATAATGAATGACGCCCTCTTCCACATAACTGGGCTGGTCGTGTGTGGTCGGACGCGCCGTTTCGATACTGCCGCCCTCGTCAATGTCCACGTCCACGATCACCGAGCGCGGCTTCATCGTGCGCACGACCTCGCGCGGCACGAGCAGGGGCGTGCGCTCGCCAGGGACGAGCGCCGCGCCCACCAAAACGTCCACGAAGGAGGCGACGCGTTCGATGTTGCGCCGCGTGGAGATCATGGTCGAAACGCCGGGGAAGCGATCCACGATCCGTTGCAGGGCAGTCAGGTCGCGATCCAACACGATGACGTGCGCGCCCAACCCGACGAAGGTCTGCGCCGCGTACGTGCCGACGATGCCGCCGCCTAGGATGGCAACTTCCGCGGGCGGGACGCCAGGCATGCCGCCCAGCAAAATTCCCTTGCCGCCCCAGTTGTTTTGCAGGCAGCGCGCCGCGATCGAAGCCGCCATCGCGCCGCACATCTGGCTGAACGGACGAAGCACAGGCCGCGAACCGTCGGCCAGCGCGATCTGTTCGTAGGCAATGGACGTGATCTGCTTTTCGAGCAAAACGTCCAGCTTGTCCTGCCGCGCCGAGGCGAGATGCAACATGCCCGCCACCGCGCCGCCAGGCAAGAGCCAGTCCAATTCTTCTTTGAGCGGACGCGCCACTTTCAGCAACAAATCCGCGCGGCCGTAGACTTCCTCGCCCGAATAGACGAGCCGCGCCCCAGCCTTTTCATACTCCCGGTCGCTGAACCCCGCCCCGACTCCCGCGTCATGTTCCACCCAAACGTGGTTTCCCATCTGGGATAGAATCTCCACCCCGGCGGGCGAAAGCCCAACGCGATACTCGAACGGACGGCGTTCTTTTGGTATGCCAATGTTCATGGTTCCTCCAAAAGACTTCCGAAGTCTCCGAGACTTCGGAAGTCAGAATGATTACTTCATATTCAACACATCACGAATGGACGGCAAAGCCCAATCAATGGTGTCCTTGTCAATCACGAGTGGCGGAGCGAAGCGAATGACGTTATCGTGCGTCTCCTTCGCCAGAATGCCCTTCTCTTGCAACGCCACGCAAAAACGACGCGCGCCGCCCGCCTCGGGTTTGAGTTCCACGCCGATGAGCAGACCGCGTCCGCGCACTTCCTTGACGTGTGGGCTGGAGATCTCGCTCAACTGCTCGAGGAAGTACGTCCCCAATTCGTTGGAGCGCTCGGCCAGTTTCTCCTCACGGATCACGCGTAACGAGGCGCGGGCGATGGCCGCCGCCAGCGGATTGCCGCCAAACGTGGAGCCATGCTCGCCAGGTTGGAAGAGTCCCAGCAGGGGCGCGTCCGCCAGGACTGCGCTGACGGGATAGAACCCGCCCGAAAGCGCCTTGCCGACAATGACCATGTCGGGACGCACGTCTTCATGCTGACTGGCAAAGAGTTTGCCCGTGCGGCCGAGGCCGGTTTGAATCTCGTCCGCGATCAGGAGGACGGTGTGCTTCTTGCACAAATCCGCCACTTGCTTCAAATAGCCCGCGGGCGGGATGATGACTCCGCCCTCGCCTTGAATCGGTTCAAGCAAGATCGCGGCGGTGTTGGACGTGATGAGGCGCTCGATGGCCTCCACGTCCCCATACGGCGCGACGAGGAAGCCCGGCGTGTAGGGGCCGAAGTCATCGCGATACAAAGGCTCGGTGGAAAACGAAATGATGGTGGTCGTCCGCCCGTGGAAGTTGCCCGCACAGACGATGATCTCGGCCTGGTGACGCGCCACGTTTTTGTAGCGATAGGCCCACTTGCGCGCCAGTTTGATGGCGGTTTCCACGGCTTCCGCGCCCGAGTTCATGGGCAGGGACATGTCGTAGCCCGTCATCTCGGAGAATTCCTTGTAGAAAAGCGGGAGTTGATCGTTGCGGAAGGCGCGCGAGGTGAGCGTGACCTTCTTCGCCTGCTCGATCATGGCGTTCAAAATTTCGGGGTGGACGTGTCCCTGATTGACGGCGGAGTAGGCGCTGAGGCAATCGAGGTACTTCTTCCCGTCCACGTCATAGACCCACACGCCCTCGGCGCGTTCGATCACGACATCGAGGGGATGATAGTTATGCGCGCCAAATTGTTCTTCTAAAGCGATGTATTCCTGGGTATTCATGAAGTCTCCAAAATTAAGATTCTTGCGGTACGCAATACGCAGTACGGAATACGTGTTGCGTATTGCGTACTGCGTATCATGCCTTACGCCACTTCAAACAAACGGGCGAGAATGGCCTTCTGCGCGTGGAGGCGGTTATGCGCCTGCGGGAAGATGACCGAATGAGGGCCGTCGGCCACCTCGTCGGTCAACTCGTGGTTGCGGTGCGCGGGCAGGCAGTGCATCACGATCACGTCCTTGTCGGCCTCGCTGACCAGCTTGGCATTAACCTGATATGGCGGGAAGACCAGTTCGCGCTTGGCGGTCTCCTCTTCCTGCCCCATCGAAGTCCACGTGTCGGTGTAGATGACGTGCGCTTTCTTGACCGCCTCGTGCGGGTCGCTGATGAATTTGAGTTTGGAGCCTGTCTCTTTGGCGATTTTCTTCGCGATGGTCACGGCCTCGGGGACGATGTCGTAGCCTTCGGGGTTGGCAATGGTGAAGTTCCAGCCGAGTTTGGCCGAAACGTGCATGAGCGAGACGGCCACATTGTTGCCATCGCCCACGTAACTGACGTTCAGTCCCTTCGACTTTTTGCCGAACTTTTCCACGATGGTCAACGCGTCGGCCATGCCCTGGCAGGGATGGTTGTAATCGCTCAAGCCGTTGACAACGGGGATTTCGGACCACTTCGCCAATTCCAGCACGTGGGCGTGATCGAAGACGCGCGCCATCAACGCGTGGACGTATCCCGAAAGGACACGGGCCACGTCCGCGATGGATTCACGCTTGCCGAGTCCGATCTCGCTCGGGGAGAGGTAGAGCGCGTCGCCGCCGCAGTGGCGCATGGCCATATCAAACGAGATGCGCGTCCGCAGGCTGGGTTTCTGGAAGATCATTCCCAAAACCTTGCCTTTGAAGAGCTTCTTGTTGCCTTTTTTGAAACATTGCTTCTTGAGTTTAAGGGCGATATCGAGCAGATCTTTGATTTCTTCGCTGGAATAATCAGAGATGGCGAGAAAGTCTTTCATAAGGTCTCCTGGGGATTTTTTACCGCTCGTGTCGTCATTGCGAGGGTGATCTTCCCGACACTTGCCCTGGCGGGCAGCGCCAGGGAGCAATCCCCTCATGGTGCGGAGATTGCTTCGTCGGGACGAACACCCTCCTCGCAATGACGGACGTACGGTAGAAAAGAATTTCTTCAAAAGTATATCACGCAGGCAAGTCCGCCCATAGTGACGAAATCCCCCCGCCAGAGTGACAATCCTAACGGGGGGAGAAGGCTCCTGTTTCGTCAGCAGTTGAACTGCTCGCGAACGTTGAATTCGGGGAGAAGGCTCGGGTCGGCGCGCACGGCCAAGCGGTGGAGGGATGCGAGGGCTATTCGATGACGACGTTCGTGAGGTCGTCTTCGGGCGCGGGGTATTTCATGTCCAGTTTTTTGAGCGTGTCCACCAACACGGTGGAAATGACGAGATCGCGGTACCACTTGCGATTGGCGGGGACGATGTACCACGGGGCGTGTTCGGTACTGGTCTTGCTGAGAGCGTCTTCGTAGGCCTTCATATAATCAGGCCAGAGTTTGCGCTCCTCGAGGTCGCCGAGGCGGAATTTCCAGTGTTTGGCGGGGTCGTCGAGACGGGCTTGCAGGCGCTCCTTTTGCTCGTCGCGGTCAATGTGCAGGTAAAACTTGAGGATGGTTGTGCCGGTCTCGGCGAGGTGACGTTCGAAGGCGTTGATCTGCTCGTAGCGCTGTTTCCACGTTGCGCGCGGGACGATGTTGTGGACGCGCACGACGAGGACGTCTTCGTAGTGACTGCGGTTGAAGATGACGATCTCGCCCTTGCCTGGCACAACCTTGTGGACGCGCCAGAGGTAATCGTGAGCGAGTTCCTCCTCGGTGGGGACTTTGAACGCGGCCACGCGCACGCCCTGCGGATTGACGCCATCGAAGACGCGGCGGATGACCCCGTCTTTGCCGCCCGTATCCATGGCCTGGAGGACGATCAGAATTTTGTGTTTGCCTTCGGCGAAGAGCAGTTCCTGCAACTCCTCCAATTTGGCGTTGAGTTTTTCCACTTCGAGCAAGCCCTTCTCTTTGCCGCCCTTGAAATCGCCGGTGTCGTTTGGGTCTATTTTGGAGAGGTTTATTTTCGAGCCTGGTTTGACGAGGTATTGTTTCATGGGTTAATCCTGTTTTCGCTTGCACGTTATCGTCATTGCGAGCCCGCAGGGCGAAGCAATCTCGTCGATCAGCGATGGGATTGCTTCGTCGCTAGCGCTCCTCACAATGACAGAAGAAAAAAAGTTTTTAGGTGCGCGAGTAATTCTTCACATATTCAGGCGTGGGAATTTCTGCGGGCAAGACCTCATCGCGGACGGGGGCGAGGGGCATCTCGCGGATGGGAAGGACGCCCGCCCAGATGGGAAGCGCGTAATCCTCCTCATCGTCTCCAGGAGGGCCGAGGCGGACTTTGGCGGAGGCCTCGTCAATCTGGATGGAGACCACGCTGGTGGCGTTCATCTCTTTCGGCGTGGGGAGACGCGCCTCCTGCCAGCGGCCTGGGATGAGGTGATCCACAACGGCTTCCAGCGCGGACATCTTCTCGGCCTCGTCGGTGACGAGTCGGCCCGTCCCGAAGAGGACGACCGAACGGTAGTTGACCGAGGAATGGAAGACCGAGCGCGCCAGTACCAACCCGTCCACGATGGTGGCTTCCACACAGACGGGATTGCCCGCTTCGATGTGCTTGAGCAGGCGGCTGGCCTTCGCGCCGTGCAGGATAATGGTATCGTTCACGCGCGCAAAGTTGATCGGGATGACAAAGGGCTGTCCACCCTCGGCAAAGCCAACGTGACAGATGAGCGCCTCGTCGAGGATCTGGTAAATGGTCTCGCGGTCGTAATGTCCGCGCTTGGGGAGGCGGTTGACGCGGGTTTTGGGGGAGGGTTGAAAGTTTGTCATAAAGGTTCCTCTTGCCATGAGTTACCCCACTCTCGATGGTTTTAATGAACTGGATTATCCCTGCCAATCTTCGATATTCAGTTCTGGCACGCGCTTGAATTCCTCGGTATTATGCGTTACGAGGATGGCATTATTTGCCAAAGCAATAGAAGCGATCAACAAGTCATTTGGCCCAATCAGTTTTCCCTGCTTTTCAAGATGCGTCCGCAACCTGCCATAAATTTCTGCTGCCGCATCGTCGAAAGGCAGGCTTTCAAAAACGGCAGAAAATGTCCGCACCAAGGCCAAGTTTTTGTCGCGTCCGCTTTTATATGCGCCATGATAAAGTTCAGCCTTGACCACCGAACACATATGAATATCACGCGGATGAATGGATGCAAGTTTGCGCGCGGCGGATGAACTGCGGTCGTTCATAAGTTCGATACAAATATTAGCATCCAATAAATAGGTCATTTGAACTCGCTCCGCGTCTCATACGTCCCTTGCGGCTCACGGACCAGCGGAGCGCCCTCCCAGCAGCCCACCACGTCCGTAAAAAAGTTGACAGGCCATTCCAATAAAGGTTGTGGCTCTTCCACAGGATGTACTACAAGCACAATCTCCAATTCGGAATCCGTAAAGCCGATTGGAGTTTCAATTTTCAAAATGCCGTCTTTTCCGACTCGTGTATGTAAGGTAACGCTTTGCATTTGACACCTCATTTCTAAATTCTACCCCATTTCATTCCAGCGCCATATTCTTGTAACGCAATTTGGCAAATTGCGTTACCTCACCCGGCCATCCTCATCTTCTTCCAATACCTCTGCAGGCCATCGGCGCTCATACCGAGGGGATTGGCGAGTTCGTAGGCGCGGATCACGTCGGCGCTGAGGTTTTGCTGGCGGGCTTCGTTTTCCATCCAGGCGGTGAAGGAGGCGCGCAGTTCGTCCACGGGCGGGTCGGAGGGCAGGGTGACTTCGAGCCAGCGCTCGGCGGCATCGAGACCTTTTTCCACTTCGCGCAACTGCCATTCGGGATCGTCGAAGAGGCCGAAGTGCGTGGGGGCGATGCGGGCGAACTTTTGCTCGCGCAGACGTTGGAGCGTGGCGCGCCATTTTTCGATGTGCAATTCGGGCGGAGGCATGGGGACGCGCAGGTAGGGATAGCCGGGGATGCGTACCCCGCCCACATCGCCGCTGAAGCAGACGTTTTCGAAGAGGTAGGCGTGGTGATGCTCGGCGTGTCCAGGCGTGGACAGGGCCAGGAAGCGCAGGTTGCCGATCTGAATCTCCTCGCCGTCGTTGACAATGTGGAGTTTGTCCTGCTCCACGTGCAGGAACTCGCCCCAGAGTGAATCCATTTTGTCGCCATAGATGCGCGCCGCGGAGGCGATCAATTTTTCGGGGTTGATCAGATGCGGCGCGCCGACGGGATGCACGTAGACCTGCGCGCCGTAGCGCGAGAGCCGCCCTGCCGCGCCGGCGTGGTCGAGGTGGATGTGCGTAAGCAGGACGTGAGTCACGTCCGCGAGGGAAAGGCCGGATGCGAGCAGGCCCGCCTCCAGTCCCGCGAGACACGAGCCAGGTCCGCTTTCGACAAGGACGACCGCGTCGCGGTCCCGAATTAAATAGGAGGCGATGGCGTGAGTTTTGTTCTGAAAATTTAAGTCAATTGTGGCGATTGAATTCTTTGCCATGAGATGGCTCCTCGAGCAGGCGCAAAGGCCGAGAGGGTTTGGGTGAGATCGTCGCCGCAACGGACGCGGCAGATGGGAATGCCGCGCGAGAGCAGAGACTTTTGGAGGGCGTCGGCGCCGGGCGGGCCGCCAAAGGTTTCGGGGTCGAGCAACAACACAATGGGATGCAGGCCGCGGCGTTGCAAGTCTTCGGTGGCGGTGAGCAATTCGGGGCGGACGTTGGCCGTGACGAGAATGGCCGTGCTTCCCGCGCTGAGTTGCGGCGCCTGCATGGTGACCGACTCGGCCAGCGAGAGGCGGCCATCGTCTTCGAGATAGGCCAGGGTTTCGAGCGTCTTGGCTTCCTGACGGTCGCTGCGCTCGGCGGAGATGAAGGTGGGGATGTGACCCGCGGCCACCAACCCGACGGCGCGTTTTTGATTGATGAAATAATGCGAGAGCGTGGCCGCCGCGCTAACGGCATATTCGAGCGTGGACGGCGGAAGCACGAAGCGCGGCACGCGGCGATATAAAAGTTGCGAGGCTTCGAGCGCGGGCGGCGTGTAGGGCTGGTTGTAATGCGCGCCGTCCTGCACGTCGAGAAAAATCCACACTTCGGCTTGCGGGTCTTGCTCGAACTCTTTCACCATCACCTTGCCGCGGCGGGCGGTGGTGGGCCAGTGGATACTTTTGAGCGGATCGCCTGGAGAATATTCGCGCACGCTGGAGGCGTGTGGCGTCACGTCCGCCGACTTTTTGCGGATGGCCTGCCCGCCTGGCAAAATGCCCGGGGCGGCAGGGAACGAGGCGATCTCGTAGATGACGGGCAGGATGACCACCGTCTCTTCGGAGGGAAAGCGGCGGCTGGCGCGGAACAGGCCAAACGGGTCGTAGCCAGTGACGAGGGTGGGGCCGAGCGTGTAGCGTCCGCGGTGCGTGAGGTAGGTACGCGCCAGGTAGGTGACCGAACGCGTCCCGCCGATGCGCGTGAGCATGCGCGAGCCGCTGGCGGCGGGCAATCGCGATTCGTTGATCACTTCGATGTTCGGCGCAAGGAAGGGGCTGGCGTTGCGGATCTCGAAATGTTCCTCGAACACGTCACCCGCGCTGGCCTTTTGCAAACGGGCATGACGATGCACGCGGATGCCCGCCAGCGCAAGACGCGTCCACAGGAACGCGACCAGCAGGACGAGAATGCTCAGGTAAAGCAGGCGCGGGTAGATCGCCTCGTCGGTGATGAGGACGCCGACGACGCCGACCAGGAAGAGGAGCAGGACAAGGACTCGCCCAGCCCTCATTTCGCTTCCTTCTTACCATTCGGGCGGACTCCGTCCGAGAAGTCACCGCCGGGCGAGGGGAGGGCGCGCACGATCTCCTCGACGATGCGATCCGCCCCCAAGTCACGGAGACGCGCCGCCGGGCTGACAATGATGCGATGTCCCAACACGGAGACGGCCATCGCTTTGACGTCGTCGGGTAGCACGTGGTCACGGCCTTGCAAGGCGGCACGCGCCTGCGCGGAGCGGAAGAGGCCCAGCGAGCCGCGCGGGCTTGCGCCGAGATACGCGTCCTCCGTCTCGCGGGTGCGACGCGTGATGTCCACGATGTAGCGTTTCACCTGCGGCGAGACGTACGTCTTGCGGACAGCCGCGGCGGCTTCGAGAATCTCTTTCGTCTTGACCACAGCTTTCAAGGTTTCGAGCGGATGCACAAGTTGTTGCTCTTCGAGAATGCGGACTTCATCTTGAATGTTCGGATACCCCAAACGGACGCGCAGGAGGAAGCGGTCGAGTTGGGCTTCGGGGAGCGGGAAGGTGCCTTCGTATTCGATCGGGTTTTGGGTGGCGAGCACCATGAAGGGGCGTTCGAGCGGATGCGTCACGCCGTCCACCGTCACCTGGCGTTCTTCCATCGCTTCGAGCAGGGCGGCCTGCGTCTTGGGCGTGGCACGGTTGATCTCGTCGGCCAGCACGATCTGTCCCATGATGGGGCCGGGACGGAATTCGAACTGCTTCTTCGATTGGTTATAAATGGAGACGCCCGTCACGTCGCTGGGAAGCATATCGGGCGTGAACTGGATGCGGCTGAAGACGCAATCGAGCGAGCGCGCCAGACTGCGGGCCATGACTGTTTTGCCCACGCCTGGCACGTCTTCGATCAGCACGTGTCCCTGACAGAGCAGGCCGATCACGATCAATTCCACGGTGGAGCGCTTGCCCACCATCACCTTTTCGAGATTACCGATCACCACTTCGCCGAACGCTTTGATGTCCTTCATGTGATTTCCTTTACGTGGGGCGGGATGGTATCCCGCCTACTTGAGATGGGTAAATTCTACGTGGGTTTGGCGGGTTCGGCAAGGAGAGGGAAGCCCCTCTGGAGGATGGTTTGTGAAATTCTTTTGAACCGCCAAGCCCGCCAATCCTTTTTTGAACCGCTAAGCCCACGAAGATCGCTAAGAAAACCTTTATTACTTCTTGATGAATTATCTTTTTTGAACCGCGAAGGTTGCCAAGAAAGGCATTAAATCTTTGCGCTCTTAGCGGTCTTCGCGGTAAATTATCCGATTTTGATTGAAGGAAAAAGGTTGCGGTATAATCCGAGCCACGCCCCAGTAGCTCAATGGATAGAGCGCCTGACTTCGGATCAGTAGGTTGTGGGTTCGACTCCTGCCTGGGGCGCCTTGCTTTTAACCAGTAATCAGTGATCGGTAATCAGTGGGCAGTGTTTAATAGTTGGCGGTATACTTGGGGAAATTGAGCGGGGTTATCCCGCCAAAACAGCCATGAGCAAAGAAGCCAAAGCACGCATCAAAATCAATGAATTACTAAAAGAGGCTCACTGGAAGTTTTTTGACGATGCCGAGGGCAGGGCGAATATTGTCCTGGAGAACAACGTCAAAATTACGGAGAGTCATATCAACGCGCTTGGGGAAAATTTTGAAGCGACCAAGAACGGCTTTATTGACTTCCTTCTGCTCGATAAAAAAGGTTTCCCCCTTGTCGTGCTGGAAGCCAAATCGGAAGACAAGCATCCGCTGGCGGGCAAAGAACAGGCGCGGCGGTACGCGCAATCACAGCATTGCCGTTTTATCATTCTCTCCAATGGCAACTCGCATTATCTTTGGGACACACTGCGCGGCAACCCGGCGGCGATTACCAAATTCCCTTCGCCCGATTCATTCGAGGGATATGCCGAATTCAAGCCCAATCCGCAAGCGTTGGTTCGGGAAGTTGTTGAGCCATATTATATTGTTCTGACCCAGAAGCCTGATTACAAGAACGACCCTTCGTGGAAATCAGAAAGTACACGCGATCAATTTATTAAAAATAACGGCCTGCGCTTGTTACGCAATTATCAGTTGAATGCCGTCAAAGCCATTCAGGATGCCGCCCGAAAAGGCAAAGACCGCTTCCTGTTTGAAATGGCAACAGGGACGGGTAAAACGCTGGTCTCGGCGGCTGTCATCAAATTATTCCTGCGGACGGGAAACGCACGACGCGTGTTATTTTTGGTAGACCGTCTCGAATTGGAAAACCAGGCAAAGAAAGCCTTTGTTGCATTACTTAAGAACGACTACCAAACGACCGTTTACAAGGAAAACCGCGACGATTGGCGCAAGGCGGAAATCGTTGTTTCCACCGTTCAAACGTTCTTATCCAAGAATCGTTATAAGCGATTGTTTGCCCCAGACGACTTTGACTTGGTGATTTCCGATGAGGCGCACCGCAGTATCGGCGGGAATAGCCGCGCTGTATTTGAATACTTCATTGGCTACAAACTCGGCTTGACCGCCACCCCCAAAGACTATCTCAAGAACTTCGATCCCAATAATCAAAACGACCCGCGTGAATGGGAACGCCGCGTACTGCTCGACACCTACAAAACCTTCGGATGCGAGAATGGCATTCCCACGTATCGGTATTCTTTGCTGGATGGCATCAAGGATAAGTTTCTGATCAATCCCGTTGTTGTGGATGCAAGGACGGACATCACCGCCCAAATGCTATCCGATAAAGGCTATGCGGTATTGACCACGCGAGAAAATGACGAGGGTGAATCCGAAGAAGTGGAAGAGACCTTCGTCAAAAAAGATTTCGAGAAGGATTTCTTTTCGGACGACACCAATCGCGTCTTTTGCGAGACCTTTCTGCAACACGCATTGCGCGACCCCATCAGCGACGAGGTTGGCAAGGGCATCGTTTTCTGCGTCAGCCAGCCACATGCTTCCAAAATCACACAACTCCTGAATGAAATCGCGGGCAAGATGTATCCTGGCAAATATCAATCCGACTTTGCCGTACAGGTCACATCATGGGTTTCCGACGCCCAGCAATTTGCCATCAACTTCTCGAACAATAACCTGCTTGGCTCGGCAAACTTCATCGAGAGTTACAAGACCAGCAAGGCTCGCGTGTGTGTGACGGTCGGCATGATGACGACGGGTTACGATTGCCCCGACATTCTCAACCTGGCGCTGATGCGGCCTGTGTTCTCGCCCACCGATTTTATCCAAATCAAGGGACGTGGAACCCGCAAGCACGAATTCACCGACCAGATCACCGACCCGCTTTGGAAGAAGAATGTCGAAGCGCAGCAAAAAGAGAAGTTCAAACTCTTCGATTTCTTTGCGAATTGCGAATATTTTGAAAAAGATTTCAACTACAACGAAATCCTTGTCCTGCCACGGATTGGCAAAGGCGCAGGGACAGGCGCGGTGGACGGCGCTTCCACTGGCGGCGTGACCTACACCACCGAAGGCTATGAAAGTACGCGTCCAGATGTCATCAAGACCTTGCGAGAAGCGGCTGTCGGTCCAGAAGGGATGCGGGTGGATCGCATGTACTTCCAGAAATTCGAGGAGCAGGTGAAAGCCGATTCAGTCGCCAAAGAAAAAGCCGAAGCAGGCGATATGGAGGCCGTCATCCGCCATATCGAGGAAAACATCTTCGATAAACCCGAAGAGTTTTTCAATCTGGAGAAGTTGCGCAAGACCCTCAACACCGACCGCCGCGTATCCTTGCGTGAGATCGTGGAAGTGATCTTCGGCTTGAAGCCCTATTTCAAGACGAAAGACGAATTGCTTGACGAAGAATTCGAGAAGTTCGACAGCCGGTTCATGCCCGATGAAAAGCAATTCACGCCTGCCAGAAACTTCTTCAAAACCTATGTGCTCGACCCCGAATTCCGCCAAAACGTGGACGAAGGCAATTTCGCCTACATCCTCGGCAGTCACGCGGGCGGCGAATTCCTGCGGAAATTGACGATAGAGTTGCGCAACAAGATTATCGAGTATATTAAAGATTACGTTTCGTTCAATCAGTTTGCATAACATGACCACACCCATTCCCTCCAGCCTTGCGCCCTTTCTGCAAGAATACAACTTTGCCGCGCTTAGCCCGCAGGCCAACGCGTCCCTGCTGATTGAACGCTCCCTCGTTTACGGCAGTCGCGCAGAAATTCGCTGGCTTTTTGCAGAATATCCACGCGCGCAAATTGCCGATTGGATAAAACGCTTCGGCAGGGACAGGCTTCCGCACCCGCACATTGACTTCTGGAAGATCGTGCTAGAGATTCAAGAATGAGCGAGTTGTTTTGGAACGCCATCAGCGCCGACATGCGCGCCATTCTGACCGAGTTTGCGCGCACAGAGATGGGAGCCAAGTTCTACCTGGCGGGCGGGACGGCTCTCTCTTTGCAACTCGGTCATCGCCTTTCGGTTGACCTGGACTTCTTCTCCCCCACCGAAGACATCCCCTCCATCCGTCCCGCGCTGGAAAGAGCGCTGACGGCGTTCGACTCCACGCTGGCCGATTCGGCCTGGGGAAACCTGGTATATCTGGCGCGGAACGTGCGCGTTGGTTTTTATGGATACGGTTATCCGCTGGTCGCGCCGCTCGTCGAAGCCCAGGGAGCGCGGCTGGCATCCATCGAAGACATTGCCTTGATGAAACTGGACGCCCTGCTTTCACGCGCCGCCCGCAAGGATTTTTACGACCTATATTTCATTTGCCAGAAAATAACCTTGCGCCAGGCGCTGGATCTTGCCCTGCAAAAATATCCTTCCATCCGCGATTTTGAAGCGCAGACCGTCAAACGCCTGACGTATTTTGAACTGGCCGAACAGGATGCAGACCCAACCATCCTGCGCCCCGTTGACTGGGAGGCCGTGAAGCGGTTTTTTATCCAGCAGGCAAAAGAGATTGGGCGCAGTTGGCTGGAATAATTTACCTAACCCCTGTCCCTTCGGGACATCCCCTTCCCTAAAAGGGAAGGGGAGATAGCAGGAGATACCTTGTTAAATTCCGAAACCCGACGCCGCATAGACACCGCCCGCGATATTCTCGTGGGCAAAGTGCCCGACCCCAAAAGCCAGGTGGAGCAGATCACCATTGCGCTGGTCTATAAGTTCATGGATGACATGGACAAACAATCCATCGAGATGGGCGGCAAGGCCAGTTTCTTCAAGGGTGAGTTCAAGAAATATGGCTGGAGTGAAATCTTCAACCCGCGTATGGGCGGCATCGAGATGTTGAATCTATACGGCGAAGCCATCACACGCATGAGCCAGAACGACAACCTGCCTGAACTCTTTCGGAATATCTTCAAGAACGCCTTCCTGCCCTACCGCGACCCCGAAACGCTGAAACTCTTCCTCAAGACCATCAACGAGTTCAGCTACGATCACTCCGAAAAGTTGGGAGACGCCTTCGAATATCTGCTGTCCGTTCTCGGGTCGCAGGGAGACGCGGGACAGTTTCGCACGCCGCGTCATATCATTGATTTCATGGTGCGGGTTCTCGATCCGAAAAAGACCGAAACGATTCTCGATCCTGCCTGCGGTACGGCGGGCTTTCTTATCTCGGCCTACAAGCATATTGTTAATACCCCCTCCGGCTTTGCCACCTCCCCCAAATCCGACGGTGTTTCTGTCGGATTTGGGGAAGGGAAGGGTGAGGGTCTTACCGCGCAGGAAAAGCAAGCCATCTACAATAACTTCACAGGCTACGACATCTCGCCCGATATGGTGCGGCTCTCGCTCGTCAACATGTATTTGCACGGCTTTGTTAAACCGAACATCCAGGAATACGACACCCTCACCAGTGAAGACAACTGGGATCGCTACTTCAATGTGATCCTTGCCAATCCGCCGTTCATGTCGCCAAAGGGCGGCATCAAACCCCACAAACGCTTCTCAGTGCAATCGAACCGCAGTGAAGTGCTGTTCGTGGATTACATGGCGGAGCATCTCACGCCAAACGGACGCGCCGCCATCATCGTGCCCGAAGGGATTATCTTTCAATCGGCGGGGGCGTACAAGCAATTACGCAAATATCTGATCGAGCATAATTTCCTGTGGGCGGTGGTCTCTCTGCCTGCGGGCGTGTTCAATCCCTACGCGGGCGTGAAGACTTCGATTCTGTTTTTGGATAAAGCCCTTGCCAAGAAGACTGACCAGATTTTGTTTGTGAAGGTGGAAGCCGATGGCTTTGACCTGGGCGCACAACGCCGCCCGATTGACCGCAATGACCTACCCGACGCCCTGAACACTTTACATGCCTGGCAAAAAGCCGTGCTAGATGGAAACCCCGCTTCTTTCTCACCGACAATTGCCTCAGCGCTTCTGGTTTCTACCTCCAGATTGGCAGAGAACGAAGATTACAACTTGAGCGCTGACCGTCATCGTGAAGTAAAACGAGTTGGAAAACAAACTTACCCAATGGTTTCTCTTGGTGAGTTATGTGAGATTCTTGACAGTAAAAGAGTTCCTATTCGAGAGTCTGAAAGAAAAAAAGGCGAATATCCTTACTACGGTGCAACAGGTATCCTTGATTATGTTGAAGGATATTTGTTCGATGAAAAGTTAGTCCTTGTTGGCGAAGATGGAGCTAAATGGGATAAAGGCGACAAAACAGCATTCATTGCCAAAGGGAAATATTGGGTAAACAATCACGCTCATGTTTTGCGTCCAAAACGAAACCTGATTTTGGATGAGTATTTAGTGGGCATACTTGTTGAAATGGATTTACGCCTATACATTACTGGCGTAACTGTTCCAAAGTTAAACCAAGAAAAACTTCGCTCCATTGAAATCCCCCTGCCGCCACTCGAAACCCAGCGTCAAATCGTGGACGAAATCGCCGCCCACCAGCGCATCATCGACGGCGCACGTCAGGTTGTCGAGGGGTGGAAGCCAAATTTTGATATTGACCCACTCTGGACTGAAATACCACTTGGAGAAGTTATCACCCTTCAGCGTGGCTATGATTTACCAAAACAAAATTGGGTTAAAGGTAATGTGCCTATCGTCGGTTCAAATGGAATAATTGGTTATCACAATGTTCCCAAAGAAAAAGGACCTGGTGTGGTAACTGGAAGAAGTGGAACGATTGGAAAGGTTCATTTCATCAATAGCGAATACTATTGGCCTCATAACACGTCGCTCTTTGTCAAAGAGTTTAATGGTCACGACAGGATGTTTATCAAGTTACTACTTGAATCGATTGACCTAAAATCTTTAGGGGCCAATGTCGCTGCTGTACCATCGCTAGATCGCAAAAATGCACATCGCATTATGGTTAGTGTGCCACCACTGGAAATTCAGCGCGAAATCGTCGCCCGCATCGAGCGCGAGCGGTCTATTGTGGAAGGGAATCGTGAGTTGATTCGGGTTTATGAGGAGAAGGTCAAGAAGGTGATAGAGAGAGTGTGGGAGGAGTAGAAGATGATTGAAGACGCACAGACCATCTTTGATTATTTGCCAATTTCCTTTCGCAATCAGTCGGAGCAGGAATATATAACTTTTCTTTGGGAAACATTTACGACAAATTACGAGGCAAAGAAATATCCTTTTGCATTTCTCGCATACCATATGCTTTTCATGAGTTTTGTATACTTTGAAATATGGCAAATAAAAGAAAACAGCAAAGATGATTTCGAAAAAGCCATGATAGGTTTTGACAAGAAAATGGAAAATGAACTAATGAGCGCATCAACTCCCTTTCTATTGTGGCGCGTTAAAGAAAGTAGCGTGTTTCGATTTCTAAAACTAATAGGCTTAAACAATTCAGATATTGGACAATTTGGCATCATCGTTGAAGAGCGAAACAATGCATCTCATTCAAATGGAAAGATATATTCTAGCACTCAAAAAGACGCTGACAAAAAAATAGAAGAAATTCTGCGCTATATAGAAAAAATCCAGAACCATTCCGCAAGAATTGTTAGAGCTTGTTATGAAAAGTTTTTGTTATCCAGCGCAAACCCAGATAACAGAGAATACCAACAAGAGGATGATCAGATCCGAGAATTGTTAGTTTACGGAAATTATCTCTCGATAAAAGACATACAAATTGCTTGCGAACAAGACATCAGTAAGTTATCTGAAAATGTTCATTTTCCAAACATTGAAAAACTTCATTTGAAGTTACAGGAAATGTATTCAAACGAATAATTACAAGTGGAGGTTGTAATGTCAGAAATAATTTCCTTTGAAGACGCACTGCGGCTTGTAGGTGATCCAACAAAAATCAATCTATTGATGGGAAACGGATTCAGCAGGGCTTTACGAAATGATATTTTTTCATATGATGCCATCTTGAACAACGCTGATTTCAGTCGCCTATCGAGAAATGCAAGAAGGTCTTTTGATTTACTCCAAACAACTGACTTTGAGTTTGTTATACAATCGCTTCGAAACGCAGCAGTATTGATTGAGTTATATTCGAATGCTACTCATAGGCTTGCCAATCGCCTTCGTCGCGATGCAGAAGGCTTGAAAGAAGTATTAGTCGCAACCATCGCCCGAAACCATCCTGATTTACCTGGCGGTATTTCAACAGACGCATACGAACACTGCAAAAGATTTCTTTCCCACTTCAACCATTTATTTACTGTCAACTATGATTTGTTGTTATATTGGACATTAATGCAATCAGAGATTCAGCCACAAGTAAATTGCAATGATGGCTTTCGAACGCCTGAGAATGGTCCAACAGATTATGTTGCATGGGAACCTGAAAAAGGTTATGAGCAGAATGTTCATTATCTTCACGGAGCATTACATTTATTTGATGCAGGGGTGGAAATACAAAAGTACACTTGGGTCAATGTAGGCAAACCACTAATTCAACAGATCCGAGAAGCCCTTGAACGCAACTATTTTCCCTTATTTGTTAGTGAAGGCAATAGTGACCAGAAATACACAAAGATTCAACATAGCGCTTATCTTTCTAAAGGCTTTAGGAGCCTTGTCAATACTCCAGGAACTTTATTTACTTACGGATTATCATTCTCTGAAAGCGATAATCATATTGTACGATCTATTGAAAAAGGTAAATTTAGCGCATTAGCAGTAAGCATATATGGGGATCCTAATTCGCCAACAAATTCAGCAATAATGCAGAAAACCACAGCAATGGCCGCAAGAAGGTCTTCCAGAAAGCCTCTAGCGGTAATTTTCTACGATGCTGCATCTGCTCAGGTTTGGAGATAACTATGCAATTCAAAGACGCCGCCTATCAAATCCTGAAAGAAGCAGGCAAACCGCTTCACTATAGCGAACTTACCGACCTTGCTCTCAACAAAGGCATTCTCGAAACGGCTGGGCAAACCCCACATGCCACGATGGGCGCTTTGCTTTACACTGACACACTAAAAGAAAATTCCCGCTTCAAGCGCGGGGATGAAAAAGGAACTTTTGCCCTTCAAACAGCAAGTCCAAAAGGCATCCAACAACAAATTGATTCCATCCAAAAGCAAGTGAGGCAGGATTTACGTAAACATTTGCTCAAAATGCACCCGCAAAAGTTTGAGGAATTGATTCGCTCATTACTCGAAGAGATGGGTTTTGACGAAGCCGAAACCACCTCCTACCGCAACGATAAAGGCGTGGATGTGCGCGGCGTGCTGAGAACCAATCCACTAAGCACGACCAAGGTTGCCATTCAAGCCAAACGCTGGACAAACAACGTCGGCTCGGAAGTTGTACGGAATATGCGCGGGTCATTGCGGATTGCCGATGGCGAACAAGGCTTGATTATTACGCCGAGCGATTTTGCGCCAGGAGCAAAAGCCGAAGCGCAAGCAGAAGGAAAAACGCCGATCACGCTTATCAACGGCCTACAACTGGTGGATTTACTGATTCAATTTCAGGTTGGCATAAAGCAGGAAGCCTATACTGTCCCTTCGATTGATGAGGAGTATTGGTCGGAAGTATTGGGGGTAAAATTGGAACATGCCAATGAAAAGTAACAACAAAAAACTCCTCGTCGCCATCCTCCCCGGTACCTCATCGCTCGATATTCTCAAAACCGAGGGCTGGTATCACATCCCTGTGGACACTGCACCGCATAAACGCTGGCCGCCCAAGACAATGGCCTTCTATCAGGGCAAGGTATTCGGAAAAGAAGAGGCGTATAAAATCCGTTACTTTGGGGATGTGAAAGACATTGACATCGTTCCGCGCAAGATACTTTTTCCAAACGATGAGGAGAACCAGCACAAGGCCGAGAAACTGTATTATCGCATCCAGCTCCACGAACTGAAAATGAGATATGTTCCCATCGTCAGTTACAGGCCGAGACGGTTGGTTTTCATTCCTACCACAGAGGAGAAATTTAATCAGGCCGAACAGATCAACGATCTATTCGATGGCAGTCCATTGGAAGATTTATTGTGGAAGGGATTTAAAGCAATTCAAGTGCTGGCGGAACGTCAATGGAAGATCGTAGTACAGAAGAAAAATTATTATCTTGATTTCGCAGTTTTCTGTAAGAACGGGAAGCTGGCAGTCGAAACTGACGGTTATACCTATCACTACGACGACCGCAATCAAATTGATTACGATACCTGGCGTCAGAATGATATCGACTTGGACGGTTGGCGCTTCCTGCATTACACGTCCAAACAAGTGAAGGATAACTGGATACCATATCTGAAGCAAATCCAAACAGCAATTGAACAATTGGGCGGCGTGGAAGAGCCTGAAAACTTCGAGCGCAAAGTTAGCCAAGAACAGGGGAGATATATTGTGGATGGCGAAGAGCCGCTATAAGGCCATTGATATCCCAGACTTCCGAAGTCTCCCAGACTTCGGAAGTCTGAGAGGCGCCCCTCACCTAACAAAATTGTCATTTCCCTCATTTCCTCCTTCTGCTATACTGCCCTCAACGGGCGGGACCCGGGGACAACCAGATACCAGTAGAAACAGGAGGACACTACGAAACGCACGAAAAACACCCCAAACTAAAACTACACGAAATCGCTTGAAGCCAAATCCGCTTCGCAGGCTGGCGCTGGAAAAACCTAGGTTAGCTTTTCAAATTGCTAGGCTAGCTTTTCAAAAACCTAGGTTAGCTTTTCAAAAAGCCAGGTTAGCTTTTGCGAACGGCAGGCTGGCAAATCACCCAATCCATCCCCCCTCTCCCTGGTTGTCTGGGGAACTTCGATCTCTAGGAGAACAAAATGGCAAAGAAAATTCAAGCAATCGCAACCTATGGCCCTCGCATTGACCTGATCGAGGCCGCCGACATCGCGCGCTTCATGGAACTGATCACCCAGCGCACCACCCTCTCCTCGGGCGTGGTCAAAAACGTGCAGGAAAGCGAAGTGGAAACGCTGATCGGCCTGCTGCGCGAGGGACGCCCCGTCCACACGGGCGTGGCCATCTTCACCCCCAGCATCAACCTCGACGGCTCGTTCGACGTCAACGTGCGGGTGGATAAGCGCATCCTTTCGGCGATCAACTCCATAGACGGCTTCGCGGGCAAGATCACCAACAACGAGAACATCGGCAAAACCAGCGCCGAGCTCGAGGAAATGTGGAACGAAGCGCATCTCGAGGATCCCATCGTGTAGTTTTTCAGACTTCCGAAGTCTCAGAGACTTCGGAAGTCTTCCCCCTACCCCCCACGGAGAACCCATGCCCCGCCGAATCATTCCCTTTCTCCCTGATCAGTATTATCACTTCTATAATCGCGGCAACAATCGCCAGGTGGTATTCTTCGAGCGCGATAACTATTTGTACTTCCTGAAAGGCGTACAAAAATATCTCGTCCCATATATGGATGTGCTGGTCTACACGTTAATGCCAACGCATTACCATGTTTTGGGAAGGGTGCGCCAAGGCGCTAAGACCTCGGAGTTCTTAAAGAACTCCGAGGTCTCAGCCAGCCAGACTTCGGAAGTCTCCGAGACTTCCGAAGTCTTGACATCCTCCAAACAAGTCTCTCTTGCCATGCAAAAGTTCGGCATATCCTACACCAAAGCCATCAACAAACGCTTTGACCGCGTAGGCGCATTATTTCAGGGTCAGTTTCAAGCCAAACCAATTCAAAGTTATGAGCATCTGCTGAACCTGTGCGTTTATATTCATGGCAACCCTGTAAAAGATGGGCTGGTGTCCCTGCCTGAAAATTGGGAATATTCCAACTATCTCGAATGGATGGGGTTACGCAAAGGCTCTCTTGTTCATCGTGACTTCATCGAGCAAAATTTTGGCTCTTCGGAAGAGTACAAACGATTGATCACGAAATACATCCAAACCCGTTATCTTCCAGACGATTTTCGAAAATATATTCAAACGCTGGAGGGGTAGCCCCAAGACAGACTTCCGAAGTCTCCGAGACTTCGGAAGTCTTGGTTTTGCAACTTTTTCCATATACTTCTGTATTGCCTATTGACACCATCTTCATAGGACAGACCCCCATGACGAAAAAACGTAACACCATCATTGCCCTGATGTTGATCCCGCTTCTCATCCTGACCTGCGCGGGCGCGACCCTCCCAGCCGTTTCCTGCCCCACGCCTGCCGCGCCTCCTCCGCTCACGATTCAGTCGCGTCCCTTCCTGATGGGATTCACGCGCTGGCCGCCCGAAGCCACCGCGCAAGGCGTCGCACGCATGAACGCCTTCCTCGCCGATCACGGCGACCTGACCGCCATCCACCTCGATGGCGGCATCCCGTGGAACGAAGCGCTAAACGGCGTCCCGCTCCCCAGCGCGGTGATGAACGAATGGAAGAACACGCGCGAGGCCGTCCCTGCCGCGCATCAAATTTATCTGGCCCTCACGCCGATCAACACCAATCGCAATGGGCTGGCCGAATATTGGAAAAAGACCAACAACGAACCCTTGCCCGCGCCGTGGAACGCCTACGCATTCGATAACGCGCAGGTGAAGAAGGCCTACCTGAATTACGTGCGCCGCGCCGTCAATTATTTTCATCCCGATTATCTCGCCATCGGAATCGAAGCCAACATCGTGCAGGTCAACGCGCCGGAGAAGTGGGCGGCCTACAAACGCCTGCATCGCTATATTTACACCGAGTTGAAAAAGTCGCATCCCGACCTGCCCATCTTCCTGACCTTTTCCGTCAATCATATGAACGGGTTGGACGGCGGGGACACCGCCGCGCAAAAGAAGGAAATCAAAACCCTCCTGCCCTATTCGGATATTGTCGGCCTGAGCGCGTATCCTTATGGTTGGGCCTACAACAGCGGCAGTCCCGCGCCCATCCCGCAGAATTTCTTCGACGTGGCGTTATCGTTCGGCAAGCCGATCGCCATCGCCGAGTCGGGCGTCCCCTCGCGGGCGTTCACCGCCTACGGAAAAACGTACAAGTTCAGCGAAGCCTATCAGGCGCAGTGGATCAAATTCCTGCTCAAAAAAGCCTACGATCATAATTTCGTCTTCGTCGTCAATTGGACCGGCATTGACTTCGACAAACTGCTCGCCATCCTTCCGCCCGAAATGCGCGAACTGGCAAGGTTCTGGGCCTACACCGGGCTCGAAAAAAGCAACGCCTGCGCCAAGCGCGCCCTGCCCATCTGGGATGATTATCTCAACCTGCCCTATCCAGAAGCAAAGACCCTTTACGGCTTCTTCCCCTCCCCGCCGCAAGTGACGATCGAGAGCGTGTTCCAGCATTACGAAGACCTCGGCCAACTGGCGGATTTCGTTCTCTTTCAACACAATGTCCCCTGGCTGGATTTTGTGAACAGCGTCGCCGGCGAGAGTCGGGCGCGGACGGACATCATCAACCAGCAGACGTTGGCAACCCAAAACGGCCTCGGCTCCATCTACGTGGTGGACGCGCTCAACGGTCTGAATCGACGAGAGTTCAAGGGCTTGCCCGTCGGCTGGGAGGCGTCGTTCGCCAATCCGCAAGTCCGCGCGGCGTTTAAGAATTACACGCTCTGGGTCGTGCGCACGTTCCATCCCCGCTATCTTGGGCTGGCATCCGAGATCAACACCTACATGGACGCCTACCCCAACGACGCCGCGAATTTCGTCAGCCTGTATCACGAGGTATACGCGCAGGTGAAAGCCGAGGCGCCGAACACGCAGGTCTTCGTCACCTTTCAATGGGACGATCTGAACAACATGTGGCCGCAACCCGAGGAGGGACACGGCCCGCCGTTGACCGTGAACTGGGAGCAGGTGGAGGCCTACGAGCCGCATCTGGACTTGTGGGTGATCTCCTCATACCCGTACTTTATCTTCCCCTCGGGCGCGGACATCCCCGCCGACTACTACTCCCGCCTCCTCGATCGGACCGATAAGCCGGTCGCGGTGGCCGAGGGCGGATGGACCTCCCGCGACGTTTCCACGATCCACGCCACGCCTGCAGATCAAGTAGCGTATCTGAACGCCATCCACAACCAGATGGGATCGCGCCTGGCCTTTTGGGTGTACCTGCTCCTCAACGACATTGACATGGAGTCTTACATCGAAATGATGGAGCAACAAGGCGTCTCTGTGGACGACATCACCACCCTCAGCCTGTTCGCCTCGCTCGGCCTGCGCGAAATGGACGGAACGCCCAAACCCGCGCTGGAGGTGTGGATGGGATTCAGAAGGTAGGCGAGTTGAGGGCAACCCTCATTCGAGAATTTGCATCCTCTTTAGAACCTATCCGAACCCCCCCGGAATGCGGACTTAAGTCCGCATTCCGATATTCGGATAGGTTCTTAGTGACTTAGGTCAAGCAACCCAATTTGCATATTATTTTTTATTACAAAAATTCCTTGCAATTTTGAAACCTATCAAATTAGTAAGGTGGTAAAATCGGCTTATGAAATCCATTTAGTATCTGGTTTTAGACAGTGGGACTTGAAAACCATATAGAAAATAAATTAGTTTCCAAAATAGGAGTCCCATGAAAAGCAGAGTCCAGGATCTGGCTGAAAAAATCAACATGACATACTACGAGTTTCTCGGGGAAATGCGAAAACTGGGATGTAGTGAACCAACCGCGAGCAAAATCTGGCGGGGGGATTATGAGGATTTCGATAATTTCACCGATAACGATATGTACCTGAGCAATCTTCGCAAAGCGGCGTCCGTCTTGCAAGTAACGACGAAAGGACTCCTGCCCGATAAATAACAGCGGGGGGCAAGAAACTGTATTATTTCCAAATGAACTTCCCGAGGAGAAAAAAATGAAAACATCAACTCTTACGAAACAAGTTGTCTTCGCGATCATGATTGTTATGCTCGCGTTGGCGGTCTTACCTGTTCAACCCGCGCACGCGGCGGCTTGTTCATGGGACGGCAGTTCCAGCACAGCCTGGGCTACCGGCGCCAACTGGACAGGTTGCTCGGGAGGGGGCGGCGTGCCTGCCAATATTGATACGATCACGATTCCCAGCGGAGTCCCAAACCAGCCAACGCTTGGCGGAGGCGGCGCAACCATTGCTGGCTTGACGGTCAATTCCGGGGCTACGCTTACCCTCGGAACCCAAACTCTAAATGTAAACGGCCCCATCAGTAACGCTGGTACGATTACTGCAAGTTCTGGTCGCCTCACGCAACAAACAACAGGCGACTTTACGAATAGCGGCACAGTCACATTCACTGGAAACGGTAGAATTTATTTCGCAGGGAATGTGACGAATACCGGCACACTGGCATTAGGTTCCGCCGAAGTCAGGTTTTACGGAGCGGATGCCGGCCCATTCACAGTCGCCGCTTTTTCAACAACCGGCGATATAGACTGGCGCAAAACTGCTGGTACGGTTACCTTCGCCGGCAATGTGAGCGCGGCCCAACTGCTCATGGACAATGGCAATGGCGAGGCGGGTACGCTGATCCTCGGGTCGGGAAACACCTTTACCTTCCCAACCGTTGCCACGATCAGCGGAGTTGCGTTTACCAATAATGGCACACTCACCGTGGCAACAGCGCTTTCCGGCACAGGCACGTTGACGAATTCTTCCACCGGCACGCTCAACCTCACTGGCGGCGCTTCTTCAATTACAACACTCGCCAACGCGGGCATTGTAAACATGAGTGGAGCGTCCATCAGTTCCACCGCTCTCGCGAACTTTACCAACACTGGGACGGTTAATCTCAACACTACCGGAGCAATCACAGGCATCACCAACAATGCTAACGGTACCGTTAACCTGACCAATTCAGGCACGATCACCTCGTTCAATAACGCTACTTCCACCAGCACGCTAAACATTAGCGACCTCACCCCGCCCACCATTACTACGCTTACCGTAACTGCCGCTGGAAACACTGTCAATTACAACGGCGCCGGCGCGCAAACAATCAACACAGTGCCTACTTATAGCAACCTCTCCACGGGTGGAAGCGGCATCAAAACAGCCGGCGGCGTCATGAATATCAATGCCAATCTCACGGTTGGCTCCGTCACAACATTTAGCACAGCGAATAGCGTCAACATTGGCGGCAACTGGACGGTGGATGGGACATTTACCCAGACGGCCGCGACAACCACATTTACCGGCGGCGGCACACACGCCTGCGCGGGGGCTGGCGCCATACAATTCAACAACCTAACCACCAGCAGTCAAACCATCAACGCAGGCTCTTGCGATATTCGCATCGTCGGCAACTGGACCCATGGAACGGCCGGTACATTCAACGCGCAAACCAGCACAGTCACGTTTAATGGCGGCGGCGCTCAGTCGCAACCTACTACCGCGTTTGTTCCGCAATTTTATAACATGACCGTCAACAAGTCGGGTGGAACCCTGAGCCCAGGGCGTGTTTGGACTGTGACCAACAACTTCCTGTTGACTCTCGGAGCCTTTGCCCCGGCAAGTACTTCCAGTTTCAATAACGCAACTCTGAATGGCGGGACGTTCACTGCCCCGGCAGGCGGCAATCTCAACGTCAGCGGGAACTGGACGAGAAACGGCGGCACGTTCACCGCGGGAACTGGCACGGTCACCTTCAACGGGCCGGGCGCGCAAACCATCGGCGGCTCTTCTGCCACTGCGTTCAACAACCTGATCTTTAGCGGCTCCGGCGCGAAGTCCATGGGACCCGCCGGTACTTCTGTCGCTGGCAACCTGACCATCACCAGTCCCGCCACGGCCAGCGTGGGCAATGGATTGAATCTTTCCGTGGGATCTCTCACGCTGGGCGCGTTGGGCACGGCTCCCGGTACATGGGGTTATGCAGTTGCCAGTCCGCCGGCGTATGCCAATCCCACCTATTTTGCCAATACAACCGGTTATCTGACCGTGGGAACGGATACGCGCGGCGCGTCCACCGTGACGGTCACCGGCACGACCTCGTTCAATTACAACGGCGCGCCGCAAGGACCGGACACATCCACCGTGACCGGCTCATCTGGCGCGGTCACCTACAGTTATGCAGGAACCGGCGGAACGATCTACGGGCCGAGCTCCACCAAGCCCACGAATGCGGGAACCTACGCCGTGACTGCAACCGTGGCGGCGGACGGGTACTATAGCGCGGCTTCTTCCAGCGCGACGCCTTTCACCATCAACAAAGCCAACCAGGCCACGCTGACCATCACTGGTCCCGCCTCCATGACCTTCGGCGATGCCGACGCGACCATCACAACTTCTGGCGGCTCCGGCTCTGGCGCAGTGACCTTCGATGCGGGCGCTTCCACCGCTTGTTCGATTGTGGCTGGCAACCTGCACGTTCTCTCCGGAACTGGTACTTGCGATATTACAGCCACCAAAGCCGCGGACAGCAACTACAACTCCATCACAAGCGCGTCCTTTGCCGTAACAATCAACAAAGCCAACCAGGCCGCGTTGACCATCACCGCTCCCGCCTCCATGACTTTCGGCGATGCTGATGCCACCATTTCCTATTCGGGCGGCACCACTGGCGGCGCGGTGACCTTCGACGCAGGCGCTTCCACCGCCTGTTCGATCGTAGCTGGCAAACTGCATGTGGTTTCTGGTACCGGCACCTGTGACATCACCGCCACAATGGCTGGCGATAATGACTACAACCCGGTGACCAGCGCCTCCTTCGCCGTGACGATCAACAAAGCCAATCAGGCCACGCTGACCATCACCGGCCCTGCCTCCATGGCCTTCGGCGATGCTGACGCGACCATCACGACTTCCGGCGGCTCCGGCACAGGCGCGGTGACTTTCGATGCGGGCGCGTCCACGGCCTGCTCCATCGTGGCCGGCAACCTGCATGTTCTCTCCGGAACCGGTACTTGCGATATCACCGCCACCAAAGCCGCGGATAACGATTACAACTCCACCACCAGCGCCTCCTTCGCGGTCACCATTAGCAAAGCCAACCAGGCCGCGTTGACCATCACCGGCCCTGCATCAATGACTTTCGGCGATGCGGACGCCACCATCACCACCTCCGGCGGCTCCGGCTCTGGCGCAGTGACCTTCGATGCGGGCGCTTCCACCGCTTGTTCCATCGTAGCCGGTAAACTCCACGTTCTCTCCGGCACTGGCACTTGCGACATCACCGCCACCAAAGCCGCGGATAACGATTACAACTCCACCACCAGCGCCTCCTTCGCGGTCACCATTAGCAAAGCCAACCAGGCCGCGTTGACCATCACCG